>DASTIW010000027.1:0-78636 GCA_035717205.1 Propionibacteriaceae bacterium | reverse complement strand
GTGATCATAGCGTGAGGGAAACACCCGGTCCCATTCCGAACCCGGAAGTTAAGCCTCACAGCGCCGATGGTACTGCACGGGGAACCGTGTGGGAGACTAGGACGTCGCCGGACAACCACTCCAAGGCTAGCCACCCCCCCTTCGCGGGGGGAGGCTAGCCTTGAAGCATTCCCACACCCGAACACGCTCCGGAGCTTGGCCGGGCCTTTTGAGGTGAGGTCTTTAGGCCCGGTCTTTTCACCGAAGTGGCATCTCTGCTAACTTCGGGTTGCCCGCGTAACCTCTATCTGGCGCGGGGCGCGCGCGTTGGGGGACCGCAAACGTCGACTCGTCCGGACCAACAACTCGGAGGTACCCCTGATGGTGTCCCGTCGCGCAACTGCTTTCCTTGCCACGGTTGCGCTGCTGGCGAGCCTACTCATCTCACCGGCAGCGGCCGACCGTGGTCGGGGAAAGGCCGGATCGGACCAGTCGAGGACGGGGGCGCAGCACTCACTGCGAGCCCCGGTCACGGATGAGAACTTCTACTTCGTCATGGCTGACCGCTTCCGCAACGGTCGCACCGATAACGACACCGGTGGGCTCGGTACTGACCCGCTGGTGTCCGGCTTCGACCCGACGAAGTCCAACTTCTACAACGGCGGCGATCTTGCCGGAGTGCTCAACCAGATCGACTACATCCAAGACCTCGGGACTACCGCGATCTGGCTGACGCCAAGCTTCAAGAACAAGCCGGTGCAGCGTGAGGACGGACCTGGCGCCGGCTACCACGGGTACTGGGTTACCGACTTCACCCAGATCGACCCGCACCTGGGGACCAACGAGGAGCTGCGGGCGCTCGTCGACGCCGCTCACGAGCGCGGGATGAAGGTTTACTTCGACATCATCACCAACCACACAGCCGATGTCATCGGCTACACAGAAGGTGGGCGCCAGCCCTACGTAGCCAAGGACGCGGAGCCGTACCGCACCGCCACCGGGCAGCCCTTCGACGACCGCGACTACGCCGGCACACCCAACTTTCCACCCTTGAGTCCGCAGACGTCCTTCCCCTACACCCCGGTTCTGGAACCGGGTGAGGCGGACCTGAAGGTACCCGCCTGGCTCAACGACCTCACGCTGTACCACAACCGCGGAGACACCACCTTCAACGGCGAGGACGCCTTGTACGGCGACTTCTTCGGGCTGGACGACTTGTTCACCGAGCACCCGCGAGTGGTGCAGGGCTTTGTTGACGTCTATCAGACGTGGATCGCGGATTTCGGGATCGACGGCTACCGCATCGACACGATGAAGCACGTCAACGACGAGTTCTGGCAGCAGTTCGGCCCGCAGATCCTAGAGTTCGCCCGCAAGCACGGCAAAGACGAGTTCTTCATGTTCGGGGAGGTCTTCGACACCTCGCGGCCGTTCACCTCCCAGTTCACCACCCGCAACCGCATGCAGGCCGTGCTGGACTTCCCGTTTCAGGACGCGGCCCGCAGCTTCGCCTCGAAGGGTCGGTCCGCCGAAGAGCTGCAGTCACTCTTCCTCAACGATGACTGGTACACCGATGCGGACTCCAACGTCTACCAGCTGCCCACCTTCCTCGGGAACCATGACATTGGACGCATCGGGGCGATCCTGCTGACCGACAACGCCGGAGCCGCCGACGCCGAGCTGGTTTCCCGGTCCCGGCTGGCTCATCAGCTGATGTACCTGTCCCGCGGCAACCCGGTGGTCTACTACGGCGACGAGCAGGGCTTCACTGGCACGCTAGGTTTCGAGGGTTCGCGTCAGTCGATGTTCCCCAGCCGGGTGCCGGAGTACCTCGATGACGACCTGCTGGGTACCGAGTCGACCCATGCCGAGGCCAACTTCACCCGTACCCATCCGCTCTATCGAAGCCTGCGCGAGCTGGCCGAGCTCACGGCCGACCACTCGGCACTGCGCAACGGGGCTCAACAGCACCGCTACGCCAGCGACGGGCCCGGCATCTATGCCTTCTCCCGGATCGACCGCAAGGACCAGATCGAGTACGTGGTCGCGCTGAACAACAGCGAGCAGCCACAAACGGCTGCCATCCCCACGTACAGCCCACGGACCAGCTTCTGGAACCGGTACGGCGACGGGCCTCGCGTGGTCCGGTCCGCGCCCGACGCCACAGTGAAGATCACCGTCCCGGCGCTGTCGGCGGTGGTGTACGAGTCGGTCCGCAAGGTGGAGTCCTCCAAGCAGGCGCCTCGCGTCACGCTGGACGAACCGGCACCGACCGAGCAGACCCGCGGTCGCATCGAGCTGGCAGCCCAGGTCGACGGCTCCTCGTTCTACGAGGTGACGTTCCAGGCCAAGGTGGCCGACGGTCCCTGGACTGCTGTCGGCACCGACGACAACGCCCCGTACCGGGTGTTCCACGACGTCAGCTCACTGTCGCCGGGTACGTCGCTGCAGTACCGCGCCGTCGTGCTCGACAACCACGGCCACACCCGCGCCGCTCAGGTGCGGACCGCGACGGTGCCGGCTCCGCTGCTCACCATCCAAGCCCCTGCCGAGGGATCGCAGGTACGCGGGCGGGTCACCGTCAGCGCGGTCGCCGACCCCGAGCGGTCAACCCATGTGGTGTCGGTCGAACGCAGCATCGCCGGCGGTGACTGGAGCTGGATCGGCACCGACAGCTCCTCACCCGTGTACACGGTTGTCGATGACCTTCGCGCGTTGAACCTGGCGGCCGGAACCGAAGTGCGCTACCGCGCCAGTCTCAGCCAGCCGAACCACCAGCCGGTCGTCAGCGCGATCAGGACAGTCACCGTCGGCGTGGCCGGGGAGGACAATGACGCCCCCGTGACCCAACCGGAGACCGTGGCTGTCGCCGGGGACCTGAACACCGAGATCGGGTGCGCGACTGACTGGGCGCCTGCCTGCCCGCAGGCCCAGATGAGCCTGGATCCGGCTGACCAGATCTGGAAGCGGACCGTCACCCTGCCGGCCGGCACGTACTCGTACAAGGCGGCGATCGATCGGGGTTGGGACGAGAACTACGGTGCGGGTGGACAGCCCAACGGCGACAACATCACGTTCCGGACGGCCGGCGGACCGGTGACCTTCTTTTACGACCATCGGACCCACTGGATCACCAGCGACGTGCAGGACCCGGTTGTCACTGTGCCCGGCAGCCACCAGTCCGAGCTCGGCTGCGCCGCCGACTGGTCACCTGGTTGCATGCGTCCCTGGCTGCAGGACGCGGACGGTGATGGCACGTACACCTGGGGTACCTCCCGTCTGCCCGCCGGACAGTACTCGGCGAAGGTCGCCCACGGCCTGAGTTGGGACGAGAACTACGGGGCCGGCGGGGCGCCCGGTGGAGGCGACATCTCGTTCACGGTGCCGACCGACGGAGCACTCACGGCATTCTCATACGACCTGACCACCCATGTACTGACGGTCACGTCGGGCTGAGCAGCCTAGGTCGCCCGACCCGGTCCGCCGGCTCGTCGGGCGCCATCGAGAAAATGGGAGTGCAGCAGGCCGACATAGCGGTCGCTGAGGTCCGCTGCCGCTGCCTCCTCGGCCGACGTGGGCTCGTGCTCGCTGATCACCGGCACCCGCCAGTGTGGCAGGTGGCCGGTCATGCACCAGGCCGCCTGTTGCGCAGCCCCGATCGCAACACTTTCGAAGCTCTCGGTGATGGCGATCGGTACCCCGAAGACGGCGCGGGCTATCTCCCGCACCGCCGCCGACTGAGAGGCGCCGCCGGTCAGAGTGATCTTGCTGATAGGCCCGGTCTGCTCCCGGAGTACCTGGACTCCGAAGGCCAGGCTCCAGAGCACGCCCTCGATGGCGGCTCGCGCGATGTTCGCTGGTTTCATGTTGCGCAGCGTCAGGCCCACCAGCTCACCCCGAGCGTCGGGCAGTGGAGGTGTGCGCTCCCCCTCGAGGTAAGGCACGAAGCTGACGCCTTCACTGCCTGGGGGAGCGGTCAGTGCCAGATCGCTCAGCTCATGCACGGTGACGCCGAGGAGCTGGGCGGTGGTGACGAGGTTCCGGGCGCCGTTCAGCGTGCACACCAGCGGCAGAAACTCGCCGGTGGCGTCAGCGAACCCGGCCACCGTGCCGGTCGGCTCGTGCGTCTGCCGCGCGCTCCGGGTATACGCCGTCCCGCTGGTGCCGAGAGACACCACGGCCTCGCCGCGGCGGAGGCCGAGCCCGAGCCCGGCGGCCATGTTGTCCCCGGTCCCGGGTGCGAGGGCGATTCCCTCCGGCGTGTAACCGATGACCTCATGCGGCTGCGCCACCCGGGGCAGCTCGAGATCGGCCCCGAATGCCAGCTTCACCAGGTCATGCCGGTACGCGTCAGCGGTGGCATCGAAGTAGCAGGTGCCGGAGGCATCCCCTCGATCGGTGGCGGGGGCGAAGCTGCGGCCACCCAGCTGCCAGGTCAGCCAGTCGTGCGGCAGCACAACCGACCGGGTACGACGTGCCAGTTCGGGTTCGCTGCGCGCCAGCCACCGGATCTTGGACACCGTCATCGATGCCACCGGTACGCTGCCGACCGCGTCCGCCCAGGCCTGGGCTCCGCCGAACTCACCGATCAGGTCAACAGCGTCCGGCGCCGAGCGGTTGTCGTTCCACAGCAGTGCGTCCCGGACCAGCTCGCCATCGCCATCCAAGGTGACCATGCCGTGCTGCTGCCCGCCCACGGCGAGCGCCTCCACTTCGTCGAGAAGCCCCGGCGTGCTCGCCGCCTCCTGATATGCGGTCCACCAGGCGGCGGCGGAGACCTCCGTACCGTCAGGATGAGCCGCCCGCGCGGAGCGCACGACCTCCCCGGTGGTGGCGTCGCAGATGACGATCTTGACCGACTGCGTGGACGAGTCCACCCCGGCTACGAGTGCCACGAACTGCTCCTCAGATGTTGGTGCACGTGGGTGCTCTGCTCAGGCTATGACATTGCTGGCGTCTGGAAGACGCGGACTCCGCGGTCGACGAAGGGCTGCACCAGCGACGTGTCCGGAAACCCGGTGACAGCGATCTGGTCAATCTGGTCGAGCGCGGCGAACTGCACGAAAGCAGACGACCCCAGTGCCGAAGAGTCCACCAAGGCAATGACCTTCCGACCGCAACGCACCTCCGACTCCGACACCGCGGCAGCCGCTGGGGTTGGCTGGCTGAGCCCGCCGGCCACGCTGATGCCTGCAGGACAGACGATGCTGACATCGGTGTGCAGCCGGTTGAGGTCCTGCAACGCCCAGTCGCCCTCCTGAGCCCTGGTGGCCGCGTTGACCGTGCCGCCGATGTTGTACACCGACACGGTCGCTGCCCGAGACAGCACGATCGCTGCGTCCAGCGAGTTGGTCACGATGGTAAGACCCTTCGACGGCGGCAAATCGCCAACGATCACCCGCGCCAGGTCCGTTGTGAGCCTGCCTGCGCCCAGCAGCACGGTGCCGTCCCGCGGTAGCCAGGCCCAGAGTGCCTCCAGCAGCTCGAGGTCGTCCGATCCGGCCGGCTCCGCCGGTGCCACTGAGCCCTGGGGCAGGGCATGGATCGCCAGCGGAACCGCCCCGCCGTGAACCCGGTGCAGCTGGCCCTGTTCTTCCAGCGACCGGAGATCTCGGCGTATTGTCTCCTGCGCGACACCCAACCGCGCCGCGACGTCCACGACGTCCAGCCGGCCCTCGGTCTCGAGCCAACGGGTGATCTCGGCCCAGCGGCTCACCGGCTGCATGGGTTCAGGCCCTTCGTCTGCGGCCTGCACGTCCCGCAGGCCGCCTGCAACCGGCTCAGGGCTACACCAACTCGACGGAATGCTGCAGCTGCGGACGGATCTGGAGCTTGCGGCCGGCGCCGGACCGGAACATCTCCAGGGCGGCGCCGTACTCCTCCAGCGGGAACGCGTGGCTGACCATGGGTGCGGCGTTCAGGGCGCCCGCCTGGAACATCTCCACTGCGCGAGCATAGGAGTTGAGCACCGCCATCGACCCGACGACGGTGATCTCGTCGTTGTAGACCCGGAACGGTGAGAAGCTCGCCTTGGCATCGGTGGCGGCCACCCCGAACTGCTGGAACGTACCGCCGCGTCGAACTCGCGTCAGCCCGTCCTCGATCGCCGCGACCACTCCTGTGCAGTCGATCACGACATCCCAGCCGCCCTCCCGATCGGCCTCGTCGGCCGACGTCACGGTGGCGGTGACGCCCACTTCGGCGGCTACTGCCAGCCGGGCCGGATTGCGGTCGACCACCGTTACCGAGGCAGCGCCGGCGCGCGGCGCCAGCTGCGCCATCATCAGTCCCATCGTGCCGGCACCGTAGATCAGGTAGTGCTCGCCGATTCGTCGTGGCAGCAGGTCGTACCCCCGAATCGCACACGACAGCGGCTCGATCAGGGCCGCCAGCTGCAGGTCCACCGGGTCGGACAACCTGTGCACGTTCTTGACCGGGGCGACGGTGAGCTCGGCGGTGGAGCCGTTGGTCCGGGCGACCCCCGACCCGTTCCAGTTCTCGCACAGGTTGGCCCGGCCGTTCGTGCAGAAGCTGCATTCGCCGCAGGTCAGTGTGGGGTCCACCGAGACCCGGTCACCGGCTGCCAGCTCGGTGACCTGCTCGCCGACCTCGACGACCACGCCCGAGGTCTCATGGCCCGGAATGATCGGGAAAACCGTGGGCTCGAACTCACCGTCCAGGACGTGCAGGTCGGTGCCGCACAAGCCGACAGCCTCCACCCGCACGAGCACCTCGCGCGGCCCGGGGACCGGGTCGGGGACCTCCTCAAGGGAGAAGACCCCCGGCTTGGCGAAGACGATCGCTCGCACTACTTCACCGCGCCCATGGCGAGGCCGCGCACGAGCCGCTTCTGCGCCAGCCAGCCTGCGGCGATCACGGGCAGCACAGCGATGGTCGACGCTGCCGACAGCACCGCGAGGAACTGTCCGCGACCGTCGACGAAACTGCCCAGGAACGGTGGCGTGGTGCGTGCCACCACGGCCGTCAGCAGGTTGGCGAGGAAGTACTCGTTCCAGGCGAAGATGAAGCAGATCAGCCCCGCCGCCGCCGCGCCTGGCGCAACGATCGGCAGCGCCACCCGCCACAGCTCTCGGGTGAAGCTGGCCCCGTCGATCTGGGCGGCCTCCACCACGGCCCGGGGCACCTCTGCGAAGAAGGACCGCATCATCCACACAGCCAGCGGCAGGTTGATGCCGAGGTAGAGCACGCCGAGAGACCACAGGTTGTCCAGCAGGTTCAGCGACCGCAGCAGCAAGAACACCGGGATGATCGAGGCTGCGACCGGCATGAACTTGGTCGAGATGAAGAAGAACAGCGCATCCTGCCACTTGCCGATCGGACGGACCGACAGCGCGTACGCGGCTGGGATGGCCAGGCCCATGACGACGATCGTGGACAAGATCGAGACCGCCGCGGAGTTCGCAAGGTAGAGCCCCATGCCCCGGCGGAAGACCTCGGCGTAGCGGTCCAAGGTGGGATCGACGAAGAGCTGCGGCGGGAACGACGCGGCCGCACCCTCGTTCTTGAAGCTGGTCAAGATCATCCACAGCACCGGGAAGAAGAACAGCAGTACGAGGACCCAGGTGATCACCGTGACGACATGCCCGGTCAGCTTGCGTCTGGTCAGGGTGGGACGGCCACGGCCAGCAGCGGGTGTCGCGGTGGTGCTGCTGGCTGTGGGGGCGGTAGCGACGGACATCAGCGTGCCTCCTCGGTGAAGACCTTGAACAGGGTGCGTAGAGCCGCTGTCGCGACCACGATGGTGATGATGACGGTGACGACGCCGTACGCGGCGGCCTCACCGATCTGCTGGCCGATGAATGCCCGCTCGTACAACAGGTAGGGCAGCGTCTTGGTGTCGCCGGCACCCTTCGTCATGATGTTGACCGGGTCGAAGACCTGGATCATCATCACGGTGCCGAGCAGGGTGGCGAGCTCGGCGTAGGTTCGCAGGTGGGGCAGCGTCATGTAGCGGAACGTCTGGATGGCGCTCGCACCATCGACGTCGGCCGCCTCGAGCACCTCACCTGCTTGGGACTGCAGGCCGGCGAGCAGGATCAACATCATGAACGGCGTGTACTGCCAGGTGAGCGTGAACACGATCGTCATGGCCGGGAAGTCGGTGTTCCAGGCGATCGGTGAGATGCCGAAGAAGGACAGCGCGTAGTTGACCATGCCCGTGTTCACCTCGAGCAGCGAGTACTTCCAGATCAGTGCGGCAGCAGCGGGCATCACCAGGAAGGGCGTGATCAACAGCGTCCGAGCGAGTGCCTGCCCACGGAACTTGCGGTCCAGCAGGACGGCCAGCAGAAGTCCCAAGATCAGCGACAGCAACACGGAGCCGCCGACGATCCGGACGGTCGCCCACGCCGACGGCAGGAAGGCGCCGTTGGCTACCACCGAGACATAGTTGTCGAACCCGGCGAACGACCGTTCCTCCGGCCGGGCAAGGTTCCAGTTCTGGAACGAGTAGTAGATGGTGACCACGAAGGGGACCTGGGTGATCAAGATCGCCACCGCCAGCGCCGGCGCGATCAGCTTGCGCGCGAACTTCCGCTCGGCAAGCTCCTGGCCCTTGAGCTGATGGGGATCTGGTTTCTTCCGGCTCTCTTTGCTCGCCGCGAAGTCTGCCTTGCGTTCCTCGGTTGCGGTGGTCATGTCAGCCCTCCTTCTGGTTCTCGCCAGCACGCTGGGCGATCTTCTGACCCTCGTCCAGGGCCTCTTCGATGGTGCTTCGGCCGGCTATCGCATCGACGACCGCCTGAGATGTCTGGTTTCCGACATCTTGGAACTCCGGGATGGTGACGTACTGGATCCCGACCCAGGGCTGCGGCTTGACGCCCGGCTGCTTGGGGTCGACCTCGGACATGATCTGCGCCGTCAGTGGGGCGAAGTCGCCGCCGGCTTCCTTGTATTCCGGCAGCTGATAGGTCGACTTGCGGGTGCCCGGGGGTGCCTTCTCCCAGCCGAGCTCGGTGCCGACCAGCTTCACGTACTCCTTCGATGTCGCCCACTTCAGGAACTCCCAGGCGGCTTCCTTGTGCTCGGACTCGGCATTGATCCCGAGGTTCCAGGACCACAACCATCCGGAGTCCTTGGTCTCGGCCACCGGTGCCCGGACGTAGCCGACCTTGCCGGCGACCTTCGACTGGTCCGACTCGACCGAACCTGCCGCCGAGGTGGCGTCGTACCACATCGCCGCCCGGTCCTGGCTGAAGAGGTTGAGGCACTCGGTGAAGCCGAAGGACGCGGGGTCGCTCTCGCCGGACTTCGCCAAAGTGTCGAGGTAGAACTCAACGGCTTTCCGGAAGCCGGGTTGGTCGACCTGGGCGTTCCAGTTGGTGTCGTACCACTGGCCGCCGAAGGTGTTCACCACGGTGGTGAGCGGCGCGAACATCTCGCCCCAGCCGGGCTTGGCCCGCAGGCAGATCCCAGCCCGGTCCTTGGACGGGTCCTTCAGCTTCGCCGCGAACTCCGCGACCTGTTGCCAGGTAGGACGCTCGGGCATCGTCAGACCAGCCTGCTCGAAGAGGTCCTTTCGATACATCAGGAACGACGACTCACCGTAGAAGGGGACCGCGTACAGCCGGTTGTTGAAGGACACTCCGTCGCGCACCGGCTGGAAGAAGTCGTCGACGTCGTAGCTGGGGTCCTTGGCGGCCAGGTCCGTGAGGTCGGTCAGCCATTGGTTCTCGCCCCAGATCGGGACCTCGTAGGCGCCGACGGTCATGATGTCGTACTGCCCGCCCTGGGTGGCGACATCCTTGGTGGCGGCGTTGCGCAGGTCGTTCTCCTCCATCATGATCAAGTTGATCTTGATGTCTGGGTGCTGCTTGTTGAACTCGCCCAGGAGCTGGGACATGTCCTGCATCTGCGGGTTGTTCACGCTGGCCAAGGTCAGCGTGGTCACGCCCGGGTCGTTGCCGAGGTTGCCGAAGCCGGCGCACCCCGAGACGGCGAGCGCGAACCCGGTGATCAGGCCCACTGCGCCCAGGCGGCGTTGCTTGGTTCTTGTCATGGAGGTCTCTTCCCTGCGACATGGCCGATTGTCTGTGCAACGTGTCCGAACTGTTGCTCTTCGGAGGACCTTAACCCAGAATAGTGCCCGAAGTCCAGCGTTCTGTGTTGGTATCTTTGGCAAACGTGCCCGAGTATGTTGTTTACGGGTGAAAGTGACTCTCTCTGCGCGGTGGGAAGGTGGACGACGTGGCAAACCCGAACGCGACGACGATGTACGCGCCCGAACGGCAGCGTGCCATTACCGAGCTGTTGATGGCCTCAGATCACCGCCGGGTGAGCGTCGCCGAGATCAGCCGCCGACTCGCAGTCACTGCCGAGACGGCGCGCAGAGATCTGGATGTGCTCGAGCGGCGTGGAGTGCTGCGGCGTGTCCGCGGCGGTGCCGAACTGCTGGATACGGCTCCGTTCGAGCAGGCCTTGTCCGCGCGACAGGCTGAGCAGTACCAGGACAAGGACGCGATATCTCACCGACTGGTAGACGAGCTGCCCGATGACGGTGTTGTGGTGCTCGACTCCGGCTCACTGACGTACGTCGTCGCGCAGCAGATCCCCCGCGACCGCAACCTCACTATCGTCACCAACAACCTGCCAGCCGCCAGCCATCTGTCCGGCTACGAGAACCTGCGGGTGGTGACTCTCCCCGGAACCATCCGTGGCATCACCACCGCGTCGGTCGATGACTGGACCAGTCGGCGGCTCAACACCCTCACTGCGGATCTGGCAATTGTCGGCGCCAACGGTCTGACGCCCGGCCACGGATTGACCACGACCAACCCGGAAGAGGCGGCCGTCAAGCGCGCCATGCTGCTGGCTGCTCGTCGCCGGGTGCTTCCGATCATCTCGGGTCGGGTGGGACGAAACTCGTTCTGCTCGTTCGCGGCGGTGAACGAGGTGGACCTGATCGTCACCGACGCAGGCGCACCGCAACCGCTGCTGGATGAGCTGGCCTCGGCAGGGCCAGAGGTCGTCGTCGTGGGGGCTGGGCGAGCCGCGCTCGGATGAGTTTTGCTTTCCCTCCGAATGCCGACAGGATAAGGCGGTGGTAGAGAACAGGGGCCGAGATCGTGGCGAGAGCGGCCGCGGCGGTGGTGATGACCGCCCCCGGCGCCCGAGTGACCGCGACCGGCCTCGTTCAGCGGGCGGGTCCAGCCGAGATCGCGGAGATCGTGACCGCCGGGCCGACGAGGGCAGAGGCCGCCCAGACCGGGGGACCTGGTCCGATCGCGGTGACCGGGGCGGCCGCTCATCCGGGGGGGACCGTCCGTCCAGATCGGATCGCGGCGATCGTGGAGGCCGAGACGACCGCGGCGATCGTGACACACGCGGACGGTCATTCGGTGCCGACAGCGCCAGCAGCGGCCGGGTCGGCGGGGATCGGTCCGGCACCGGCCGGGCCGGCGCGCGTGGCGGGTCCTATGTGGGCGACAGTGGTGGTTCGGTCGGCGGTCGTTCGGCCGATGGTCGTGGCGGACCGCGAGCATCCCAGGGTCCGCGCAGCTACGGTCCGCCAGCGGATCGGCCGAGTCGCCCTGGCGGGCGTTACGACGATTCCCGGCCGGAAGCACCACGGCAGGCCCCGCGGCCCGGGCTGGCCAGAAAGGCCAACGAACCGGCCATTCCCGAGGGCGTGGATACCAAGGAGCTGCACCGCTCGGTCCGGGCGGAGCTCCGCGGCCTGCCCAAGGACCTCGCCGAGATCGTCGCTGCGCACCTGGTGATGGCCGGGCAGCTCATCGAGGATGATCCGGAACTGGCGTACGCGCACGCCGAGGCGGCACGACGTCGAGCCGCGCGACTGCCGATCGTTCGAGAGGCCGCCGCGGAGACTGCCTATGCGGCCGGTCATTACGACGTCGCCCTCGGTGAGTTCCGCGCCCTGCGGCGGATGACCGGAACGCATGACTACCTGCCCGTGATGGCGGACTGCGAGCGCGCGCTCGGACGCCCGCAGGCGGCGCTCAAGCTGGCCAAGGAGGCGACGCGATACAGCCTCGACCCCAGCCAGCAGATCGAGATGGTGATCGTCCAGGCCGGTGCGCGCCGCGATCTGGGTCAGGAGGCCGAGGCGCTGCGGATCCTTCTGAGCGCGATCGAGTCCTTGACCGCCGGCGGGGAGGCAGCCCGGATCCCGATGGCACGCCTGCGGTACGCCTACGCCGACGTTCTGGCCGCACTCGGTCGGGAGGCTGACGCGCGATCCTGGTTCCTGGCGGCGGCCAGGCTTGATCATGAGGGCGAGACCGATGCCGCGGCGCGGGTGGATCAGATCGACGGGCTGGTGATCGACTTCGACGACTCCGAGGAGAAGTCAGACGTGGACGAAGGGCTGAAGACAGAGGATGATCCTGGTGGCGACGAGGGCGGCAGCCACGCGGAGCGGCACGGCCGTTCCGAACCCTGGATCGACGAGGAGCGCTAGCCAATGAGCTCAGCAGAGGTATTGGTCGACGAATACGACGCTGCGCTCTTCGACCTCGACGGGGTGGTCTATCTCGGCCCGGTAGCGGTCCCCTGCGCGCCAGAGGCGCTGGAGGGACTGCGCAGTCGAGGCGTGCGGATCGGGTTCGTCACCAACAACGCAGCGCGTCCGCCGCAAGCCGTCGCGGAGCATCTGGCGGAACTTGGGATCCGCTGCGACGAGTCGGACGTGGTGACCTCCGCGCAGGCGGCCGCACGGCTGTTGCGGGACCGGTTCGGTGCCCGCGCCAAGGTCCTGGTGGTAGGTGGCGACGGCATCGTGGATGCGCTGCGGGAAGCCGACCTTGTCGGCGTCCGGACAACCGAGGAGGGCCCGGTCGCCGTCATCCAGGGCTATGCCTCAGACCTCACCTGGGAGCAGCTGAACGAAGCCGCCATCGCAATTCAGCGCGGCGCGTACTGGGTGGCCACCAACACCGACTCGACGCGACCCACCGACCGCGGCATCGTGCCCGGCAATGGCGCCGCCGTCGCAGCGGTACGGACAGCGGTGCACGTCGACCCTGAGGTGGCTGGGAAGCCGTACCGTCCGCTGATGGACGAGACGGTCAACCGGCTGAAGGCCTCGCATCCGATCTTCGTCGGCGATCGGGTCGACACCGACATCGCCGGCGCGGTCGCCGTGGGGATGGACTCGTTGTTCGTGCTGAGCGGTGCGCACGGGGCCGCGGAACTGCTGGCTGCCGGGCGTGGGTGCCGGCCTACCCACATCGGAACTGACCTCAGCGCGCTGCTTCTCCCGCCGCGGCAGGTGACGCGGATCGTCAACCGGGCCATCTGCGGGTCCATGTCCGCCGTCGCCACCTCCAGCGAGATCCGGCTGGAGACAGCGCCGACAGATCAGGAGCAGGCAGTGGATGCGCTCTGGGCTGCGACCCAGCTCGTCTGGCAGGCGCGTGACCAGGGACATGTCCTCAGTCCGGCCCCGGTCCTGCGGGTGCTGTCTGCGCTAGCGTAGCCATATCGCAGATGAGAGCCTACGAGCCGAGAGGTTGCTCCAGTGGTGGCTGAAGCCGTACAGAACTACGTAACGATGATGAGCGGACTGTCGAAGATGACCCGCAAGCGTGCACTGGCTACCGCACGGTCCCTGTTGTCCTCGGCCGGGCTCGATGAGGTCGCAGCCGATGCCCAGGAGCGGGTCAGCAAGCTCGCCGACGAGATTCTCCAAGCAGGCAAGGCAAACCGCGAGCTGCTGGAGAAACTGGTGACCACCGAGATCGAAAAGGCTACGTCTCGGTTGGGATTCGTGCGGACCGAGGACGTCGACGATCTACGCGATGCGGTCGCCGGCCTTCGTGGCGAGATCGCCGAGCTGCGGCTGGCGGTGGCGTACGAGGGGGCGGGGGCACCTGCAGAGGGCGCAGCACCATCTGCCGCCAAGGCGCCCAGGAAGGCGGCGCCGAAGCGCGCGTCGGCCAGGACAGCCACCGCGAAGACCAGCCCTCCGAAGCCCGATGCTCCGACGACCAGTCCCTCCGCCGCGTCGAGTCCGGCGGCGAAGAGCGCTGCCAAGAAGGCAGCCGCGAAGCGGGGGCCCGCTAAGAGGACCGGGTCGGGCACCTCGACCGGCGGCGCCGACTCCAGCGACCATCAGTCGGGCGACGGCACATCATGAGTGAGTCCCCGGCGCTGTCGCCGGGATCGGAGCCGGTGCCGGTCACCGGACACCCCGAGATCGACGCCGCGATCGAGTCGCTGGCCGAACTGGACCAGCTTGCGCCTTCGGAGCACCATGATCGACTTGTCCGGGTGCACGAGGTGCTGGACGCGTCGCTGCATCCCGACCGCGGCGTCTGACCAGGGCGCAGTCGTTGCGGATCGACCGTGCTCTGGTTGCGCGCGGACTGGTGCGTTCCCGAGGCCAGGCGCAGGAGCTGATCGGTGCCGGCCGGGTGCACCTGAACGGGACCGCGGTGGCCAAGGCGTCGGCTCTCGTGAGCGTCGACGACCGGCTGCAGGTCGAACACGACCACTACGTCTCCCGGGCGGCGCACAAGCTTCTCGGCGCGTTGGACGACCTGAACCTGAGTGTCGGTGGGCGGGCGCTGGATGCGGGCGCCTCGACGGGTGGCTTCACCCAGGTCCTCCTCGAGCGCGGCTGCCAGGTCGTCTATGCCGTCGACGTCGGCCATGGTCAGCTGGCGGCTCAGCTGCGTCAGAACCCGTCCGTGGTGAGCTGTGAACGCACGAACCTGCGCGACCTGACACTTCGCCATGTCGACGGAGAGCCGGTCGATCTCGTCGTGGCCGACGTCTCCTTCATCTCGCTGACGCTCCTGGTCCCCCCGCTGACGACAGTGCTCAGCCGCACCGGCGATCTGCTGCTGATGGTGAAGCCACAGTTCGAGGTGGGACGCGCGATCCTGGGGAAGAACGGGGTGGTTCGGTCCACCGACCTTCACCGCGACGCCATCGCCCGGGTCGCAGAAGCCGCCGCCGTCCAAGGCTGGCTGGTCTGGCAGATCGCTCCCAGCCGGCTACCCGGGCCGGCAGGAAATCTCGAGTACTTCGTCCGATTTCGAACCGAATCTCCACCGGCAGCGCTGGATCTGGATCAGGTCCGGCGATCCGGCGACGCGGTGAGTTAAGGCCGGCGGCGTCTGAGCCGCGCCGCAAGGCCTGTCGGCGGCGACGCTTATGCTGTGCCGGGTGAGCCAGCCCAGCCCAGACCACTCCCGGGGACCGCGCCGCGTCGCCGTGCTGACGCACACCGGTCGGCCCGAGGCCACCGCGGCGGCGGCCCGGCTGGTTGCCGGTCTGGACGCTGCTGGGATCGTCTCAATCATCCCCGCCGAGGACATCGCGGACATGCACGACAGCCTCCACGGGGCAGTCGATGTGCTGGCTGCCGTCAGCGCCGGGCTGGCCTCGGTCGACTGCGAGCTGGTGGTCGTCCTCGGCGGAGACGGCACCATCTTGCGCAGTGCCGAGTGGGTGATCAGTTCGGACATACCGCTGCTCGGAGTCAACCTCGGACATGTCGGATTCCTCGCCGAGGCGGAGTCGTCGGAGATCGACAGCATCGTTCGCCATGTCGTCGAGCGGTCGTACACGGTGGAGGAGCGATTCACCATCGACGTCACGCTGCGCGACCAGGACGAGGTGATCTGGAGGTCCTTCGCGATCAACGAGGTGTCGATCGAGAAGGCGGCGCGCGAGCGGATGCTCGAAGTTCTGGTCGAGGTCGACGGTCGCCCGCTGTCGCGCTGGGCCTGCGACGGCATGCTCGTGGCGACTCCGACCGGGTCGACCGCGTACGCGTTCTCCGCTGGCGGCCCCGTCATCTGGCCTGGTGTGGATGCGCTGCTGGTCGTGCCGCTGAGCGCGCATGCGCTGTTCGCCAGGCCGCTGGTGCTCGGCCCCACCTCTACGGTCGTCGTCGAGCTGGTGGACGCCTCCCAGACCTACGGGGTCGTCTGGTGCGACGGCCGCAGGTCAGCCGAGCTTCGAACCGGGATGGAGATCGAGATCAGCCAGGGCAGTCACCGGCTCCGGCTGGCCCGCCTCTCCCAGTCCCCGTTCACCGACAGGCTGGTCAACAAGTTCGGCCTCCGGGTTGAGGGTTGGCGCGGACAGGCCGAGCGCCGCGTGCTCGAGCAGACGGCTGCGCCGCTGGAGCATCCCGCCAGGGCCCGATGATCGATGAGCTGCGGATCGCCGACCTCGGGGTGATCAACGAGGCGACCATCAGCCTGCACCCCGGGCTGACCGCTGTCACCGGAGAGACCGGCGCCGGAAAGACCATGATCATTACCGGCTTGGGACTGCTCCTCGGCGGTCGCTCGGACCCACGTGCGGTGCGCAACGGGGCCGATCGGGCGCGCGTGGAGGGCCGGTTCCGAGTCGCCGATCCGGCAGTTCTCCAGCGGGTCACGGATGCGGGTGGCGTGCTCGATGACGACGAGCTGCTGATAGCCCGGCACGTCACCACCGGCGGCCGGTCTCGGGCGTACCTGGGCGGCACCCAGGTCCCGGCTGCGATGTGTGCTGGGGTCGCCGAGGCACTGGTGACCGTTCACGGTCAGTCCGAGCAGCTGCGGCTGGCCGACCCCGACCGGCAGCGCGCGCTCCTGGACCGGTATGCCGGGTGCGCAGTCAGTGAGCCGCTCGACCGTTACCGCAGCCGGTACGCCGAGCGGCGTGAGCTCGACGCCCAGCTGCAGCACCTGCGAGCTGAGGCGCAGAGCCGGGCCCGCGAGATCGACCTGCTGCGCTACGGGCTGGACGAGATCGAGCGGGTGGCTCCGCTGCCCGGTGAGGATAGCGACCTCAGCGCCGAGGCGACCCGGCTGCAGTCCGTGGACGACCTGCGGCGGCCAGCGACGCAGGCGATGATCGCACTGACTGGCGACGATGATCACGAGGCGAGCGCTGTCAGCTCCCTCGCGGTAGCACGCAAGGCGATGGAACAGATCGCTGGACACGATGACGCTGTGGTCTCGTTGGCCGCTCGGGTCGCCGATGCCAGCTACCTGGCTGAGGATCTGGCCGCCGACCTGGCTCGCTACCTGGGGACCCTGGAGGTCCAGCCCGGCCGTCTTGAGGCGATCGCCCAGCGACGCTCCGAGCTGGCAGGTCTCACCCGGAAGTACGGCGACACAGTGGATGAGGTGATTGCCTGGGCTGCCGAGGCGGTCACCCGGCTGGCGGAGCTGGAGACCAGCGACGACACGATTCGCGCCCTCACCGAGCGGGTGCACCAGCTCGACTCCGACATCGACGAGCTCGCCGCCCGGATCAGCAGGGCACGAGCCGACGCTGCGGCCGGCCTGGCACCGGCGGTACTGGAGGAGCTCGCGGCGCTGGCGATGCCGCACGCCCGGCTCCAGTTCGTGCTCACACCGATCCACCCTGGACCCTGGGGTGCTGACCAGGTGGAGCTGCTCTTCAGCGCCAACCGTGGCAGCGAGGTCCGAAGCCTTGCCAAAGTGGCCTCCGGCGGGGAGCTGTCCCGAGTCCGGCTGGCCCTGGAGGTTGTGCTCGCTGCCGGAGACCAGGCTGGCACGTTCGTCTTCGACGAGGTGGATGCGGGCGTGGGCGGCCGGGTGGCCGTCGAGATCGGTCGCCGGCTCGCCTCGCTCGCCCAGCACACGCAGGTCATCGTGGTGACCCACCTGGCGCAGGTGGCGGCATTCGCTGATCGCCACTATGTCGTGGTCAAGTCCAGCGACGGCCAGGTCACCACCTCCGGAGTGGTCCAGGTCAACGACGACGGGCGAGCCGCCGAGCTCGCGCGGATGATGGCTGGGCTGGAGACGACGGATTCTGCACTCGCCCATGCGAGGGAGCTGGTGGCCATGGCCGACTCGGTACGCCGACCGGCCGAGGCGGAAGGCCCCCGCGCCTGACTGCTCGGCCACGGGCGCCGTTGCCCGGCCGTTCGGAGGTGGGCGTCGGGGTGGGCGCCGCATGCGAGGATTGGACCCGAAATGAGACTTCCAGCCCTTCGCAGACGCGCCGACACCACAGAGATCGGCGGTGTGGCCCGTCTGGACCGGCGTACCAAGAACCTCACCAAGCGCCTGCGCCCGAATGAGATTGCGATCATCCACCACAGTGACCTGGACCGCGTCAGCGCGGAGGCCCTGGTGGAGGCCGGAGTGAGCGCGGTGGTCAATGCCGTGCCGTCGGTTTCTGGCCGATACCCCAACCTGGGGCCCGGGATCCTGCTCGACGCCGGCATCCCGCTGATCGAGGACGTCGGCGAGCAGGTCTTCAGCGAGATCCACGAAGGCGACCGCATCACGATCGACGACGGCCAGTTGCTGGATGAGACGGGGGCGGTGATCGTCGCGGGCACCTTGGTCACCCTGGAAGTGCTCGAGCAGCACCTGGAGGAAGCCAGAGCAGGTCTGTCGGACCAGATCGAGGCCTTCGCCGACAACACGATGGAGTACCTGCGGCAGGAGAAGGAGCTGCTGCTCGAAGGCATCGGTGTGCCGGAGGTGCGGACCCAGATCGAGGGTCGGCACGTGCTTATTGTGGTCCGCGGCTACGACTACCGGTCCGACCTGGACGCGCTGCGGCCCTACATCTCGGAGTATCGGCCTCTGCTGGTCGGCGTGGACGGTGGAGCCGACGCCCTGATCGAGGCCGGCTACAAGCCGGACATGATCATCGGTGACATGGACTCCTGCTCCGACGACACGCTGCGGTGCGGCGCCGAGATCGTCGTCCACGCCTACCGGGATGGCCGGGCGCCCGGTGTCGAGCGAGTGCAGCAGCTGGGGTTGACGGCAGTCACCTTCCCCGCGCTGGGCACCAGCGAGGACGCGGCCATGCTGCTGGCCGACTCCAAGGGCGCCCGCCTGCTGGTGGCCGTCGGCACGCACGCCTCGCTGGTGGAGTTCCTCGACAAGGGCCGGTCGGGGATGGCGTCGACGTTTCTCACCCGGCTCCGGGTCGGGCCCAAGCTCGTCGACGCCAAGGGGGTGTCCCGGATCTACCGCAGCCAGATCAAGAGCTGGCACGTGGTGCTGCTGGTGCTGTCCGGCCTGCTCGCCCTTACCACCGCGATGGCGTTCACCGACTTCGGTGGGGCCATGGGTTCGCTGGTGACCGCCCGGCTGCGCGACCTGGCCTACTGGATGAAGGAACTTCTCACGTGATCAACTTCCGGTACCACATCGTCTCGCTGATGGCGGTGTTTCTGGCGCTCTCGGTGGGCATCGTCCTCGGTGTCACCTTCGGCGCACCGGTCAACGCCGGGATCACCACCCAGGCCGAGGCCGACCGTAGACAGGTCCAAGAGCTTCGGGCCGAGCTCGACCGACGCAACGTGTTGGACAAGTACCGCGACGCCTGGGCCACCAGCGCCGGGCAGCCGCTCACCAACGGTGTGCTGGGCGGCCAGCGGGTCGCCCTGGTAGCCATGCCCGATGCGCCGGCCGCGGTCGTCAACACCCTCACGACAGCGGTGACCGACGCCGGTGGCACGGTGACCAGCACCGCCAAGGTCAACGCCAACGCCTTCGACCCGGCGAAGGTGGAGCTGCTGACCAGCGCGCTCGAGCCGTACGGCGACGCGCTCGGCCTGGCGCCCACGATGAGCGACGCCACCCGCTTGGGGACGGCATTGGGCCGGGCCGTAGCCGCGAAGCAGGCAGGGGACGCGGAGCCGGTCGTCGAGCAGGTCCGCAAGTCGTTGCGTTCCGCCTCACTCGCCGACATCGACGACGAAGCCGGTGGCCAGGCCCAGCTGCTGATCGTCGTTACCGCGGAGGCCGCCGATACGCCGCCGACGACCGAGGTCCTCCAGGCACGCCTCGATGCCGAGGTCGCGTTGACCACGCAGGCGGCCGGGGTGGTGCTGGCCGGCCCCAACAGTGAGGGCGTCGAGGGCACCGACGTGCTGGCCGCCCGGAACGACTCGGCTGCCGTCCGGGCACTCAGTACGGTCGACGTGGCCGATGTTGCGAGCGGCGTGACCACCGTCGTGCTGGCCGGCAAGGAGCGGCTGCTCGGCCGAGCCGGCCACTACGGCGCCCTCACCAAGGCGGAGAGCCCCATGCCCGCGCTCCCGGTGCGCTGAGTGCACCCGCCCTCCGAGCTGATGCCGCCACCCGCCCTCGTCTCCGCCGCCACGGCTGCCGCACTCGCGACGCTCGCCAACCGGCTGACCGTACCCGGGCAGCATGAGGCGGGCTGGCGGCGTCGCTGGCATCGGATCAACCACGCAGGCGGCGTGGTGACCTTGTTGGAGGGTCCGGTCGCGATCGCAGCGACCGTGTGCGGCCTGGCGACTCAGCCCGGTGCAGGGCGTTCAGGTGCAGTCGCCGTGGCGGTGGTCGGGTCGGGACTGGTGGGTGCGTACGACGACCTCGTCGGCAGCGGCCAGGCCAAGGGGTTCCGCGGACACCTGCGGGCGCTGCGCGCCGGCCGGATCACCAGCGGTCTGGTCAAGATCGCCGGTGTCGGTGCCAGCGCCGCAGCCACGGCCCTGCTGCTCGACCGGACGCGGCCATTCCGACCGGCCGGTACACGCCTGAGCGAGCTCGCCGTGGACACGGCTCTGATCGCCGGAACGGCGAACCTGGTGAACCTGTTCGACCTCCGGCCCGGGCGGGCCGCCAAGGTCGTGCTGCTGCTCGGCTCGCCACTGCTGGCCGGCCGCGCGGGTGCCGAGGCCGGCGCCGTGCTCGGTGCCGCTGCCGGCTCCCTGCCTGCCGACCTGGCCGAGCAGTCCATGCTGGGTGACTGTGGGGCGAACGGGCTCGGCGCGGGAATCGGGGCCATCGCCGCAGCCTCGCTTCCGCTGCCGGTCCGCGCGCTGGCGCTGGCGGCGGTGGTGGCGCTGACCGCGGCAAGCGAACGAGTCAGCTTCACCGCGGTCATCGAGTCGCGGGCCCTGCTGCGTACGGTCGACCAGTGGGGACGACGGCGGTCGTCGACGGCGGGGCCGGGCCGGGCAGAGCCGTGACCAGGTCGCGGTGGGGCTCGGTTGCGCTGAGCCTGGCCGTACTGACCCTGACCTCGCGGATCGTCGGCTTCGGCCGGTCCGTGGTGTTCTCCAAGACAGTCGGGGACACCTGTCTTGGAGACGTGTACAACGCGGCCAACCAGCTGCCGAACGTCTTGTTCGAGATCGTCGCCGGGGGAGTGCTGGCGGGGGTGGTCATCCCGGTGGTCGCACGTCACGTCCACGCTGGCAGGCGCGAGTCCGCCTCGCGAACGACGTCGGCGCTGATCACCTGGACCGTGCTGGTACTCACGATTCCCGCCCTGGCCGCGCTGGTTGGCGCCCACGCATACGCGTCGGTGTTCGCCGCAGCCAGCTGCCGTGGTTCCGGCTCGACCCTGGCCGCGCTGGTGGTGATCTTCGTCCCGCAGATCTGGCTCTACGGCCTGGCTGTGGTCAGCGCCGGAGTCCTGCAGGCGCATGACAGGTTCCTGGCCGCCGCGGCTGCCCCGCTGGCCTCCAGCGCGGTCGTGATCGGCTGCTACCTCGCCTTCGCGACGCTTGCCGGCGGCGGTGACCGGTCGGATCTGAGAGCTCTTCCACTCCAGGCCCTGCGGGTGCTCGGCTGGGGGACCACGGCCGGCGTGCTGGTTCTGGCGCTCGCCACGCTGGTACCGCTGTCGAGGCTTGGCCTCCGACTCCGACCACGGCTCCGGTTCGCCGCCGGCGACACCGGGGTGATCACCGGCATCGCCGCCGCGGCAGTGGTCGGGCTGATCCTGCAGCAGGGCAGCCAGCTGCTGATCATCTGGGCCGCACAGCAGACCGATGACCCCGGCGCCCTCACCCGGATCACCTGGGCCAATGCGATCTACCTGCTGCCCTTCGCCGTCCTGGTCGCCCCCATCCTCCAGCTGGCCTTTCCGCGGCTGAGCGCCGCTGCCGAGGAGGGACCCCAGGCGGTATCCCAGGCGCTCGCCGCGATCACTCCGGCTGTCGGTGTCCTGTCCTGCCTGTCCGCGGCCCTGCTGGCGGGTACGGCAGTGCCGGTGGCCCGGGTCTTTGTCCTCGGTCCCGGATCTGGCCGGGCCGAGGCCCTGGCAGCGCCGATCGCAGCCTTCGCGCCCGCCGTGGTGGGCTTCGCGTTGCTCGGGCTGGCGTCTCGTACGCTGCTGGCCCAGCATCTGGCGCGCGACAGCGGCATCGCTACCTCGGCCGGCTGGGGAACCGTCATCGTGGCAGTCCTGGTTGTGGTTTGGCTGGTGCCCCGCGCCGTGGTGCTTCCGGGCCTCAGCCTGGCAGTGTCGGCGGGCATGATCGTCGGAGCGGCCGTCGGCTGGCGGCTGACCGGGCGCACGGTGCCAGTGGCCGGTATCCGACGCAGACCGCTAGTGGTGTCGGCGCTTGCTGCGGTGCCTGCCGGTGGCATCACCGGCGCGATCTCCCGCGCCCTGCTCGACGCGGGCATCTGGGCGTCGTTGGCAGGCGCCCTGGGCTGTGCCGCGATCTGCACCGCCATCTTTCTGACGCTGGTCTGGCTCGGTGATCGGGCCCTGCTCCGCCAGGTGTGGTCGCTGCGGCGCCGAGAGCCGGAGATGATGCAGCAATGAGGATTGCGCAGGTCATGACCGCGAGCGCCGGCGGAATCGGCCGGCATGTCGCCAGCCTGGCATCGCGGCTGCTGACGCTGGGTCACGACGTCACCGTCTACTGCCCCGAGGCCACCGCAGGGGTGCACGGGTTCAGCGACCTCGGGGTAGAAGTCCGCCCGCTGACCCAGCTGTACCGAGCCCGTCGCGCTGACGTGCTGCATGCGCACGGCTACAAGGCCGGCGCGTTGGCTGTCGCGGCGGCCGCCATCGGCGGGCCGCCCGTGGTCGTCACCTGGCACAACGCGATCCTCGGCCGAACCCGCGGGTCCGGACCGAGCCGGCAGGGGGCCCTGGATCGGCGGAGGGTGCTGGGTAGGCGGAGGGTGCTGGGTCGGCTGAACCAGCTGCTGGTGGCCAGGGGCGCCGACCTGACGCTGGGAGCGAGCAGCGACCTGGTCGCCGAGGCGCGGCGTCTCGGGGCGCGCGCCGCTCGGCTCGGTCCGGTGGCGGCGCCGGTGCTGCCGGCCGTCAGCCAGGGCCGCAACCAGCTCCGGGAGGAGCTCGGCATCGCCGACCACGATGTCTTGGTGCTCACTGTCGGCCGCCTCGCCCCACAGAAGAACCTCGACATGGTGCTGGACACGGCAGCGAAGCTGGCTCACCGCCGCGGGATTGAGTTCGCCATCGTGGGTGAGGGACCCGAACGCCCCCGGCTGACCGACCGCATCCGCCGGCAGCGGCTGCCGGTAAGGCTGCTCGGCAGCCGAAGCGACATCGCGGGCCTGCTGCACGCGGCGGATCTGATGCTGCTGACCTCCGCCTGGGAGGCGCGCGCGCTGGTCGCACAGGAGGCACTGCTGGCTGGACTGCCGCTGGTGGCCACCCGTGTCGGCGGGATCGAGGAGCTTGTCGGTGACGCGGCGATCCTGCTGCCGCCAGGTGACGCGAGTGCAGCCGCCGATGCTGTGGTGAGACTTGCCGACGACCCGGGTCGACGAGCTGAGCTGACGGCAGCCGGTCGGTCGCGGGCCGGGGACTGGCCCGACGAGGACGCCGTCACTGCCGACGTCTGCGCCGCGTACCGCGACGTCATCGCCTCCAGCTCCAGGGCGCGCGAGCCGGGATGACGGGGCCAAGGCGCGGCACCGGCCGGGGGACCGGATAGGCTGGAACCCCGTGGGACCTCGCGCGAAGACTACCAAGCACCTGTTCGTGACCGGAGGCGTCGCCTCCTCGCTGGGCAAAGGCCTGACCGCCTCCAGCCTGGGCAGCCTGCTGGTCGCCCGAGGGCTTCAGGTCACGATGCAGAAGCTGGATCCGTACCTCAACGTCGACCCGGGCACCATGAACCCGTTCCAGCACGGGGAGGTGTTCGTCACCGAAGACGGCGCCGAAACCGATCTCGACATCGGCCATTACGAGCGCTTCCTCGACGTCAACCTGTCCGCAAAGGCGAACGTCACCACCGGCAAGGTCTACTCGTCGGTGATCGCCAAGGAGCGTCGCGGCGACTACCTCGGCGACACCGTCCAGGTGATCCCGCACATCACCAACGAGATCAAAGAGCTGATGCTCGCCATGGGCGGCGAGGGTGTCGACGTCGTCATCCACGAGATCGGGGGCACCGTCGGCGACATCGAGTCGCTGCCGTTCCTGGAGGCAGCCCGTCAGGTACGCCACGACGTCGGGCGGGAGAACGTGTTCTTCCTGCATGTGTCGTTGGTGCCGTATCTCGGTCCGAGCGGGGAGCTCAAGACCAAGCCGACGCAGCATTCCGTGGCGGCTCTCCGTCAGGTCGGCATCCAGCCCGATGCGGTGGTGTGTCGGGCCGACCGCGACATCCCCGACTCGGTCAAGCGCAAGATCTCGCTGATGTGCGACGTGGACGAGGCCGCCGTGGTTGCGGCCATTGACGCCAATAGCATCTATGACATCCCCAAGGTGCTGCATTCAGAAGGCCTCGACGCCTATGTCGTCCGCCGTCTCGACCTCAACTTCCGCGACGTGGACTGGACGAGCTGGAACGACCTGCTCGACCGCGTGCACAACCCGAAGGAGGAGGTCACCATCGCGCTGGTGGGCAAGTACATCGACCTGCCGGATGCCTACCTGTCGGTGGGCGAGGCCCTCCGCGCCGGAGGTTTCGCGAACCACGCCAAGGTCGTGGTGCGGTGGGTTCCGTCGGACTCCTGCGAAACCCCGGAGGGTGCCATCCGGGCCCTGCAGGACGTCGACGGAATCTGCATCCCGGGCGGGTTCGGGATCCGTGGCGTGGAAGGCAAGGTGGGCGCCATTCGCTACGCCCGGGAGAACCTGGTGCCGATCCTTGGCCTCTGCCTGGGGCTGCAGTGCATGGTGATCGAGGTAGCGCGAAACCTGGCCGGCCTGCAGGGTGCGGACTCATCGGAGTTCAGCCCCGACACGCCGCATCCGGTGATCGCCACCATGGCCGAGCAGGTCGCGATCGTCGGCGGCCACGGTGATCTTGGTGGCTCCATGCGGCTCGGGTCCTACCCCGCAGAGCTGGTGCCCGGGTCGGTGGTGGCCAAGCGGTACGGTCAGGTTCATGTCGAGGAGCGGCACCGTCACCGGTACGAGGTCAACAACACCTACCGGTCCCGGCTGGAGGAGGCGGGACTGGTGATCAGCGGAACCTCGCCCGACTCCACCCTGGTTGAGTTCGTCGAGCTGCCCGACGAAGTCCATCCCTACTTCGTCGCGACCCAGGCGCACCCGGAGCTGAAGTCACGACCCACCAAGCCGCACCCGCTGTTCGACGGCCTGATCGCCGCCGCACTGGACCGCCAGATCGCCACCCGGCTGCCCGTGGACGGCAGACGATGATCATCTTGAGCCGGCAGGACCTGGTTGACATCTCGGCTGGCTGGGAGGTGATCTCCAGCACCGAGATGGCCAAGGGTCACATCACGACGTACCTCCAAGATCAGGTGACCACACCGTCGGGTGACCGGGTCACCCGGGAGTACCTGGACCATCCCGGCGCCGTCGGTGTGATCGCTGTTGATCATGAAGATCGGCTGGCGCTGGTGCGGCAGTATCGACACGCTGCCCGGCACCGGCTGATCGAGCCGCCGGCGGGTCTGCTGGACGTCGACGGGGAAGACTACCTGCTGGCCGCGCAACGGGAGCTGGCCGAGGAGGTCGGCATCGCGGCCGGCAGCTGGCGGGTGCTGGTTGACCTCTTCATGTCCCCCGGGATGGCGAACGAGTCGTTGCGGGTCTACCTGGCCGAGGATCTGAGCGCGACCGAGGTGCCCGAGGGCTTCGTGCTGCACGGCGAGGAAGCCGAGATGGACGTCGTCTGGGCGCCGCTGGAGGACGTGGTCGACGCCGTACTGGCCGGTGATCTGCACAACCCCGTGCTGGTTTCGGGTGTGCTGGCCGCCTGGGCGGCCCGGCAGCGCGGCGGGTTCCACACCCTCCGTCCAGCCTCGGCTCCCTGGCCGTCACGAGAGGCCGAGCGGCGACTCCGATAAGGCAGCCAGGCTATGCTCGCTGAGCACCCGACACATCCACCGCCGCAGGAGCGTTGTCATGCTGGTAGGAATTCCGACCGAGATCAAGAGCAACGAGTATCGGGTCGCAATCACTCCCTCCGGTGTGCATGAGCTCACTCGGCACGGGCACGAGGTCCTGATCCAGTCAGGTGCGGGGCTCGGATCCTCCATTACCGATGGCGAGTATGCCTCGGCCGGAGCCACCATCGCCGCCGACCATGATCAGGTGTGGAGCCGGTCGGAGATGATCTTGAAGGTCAAGGAGCCGATTGCGGTGGAGTACCCACGGATGCAGCCGGGACAGGTGCTCTTCACCTACCTCCATCTGGCGGCCAGCCGGGAGTGCACCGCCGCGCTGCTGGACCGCAAGATCACCGGAATCGCGTACGAGACCGTGCAGCTTCGTGACGGCTCTCTTCCGCTGCTGGCGCCGATGTCGGAAGTCGCCGGCCGGCTCGCGCCGCAGGCCGGCGCGCATCACCTGATGCGCCCAGGCGGTGGCCGGGGCGTCTTGATGGGCGGCGTCTCAGGCGTCTACGCCGCAAAGGTCGTCGTGATCGGCGCCGGCGTGTCCGGCATGAACGCCGCCGCCATCGCGCTCGGAATGCAGGCCGAGGTCCTGCTGCTGGACTCCAATGTCGACAAGCTCCGGCAGGCTGATCGGATCTACCAGGGTCACCTTCAGACCATCGCCTCCAACGCCTTCGAGATCGAGCGCGCCGTGCTGGACGCCGACCTGGTCATCGGCGCGGTGCTGGTCCCGGGCGCACGAGCGCCAACCTTGATCAGCAACGAGCTCGTCTCCCGGATGCGGCCGGGCAGCGTACTTGTCGACATCGCCATCGACCAGGGCGGTTGCTTCGAGGACTCTCGCCCTACCACGCACGCCGAGCCGACGTACCGGGTGCACCAGTCACTGTTCTACTGCGTGGCGAACATGCCTGGGGCGGTGCCGAACACCTCGACGTACGCTCTCACCAACGTCACGCTGCCGTACGTCCTCAGCCTGGCCCGCAAGGGCTGGCGGGCCGCGCTGCGTGCCGACCCCGCGCTGGCGCTGGGCCTGAACACCGACGACGGGACGCTGGTGAACGCCGCTGTCGCGCAGGCACATGGCCTGCCGCATCGCGAGCTCGCCGAGGTGCTCGGCCCGAACAGCTGATGTCGCCGCTGGACTCCCTGATCTCGACCTACCTCGACCACCTCTCGGTCGAACGGGGGGTCTCTGGGAACACCAGCAGTGCCTACCGTCGTGACCTGCGCCGATACGCCTCCTTCCTGACCGAACACGGTGTGGACACTCCGGTGCAGGTCACCGCAGCGCTGGTCGCGGCCTACGCGGCAAGTCTGCGGGAGGGTGTCCGCCACCGGGCCGATCCAGGACCCGAGAGCAGCGTGCCTGTCGACCGAACAGAGCTCGCCGCCTCGTGGCGCTGGCCTCCACTGGCCAGTTCGAGCGTGGCGCGCGCCGTGGTGGCGGTTCGCAGCCTGCACCGGTTCGCGGTCGAGGAGGGCATCTGTCCCGACGACCCGGCGGCGGAGGTCCATCCACCGCGTCCGCCGCGGCGGCTGCCGAAAGCGCTGAGCATCGACCAGGTGCAGGCGATGCTGGAGGTTCCCAACCGCGACACCCCCCTCGGGCTGCGGGATCGGGCCCTGCTGGAGCTGCTGTACGGCACCGGTACCAGGGTTTCGGAAGCGGTCGGTCTGGACGTCGACGACGTGTCCCGGCTGGTTGCCCACGCCGATGGACCGGCACCCGGGCTGCGGGTGCTGGGCAAGGGCAGCAAGGAGCGGATCGTCCCCCTCGGCTCGTACGCTCGAGCCGCGGTGAGCGACTATCTGGTGCGCGGTCGGCCAGCCCTGGCGAGCCGCGGCAAGGGCACTCCAGCCCTCTACCTGAACAGCCGCGGCGGCCGGCTGTCCCGACAGAGCGCCTGGTCGGTCCTGCAGCTCGCAGCCGAGCGGGCTGGGCTCAACGTCGACGTATCCCCGCACACACTCCGGCACTCGTTCGCGACCCACCTGCTCGACGGCGGCGCCGACGTACGGGTGGTCCAAGAGCTGCTCGGCCATGCATCCGTGACCACCACCCAGATCTACACACTCGTCACGGTGGACCACCTCCGCGAGGTGTATCTCACTTCTCACCCCCGCGCGTACTAGGCTCTGCCAGAACGACTCACCGAGATGGTGACGAAGGAGGGTTCGCGGTGGACGACACGCACGAGCCGGACGATCCGGCGCAGAGCGAGAATTCGAGACCCACGAATCCGACCACCGGGGCGGCCAGCAGCGAGGCGGAACCGCACTGGGTCCTCCCTGATCCCGTCCTCGACATCACCGAAGAGGAGCTTTTGCCGCCACCGATGGACGACGCAGCCCAGCCTGACCTGCTCGGGTCGCCGCCGGCAGCCCGCAAGCCGCATCCGGCCGCCGCTGTCCAGCCCGACCCGGAGATCGGGCCCACCGGTCGTCCCTGGCCCAAGCTCCCCCCAGCGGAGCCGCCGACCTCACACCCTCCCGCCATCATCGTGGCGATGTGCAACCAGAAAGGCGGGGTAGGCAAGACCACGACGACGATCAACCTCGGTGCCGCCCTGGTGGAAACCGGTCGCACCGTGCTGCTGGTGGACTTCGACCCTCAGGGCTCCCTCTCGGTGGGCCTGGGCGTCAACCCGCACACGCTCGAGCTGAGCATCTACAATCTGCTGCTGGGCCGCAACGTGTCGGTGGACGAGGTGATCGCCAAGACCAACGTGGAGGGCCTGGACATCCTTCCGAGCAACATCGATCTGTCGGCCGCGGAAGTTCAGCTGGTGTCCGAGGTGGCCCGCGAGCAGACCTTGCTGCGGGTGCTGGAACAGCTTCGGGACCGTTACGACGTGATCCTGGTCGACTGTGCGCCGTCGCTGGGCCTGCTGACGATCAACGCGCTGACCGCCGCCGACCATGTGATCATGCCGCTGGAGTGCGAGTTCTTCGCCCTGCGCGGCATCGCGCTGCTGACCGACACCATCTCGAAGGTGCAGGACCGGCTCAACCCGAAGCTCAACATCCTCGGCATCCTTGGCACGATGTACGACCCCCGTACGCTGCACAGCCGGGAGGTGCTCGAGCGGGTGGTGCAGGCCTTCGGTGACACCGTCTTCCACACCGTGATCCGGCGCACCGTGAAGTTTCCCGAAACCACCGTTGCGGGGGAGCCGATCACCACCTATGCGTCGGCATCCCCGGGTGCCGAGGCCTACCGGTCGTTGGCTCGTGAGGTGCTGGTCCGGTGCCGCGTCGAGTGAGCCTGCCGGGGGCGTCGGAGCTGTTCCGGCCAACCCAGCCCGTCGAGCCGGCACCGACATCGTCCCCCGGCCACGCCATCCCAACGCCAGAGCAGCGCAACGGGGGCGAATCCAGCGGGGTCGAATCCAGCGGGGGCGAATCCAACGGGGGCGGGGCCGAGGGGTTGGCCACCCGGGCGCCCGGACGCGGGTCCGGCCGGGTGCGGCACGACGAGAAGATCACCGTGTACGTCAGCAGCGACGAGCTGGTCGCGCTCGAGCAGGCCCGGTTGACGCTGCGGGCCGAGCACGGGATGGCGGTCGACCGCGGCAGGATCGTGCGCGAGGCCATCTCGGCCGCGATCGCCGACCTGGCCCGGCGCGGCGCCGACTCCGACCTGGTCCGGAGGTTGGCTTCTCCGTGAGTGTCGTACCCGACCTCCATCCGGCCGTCCCAGCGCACACCGCCGAGTCCAACGGCAGGGCGCCGTCCGACGCTTTCTCCAGCGGCGGGGCCTTCGAGGTTCACCTGGCCAACTTCGAGGGCCCCTTCGATCTGCTGCTGCAGCTCATCTCGCGGCACCAGATGGACATCACCGAGGTGGCCCTGTCGAAGGTGACCGACGAGTTCATCGCCTCCATCAAGGCGGCTGGCGACGCCTGGGACCTGGAGCAGACCAGCCAGTTCATCGTGGTGGCGGCGACGTTGCTGGACCTTAAGGCGGCGCGACTGCTGCCCTCTGGTGAAGTCGATGACCCCGAGGACCTGGCGCTGCTCGAGGCTCGCGACCTACTCTTCGCCCGGCTGCTGCAGTACCGTGCCTTCAAGCAGGTGGCTGCCTATCTTGCGGATCGGTTGGAGAGCCAGGGTCGGCGATTCCCGCGCACCGCTGGGGTCGAGGCGCGGTTCGCGCTCTTGCTGCCCGAGGTGCGGATCACCATTTCCCCGGACCGGTTCGCGGCCCTGGCAGCGAAGGCGCTGGCGCCCAAACAGGCTGACGTGCTGTCCTTGGCGCATCTGCACGCGCCGCGGGTGAGCGTCCAGGACCAGGCGGTGGTGGTGGTGGACCGACTGCGCCGGGTACGTTCGCTGACGTTCCGCGCGCTGACCGGCGACTCACCGGACCGGGTCACCACCGTCTGCCGGTTCCTGGCCCTCCTGGAGCTGTTTCGCGAGGGCGCTGTCGCCTTCGACCAGCTGAGCCCCCTGGGTGAGTTGACGATCCGCTGGACCGGTTCAGACCAGGGTGAGCTGGCGATCTCCGACGAGTTCGACGTCTCGTCCGCAGCGAACGCTGACCGGGTGGGGCAGGAAGCCCAACATGACTGACCCGGGCGCCAGACCGCAGCAGACCGATCAGGTCGAGAGGATCGAGCCCGTCCTGCGATCGCCACACGATGTCGCCGGCGCACTTGAGGCGCTGCTGCTGACCGCCGACGAACCGCTCAGCGAGGCAATCCTGGCCCAGGCGCTGGATGTCCCGACGCCGACCGTCGCCGAGGCGCTGGCAGAGCTGGTCGCTTTCTACGACGAGACCGGCCGCGGCTTCGAGCTCCGCCGGGTGGGCGGTGGCTGGCGTTACTACACGCGCGAGGAGCACGCCGACGTCGTCGCCGGATTCGTACTGGAAGGCCGCTCAGCCAAGCTGTCGCAGCCGGCGCTGGAGACCCTCGCCGTGATCGCGTACCAGCAGCCCATCTCGCGGGCCCGGATCTCCGCTGTCCGCGGCGTCAATGTCGACGGCGTGATCCGGACGCTGCTGACCAGAGGACTGGTCGAGGAAGCTGGTGTAGACCCCCACTCGGGGGCACTCGTGTTCCGCACCACCAGCTACTTCCTGGAACGGATGGGTCTGTCCACCCTGGACGACCTGCCCGATCTCGCACCGCACCTGCCGGAGGCCGACGAGCTCGAGGCCGAGCTCAGCGAGCTGTCCGGCGTACGTCCCGGAGGGCAGACCACCCAGCATGATCAGCCCCGAGCTGCGGTGTCGTCCGGGAACCACCATGATCAACCGATTGAGGATGACCAATGACCAGACCGTCCGACGACGAGCACGGCGTCCGGCTGCAGAAGGTTCTCGCGGCCGCGGGAATCGCCTCCCGTCGAGCGAGCGAGATCCTGATCGACGAGGGCAGGGTGGAGGTGAACGGCCGGGTTGTCACCGAGCAGGGCGTCCGGGTCGACCCTGAGCATGACGTCGTCCGGGTTGACGGCTCCCGTATTCCGCCGCCCCGGCGGCATGTGTATGCGGTCTTCAACAAGCCGCGGGGTGTGGTGTCCACCATGGATGACCCCGAGGGGCGGCCGACGCTCGCCGAGTACCTCGTCGGGCGCAAGGACCGGCTGTTCCATGTCGGCCGCCTGGACACCGACACGGAGGGACTGCTGATCCTCACCAACGACGGCGACTTCGCGCACAAGCTGGCGCATCCGTCCTTCGAGGTGCCGAAGACCTATCTGGCCGAGGTGAGCGGGGTGATGACCGCGGCCACGGTGGCGCGGCTGAAGGCGGGCATCACCTTGGAGGACGGCCCGATCCGTCCGACGGCGGTCAAGCTGGTGTCGGCCGCCGCTGATCGCAGCATGGTGCGCATCACCCTCACCGAAGGCCGGAACCGGATCGTCCGCCGTACGATGGAGGCGGTCGGGCACCCAGTTCGCAGACTCTCCCGCATCGGGATCGGGCCCGTCCGACTGGGCAACCTGGCGGTGGGAACGCTGCGTGACCTGACCCGCGAGGAGCTGGGCGCGCTGCTGGACTTGACCAGTCGGGGAGACTGACCACGACGCCCGTACGGGCTCGGTGGAGAAGCGAGGACGAGGTAGGTCATGGATCGTCGAATCTTCGGCCTTGAGACCGAGTACGGCGTCGCCTGCACCTCCGGCGGCACCCGGCGGCTCACTCCCGACGAGGTTGCTCGCTACCTGTTCCGGCGGGTGGTGACCTGGGGCCGCAGCAGCAACGTCTTTCTGCGCAACGGGTCGCGGATCTACCTCGACGTCGGATCGCATCCCGAGTACGCCACCGCCGAGTGCGACGACCTTGTTCAGCTGATCAGTCACGACCGCGCCGGCGAGCGGATCCTGGAGGATTTGATCGTCGACGCCGAGCAGCGGCTGCTCAGCGAGGGCATCAGCGGCGATATCTACCTGTTCAAGAACAACACCGACAGCCACGGCAACTCCTACGGCTGCCACGAGAACTACCTGATCTCCCGCGTTGGCGACTTCTCCAAGATCACCGACGTGCTGGTGCCGTTCTTGGTGTCTCGGCAGCTGATCTGCGGTGCCGGCAAGGTGCTGCACACCGCCCGAGGCGCCGAGTACAGCGTCAGCCAGCGTGCCGAGCACATCTGGGAGAGCGTCTCCTCGGCCACAACTCGAAGTCGTCCGATCATCAACACCCGGGACGAGCCGCACGCCGACCCCGAGCGGTACCGGCGGCTGCACGTGATCGTCGGTGACTCCAACATGAGCGAGACCACCACGCTGCTGAAGGTCGGCAGCGCGGAACTTGTGCTGCGGCTGATCGAGGCCGGCATCGGCATGCGCGACTTCACCCTGGAGAACCCGATCCGAGCGATCCGCGACATGTCCCGCGACCGCACCGGGCAGGTGAAGGTGTCGCTGTCCAACGGTCGCCGGATCTCCGCGCTGGAGCTGCAGACCGAGTACTTCGAGAAGGTGTCGGAGTTCGTGCGTCGCGACGGGATCGGTACGCCGACGATCGAGAAGATCCTCGACCTGTGGGAGCGCACCCTGCGCGCCGTCACCGACGACAAGCTCGCGCTGATCGACACCGAGATCGACTGGGCGATCAAGTACAAGCTGCTGGACCGTTACTCGATCAAGCACAACCTGTCGCTGGCCGACGCGCGAATCGCTCAGCTGGACCTGGCGTACCACGACATCCGGCGCACTCGAGGGCTGTTCTTCCTGCTGGAGCGTCGCGGCGGGGCTGCCCGGGTCACCACCGACCCGGCCATCTTCCGGGCGAAGTCGGTGCCTCCCCAGACCACTCGGGCCCGGCTGCGTGGAGAGTTCATCCGAGCCGCACAGGAGGCCCGCAGCGACTACACGGTCGACTGGGTGCACCTCAAGCTGAACGACCAGGCTCAGCGCACCGTGTTGTGCAAGGACCCGTTCGTCGCCACCGACGAGCGGGTGGACCGGCTGATCGCCAGCATGCGTCGACTCCCGTCGTGACCGCGCGCTAGTTGTCTCAACGCCGGCCGCTGGAACCGCCGCGCCAGTCTCCGACGACGCCCGGTCAGGTTGGCGAAGACAGGTAGGGTGCTCCGGTGCGTTCCTCTCGATCGGTCCTGATAGCCCTTGGACTCAGCTCAGCGCTGCTCGCGCTGGGCGCTTGTGGCAACGACGCCGACACGGCCGCCACCCCGTCCGCGTCGGCGTCGGCCACCACGTCCGCCTCAGCGACGCCGTCGCCGAGCACGAAGCCCAGCAAGGTGCCCGCCTCGACCAACCTGGACGCGATCACGGTCACCGGCGACTACGGCAAGGCTCCCAAGGTCACGGTGAAGACGCCGTGGGCAGTCGACAAGACGCGCACCAAGGTCCTCAAGCCGTCCAACGGAGCGGTCGTGCAGGCCGGCCAGACGGTCGAGGTGAACTACCACGGCGTCAACGCCCGCACCGGCAAGATGTTCGACGAGTCGTTCAGCCGTGGGCAGTCGATCGCCTTCGACCTCGAGCAGGTGGTGCCCGGGTTCAAGAAGGGCCTCGTCGGTCAGAAGCAGGGCAGCCGGGTGCTGATCGCCATGCCGGGCTCCGACGGCTACGACGGGTCGGGTGGCAGTCCCCAGGCCGGTATCGAGGTCGGTGACTCCCTGATCTTCGTAGTCGACCTCGTCGCCGTGCAGCTTGCGGGCCCGACGGGTACGGCCGTACCGCCGAAGGCAGGGCTGCCCGTCGTCACCGACATCGGCGGCGGAAAGCCGCCGAAGATCCAGGTGCCGAAGGCTGCCGCACCCACCACGTTGCAGGTTCAACCGCTGATCAAAGGCACTGGCGCCAAGGTTGCGGCCAACGACACCATCACCTTCGACTACACCTGGGTGCGCTGGGCCGACGGTGCCGTGCTGGAGGAGTCGTACAGCGCCAACCCGGCCAGCTTTCCGTTGAGCGGTCTGCTCCCGGGCCTGCAGAAGGGACTGGTCAACCAGACCGTCGGCAGCCGGATGCTGCTGGTGATCCCGCCCGCAGACGGCTATCCCCAGGGCAACGCCACACCCAAGGTGGAGAAGAACGACACCCTGGTGATGGTGGTGGACCTGCTGTTCACCCAGAAGGGCCAGTAGGAGGCGCGGAGAAACGGTCAAGCCCCTACTGGGGGGTCGGCCTTGGCGAACCGCCCAGTAGCCGGGCGGCCAGCCTGCCGCTGGCGGCCGCAGCCAGGAAGTACGCCGGATCCTCGTGTAGCCCGCGGCCCATGGTGGACAGCCGGACAGGTGAGGCAAGCAGCGCCTCATCGAGCCCGACCAGGTCGACCTCGACGAGCCGGTGCCGGGTCAGTGTGGCTGCAGCGCGGCTGACCTCCTCGGCCAGCGCGGCGGCGGCGTCCAGCCCACCGATGCCGCTCAACTGAGGTGCGTCCGCGAGCCGCGGTAGCGCGATGTCGGCGGGCTGGAGTGCCACCCGCCCGTACGCGGTCAGACTGTGGTGGGAGACCCCCCGGTGACGTGGCCGCAGGTCCGCCCCGGACACCCGCAGGGACCCGACCGGCCGTCCGCCGATCGTTGCTGTCGCGTTGACCGCCTCGCCGCAGGCAACACCGGAGAAACCCCACCGCGTTCCGGTGCCCAGGTTTCCCGGTCCCTGGCTGAGGATCACCAGGTCCGCTTCCAACGCCAGCCTGGCCGCGAGCAGCCCGGAGTGGACGGTGACGGCCTCCAGGTCGCCGCCGAACGCCTGGCCAACGGTGACCGTTGCCGCCAGCTGACCGCTCTCGCGTAGCTGCGCCACACTGCGCGAGAACGCGATCGGCAGCGCGCCGTGGTCGCTCATCAGGTAGACCACCCGGGTGCCGGGCCGGTCATGCTGTACGGCGGCCAGCACCGCCGGCAGCGCGGAGTGCAGGTCGGTCGTCACCACCGGCATGCCACCGATGTCGTCGGCTTCCGCCAGCAGGTCGTGAAACGCCGATCCCTGCTCGTCACCCCCGGCCACCATGGTCTGCAGAGGCAGATAGCGAGCCTTGACCAGGTGCCCGCCCGGCTGCTCGGGCTGGCCCTTCAGGTGCCCCCCGGCCCCCAACACCGCAATAGCCAGGGCATACCCGCCGGTCCCGAGCCCGCGCTCGAGGGCGGCGACGTTCAGCAGCAGCCGATCACCGACCTCGGGGACCGGCATCAGGTCGGTGTAGACGAGGGCGCGGCAGTCGTCGCCGTCGTCGCGACGGGCGGTCACCTCCACTGCGCCGGCCCAGCCGGTCCGGATCGCTGCTACGGTCCCTTCGGCCCAGATGATCACGCAGCCGACCTTAGCCCGACGGCATCGCGCCGGCCGCGTGGTAGGGGACGGCGGTCCATGGGCGCGCCGGTACCCGAGTCGGGTCGAATCGGTCCAACAGCAGCGCCGGGGTGACGGGCTCGCCGGGCTGCGCCAGGTCGAGGCTGCAGGCCAGCAGGCCGAGCACCTGGGCCGGACCTGTCCCGACGGCTGCCAGGTCGCTGATGGTGACGGCGCCGTCGCGTTTCGCCAGCCGTTGCCCGGCCGCGTTGACCACCAAGGGCACGTGACCGTACGTGGGCGTCGGCAGCCCGAGCCGAACTGCCAGCCAGGCTTGAAACGGCGTCGCGGCGAGCAGGTCGTCAGCCCGGATCACCTGGTCCACGCCCATGGCGGCATCGTCGACCACCACTGTCACCATGTACGCGGCAACGCCGTCGTTTCGCCGCACCACGAAGTCATCGACCTGTCCGCTGACCGAACCGTGCAGCAGATCCGCCACCGACTGAACCGCCGAGTCTGCCCGGACCCGCAACGCCGGCGACCGGGTCCGCCGCAGCCGGCTTCGTTGGACCTCGCTGAGGTCCCGGCAGGTGCCGGGGTAGCGCCGTGGCAGCCCGTGCGGAGCCTCGGCAGCCTCGGCGATCTCCCGCCGAGTGCAGAAGCACTCGTACGTCCAGCCCGCCAGCCGCGCCAACGCCTCGGAATGCTGCGGGGCCAGCTCCGAGGCGAGCACCACCGGTCCGTCGAAGGCCAGCCCGAGCGCCGCCAGGTCCGCCGCCTGTCGCACCGCCACGCCCGGCCGGACGCGGGCGGCATCCAGGTCGTCGATCCGCAGGCGGAACGCCCGCCCGGTCGCTCGGGCGAACAGCCAGGCCAGCAGTGCCGTCCGGAGATTGCCCAGGTGCAGCTCGCCAGTCGGGCTGGGTGCGTACCGGCCGGCTCCCGGACCGTGGGTGGAGCTGCCCGCCGCGTTCATCGGGACGCCACCTCGTGGCTGGTAGCGTGCTGACGACCGACAGGAAGGCAGCGGACCCCAGGCATGGCACCTCGCAAGACGGAGAGAATCCTCAACCTCACCATCTGCCTCCTGGTGTCGGGTCGCTACCTCCCGAAGAGCCGGATCCGGGAGGCCGTGGAGGGCTACCATAACCTCAGTGACGCCGCCTTCGAACGTACGTTCGAACGGGACAAGGACGAGTTGCGGGCGCTCGGGGTGCCGATCGAGGTGGGCAGCTTCGACCCGCTGTTCGAGGACGAGCCGGGCTACCGGATTCTGCCGTCCGAGTTCGAGCTGCCCCCGATCGAGCTGGACGCCGAGGAGGCCGCCGTGATCGGTGTGGCGGCCCGGGCCTGGCAGCACGCCAGCATGGCCGAGTCCACCTCCAGCGCCATCGCCAAGCTGCGGGCGGCTGGCGTCGATCCCGACGCCTCCCAGCTCGCCTCGCTGGAGCCGTCGGTGTCGGCCGCCGAGCCGGCGTTCGACCTCCTGTGGAGCTCCGTGCTGGACCGTACCCGGGTGTCGTTCACGTATCGGGACAAGGCGACCCGCACACTGGAGCCCTGGGGCATCACGTCCTCCAGGGGCCGCTGGTACGTGATCGGCCGGGACACCGATCGGGACGCGCCGCGGATGTTCAAGCTGTCCCGGATCACCGGCCAGCCGAAACGAGTCTCTCGTCCCGGGGCGTTCGACGTGCCGGCGGACCTGAACCTGCGGTCCCTGGCTCGGGCGCTGGCTCCCGGCGACCCCACCGCCGAGGCGACGGTGGCGATCCTGCCGGGCAAGGCTCCGACCCTGCGCCGCCGTGGCCGGCCGGCAACGTCGCCGGTCAACCTGCCGGTGGGCTTCGAGGTGGTGAAGGTGGGCTACAGCGACCCGGCGACGATGGCGGCAGAGGTGGCTCGGTACGCCGCCGACGTGATCGTGCTCGACCCGCCGGAGATCCGGCAGGGCGTGATCGCCGCCCTCTCCGGGGTGGCGGCGAGCGCGGAGCCCGCTCGATGACGTCGCAGGCCCAGGTGCGTCGGCTGCTCAGCCTGGTGCCCTATCTCCGCGAGCACGATGGTGCCGCGCTGAGCGACGTGGCGGCGGCGTTTGGCATCAGCATCAAGACGCTGCGCGAGGACCTGAACGTGCTGTGGATGTGCGGCATGCCGGGCCTCACCCCCGGCGACCTGATCGACATCGACATGGATGCTGTTGAGGGGGAAGGGGTCATCCATCTCAGCAATGCCGACTACCTGACCCGTCCGCTGCGGCTTGCCGCGGACGAGGCGCTCGCGTTGGTGCTGGCGCTGCGTACGCTGCGCGAGGTGGTCGGCCCGGGGGAGCGGGCGGCCATCGACAGAGCGCTGGTCAAACTTCAGGTGGCGGCAGGGGACACCAGCGCGACCGAGCAGGCCTCGGTCAGCGTCACCGCCGCCCGCGACGAGATCCAGGCCAGGGTGAACGACGGACTGCGGCGCCGCAAGCGGCTCGACCTGACCTACGACGTGGCGTCGCGGGCTGAGACCACCCGTCGCATGGTCGACCCACTCCGGCTCTTCGTCCTGGAGGGCTACGGCTATCTCGATGCCTGGTGCTACTCGGCGACCGGGCTGCGCACCTTCCGGCTGGACAGGATCGCGGCCGTCGACGTGACCGACATCGACGCGGAGCCGCATGAGGTGGTGTTGAAGGACCTGTCCACCGGATGGTTCGACGCGCTCAAGGATTCGCCGCTGGTGACGCTGAAGCTGGATCCGGAGGCGGCCTGGGTTGCCGAGTACTACCCGACCGAGTCGGTCAGCGGCTCAGCCGACAGCGGTCCGACCGTCGCTCTGCGCGTGACCGACCCGGCTTGGCTGCGTGGGCTGCTGCTGCGGCTCGGTGGCCGGGCACGGGTGCTGGATCCGGTGGGCGCCGGGGATTCGGCGGCCGAGGCGGCCCGCGAGGCACTGGCCCAGTACGAGGCCCTCTTCGGCTAGGCTGCTCGGCGTGTTCTGGGTCGTGATCGTCGGCGTGCTCGCCCTCGGCGGGCTGGCCGTGGTGGTGGGTTACGGCTACTGGCTGGCGCACAAGGCTGCCGACCTGGCCAGCGAGGTGGGCGTTCTGGGCCAGCGAGCCGACGAGCTTCTCGACCTGCTGGGCCAGATCAAGCTCTGGGAGCCAGCGCTCGGACCTGACCCTGCCCACAACCCACGTACCGTTCACGCCAGGCCGGGCGACACCGTCGACGCGTAAGATGAGAGAAATGTGGCAGCCGCCACGACGGAAAAGAGGACAATCATGGAGTTGGCGATGTTCGGCCTGGGTGTGCCTGAGCTGCTGATCATCCTGGCCGTGGTGCTGCTGCTCTTCGGAGGCTCCCGGCTCGCCGGCCTCGGCAAGAGCACCGGGCGCGCGCTGAAGGAGTTCAAGGAGGAGACTCGGGGACTCGGCAAGGACGACGACGCCAAGGCCGTCGACTCAGGGCTTCCGGTTCGTGAGGATGGCGCGGTTCGAGACGAGCGGGCAGTTCGAGACGAGCGGGCAGTTCGAGACGAGCGGCCGCGAGATGCCGCCGGCAACGAGTGGCCCCAGCAGCCCTCGCAGAGCTACCGTCCGGACCCCAACGCCTCCGACGTGCGCAAAGACGTCTGATCGCCTCGTCGTGACGTGGCTCTGAGTGTCTTCGGGCGGCCGGTCCGGTTCAGTCTGGCGTGGCTCAAGCCGCCGCCGGTTCCGCCCGACGGGTCGATGTCGTTGTTCGAGCATCTCCGCGAGCTGCGCTATCGGCTGATCGTGGCCAGCCTGGCGATCATCGTCGGGATGATCGTCTGCGGGTTCTTCATGGGGGAGCTGTTCGCCATCCTCAAGCACCCGTACAACGTGGCCATCGCCGACCTGAAGGCATCCAATCCGGGGTCGGTGACCCAGTTGGTGAACAACGGGATCACCTCCCCGTTCACCTTGTACCTCAAGATCGCGATGGTCGGCGGTCTTGTCCTGACGGCCCCGATCTGGCTCTACCAGCTCTGGGCATTCATCATGCCCGGGCTGCTGGCCAAGGAGAAGAAGTGGGCGATCATCTTCATCTCGGCGGCCACGCCACTGTTCGCGGCCGGTGTCGCCGTGGGCTACATCGTGATGCCCAAGGGCATCTCGGTGCTGCTCAGCTTCACCCAGGAGGGCATCACCAACCTGCAGGACATCAACGCGTTCTTGGCCTTCTTGTTGCGCATCATGGTGGTGTTCGGGATCGCGTTCTTGATCCCGCTGCTGGTCCTGATGCTGAACATCGTCGGCGTGGTCAAGGCGCACCACTTGAGCAAGTACCGGGTCTACGTCATCTTTGGCACCTTCGTGTTCGGTGCGGTGGCGACACCGTCCACTGACCCGTTCTCCATGCTGGCGCTGGCCGCACCCATGACCCTGCTCTTCTTGGCGGCCGAGGTGCTTGCGCACCTTCTGGACCGGCGCAAGTCGCGCCGGGCCGCGGCCGGTGAGGTCGACGCCGGCGTCCGCAACAGCGTCCAGGACGACCGCGCTCTCCAACAGCTCGCCGATGACGACCGCGCAGTGAGCGCCGGCAGCGACGATCGGTGAGCTCGCGCGTCACCCTGGTCGTCAACCCCGCCGCGGGACGGGGCCGGGCCCAGGAGATGCTGCCGCAGGTAGCAGGCCTGCTTCGAGACGCCGGTCGGGAACCGGACATCCTGCTCAGCCGCGACTTCGCTGAGGCCGCAGCCATGACCGAGCAGGCGGTCGCCTCGGAGGTTGCCGCCCTGATCGTGATGGGCGGCGACGGCATGATGCATCTCGGGGTGAACAGCTGTGCCCGGGGTCGGCAGTCCGGCTACTCCCAACCCACGCTCGGCATGATCCCGGCCGGCACCGGCAACGACCTCTGCCGTGGCATCGGCTTGGACCCCGGCGACCCGCTGGCGGCCGCAGCAGCCATCGCCGCTGGGGTGGTGAAGCAGATCGACCTTGCCCAGGCCAACGACCGCTACGTGGGTGCTGTGGTCGCGACCGGGTTCGACGCACTCGTGAACGGCCGTGCGAACGCGATGCCATGGCCGAAGGGCTCCATGCGGTACCCGCTGGCAACCCTCGCCGAGCTTCGCGTGTTCGACCCGCTTCGGTATCGACTGACCATTGACGGCCAGGTGCGGGAGCTGGAGGCCATGCTGGTCGCGGTCGGCAATACCGCCTCGTACGGCGGCGGCATGAGGATCTGCCCGGTGGCCGACCCGACCGACGGGCTGCTGGACGTCACCGTGATTCACCCGGTGGGCGCCTGGAAGCTGCTCCGACTGCTGCCGCAGATGTACTCGGGCAGGTTTGCCCGAGACAGCTGCGTCGAGCAGCTTCGGGCCGCCGAGGTGCTCGTCGAGGGCCCGGGACTGGTCGCCTTCGGCGACGGTGAGCTGATCGGTGCCACCCCGCTGAAGATCACCGTTGTGCCTGCGGCGCTGTCGGTGTTCGCGCCTCCCGGCTGAGGTGCCCCTGGCTGGAGGCCTCGGTCTGCAGCTGCCGCTAGCGGGTACCTTGGGCCCATCATGGCCGACCCGCTTCTCGATCCCACCCCCGAGCCGAGTCCGGCGCAGGCGTACGCACGATTCCGCAGCTCGCAGATGAGCCCGCAGCTGACGGTCTTCGCGGACACCTATGGTTTCGCCTTCGACGACTACCAGCGCACGGCTTGCGCACACGTGGAGTCCGGGGCGGGGGTGCTGGTCGCCGCTCCGACCGGTGCAGGCAAGACGATCGTCGGTGAGTTCGCGGTCTTCTTGGCCATGCAGCAGGGCCGCAAATGCTTCTACACCACCCCGATCAAGGCGCTGTCGAACCAGAAGTATGCCGACCTGGTCCGTCGCTACGGCGCCGCGTCGGTTGGTCTGCTGACCGGGGACTCCTCGATCAACTCGGAGGCGCCGGTGGTGGTGATGACCACCGAGGTGCTGCGCAACATGATCTACGCGGGCTCGGGCACCTTGAGGGGCCTCGGCTTCGTGGTGATGGACGAGGTGCACTACCTGGCCGACCGGTTCCGTGGGGCGGTGTGGGAGGAGGTGATCATCGGACTGGCGGAGTCGATCCAGGTGGTGGCCCTGTCGGCGACCGTCAGCAACGCGGAGGAGTTCGGCGACTGGCTGTCGGAGGTCCGCGGCGAGATGGCCGTAGTCGTGTCGGAGCGCAGGCCGGTGCCGCTGTTCCAGCACGTGCTGGTCGGCAAGTCGCTCTATGACCTCTTCGCCGACGTCGCGCCAACGGCGGTGGCGGCTCCAAGCGAGGCGAAGTCGGACGTCAACCCGGTCCTGGTGCGGATCGCCCGCGAGGAGTCCCGGCACGTACGCGACGACTCCCGCCGACCGCGTGGCCGCGGCGGCCGGGGTAAACGCTCGGTCGGGTACGGCAGCGGCGCCTACGGCGGGGCGGCGCACCGCTCACGCACCGAAGCCGCACCAGACCGGCCCCGATCCCTGGCCGTCCCGTCTCGGCACGACGTGGTGGAGGCGCTGGACCGTGAGGCGCTGCTGCCGGCCATCGTCTTCATCTTCTCTCGGGTCGGGTGTGACGCGGCGGTGCGGCAACTGCTGTCGTCCGGCATTCGGCTGACGAACTCCGCCGAGCGGCAGGAGATCGCCGCCATCGCCGCTCGACATGTGGCCGGGCTCAGTGACGCGGACCGGCGGGTGCTCGGCTACGACCTGTTCGTCGAGGCGCTGGTGCGCGGAGTGGCGGCGCATCATGCCGGCATGCTGCCCGCGTTCAAGGAATGCGTGGAGGAAGCCTTCGTCCGCGGCCTGATCAAGGTGGTCTTTGCCACCGAGACCCTGGCTCTCGGCATCAACATGCCTGCCAGGAGCGTCGTGATGGAGAAGCTGGTGAAGTACAACGGCGAGTCGCACGCCGACATCACGCCCGGGGAGTACACCCAGCTCACCGGGCGTGCCGGTCGACGGGGCATCGACGTCGAGGGCCATGCGGTCGTGCTGTGGCAGCCCGGCCTGGATCCGCGGGCGGTGGCGGGCCTGGCGTCGCGGCGTACCTATCCGCTGAAGTCGTCGTTCGCACCGACGTACAACATGGCGGTCAACCTGGTGGGCAGCGTCGGACGTGACCGTGCCCGTACGCTGCTGGAGCAGTCCTTCGCCCAGTTCCAGTCCGACAAGTCGGTCGTCAGCTGGGCCCGTACCTTGGCCAAGAACAACGAGGCCATCGAGGGATATCTGGCCGCCGCGCACTGCGACCGCGGCGACTTCACCGAGTACGCGAGGATCCGCGAGCGGATCGGTGAGCTGGAGGCGGCGATCGCCCGGGAGCGGAAGGCCGACCGGCGCGCCGAGGCGCTGCAAACTCTGCTCGGCCTGAAACCCGGGGACATCATCCGGGTGCCCAGCGGGCGGACGCAAGGCTGGGTGGTCGTGATCGACCCGGACGTACGCAGCGATCGGGACGGCCCACGGCCGCTGGTTTTGACCGAGGACCGGCACGTCCGACGGGTCAGCATGGTGGACTTCCCCACGCCGGCGGTGGTGGCGTCGCGGATGAAGGTGCCCAAGCACTTCAACGCCAAGGAGCCCGCATCCCGCCGCAATCTGGCGGCCGCATTCCGGTCGAAGCTCAGCACCTTGGACTTGGACCCGGCCCGGTACCGTCCGGGCGCCGTGGACAGCGAGCTGACCCGAAAGGTCGCCGAGGCCCGCGACCAGCTCAGTAGGCATCCCTGCCACGGCTGCCCGGACCGGGAGGCGCACGCCCGCTGGGCCGAGCGCGCCATGCGGCTGGAACGCGACAACGCCCGTACCCAGGCCCGGGTGTCGTCTCGGACGAACACCATCGCCAACCACTTCGACAAGATCTGCCTGGTGCTGGAGTCGCTCGGCTATCTGAGCGGGGAAGGCGGCAACGAGGTCACCGATGACGGCCGGATGCTGTCACGGATCTACGCCGAGCTCGACCTGGTAGCCGCCGAGTGCATCCGCGCCGGGGTCTTCGACAGCCTGACTCATCCCCAGCTCGCGGCGGTCCTCGCGTCGCTGGTGTATGAGTCACGGCGGAGCGACGACGGCGGGCGACATCCGCGGATGCCGGACGCGGCCACCGAGTCGGCGATGGTCGCGCTGCGTCGGATCTGGCGCGAGGTGTCGCTGGTCGAGCGAGACGCCCGGCTCGAGCGGGGACCCGAACCCGACATCGGCTTCAGCGAGGCCGCGTTCGGGTGGGCGGCGGGCCGGCCGCTGTCGGTGGTGCTTGCCGACAGCGGCCTGACCGCCGGCGACTTCGTCCGATGGGTACGCCAGGTGCTCGACTTCGCCGAGCAGGTGGCCGACGCAGCCGGGCCCGGCAGTCTGCGTCGGACGGCGCGGCAGGCTGTGCAGGCGATGCGCCGAGGCGTGGTGGCCTTCGTACCTGAGGTGGACATGGTGCCCCAGGTGGGCATCGTCGCTGAGGTGAACATCGGTCCCGACGCAGGTGACCCCGCAAACTGGAGTGACCCCGAACTAGAGTGACCCCCGTGGCCCTTCGCAAAGACCAGACGCTGAACGAGCTCGCTGACGTCGCCCGGCTCATCGTCCGCTCCGGATATCTACCCCAGGCCGAGGTCCTGACCGAGGTGGGCAGCTTCGTTAGAGCCGAGCTTGACGACGAACAGGCGGCGCGGGACCTGACGGCCAAGCTCGTCGACCAGGCCGAGGCAGAGCTGTCCTCGGAGGCGCAGACCTGGCCGGCGCGGACCGACAACGACGCGCTGGATGACGTGCTCAATGATCTCGGCGCGCGAGGCTACCTCCTGCTGGAGTACTGCCGGGACCACTTCGACGCGACCGCCGCCCTCCGGTCGGCGCCCGATGCCGCCGGGATCGTGTTTTTCACCGAGACCGACGTGTGGCACGCAATCTCGGAGCGGATGCTGGAGCTGAAGGTGTGGCATGCCGACACCTCGAACGTGGTGGCGGCCGACCCCGAGCTCGCCATGGTGCTGGGGGTGCTGCAGGAGCACGGACTGGCGGCCCGCTTCGACGAGGGCCGGATCGAGGTCACACTGACCTGGCGCCGGCGCCGGTCCCGCTGAGCTGCGGGATCTGGCCGGGCTGGCCGCGCTGGAGCGTGATTGAGCTGGAGGGGGCCCTGATCAAGGCTGCGGATGGCTGGGCGTTTCGGCGCGCGGCGTCTCGGACCGTACCCCGGCGGTGCTGGTTAGAGTGTCGGCATGACGGTAGCGGTTCGGGTGATCCCGTGCTTGGACGTGCACGGGGGCCGCGTGGTCAAGGGCGTGAACTTCGTCGACCTGCGGGACGCGGGTGATCCGGTTGCCTTGGGCGCGGTCTACGACGCCGAGGGTGCCGACGAGCTGACCTTCCTGGACATCTCGGCGTCGGTCGAAGGGCGCGAGACCACCCTTGAGGTGGTCCGCCGGACGGCGGAGACGGTGTTCATTCCGCTGACCGTCGGCGGCGGGGTGAGCACCGTCCGCGACGTCGACGTCCTGCTGAGAGCCGGTGCCGACAAGGTGGCGATCAACACCGGTGCCATTCGACGGCCGGAAGTGATCGCGGAGATCACCCAGCACTTCGGCAACCAGGTTCTGGTGCTGTCGGTCGACGCGCGTCGGGCGCCGAGGCAGCCGTCCGGGTTCGAGGTGACCACCCACGGTGGTCGGACCAGCGCCGGTCTGGACGCGGTGGCCTGGGCCCGCCGCGGCGTCGAGCTCGGCGTGGGGGAGATCCTGCTCAACTCGATGGATGCCGACGGCACCACCACAGGCTTCGACCTGGAGCTGATCTCGGCCGTACGGCAGGTGGTCGATGTCCCGCTGATAGCCTCCGGCGGCGCCGGGCGGGCAGACCACTTCCCGCCCGCCATCGACGCCGGCGCCGACGCCGTGCTGGCTGCCAGCGTGTTCCATTTCGGTACGCTGCGGGTCGCCGACGTGAAGGCGGCGATAGCGGCCGCCGGGTATCCGGTGCGAAATGCCACCGACGTCCTTCAAGTCCAGTGACGGCGCTCCACCATCGGACCGCCTGAGCCGGAATCGCTTCCACCTGAGGAGGAACTGCCATGCGGGTCTTGTTGCCCTACGTCGATCGGGAGGAGGCCGAGCGCCGGCTCGGCGGGCTCCCGGACGGGGTGCAGGTCGACTGCTACCGCGCCGACGGTGACGATCTGCCGCAGTCGGTCGAGGATGTCGAGCTCTACGTGCTGCCGTACATGCGGGGCGCGGAGGTGCTGGAACGCGCCCCCGAGATGACCAGTTTGAAGGTGATCCAGACCCTCACGGCGGGATATGAGAACTTCCTGCCGTACGTGCCCGACGGCGTACGGCTGTGCAACGCCGCAGGTGTGCACGATGCGAGCACTGCGGAGCTGGCGGTGGCGCTGGCGCTGGCGAGCGGGCGACATATCGACGACTTCGCGCGAAACCAGCCGTCCGGGCGGTGGGCCCCCCAGATGGGCCGGGCACTGGCTGACCAGCGGGTGCTGATCGCGGGATACGGCCGGATCGGAGAGGCGATCGAGCGCCGGCTGGCCGGGTTCGAGGTGGCATCGGTGACTCGGGTGGCCCGTCGCGCTCGGACCGGGGAAGTGCCGGTCCACTCCGTCGACGAGCTGGCCGACCTGCTGCCTGTGGCCGATGTCGTCTTCGTGATCGCCCCGTTGACGGCCGACACCGAGAACCTGTTCGACGCGGCCGCTCTCGCCCTGCTGCCGGACGACGCCCTGCTGGTCAATGTGGCCCGCGGCAGGCTGGTGGACACCGAGGCGCTGGTCGCCGAAGCGTCATCGGGTCGGCTCCGGGCAGCATTGGACGTCACCGAGCCGGAGCCGCTGCCAGCCAGCCATCCGCTCTGGAGCGTGCAAGGCGTGCTGATCTCACCTCATGTGGGCGGCGCGTCGTCGGCGTTCTTCCCGCGTGCCGATCGGCTGATCGCTGCCCAGCTTCGACGCTTTGCAGCAGGTGAGGAATTGGAGAACATCGTCCGATGAGCCAGCCTGCCACCGAGCCCGACTGCGTGTTCTGCTCCATTGCTTCCGGCGCTATTACGGCGAGACGGGTGTACGAGGACGAGCACGCCGTGGCCTTTCTCGACCAGGGCGCCTGGCACCGGGGTCATACCCTGGTCATCCCGCGGCGGCACACACCCAATCTGCTCAGCGGTCCGCCGCTGATGGCCGCCCTCGGGCCCGCCATTGACGCCACCGCCCGGCTGCTCGTCGACCGTCTGGGCGCGGACGGTCTCAATCTGGTCTCCTCGGCAGGGGATGCGGCCGGGCAGACAGTGATGCACCTGCACATTCACCTGGTGCCGCGGTACGCCGACCGCCCCGGCCTGCCGTACCTGGTGGACGATGCCGACGTCGCCGCCGCCGAGCTTGACGCCGTGCACGCTCAGATCATGAGTGGACGGTGAGTCGGAGCTCTGCGGTAGACACGGCGGCCCCGGCGCGTGGGCGCGATCTTGGCCTCCGATCGGTCGAGCTGCTGCCACCCTTGCTCGCCGCCTTGCTGATCTTGCCGTTCGTGATCGCTCACGGGCGGTTCTGGCCCTGGCGGCCGTCCACCATCGATCTCGAGGTGTACGTCTACGCCGTCAAGGACATGCTCGCCGGCAAGGACATCTTCGCCAGCGTGACGCCTTTTTGGAACCTGTTCTTCATCTACCCGCCGATAGCGGCCGTGCTGATGGTCCCACTCGCCGTCGGGCCGTACGCGATGTGGCAGGTGATCTGGACCTTCCTCCTCATCCTCGCCCAGCAGTCGGTGATGCGCCGCTGCGGCGTCCCGCGTGGCTGGAAGCTCGGCCTGATCGGGATCGCCGTCGTGCTGGCAATGGAGCCGATCCGGACCACACTCGGCTACGGCCAGGTGAACACCCTGCTGATGGCGCTGGTAGTCGCCGACCTGCTGCCGGACGCGCCGGGGGAGCGGCGCCGGATCCCGCAGGGCGCGCTGATCGGGCTGGCCGCCGCCATCAAGCTCACGCCGGCGCTGTTCGTGCTCTTCGCCTTCGGCATTGGCAAGGTCCGCGCCGCCATCACCGCGATGATCTCCTTCGTCGCCTGCACCGCCATCGGCGCCGTCTTCTTGTGGCAGGAGACCCTGGACTTCTGGTTCGGCCTTTCCGGCGGCGACACCCGTACCGCCTCGCCCGTCTACGCCGGCAACCAGTCGCTGCTCGGAGTATTCTTCCGCCTCGGCAACTCCTCGGCGGTGACCACGGTGATCGGGCTCGGCGTGGCCGCCATCGTGGCGCTGCTGGCAGTCGTGGTGGCCCGCGCCTGGTGGCGCCGGGGGGAGAAGGTCTTTGCGGTCGCCCTGGTCGGGCTGGCTACCTGTCTGGCATCGCCGCTGTCATGGACCCACCACTACGTCTGGATCCTGCCGATGGGGGTGGCGGCGTTTCGTACCAGGCTGCCGCGGTGGGCGCGGCTGGCTGCCGGCGTGTGGGTGATCTGGGCCTGTGCGTGCCTGCCCTTGACCGGACTGCCCTACGGCGGCAACCGCGAGCGCAGCTACACCATCGCGCAGCAGCTGATCGCCAACTTCGGCCCGGTGCTCGGTGTCGTGCTGGTGCTCGGGCTGGCCTGGCCGGTGATCTCGCAATCGAGATCTCGCGTACTGGCCGCGCGCGCCGCGGCGTAGATTTGCGCGCATGACCCCGGAGACCCTGACCCCGACTTCAGCCGCGCCCGCAGCCGACAACGCCGCCTCGACGGGCATCGATATGAAGCCCCGGTCCCGGGTCGTCACCGACGGTCTGGAGGCGACCGCCTCCCGCGGCATGCTCCGCGCTGTCGGCATGGGAGATGAGGACTTCGCCAAGCCCCAGGTCGGGGTGGCCTCCAGCTGGAACGAGATCACGCCGTGCAACCTGTCGTTGGACCGGCTGGCGAAGGCCGTCAAGGACGGCGTGCACTCCGCCGGCGGGTACCCGCTGGAGTTCGGCACCATCTCGGTCTCCGACGGCATCTCCATGGGCCACAACGGCATGCACTACTCCCTGGTGTCCCGCGAGATCATCGCCGACTCGGTGGAGACCGTGATGATGGCCGAGGCCCTGGACGGTTCGGTGCTGCTAGCCGGCTGTGACAAGTCGCTGCCGGGGATGCTGATGGCTGCCGCCCGGCTCGACCTCGCCTCGGTCTTCCTCTACGCCGGATCGATCATGCCCGGACGGGTCGGGGACAAAGATGTCACCATCATCGACGCCTTCGAGGCGGTGGGCGCCTGCGTCAAGGGTCTGATCAGCCGCGAGCAGGTGACCGAGATCGAGAAGGCCATCTGTCCCGGCGAGGGAGCTTGCGGCGGCATGTACACCGCCAACACCATGGCCAGTGCGGCGGAGGCGCTGGGGATGGCGCTGCCCGGATCGTCCTCGCCGCCGGCGGTTGACCGTCGTCGGGACGGCTACGCCAGGCGCAGCGGCGCCGCCGTGGTCGAGCTGCTGCGGCGGGGGATCACCGCTCGGCAGATCATGACCAAGCCGGCGTTCGAGAACGCCATCGCGGTGGTGATGGCGTTCGGCGGATCCACCAACGCGGTGTTGCATCTGCTGGCCATCGCCAACGAGGCCGGCGTCGAGCTGACCCTCGACGACTTCGTCCGGGTCGGCAAGCGGGTCCCACACCTCGGCGATCTCAAGCCGTTCGGCCGCTTCGTGATGAACGATGTGGACCGGGTCGGCGGAGTGCCGGTGGTGATGAAGGCCCTGCTGGACGCCGGCTTGCTAGCGGGCGACTGTCTCACCGTCACCGGGAAGACGGTGGCCGAGAACCTGGCAGACATCGCGCCGCCCGATGTCGACGGCACGATCCTGCGAAGCTTGGACAGCCCGATCCACCCGACCGGTGGCATCACCATCCTGCACGGCACGCTGGCACCGGAAGGAGCGGTGGTGAAGAGCGCCGGCTTCGACGAGGACGTGGTCCGCGGCACCGCGCGGGTGTTCGACGGTGAGCGTGCGGCCATGGACGCACTGGAGGACGGCACCATCGCCGCCGGCGACGTGGTGGTCATCCGGTACGAGGGGCCCAAGGGCGGTCCGGGCATGCGGGAGATGCTGGCCATCACCGGGGCCATCAAGGGCGCCGGACTGGGCAAGGACGTCATGCTGGTCACCGACGGCCGATTCTCGGGCGGTACCACCGGTCTGTGTGTCGGGCACATCGCGCCCGAGGCGACGGACGGCGGGCCGATCGCGCTGGTGCATGACGGCGACCCGATCCTCTTGGACGTTGCTCAGGGCTTGTTGGATCTGGACATTCCGGCCGACGAGCTGGCGCGGCGGCGAGCGGCCTGGTCGCCGACGCCGCGGCCGGCCCCGCGTGGCGTCCTGGCGAAGTACGCCAAGCTGGTGCAGTCGGCGAACACCGGCGCCATCTGCGGGTGACGACGCCCTCGCCCGGTCAGCACCGGTGACGAGTCCGGGGCATAACGGCCCGGTCCAGTTGCAGCCGTTGACCCGGGCCAAGGTCGCCTCCTTGGGCGATCGCGGCGCGGCGTGGCTGGCTGCGTTGCCCCAGATGCTTGAAGACCTTGAGCGCAGTTGGGGCATCACGCTGGATCGACCCCTACCGGGCGGCAGCGCCTCCTATGTCAGCACCGCCACCACCAGGTCAGGTACGACACTGGTGGTCAAGGTCGCGGTGGCGGCGGACCGCCTCGATGACCAGGCGCGGACGCTCCAGCGTGCAGCCGGCTGCGGCTATGCCTTGCTGAAGGAGTACGACGCGGACCGGCACGCGCTGCTGCTCGAAGCGCTGGGCACACCCTTGGAGAACTCCGGTCGGCCGCCGGCGGACCAGCTGAGGATTCTGGCTGACACTCTTCGGCTCGCCTGGCAGCCAGTTGGCGACATCCCGCCCGCGGCGCCGGGAGCGGACAAGGCCAGTGGCTTGCACACCCTGGTGAGTGACCTCTGGACCCAGCTGGATCGGCCCTGCCCGGAACGGGTGGTGCGGCAGGCCCTTCACTACGCGGAGGCTCTGCGCACGCCCGAACCGGCTGAGCTGGTGGTCGTGCACGGGGACCCGCATCCCGGCAACGCCTTGGCTGTGGAGCGCGGCCGCCCTGGGGGTGAGACCGGGTACTGCTTCGTGGACCCCGACGGTTTCGTCGCCGACCGCGCGTACGACCTGGGCGTGGCGCTGCGGGACTGGGGGAGCCGGCTCGACGGGCCGGACGCCCGCCGGACGGCCGAGGGGTTCGCCGACATACGGGCCGACCGGTCAGGGGTCGAGGCCACGCGGATCTGGCAGTGGGGCTTCCTCGAGCGGGTGTCGACGGGGCTCTACCTGATGTCCTTCGGCGCGACCGAGCTGGGCCGACGCTTCCTCCAGGTCGCCGAGCGGCTCGTCGACTGAGCTCTCCGCCAGGTGGCCCCGCCCGTTCAGCTTGCTGGTCGGGAGTCTCCCTCCGGTGCCCCCATCGGCGGACCTAGCCTGGGTGGGTGCGATCGCCGTATTGGCGAGGGCTGGCCGCTGGGATGCTGGCCCTGGTACTCCTGGCTGGCTGCACGCTCGATCGACCCGCTGACCGGCCCGGCGGCGAAACGCCGTCCGGAGCGACTGCAGGCCCCCGCGCGGCGCCGCCTCCGACCGGCGATCCCACGAGCGCGTCCGCGGCTTCTCCAGGAGAATCAGCAAGTCCAAAGCCGGCCTACCGGATGCCGCTGGCCCTGGTGGTCAACGCCACCCGCAGGGTCCGGGATGTGCCGCTGCGGCAGGCGCGACGTCTGGTGGCCAGCGGCGCGAGTTCTTGGTCGCAGATCAGCCAGGGACCGGGTCGCCTGCAGGTGCTGCGGGTCTCGGAGCCGTCGAACCAGGCATGGCGTGCTCGCGTCCGAGCTGACACCAGCGCTCTTGCGGTAGTGCCGGCAGCCGCGGTCGACGGCACCGTTCGGGTCCTGACTGTGGATGGGCGGCATCCGCTGCGACAGCCCGAGAGCTATCCACTGACCGTCCGCTGGGACCGCCCGCAGCCCACAGTGACGACGCTGACGGCGGTCGGGGACATCATGCTGGCCAGGCGAGTCGGCCAGGCGATGCGGGCAGCGGACGACCCGGCCCTGCCGTTCCGCCCACTCGCCAACAGGCTGGCGTCGGCGGAGATCACCGTCGGCAACTTCGAGTCCAGCCTGTCGCGCGACGGCCGGCCCTCTCAGGGCGGTGACTCCTTCGGCGCCGATCCCAGCGCGATTCAGGCGCTCCGGATGGCCGGGATCGACCTGGTGTCGCTGGCCAACAACCACCTCGGCGATTATGGCGACAGCGCGATGCGGACCACGTTCGACCGATTCGCCAGCAGTGGCGTCCACGCTGTCGGCGCCGGAACGACGCTGGCAGCAGCGCGCCGGCCGGTGATCCTGCAGCGGGACGGGACACGCGTCGGATTCCTCGCGACCGACTCCATCGGCGAGACACCGGCTGCTACCGCCACCACGGCGGGCACCAACCGGCTGGACATGCCGCCCCGCACCGGTCCGCTGGACCGGGCCGACCTGCGTCGGATCACCGAGGACATCGAAACGCTGAGCCGGCAGGTCGACGTCGTCGTGGTGATGACGCACTGGGGCACCCAGTACACCCATCGACCGGAGCCGAGCCAGCGGACCGCGGCTAGGGCGTTCGCCGCCGCCGGGGCGGACCTGGTGATCGGTGGGCACCCGCACTGGGTGCAGGGGTGGGAGCTGATCGGGTCCACCATCACCGTCCACTCCTTGGGCAACTTCGTCTTCGACATGGACTTCTCGAGCCAGACCCAGCAAGGGGTGTTCGTCGAGATCGTGCTCTGGAACGGCGCGGTGAAGGCGGTGGAACCGGTGCCCTACACGATCGGCTCCGACTTCGCTCCCCGGCTTGCCTCGGGTGATCGAGCCGACGCGATCCTGAATGACGTCTGGCGCTTCAGCCGGGGGCCATTTCAGTCCCGGTAGCCCGGCGATCGCCACGCTGCCGTCAGGACAGGCCCTGCAGCCAGAGCCAGACGACCTCGCCGACCCAGCCGAGCTGTTGGCGGTCGACGACTGACACCACATCGTGGCGGGAGTGGTATCCGCGGTACGGGATGCTGCCGATCCGAGCCGCCGGCACACCCGCCTTCTCGTACGACCAGTGGTCACTGGACCGGTTGAAGCAACGTCGGCTTGGCACCGACACTTTTCTGGCCGCTCGCCGAAGGGCGTCGCGGACCGGCGCCCCCCGAGGCCCCCCGGTGCACACCGGGACATGGTCCGCAGCAACACCGACCCGATCCAGCGACACCATCGCCTGGATGGCCCGACGAGAGGCCGACGGCAGGTCGGCAACCAGCTGACGAGAGCCGAAGTGGTGCAGTGCGTCGCCGCTGCCCCGCGGCTCCTCGGCGCCGAATGCGACGAACTGCGCCGGAAGCCCGGGTGCTGCAACTGCGGCCAACCGGGCCAGCTCCAAGGTGACGGCCACCCCGGAGGCGTTGTCCTCCGCGCCGGGCGACACCGCGACCGTGTCGAGGTGGGCGCCGACGACGACGTGTGGCCGCCGGGCATCGAAGCCGAGTGGCTCGCCGATGACGTTCTCGCTGGTGCCGCGTCGCACCGGCGTACCCCAGGAGCTTCCGGCAGGAACCATCACCCGGGTTCGCCGCACCCGGTACCCCAGCCTCTCCAACCGGTCCTCGACCAGGTCGGCAGCGCGGGCGAAGCCGGGCGAGGTCGCCTCCCGGGGACCGATCTGTTCGGCCAGCCGCCGGATGTCCCGGATGACTGCGGCGGAGTCGAACCTGACCGGCGGCGCGGTCGAGGAGCGCCCGCTCGGCGCTCCCGTCGAGGCTGTCCGACCCGGCGGCGGCGCCTCTGGCTGCGGCGGCCGGGTCGCGAACGGGCTGCTATCCGCCGGCACAGGCTCGCCGCCGAGCCCGGAGCCCGGCGATGAGGAGGTACAGCCGGCCAGCGCCAGCATCAGCGCGGTGGCTGCCGCGGCTCGCCGCATGTCCTCGACTGTAGTCGCCGTGCGGGTGTCGGCTGGGCACGTCGCGCCCCGTACGCTGCACTGCGACCCCCTGCAGCGTGCGCGTCGTAGCGGAGCGGGCGCGACGGCGCTCTGGCACCCGAACTCCTAGGGGGTCCGAGGGTTCATCCAGATGTCAAGACGAGACGAAAGGCAGGTTGACACGCTGGGCAGGATTGACGATCGTGTGGGTATGCGTCTGGGGTTCACCATTCTCGTAGTTCGTCAGCGTGTCGGCTGAGCATCGCTCATCCCGACGCGCTCCCTCGTCTGCCTTTCGGCGGCGAGGGTTTTTTCTTGGCACGAGAAGTTCGACAACCCAGGCGTAGCATCCGATTAGGACCGTACGGCAAGGAGAAACCGATGGCTGACAGAGCCGCCGCAGAAGAGTTCACAGGAGCACAGTCGCTCGTGAAGTCGCTCGAGCAGGTTGGCGCGGACACGGTATTCGGGATCCCCGGCGGGGCCATCCTTCCTGCCTACGATCCGCTGTACGACTCCGCCACCGTGCGGCACATCCTGGTGCGGCACGAGCAGGGCGCCGGCCATGCTGCCGAGGGGTACGCCGTCGCCACCGGAAGGGTCGGGGTGTGCATGGCAACCTCAGGACCCGGTGCCACCAACCTCGTCACGCCCCTGGCGGACGCCCACATGGATTCGGTCCCGATCGTGGCGATCACCGGTCAGGTGGCCGGCCCGTCGATCGGCACCGACGCCTTCCAGGAGGCCGACATCCGGGGTATCACGATGCCGATCACCAAGCACAACTTCCTGGTCACCCGTCCCGAGGAGGTCCCGGCGGCGATCGCGTCGGCCTTCCACATCGCCGCCACCGGACGACCGGGGCCCGTGCTGGTGGACATCACCAAGGATGCGCTGCAGGCTCGCTCGACGTTTGTCTGGCCACGTCAGCTGGACCTGCCGGGCTACCGGCCGGTGACGAAGCCGCACGGCAAGCAGGTGCGCGAAGCCGCCAAGCTGATTCGCGAGTCCTCCCGACCCGTCCTCTACGTTGGTGGTGGCGTGGGCAAGGCCGGCGCGGCAGCGGAGCTGAAGGAACTGGCGGAGCTGACCGGGATCCCGGTGGTCACCACCTTGATGGCGCTTGGAGTGTTCCCCGACAGCCACCCACAGAACATGGGTATGCCGGGCATGCACGGCACGGTGCCCGCTGTCGGAGCGCTGCAGCGCAGCGACCTGCTGATCGCTCTCGGTGCGCGTTTCGACGACCGGGTGACCGGCCAGCTGTCGTCGTTCGCGCCGCTCGCGAAAGTCATCCACGCCGACATCGACCCGGCAGAGATCTCGAAGAACCGGCTGGCCGACGTGCCGATCGTCGGTGACTGCAAGGAGGTGATCGCCGAGCTGACCAGCGTGTTGCGCGAGTCCGACGCGATGCCCGAGCTGACTGAGTGGGCCCGCTATCTGAACGACCTCAAGCGACGCTATCCCACTGGTTTCGACTTCCCCGAGGACGCCCGGCTGCTGTCGCCGCAGCACGTGATCAAGAGGATCGGTGAGCTCACCGGCCCGGATGCCTACTACGCCGCCGGTGTTGGCCAGCATCAGATGTGGGCGGCGCACTACCTGCCGTTCGAGATTCCCGGCCGGTGGCTGAACTCCGGTGGGCTCGGCACCATGGGCTACTGCGTGCCGGCCGCGATGGGCGCCAAGGTCGGCCGTCCGAACTCGATCGTCTGGGGCATCGACGGCGACGGTTGCTTCCAGATGACCAACCAGGAGCTCGTCACCTGTGCCCTGGAAGGGATTCCGATCAAGATCGCGGTGATCAACAACCAGAGCCTCGGCATGGTGCGGCAGTGGCAGACGCTGTTCTACGAGGGTCGCTACTCCAACACCGACCTGAAGACGAACCGGATTCCTGACTTCCCCAAGCTCGCCGAGGCCATGGGCTGCGTCGGTCTGCGAGCCGAGGACCCAGAGGACGTCGACTCGGTGATCGAGAAGGCGCTGTCGATCAACGACGTCCCAGTGGTGGTGGAGTTCGTGGTGCACAAGGACGCCATGGTGTGGCCGATGGTCGCGGCCGGCTCCAGCAACGATGCCATCAAGTACGCCCGTGACCTGGCTCCGGACTGGGAAGAGGAGATGCTGTGAACACCCACACGTTGAGCGTGCTGGTCGAGAACAAGCCAGGTGTGCTGGCACGGGTGTCGGCGTTGTTCTCCCGCCGTGGGTTCAACATCGAGTCGCTGGCCGTCGGACCGACCGAGTACCCGCACATGTCCCGGATCACCGTGGTGGTGACTGTGGAGGAGCTGGTGCTGGAGCAGCTGACCAAGCAGCTGAACAAGCTGATCGAGGTGCTCAAGATCGTCGAGCTGGACCCGTCGGCCGTCCGCCGCGAGCTGATCTTGGTCAAGGTCCGGGCAGAGCCGGAGCAGCGCGGGCAGGTGTTGGAGATTGTCCAGCTGTTCACCGCGAAGGCGGTCGACGTCACCAATGACGCCATCACGATCGAGGCCACCGGCAGCCCGGAGAAGCTCGACGCGCTGCTGAAGCTGCTCGAGCCGTTCGGCATCCGGGAGCTGGTCCAGTCCGGTCTGGTCGCGATCGGGCGTGGCAGCCGTTCCATCAGCGACCGGTCACGCCCCGAACGTGCCAAGCCGATGCGAGCTGTCTGAGCGGGCTCGCTGCGTACCGCCAGAGCCCTTCCACCCACGATTCTCAACCCGTCATAGATTCCAAGGAGATCTCCACCGTGCCAGCAGAAATGTTCTACGACACCGATGCGGACCTGTCCCTGATCCAGGGGCGCAACGTCGCCATCCTCGGCTTCGGCAGCCAGGGCCACGCCCACGCGCTCTCGCTCCGCGACTCCGGCGTCGATGTCCGCGTCGGCCTGCCGGAGGGAAGCAAGAGCCGCGCCAAGGCTGAGGCGCAGGGGCTGCGCGTCCTGACGCCGTACGAGGCGTGCGAGGAGGCCGACCTGATCATGATCTTGACGCCGGACCCGGTCCAGCGGAAGGTGTACGCCGAGGCGGTCGAGCCCAACCTGGTTCCCGGTGACGCCATCTTCTTCAGCCACGGGTTCAACATCCGGTACGGCTACATCACCCCGCCCGAGGGAGTCGACGTCGCGATGGTGGCGCCCAAGGGCCCGGGGCACCTGGTGCGCCGAGAGTACGCCGAGGGTCGGGGCGTGCCGGTGCTGGTCGCTGTCGAGCAGGACGCGTCCGGGAAGGCGTGGGACCTCGCGCTGGCGTACGCGAAGGCGATCGGTGGGCTCCGCGCGGGCGGGATCAAGACTACCTTCACCGAGGAGACCGAGACCGACCTCTTCGGTGAGCAGGCGGTGCTGTGTGGGGGCGCGAGCGCACTGATCCAGGCGGGCTTCGAGACGCTGACCGAGGCGGGCTACCAGCCTGAGGTCGCGTACTTCGAGTGTCTGCACGAGCTCAAGCTGATCGTGGACCTGATGTATGAGGGCGGTATCGCCAAGCAGCGCTGGAGCGTCTCCGACACCGCGGAGTACGGCGACTACGTCTCTGGGCCGCGGGTAATCGACGCGCGCGTCAAGGAGAACATGAAGGCTGTGCTGGCTGACGTCCAAAACGGCGCCTTCGCCAAGCGCTTCATCGAAGACCAGGACGCCGGTGCACCGGAGTTCAAGGCCTTCCGCGAGGCTGCGGAGAAGCACCCCATCGAGGAGACCGGCCGGCACCTCCGCGGCTTGATGGCGTGGGTGAAGAGCCACGACGACGACTACGTCGAGGGCCACGCGGCGCGCTGATCGACGCAGACTCCCTAGCCGAGGGCTGGTGTCCTCAACGGGACTTGACCGATAAGGACACCAGCCGGACGCCGTCCTTGCGGACTCCGGTACCGACCAGGAAGAGCTGGCTGCTGACCTGGCTCGCGCCGGTGACGGCGTCGTCGTTGGTGAACACGCAGGCGCCGGTCACTCCGGCGGTCGGAAGCGGTGAGGGGCGACCGCCACGGCAGCTGCCGTACGCGGTGGTCAGGCCCTTGAGCGCGGCCGCCGCGGACCGCTTCGGCACCTGCAGTGAGGCATCCAAGGCGAAGTCGTGGGTGGACCGATACAGCGAGTTGATCACCTTCGTGTCCGCGGGCAGATCCACCTCGCCGTAGAACTCGATGTCGGCGAGCGTCACCGGCGAGCAGGTGTAGCCGGTGAAGTTGTTGGTGCAGCGGGACCCGCGGTCAGTGGTGAAGGAGAAGTAGGGCACACCCCAGGCGCCGGCGTAGCGAACCACCAAGGCGATGCTGATCAGCACGAACGACGCCATCAGCAGAACGCCGACAATGATGCGGACGGCCTTGGGTTGTCGCTCGGTCACCTGCACAGGATGCCCGAGCTCGATGGAATCTCCAACCTCGCAGGCGGCGGCCCGCCTGACGGAGAATGGCTCGGTTCGTTGGCGGCGCGCCCGCCCGCAGCGGAAAACGAAAGGTCAGCGCTTGACGGCGATGATCACCGAGGTGTCTTCGGCGACCATCACATCGACGCTGGTGAAGCGCTCGTCGGAGAGCCACTCCAGCCGCAGGGTGTCCACCCTGCCGCGGTCCAGCGGCGGCCAGCTGGGGCAGGGGGTGAAGTCGTCCAGGACGATCATGCCGCCCGGCTCGACCAGGTCGATGATCTCCTCCCGCGGCCAGGTCCGCGCGCTTTGCGCATCGATGAAGATCAGCGAGAACGGTGCGTGCTCGGCCAGGCTGGTCCAGTCGGCGTTCATCACGTCGATGTCGTCGTTCTTGAACATCTCCATCACTCCGTGGGCCAGCTCGGGGTCCAGCTCCGCGGTGATCACCCGCGTCTGCTTGGGAGCTCCGCTGCGCAGCCAGGCGGCTCCGACTCCACAGCCAGTGCCGCATTCGGCGATCGTTCCGGACCTCGTCGCGGCAAGCGTCGCCAGCAGCCGACCGGTCTCGGTACGGGACGCCTGCACGTATCCACGCTCGAGCGACATCCGAAGCGCACGGGTCACAAGGGACGGAAGTTGTGGGGGAGCGCTCACGTTCCCAGTCTGTGGCTGCGTACCCGTGGAGTGGCGCACGTCCGCATCCTGGGACGTGGCAGAAAACAAATGGAGCAGAATTAGTCGGATGTCCTAGTATTTGAGGACCCGACCCACTTATGAGGATTTCCGCATGTACGAGATGTACCCGGACGCTTGGATGGCGACCGAAGACGACAGGCAGCAACAGTCGCACCAGCCGCCGCGGCGGCGCGCTCGCAAGAAGCACTCGGTACAGCCCTCGGTGATCACGCGGCACATCCGCGCACTGTCGGACAACCCTCAGGCGGGCTGACTCTCCGCGCCCTGCGGGCGCAACGAACCGTCCGCGCCCACGGGCGCAGCAGAACCTGCCGCGCAGCCCCCGCCTCGGCTCGCACGGGTGGCGCACACACTTCGTCGAAGCTCAGCCCGGCTTGCTCGACTCAGACCGGCTTGCTCGACTCAGACCGGCTTGCTCGGCTCAGACCGACTGCTCGGCTCAGACCGACTGCTCGGCTCAGACCGCGGCAGCGATCTGATCGCCGATCTCGCGGGTGGATCGGGTGGTACCCGCCGACCGCGCCGTGATGTCGGCGATGACAGCCTTCTCGATCCGGGCCGCCTCCTCACTCATGCCGACATGGTCCAACAGCAGCGCAACCGACAGGATCGTCGCGGTCGGGTCGGCAACGCCCTTCCCGGCGATGTCGGGGGCGGAGCCGTGCACCGGCTCGAACATCGATGGAAAGGCGTTGGTCGGGTTGATGTTGCCGCTGGCCGCCAACCCGATGCCTCCGGTAACCGCTGCCGCGAGATCGGTGAGGATGTCGCCGAACAGGTTGTCGGTGACGATCACGTCGAAGCGTGCCGGGTCGGTGGCCAAGAAGATGGTGGCCGCGTCCACGTGCAGGTAGTCCGTGGTCACCCCCGGGTACTCGGCGGCAACGCTTTCGAAGAGGCGACGCCACAGCCCGCCTGCGTTGACCAGGACGTTGTGCTTGTGCACCAGGGTGATCTTGTTCCGACGCCGGGCGGCGCGTGCAAATGCGTCTCGGATGACCCGCTCGACTCCGTACGCGGTGTTGACGCTGACCTCGGTCGCGATCTCAGCCGGCGTTCCGGCCCTCACCACGCCACCGTTTCCGCAGTACAGACCCTCGGTGCCCTCGCGGACGACCACGAAGTCAACGTCCCTGCCGGCAGTGACCCTCTCGGCCAGCGGGGTGGGAACGCCCGGGAAGAGGCGGCTCGGCCGCAGGTTGACGTAGTGGTCGAAGGCGAAACGCAGCTTGAGCAGCAGACCGCGTTCCAACAGACCACTCGGAATGTCGGTGGCTCCAGGGGCGGCGCCTACTGCCCCCAGCAAGATGACGTCTGCCTGCGCGAGCTCGGCCATCACGGAGCCGGGCAGGACCTCGCCGGTACGCTGCCAGCGGGCGGCGCCGAGGTCATAGCTGGTGGTCGCGAACGCGCCGGAGCCGGCGACCGCGTCGAGCACCTTCAGCCCCTCCGCGACGACCTCGGGACCGATTCCGTCGCCACCGATGACGGCCAGGTTCTTGGTTGCTGCAGTTCGTCCATCGCTCACCCCGGGATGCTATCGACTTCCCCCCAGAACTCTTGCCGTGTCTCAGCGGGTCGGCTGTTAGCGTGACGCCATGAGCCTGCAGTTCGAGATTCGCCCGCATCCCAACCTCCGTAGCGATGCGGAGCGGGGGTCGATCTTGGCAAACCCGGGTTTTGGCACGCACTTCACCGATCACATGGCGGTGGCCAGCTGGACATCCGCCGATGGCTGGCACGACTCGGCGGTTGTCCCGTACGGACCGTTCATGCTCGACCCGGCGGCCGCTGTGCTGCACTACGCCCAAGAGGTCTTCGAGGGCCTGAAGGCGTACCAGCAAGTCGATGGAAGCATCGCATTGTTTCGCCCGGACAAGAATGCGGACCGGTTCGCCCGCTCAGCCAAGCGCCTGGCACTGCCCCCGCTGGGGACCGAGGACTTCCTCGCCAGCATCGAGGCGGTGGTCAACGCCGATCGGTCCTGGGTCCCGAACCGTGGCGAGCAGAGCCTGTACCTGCGGCCGTTCATGTTCGCCTCCGAGGCCTTCCTCGGGGTCCGGCCGGCGCAGTTCGTCACCTACTGCTGCATCGCCAGTCCGGCGGGCGCGTACTTCGCCTCTGGCGTGAAGCCGATCCACATCTGGATCACCACGACCTACACCCGCGCGGCCCCCGGCGGCACCGGTGCAGCCAAGTGCGGCGGTAACTACGCCGCCGGACTGGTGGCCCAGCGGGAGGCGGTCGACCATGGCTGCGACCAGGTCATGTTCGTCGACGCGGTGGAGCGGACCTGGGTTGAGGAGCTGGGCGGCATGAACGTCTACCTGGTGACCGCCGACAACGAGTTGATCACCCCCGAGCTGACCGGCTCCATCCTGGAAGGGGTCACGCGGGACTCGATCCTCACCCTTGCCGCCGAGCACGGCCTGACTCCGGTGCAGACCCGGATCAGCATCCAGGAACTGCTGGATGCGGTCGCCACCGGCGCCGTCACCGAGGTCTTCGCGTGTGGCACCGCAGCCGTGATCACCCCGATCGGCTCCCTCCGAAGCGAACGCGGCACCGTCACCGTGGGGTCCGGCGAGACCGGCGAGGTCACCACCGCGCTGCGCTCCCTGCTCCTCGACATCCAGTACGGCCGCGCCGAGGACACCCACGGCTGGCTCCACCCGGTCGCCTGACGCGCCCCTGGGATGGCTCAGGGGGCTTGTTGGTTTCCCACGTTCACGTGGGAAACCAGCACTTCACCCATGACATAACGTGGGGGAAGTGCCAAGAACATAGGTGAAGTCCGTACGACCTGTCTCAGCACCTGGGACGGCGGCAGCGGATCCGGCCAAGCTGGGCGACACTGAGTCCATGCAGTTCCTGAATGGAATTCTCGCGTAGCGCGCTGAATCACGACTCAGCGCGCCGAACCTCCTGTCATCATGCGGGAGGTTTTTTCATTGCTGGAACACACCGCTCCGACGATTCGAGGACAGACATGTCAGCGCCAACGAGGCCGCGCCCCGCTGAGTTTCACGTGTTCGACACCACCTTGCGTGACGGTGCTCAGCAGGAGGGCCTGCGGCTGTCGGTCCCCGACAAGCTCGCCATCGCGTCGATGCTCGACGAGCTGGGGGTCGGCTTCATCGAGGGCGGCTGGCCGGGCGCGAACCCCAACGACACGTCCTTCTTCCAGGCGATGGCCGAGGGCGCGCTCACGTTGACCAACGCGACCCTGGTCGCGTTCGGCTTCACCCGCCGGGTCGGCATGAAGGCGGCCGACGATCCGCTGACGGCGGCCCTGCGTGACTCCCGTGCCCCGATCGCCTGCGTGGTCGCCAAGAGCCACGACCGCCACGTGGAGCAGGCGCTGCGCACCACGCTTGAGGAGAACCTGGCGATGATCGCCGACACGGTGACCCATCTCCGCTCGGAGGGGCAGCGGGTTTTTGTGGACTGTGAGCACTTCTTCGACGGCTATCGGGAGAACCCCGATTACGCCCTCGAGGTCGTCCGGACCGCGGCCGCGGCGGGTGCCGAGGTGGCAGTGTTGTGTGACACCAACGGCGGGATGCTGCCGCCGTGGGTCGGCGAGATCGTGACCGCGGCGGCCGGCGTCGGCGCCCAGCTCGGCATCCACTGCCACAACGACACCGGATGTGCGGTGGCCAACACGCTGGCGGCCGTCGACGCCGGAGCGATGCACGTCCAGGGCACCGTCAATGGGTACGGCGAACGGACCGGCAACGCGGATCTGGTGTCGGTCATCGCCAACCTGGAGCTGAAGTACGGCTGGCCGCTGCTGCCGGCCGGATCACTGCGCGAGGCGACGCGACTATCCCATGCGATCGCCGAAGTGACGAACGTTCCACCGAGCGCTCGTCAGCCCTACGTGGGCCTGTCGTCCTTCGCCCACAAGGCAGGACTGCATGCGAGCGCGATCAAGGTCGACCCCAACCTCTACCAGCACATTGATCCGACCGAGGTCGGCAACGACATGCGCATGCTGGTCTCCGAGATGGCGGGCCGAGCCAACATCCAGATCAAGGGTGAGGAACTGGGGTTCGATCTCTCCGACCGGGAGCTGGCGGCCAAGATCACCGACCAGGTGAAGGAGGCCGAGGCAGCTGGCTACACCTACGAGTCCGCGGACGCCAGCTTCGAGCTGTTGCTGCGTCGCGAGCTCGGCCAGCTCCCGGCGCTGTTCAAACTGCACTCGTGGCGGGTCTTCACCCAGGCGCACGAGGGACAGGACGCCGACACCGAAGCCACCGTGCGGCTGACCGCGAAGGGTCAGACCCAGCGTGTGGTCGGCGAGGGGAACGGTCCGGTGAACGCCTTGGACCACGCGATTCGCAACGCGCTGGCGGACGCATACCCGGTGGTCGACAAGTTCGAGCTGATCGACTACCGGGTCCGGATCCTCGAGCAGGGGCATGGGACCGACGCCACCGTACGGGTGCTGATCCAGACCACCGACGGCCGTGGTGCCTGGACCACCGTCGGCGTCGGTCAGAACATCATCGAGGCGTCCTGGGAGGCGCTCAGCGAGGCGTACCTGTACGGCTTGATCCACACCGGATCGCCGGTGCCGCCGGCATCCTCGAAGCTGCCGCCGATCACCGCAGGAGTCTGACGGTTAGCCGATCCGGTCCAGCACGACCGGACCTGTGGGCGGCGGTGCTCCCTCTTCGATGGTGTACGCGAGCTGCAGCGCGTCCAGGGCCCGTTCGAACCGCTCTGGCGTATCGGTGTGCAGCGTCAGGAGGCGCTGACCGGGCCTGACCAGGTCGCCCCGCTTGGCGTGGATCTGCACCCCCGCCGCTGCTTGGACGGTTTCCCCTCGCCTGGTGCGCCCGGCACCGAGGCGCCACGCCGCGACGCCGACACTCATCGCGTCCAGCTGGGTCACGGTCCCGCCCCGATCGGCAGTGACCACGTAGTTTTCTCGCGCTCGAGGGAGCCGCGCATCCGGGTCGCCGCCCTGCGCGCGAATCAGAGCCGTCCAGACATCCATCGCCGCGCCCGAGGAGAGCGTGTCAGCGGGATCGCGGTCCTCCCGGCCGGCGGCGCTCAGCATCTCCCGTGCCAAGGCGACGGTCAGCTCCACCACGTCGCTCGGTCCGCCGCCGGCCAGTACCTCCACCGCCTCCGTGACCTCGACCGCGTTGCCGACTGTAAGCCCCAACGGCGTCGACATGTCGGTGATCAGCGCCACGGTTGCTACCCCGGCGCCCGTTCCGAGGTCCGCCATGGTGCGGGCCAGGGAGGTCGCGTCCGCCCGAGTCTTCATGAACGCCCCGGATCCGGCTTTGACATCGAGCACCAGCGCCGCGGTGCCCTCGGCGATCTTCTTGCTCATGATCGACGAGGCGATCAGTGGCATCGACTCCACCGTGCCGGTGACATCGCGGAGCGCGTACAGCTTTTGATCGGCGGGCGCAAGCTCCGGACCGGCGGCGCAGATCACCGCCCCGATGTCGCTCAGCTGCATCAGCATCTCGCGGTTGGTGAGCGAGGAGCGCCAGCCGGGGATCGACTCGAGCTTGTCGATGGTGCCGCCGGTGTGTCCGAGGCCTCGCCCACAGAGCTGTGGGACGGCGATCCCACAGGCCGCCACCACGGCCACCAGCGGCAGGGTGATCTTGTCGCCGACCCCGCCGGTGGAGTGCTTGTCTGCTGTCGGCCTGGACAGCGCGGAGAAGTCCAGCCGGCGACCGGAGTTGATCATGGCAGTCGTCCACCGCAGCAACTCGGTGCGCTCCAAGCCGTTGAAGAAGATGGCCATGCAGAGGGCCGCCATCTGCTCCTCCGCGACGACGTCGCGGGTGTACGCGTCGATCACCCAGTCCACCTGCTGGTCGGTCAGGGTGCCCTTGTCCCGTTTGGCTCGGATCAGCTCGATGACGTCGTACGGTTCGGCGACGGACTGGCCGCGGTCGGCGGGCGGGGCGGTCATGGCTGGCAGTATGCCCCAGCCGGACTCGCTACTCTGGCCCAATGCGTATCGCACGTTTTGCCGCCGGCGGGGATCCCCAGTTCGGCATCGTCGAGCTGCCCGAGGACGGCGGTGAGCATCCCGGCACGATCGCCGTGCTGACCGGCGACCCGATAGCCATGCCCGTCCAGCTCACCGGAGAGCGCCGGGAGCTGGAAGCGGTCCGGCTGCTCGCTCCGGTGATCCCGCGGAGCAAGGTGGTCGGGGTGGGACGAAACTTTGCTGCCCACGCCGCCGAGCTCGGCAATGAGGTGCCCGACACCCCGCTGACGTTCTTCAAGCCGAACACCTCGGTGATTGGCCCGGGGGAGTCGATCATCTATCCGGCGGCGACCAGGGAGGTCAGCTTCGAAGGGGAGCTCGCCGTTGTCATCGGTCGGATCTGTAAGGAGGTCCCGATCGACCGTGTGGCCGAGGTGATCTTCGGTTACACCATCGCCAACGATGTGACCGCGCGCGATCTGCAGAAGAGCGACGGTCAGTGGACCCGGGCCAAGGGCTATGACACCTTCTGCCCGCTCGGGCCGTGGATCACCACTCACCAGAAGCTTGAGGAGGTCGCTGACCTCCAGATCCGCACGACGCTCGACGGCGACGAGCGGCAGAACGGATCCACCCGCCAGATGGTGTTCTCGATCCCCGAGCTGGTCGTGCACATCTCCTCGTTCACCACGCTGCTGCCGGGGGACGTGGTCTTGACCGGGACACCCGCTGGCGTCGGCGAGATGCGGCCTGGCCAGGAGGTCAGCATCGAGATCGAAGGCATCGGCACCCTGACCAACGTGGTGGCCGGCGTCCTGCCTGCCAGCAGCACCACTTCGACGGGTGGATCAGCTCAGTGACCCAGCACGACGTACCGGGAGGATTCGCGCCCGAGCAGGTACGGGTACGTTTCCCACCCTCGCCAACCGGCAACTTGCACGTCGGCAACGTCCGAAGCGCCTTGTTCAACTGGGTTTTCGCGCGGCACTTCGGCGGCACGTTCGTGCTCCGGATCGAGGACACCGACGCAGCCCGCAATGTCGAGCACTCGTTTCAGGGCGTGCTGGACTCGCTCAGCTGGCTGGGGCTTGACTGGGACGAGGGTCCAGGCAAGGGCGGGGAGTACGGGCCGTACATCCAGTCGGAGCGAGCCGAGATCTATCGCGACGTCGTCGTCCAGCTGCTGGACGCGGGACTCGCCTACCGCTGCTACTGCACGCGGGAGGAGCTGGAGGTGCGGGAGGCTGCCCGACCCAAGGGATCACCGTCGGGCTACGACGGTTTCTGCCGACACCTGAGCAGCGAGCGAGTCGCGGAGTTGGAGGCTATCTCGCGACCGTCGGTGGTTCGGATGCGGGTGCCGGACCACCTCATCAGCTTCGACGACCTGGTCCGCGGTCCTGTCTCGTTCTCTCCTGAGCACGTGCCGGACTACGTCATCGTGCGCGCCAACGGCGATCCGCTCTACCCGCTGGTCAATCCCGTCGACGACTCCCTGATGAACATCACCCACGTCTTGCGCGGGGAGGACCTGCTGCCCTCCACCCCACGGCAGATCGTGTTGTACGAGGCCTTGGCCCAGCTCGGCATCGGCAGCGGTCGTACGCCCATCTTCGGTCATCTCCCCACCGTCCTGGGGGAGGGGAACCGTCGCCTTTCCAAGCGGGACAAGGGATCTGGGCTGGCCGAGTACCGGGAGCGGGGCTACCTGCCGGAGGGGCTGCTCAACTATCTCGCCCTGCTCGGCTGGGCCATCGCCGATGACCGTGACGTCTTCACCCTCGATGAGATGGTCGCGGCCTTCGACATCCGCCGGGTCAATGCCAATCCAGCGCGGTTCGACCCCAAGAAGTGCGAAGCCATCAACGCCTCCCACATCCGGATGCTGGCGCCGGAGGAGCTGGCTGCGGAGCTGGTGCCGTTCCTGGTGGCGGCCGGACTGGTCTCCGATCCGCCGTCGGCTGAGCAGCGGCGCTTGCTGGCCGCTGCCACTCCGCTCGTCCAGGAGCGGATGAACACCCTGTCGGAGGTCGTCGGCATGCTCGGTTTCCTGTTCGTCGCGGACGAAGAGATCGAGGTTGACCCGGCCGCGGGCATGACGGCCGACTCCATCCCGGTGCTGAAGGCGGCGCAGGTGGCTTTGGAGGAGGCGGAGACGTTCGACCACACCACGATCGAGATCGCTCTGCGAGCCTCGCTGATCTCTGACCTCGGCCTGAAACCGAAGGTCGCCTTCGGTCCCGTGCGGGCGGCGATCACCGGACGACGGATCTCCCCGCCGCTGTTCGAGTCACTGGAGCTGCTGGGTCGGGAGTCGGCCCTGACGCGGATCTCGGCTGCCCTGGCGCATCTCGAGCAATGACCTCAGCTGGAGGTGCCTGCTGATGTCGCGACGCAACCGGTCACGGCCTCGAACCGGTAACCAGCGCCACCGTCGCTCCGGCCATCCCGCGGGTCGCCCGCAGCCAAGCGCAGGCGTCGCGCCGGCGGGCCGGCCGACCGTCTCGTCGGACCGGGGATCCCGTCCGGCGGTGCCCTCGCCGACACGCTCGCGGCTGCTGCCCGCCGTTGACCTGGTGACCCCGGCCGGCGGATCGGAGTACCCGCAGATCCTGCGCGCCGCCTCGTACACCTGGTGGCGGTCGCTGCTCGGAACAGTGATGGGCCTGTCCTTCTTCGTGCTCCTGACCGCAACCGTCAGCCAGACGGTCACTGCCATCGCCTGGAGTACCGGGTCAAGCGGACTCAGCTACCCCGACTACGCCTCCTCCGCGGTGGCTTTCAAGCGACCCAGCGGCATGCTGGGCGCCAACCTCGGCATCGCAACTCTGATTCCGATCTCGATCGTGCTGATGCTGCTGATGCACCGAATGAGTCCCGGGTGGCTGTCCTCGGTACAGCGCAGGATCCGATGGCGATACCTGCTGGCCTGCCTCGCCATCGCCGCGGTGGCCCTCAACGGCGTCACTTTGCTGTCGACGTTGGTTGGGCCGGCCGTGAGTATCAACCCCCAGCCGGGGCTCTGGGGCTTTCTGGTGGTGATCGTGCTGACGTCCTGGCTGCAGGCTGCGGCCGAGGAGTACTTCTTCCGTGGCTACCTGATGCAGGCGATGGGCAGCCTGGTGGCGCATCCGTGGTTTGGGGTTGTCAGCTCGTCGCTCATCTTCGCGCTGCTGCACGGTACGCAGAACCTGCCGCTGTTCTTGGACCGGCTGGGATTCGGGTTGCTGGCCGCAGCACTCGTCTGGCGTACCGGGGGGCTGGAGGCCGGCATCGCCGCACATGTGATCAACAATGCCTTCGCCTACATCATCGCCGGGTTGACCTCCTCCATCGCGACCATCAAGGCGATCCAGAGCATCGGCTGGATTGACGCCGCCTTCGACGTCGGTGGCTTCGCGGTATTTGCGCTGCTGGCGTGGTTGCTGGCACGGCGGATGCGGATCCAGCGGGTGGTCGGTCTGCCCGAACTGCGTCCGCGCTGACGCCGGCTTCATCGGCGCAGCCACGCTGTCCCGGGGCGTGGCCACGCTGTCCCGGTTTGGCCGGCAGGGGTGTCTACAGTACAGTTCTTCCTCGTGCCCCGGCTGGGGCGCGACGCCGTCGGCGGAGACGCCGGCAGTGGGGTATGGGGTAATTGGCAGCCCGACTGATTCTGGTTCAGTTAGTCTAGGTTCGAGTCCTAGTACCCCAGCGAAGGAAGTCGATTCGCTGGACCTGCGGGTCGGTTGGTAGGCTTCCACGGCTGGCCAGCGATGGTCAGCGGCTAGGGCCCCGTTGTGTAGCGGCCTAGCACGCCGCCCTCTCAAGGCGGTAGCGCGGGTTCGAATCCCGTCGGGGCTACTTCTCAATATGGTTCCCACTAGGGGAAATGCATCCTATCCGCATAGCGACGGCATGTTGTTCGTCCATGAGGAGCGCCTCAGGGGCGCACCAGGGAGCAAGATCCCGCGGGCTGCCGCTCCCCAGCGGCGGGTCCATCACTCACGGACTGTCCTTCAATGTGGATTTGACCAGGGTTTTTGCTCATCGTCGAGGAGCGCGGGGCCTCACGCTACCGCCTTCCAGGGGCGGTAGCACAAGGACGGCCGTTGAGAGGCTCGTGAGGGTCACAATCACGGTGTCTGGCTCACTTGCCATGTCGATGATGAGTGCCTGGAGGTCCTGCAACTCGGCATCGATCGGGCCGGGGGTGCTGCGCGGGTCGAGCTGGATGCGGGCGCCGAACGCACAGGCGGCGTGTGTCCTCGCGGTGGCCATGCCGTACCCTTGCCGATCCATCGCGGGGCGCCGGCCGAGACACATGGCTTGCCAGTTGGTCCGATCTGTCGTGTCGCCTGGTTGGCCGATGTGAGCTGTCACGGGGCGATGGTCGATCGCAACGCCCGCCTGGGGTCGCTGATGCGGTTTTCGCGAGAGGCGATGCAGTAGGTCCGAGTCGAAGTCAGCGGAGGTGGTGACTCCGGACTGGCTGAGCCTCACGAGGACGACTGGGCGGGGGGTCGATCGCGGTACGGCCGCGCTGGATCTATCCGCACGACTGGGCCGGCAGTCCTTCTTAAATCGCCGCGATCACCTTGTGCCAGGGAGGGAGAGGGGACCCGGATGGGCGCAGTCCATGCACCTTCACCTGATGACTGCTCCGCGTCGTGCTCGAGCGCGCACCATGCGGCCATCCGGTTTGCGAGCCAGGCAAGACGGGTGCGCAGCGCGAGTTCGAATCTGAGAGCGTCATTCAGGACCTCATCCCGAACCGTGTCGGCGTCGACCCGGGGCACCAAGGTGTCCTGCTGCAGCAGCGGCACGTCAACGCCGTCGCGGCTTGATCGCTCACCTTCGCTACTTGGCTTGACGCGGGTGCGTTTCGTACATGCGTACGGCGACTAGGAGCCCGGAGCAGGCGGTGAGCCCGGCGATGGTCCAGATGGCTTCACGGACTCCGAACGCGTCGGCGAGGACTCCGGTGAGGAGGGCTCCGACAGCGAATCCGAGGTCACGCCACAGTCGGTAGACCCCGATAGCGCGGGCGCGCCATGAGGGGTGGGCGATGTCGCCGACGGTCGCGAGCAGGGTGGGGTAGACCATGGCTGTGCCGGCGCCGAGCACAATCGAGGCGATGGCCCAGGCGGTGAAGGCGTTGCTGGTGGCAAATGCCGCGAGGGCCGCCGCTTGAAGGAGCAACCCGGCGGTGATCAGGTGTCTGCGGCCCCACCGGTCCGACAGGGCTCCGGTGGCGAGCTGGCCGAAACCCCAGACGGCGGGGTAGAGCGCAACCAGAAGCCCGGTTTCGCCGAGGGTGAGCCCGGCGGAGACGAACAGGACGGGCAACAGCCCCCAGGCCAGCCCGTCGTTGAGATTGTTGACCAGGCCGGCCTGGCAGGCTGAGGAGAGCGCCGGCTCGCGGAAGCTGGTCTGGGTGACCACCTGCCGGTCGGTCAAGTCACGGGGTTCGGCCTGGGTGGCGGCTTCGTGGTCGGCGTGGCCGCGGGTCTCGCGGACGAGGAGGACGGACAGTCCGAGGCCAAGGGCGGCGTAAGCGATCCCGACGAGGAACGGCTCGGGGCGCAGGCCGGCGCGCGCGGCGATGTTGCCCGTGAGCAGTGCGGTCAGTGCGAGGGCGAGGTAGCCGGCGGACTCGTTGAGACCCATGGCCAGCCCACGGCGGCTGGGGCCGACGAGGTCGATCTTCATGATGACCGTGGTTGACCAGGTCAGGCCCTGACTGGTGCCGAGCAGGACATTCGCGGCCACGATGATCCACCACTCGGGTGCCCAGATTAGGAGCAGGGGAACGGGTACGGCGAGCATCCAGCCGGCGACGAGGACGGGCTTGCGGCCGTAGCGTTCAGACCAGGTGCCGGCCAGGTAGTTGGTGAACGCCTTGGCGAGGCCGAACGCGAGGATGTAGGTCAGGGCCGCGGTGTAGGAGTCAAGCCCGAACACGTCCGTGGCCATCAGGGGCAGGACGGTACGTTCTTGGCCGAGCATCCCGCCGACCAGCGCGTTGACCGCGACCAGCACTGTGAACTGGGCCGCGTTGGCGCGCAGCCCGAGCACCGGTGACGCCGCGGAGTTTCCTGACTTCATGGGGCCGGGGTCGCGGAGCCGGACTCCAGGCCCTGGCCGTTGGCCTCTGCCCAGTCCGCAGGCCCACCGACCAGCACGCTGACCTGGGAAAACCCGTGCCTGGCCAGGATGCTGGCGGCGCCCATGGCGCGTTCGCCGTGGCCACACATCACCACTGTCGGCATATTTGTGTTGAGCCGGTCGAGGGCAGTGGGGAGGTCACCAAGCTCGATGTGCAGGGCGCCTGGAACATGGCCGGCGCGGAACTCCCCTTCCTGGCGGATGTCGAGGACCCGGACGGCGCCGTTGGCCGTGGGTTCGGTGAGTGGCATGGAGGCGATGGGCCTCCCACTGCCGGTCCAGGCGTCGATCCCACCGGCGAGCTCGCCGACGATGTTGTCGTAGCCGATCTTGGCGGCCTGCCAGAGCACCTCGTCGAGGTCCTGGTCGGGTTCGCGCACGATCACGATGGGACGCTCGTGGTTGGCGAGCCAGCCCAGCCAGCTGGCAAAGGCCGGTCGCAGCGGAATCGAGAGCGCCCCGGCGAGGTGGGCGGCGGCAAAGGCGGAGACTGGTCGGACGTCCAGGATGGTCGCGCCCGCGGCCTGGGCGGCAGTGACGGCAGTCGGTGTCATCGGCGCGAGACTGAGCCGCCTGGGGAGTACGGCGGGGCCGCGACGGTTGGCCTCCCCGAGCCGGCGGAAGTACGGCGGGTAGGAGCCGAGACTGGCCAGTAGCTCGGCGGCGAAGGTGTCCTCGTCGGGTGCGCGAAGCAGCGGGTTATTTGTTCGTTCAGTGCCGATGGTACTGATGCGCCGGGTGCCGGCCGGTGCGGCGCAGAACGAGCCTGCGCCGTGTGTCGGCCACACGGCCACGTCGTCGGGCAGCTCCAGCAGGCGTTGCACGGATCGGTACTGGGCGCGCGCCAACTCCTCGGTGCGTGACGGGTCGACAAGGTCGGTCCTGGCGACCGAACCCACGATCAGGGATCCGCCAGTGAACACGCCCACCGCCTGCTCACCGTCGAGCAGGAGAAAGGACAGGTGCTCATCGGTATGCCCGGGAGTGCCCCAGGCTCGCAGCCGCAGACCGCCCAGATCGACCTCGTCGCCGTCGCGCAACCCGGTGTGGTCGAACTCCCGCCGGCCGGCCACTGAGGCCAGTACCGACGCGGAGTCCGTCGACGCGAGCTGGCGGGCGCCGGAGAGGAAGTCGGCGTGCAGGTGTGTGTCGGCCGCGAACGCGACGCGCAACCCGCTGGCAGAAAGCGCCTTGCGGATGGCACGCAGGTCGCGGCTGGGGTCCACGGTCAAGGCGCGGCCGTCGCCGAGGTCGACGAGATATGAGGTGTTGCCGAGGCCCTCGTCCGTGACGGTGACAATCCGGGGGAGTGTCACGAAGCCTCCACAACCGGTGCTCCGGGTTGGCGGGCGCTGACCAAGACGTAGCCCCGGTAGGAAATCGTGCGGCACATTCGGGGCATTGGCCAGGCCAGCTTGCGACGGTACGCCGTCCGGCTCATCGTCCGCGCCATCACGGCCACCTCCAATGTGATCAAGAGAATGTCATGCCTTATCGTGTCTTGTCAAGAGAACTCTTGAATAACTGGCCCGAAGGTCTCGTATCTATCCATCGTGTGGGCGACTGTTGCTAACCCGAGGGATGCGACCAGACGTTCAGACCGTTCTGCTCGGCAGATGGCCCCCCGGTATCGCCGGCGTGGGTTGAGCCCGCCCGCGAGCGCGATCGTTGCCTTCCTCCCCGACCGCCGATCGACGGCGCGAGCATCCTCGGGATTGGAGGAGGTGTGGGGACCTGCACGTCGAGCTGCTCGGACGCGGGGCAGCTGCGGCGACCAACCTGGAGATCTACGCGAACTCCGAGCCGGAGACGGCGCTGCTGCTGGAGCGCACCCGACGTGGCGGTGCGCGTGGAGCGCCGGTTCCTCGACATCGCAGGTTCCCGACGCCATCGCGCGCGCCGATGTGGTCGTGCTGGAGCGGGTCGTCTGCTGCTATCCGGACTGTGAGCGGTTGCTCGGCGCCGCCCTAGCAAGGCTAACCGTCTGCTGGTGTTCAGCCACCCGCCCGCAACCCCATCGCCAGAACAACGAATGTTCTCGGCGGAGACGGCATGCGCAGGCTCAAAGGGCGAGACGTTCCGAGCATTCATTCATCCGCCCGTGGCGATGCGAGACGCGGCAGCCCTGTCGGGGCTGCGGGACACCTACCGGTGGCGCGGGTTCGGCTGGTGCGTGGTCGGCTTGCAGCGTTGACCACCACTAGTTCGTGGTGACGCCGATGTTCAGCCGGGCCGTGAAGGCGATTGGACCGATGCCTCCGGAGCGCTCGAAGACCATCCCGCCGAGTACCTGGACAATGTCCTCGCGCTGCCGGTCGGTGAGGTCGACGACGAGCATGTTGGTGAGCGGGTTTGAGCCGAGGGCCCAGCCCCACAGCTGCTGTCCTCTCCGGACGCTGATGCGTTCCTGGTTGGTTGTGGACGGTGACACCAGTCAGGCCGGCGTCGATCAGCCGCTGCGGCAACATCGGGGTCGGCGACCTAAACTCGAGCATCGGCTCGTCGTCTGCCGATCCTTCGAACCCGGGGACCGCCGCCTGCACGGCACTGATGAAGACGTGCAGCGCTTCGAACTGGCTGGGGTCGCCGTGGGCGATGAGCAGTACCCATCCGCCCGGCTTCCTCCGTGTATCATATTGCGCAGCGCCTGGGCCTGGTCAGGGACAAGCATGACGCCGAACTGTGAGCCGGTCACGTCGTAGCTGTCGTCAAAGATGTCGAGCGCGTGGCAGTCCATCACCGACCCTCGGCCTCGAGGCCTTCGTCAGCTGCCCATGTCTTGAAGTGCTCGATCATCTTCGGGGACCAGTCGGTCGCCAGCGCGCTCGCGTTCCGTCGTGTGGCCGGAAAACTCAGGCCGCCCGTGCCGGCCGCGACGTCCAGGAACGTGCCTGCCTTCAGTCCCGTCAATCGGATTCCGGCTGTTGCCAGTCCTGATTTCGCCTGTTGCGACCTGCTCGTCGTACAGGCCCGCGATTGAATCCCACGCCTCGGCTAGTGCGGTGTGCTCGTTGTGCTGCTCTGTTTCTGCTGCAGATCGGTCGTGTCAGGCTCCTCTGGTCCGATGTTTCGGTGGAAGTCGAACGCTAGGCGGGCGAGCACCAGTCTGCTTCGACTGAACGATCCAGGAGGCTGCAGGAAGGCGTGGGTACTTCCTGCGTGGCCCGGTTCAGATGAAGCCGTTCTCGTACGCCTAGGCGGGGGCCGCCGCCCGGGAAGGCACGCCGGTCTTGGCGAAGGTCTTGCCGACGTGACGGCGATGGTCTTCTCGGACCGGCCCAGTTCCTTCGCGATGGCGCCGCTGGTCCTCAGAGACGCGAGAAACGCCGCACCTCCACCTCGCGGCCGGTCAGGCCACCGGGGATCTGATCCTACGGCCGTCGTCATGACACCAGCCCGGCGCGGTGTGTCGGGGTCAGCCTGCCCTGGAGGCGAGCAGGGACATGTTCTCGACGCTACCGGCCTCGTGGTCAGGCGGGCCTGGCGTACGCCTTGATGCCGGTGTCCAGGAGGACGCAGGGTTCGTCGCCGACCGTCCACGCGTCGTGACCGGGCTCAAGGTTGACGACGTCGCCGGGACCGACGGTGACCTCGTCGCCGTCCTCGAACCGGACGGTCATCTGGCCGGACAAGCAGATCCCGGTGTGGTGGGTCTGGCAGGAGTCGGTGCCCGCGATGGGCTTGACGTCGTCGGACCAGCGCCAACCGGGCTCGAACACGCCGCGGCCAAGTGTGAAGTCGCCGAGGGTAACCACGTCCATGTGACCGTGAGCCCTGAAGGGGCGCCGCTCGTGCGGAGCTTCGATGTTCTGCGTGTCTGGCATGGTGTCTCCTTCTCTCGATCGGATGGGGTCAGTCTGCGGTCTTGGTGGCGAGCAGGGAGATGCTCTTGACGCCGTACATGGCGCTGGCGTTGCGGGCCTGGTCGGAAATGAACTCATAAGCGTTGGCGCGGTACACCTCGATGGTGAAGCCGGCGGACTCGATCGCCTGAAGGTAGAGTTCGTGTTGCGCGGCGCCGCCGATGCAGGAGGCCCATAGGTCGGCGTTGCAGACGATGGCGTCGGTGAGGGGTTGCTCGCTGATGATGTCGGCGATCGCCAAACGTCCGCCGGGCTTGAGGACCCGTGCTGCTTCGGTGAACACGGCCAACTTGTCCGGGCACAGGTTGATCACGCCGTTGGAGATCACGCAGTCGACGCTCCCATCGTCGAGCGGGAGTGCCTCGATGCGGCCCTCGCGGAAATCCACGTGTACCAGTCCGGCGTCGTTGGCGATCCGGCGGGCCTTGTCGAGCTGCTCCTGGGTGAAGTCGACCCCGTGGACGCGGCCGGTCGGACCGACCAACCCCGCGGCGTAGAAGGCGTCCATCCCGGACCCGCTGCCCAGGTCAACTACGGTCTCGCCGGCCTGGAGGTCGGCCAGGTCGAAGAAGTAGCCCACTCCAGCGAACGACTGCACCGCGTCCGCGGGCAGGTCGGCGAGCCGTTCGGCGTCGTAACCGGCACGGAGGGCGACCGGTGCGCCGAGCTCGAAGTGGAACCGGCCCTGGGGCTGTAGCGCCACGTGCCGGTACATGTCCTTGACCTTGGCCTCGAGCTCTTCGATGTTCACCGTCGCAGTCATGACCGATGCCTTCCACCCCAAATTCAACGGTTCTCTTGAATTAGACTCCGGCCTCTGGGGTACAGTCAAGGGAAACCTTGAATGTTCGCTGGCCTGGGAGTGACGGCGTGGGGGATCACGGAGTGAAGGCGGCGCTGTACGACGCGTTGGCCGAGTCGGCCAAGGCGCTGGCCAACGGGCGCCGTGCGGAGCTGGTGGACGTGCTTGCCCAGGGTGAGCGGTCGGTGGAGGAGCTGGCCGAGGAGATCGACCAAAGCGTGGCGAACACGTCCCAGCACCTGCGGCGCCTGCTCCGCTCCGGCTTGGTCAAGTCCCGCCGGGAGGGCACCCGGATCCACTACTCCCTGTCCAGCGCGGTGGTCGGTGATCTGTGGCGGACCATGCGACGGGCGGCGCAGGAGCACGTCACGGGTCTGGAGCAGCTGGCCGCCGACTATCTGGGCGATCGGAGCAAGCTGCGGACCATCACCCGAGACGACCTCCGTGACCGGTTGCGTGCGGGCGACGTGGTGGTCCTTGACGTACGCCCCGAGGCCGAGTACGCCGCCGGTCACATCCGCGGGGCGGTCTCCATCCCGATCGCCGACTTGAAGGCGCGGCTCGGCGACATTCCCAACGGTGCCGACGTCGTGGCCTACTGCCGTGGCGCGTACTGCGTCTATGCCGATGAGGCCGTGCGGGTGCTGACAAGGCAGGGCATCGCCGCAGCCCGGCTTGAGGACGGGTTCCCCGAGTGGGCCGAGGCGCGTCTCCCGGTAACTCGCGCCGAGCAGGGTAGTCTCGGCCAGCGCGTGGACCCGCGGCATCAAGGCTCCGACCATCGGTCACAGAAGGCCCGCGGTCAGCTGCGGTTGCACTAAGCGGAGCGTGATGCCTACCGGGCCGCCGCCGAAGTCCCACGGAACCCAGACTCCTCACGAGTCCTTCACGCAAGGCGGGTTTCGTCATTCGCTTAGTCCCCTGGCGGGAGGGACCATGAAGGGCGAGCCGATGACCGAGGAACAGGCCCAAGTCTGGGCTGATGAGGCGGAGCGTGGCTACTCGGTTGAGCGCCTCCCCAGGGGCGGTCGTCCCGCGGCTGGTGACAGTCCCCGGTTCGGCTGGTCCGCACGCCTCTGGTCGCTGACGGCAGCGCCCTCTTCTCGGCTTCTGCCCGGACTAGACATAGACCTCAAGGGCCTGGGGTTTTGAAGTGCTCACCGGCGACCGGCTCGGATAACAGCATCCACCGATGGATACCTGTTACGAGTCCCATTAGGAGTTCAGGGCGACCGGCCGGAGATGCAGGCGGAGGGGCAGGAGTGTTCCGGTCGTGGGGCTCCGGTGCCAGAAGGACCGGCAGAGGGTTCACCGGCCGATGCCCGCCGAAGGGCCCTGGATGCTCGCAGAGGCCGCCTTCCAGGACTAGCCTCCAAGGGGGTTCGCGATCTCCCCAGATGGAGCGAGGTTCCCGTCAGCTTCGCCCACTCGGATGTCCTGGCGACGTCCTTGGTGATCTTGGCCGAGGGTGCGACAGGGGCGCAGGACAACGAGAAAGGATGGCGAACGACAACAGACATTGATGATTTCGGAGACCGGCATCGGGCCTAGTCAAGCTTGGTTCCGGTAGGCGCTGACAAGTCTCCACAGACAGCGCAGGACCCGCCGAAGTGCCCTCTCAAGGTGGTAGCGCGGGTTCGAATCCCGTCGGGTCGCTACGCCACCGATGACCTTGGGAACGTCCAGGGATCGAAGCCGCGCAGGCCGGCAGCGCTCGGTTGTCGACCCGCGTGCGTTTCTCGTATGTCAAGCTGCTGCTGTAAACGGCTCGGTGATCAACGGTGTGATCGTGTTAGGGATCGGCTGTTTGTCGGTCGTGAGATGGCCGAAGACGACGCGGACGAGTCGTCGTTTGAGTCCCCTAAGTCAAGTCGATGTCGTCGCGGGTGACGGTTCCTCCGCTTCCCATGATGTGCCGGTGCTCGGCGCGGTCAAGATCGTTCCTCCGGTGGGGGGCTCCATCTTGACCGCGCCTACGCTCCGGCGGGGTGGCAGCGGTGGAGGAACCGACTGGTGTGATGACGTTCGGGTGTGATGCTGGTCTGGGTGGTAGGGCTGGCCGCTGGTCCAGCAGGCCCAGATCACGCGGGGCCAGGCGCGGGCGACGATGCGGGTGGCGTGGGGGTTGCGTTTCCCCCGTGCTCGGGCGTTGGCGTAGAGCGCGGCGGCCCAGTCGTCTTGCATTCGAGCGTTGTGGGCGAAGCTGGTGATGGCCTTGCGGGCGCGGATATTGGCGGCCCAGCGGAAGTAGACACCGCGGGTCTGGCCGGAGGCGCGGGTGACCGGCGCCGCGCCGCATTCGGTCGCGGCTTGTTCGGCACTGTCGACCCGGTCGAGGATCGGACCGACCTCGGCGAGCAACTGTGCCAGGTTGATCGTGCCGACCCCGGGCAGATTCTGGAGCAGGTTGCTCCGTGGATGGGCGGCGACTCGGGTGGCGATTAGCCGTTCAACATCGGTGATGAGTGCTTGCAGCGTCTTCAGCAGCGTGACCTGCGCGGTGACCATCGCTGCCAGCGTGGCAGGCGGTAAACCCACCGGGGCCACAGGCGCGGCGCGGAGTCGACTGAGCAACTCAGCCGGGCTCTTCCCGCCTCGGTAGGCGTGTCGCCGGCAAAACGCCGCCATCCGCGCTTCGCCGAGGTGGGCCGCTGTCATCGGTGTGGGGTAGTCGGTCAGAAACGCCAACGCGATCTGAGAAGCCAGCGACTTGAACATCTGCTTGGGCCCAGGCCAGTAAGTGTCCAAGATGGCGGTGAGCTGGTTGGTCGCCGCCGTGCGTGCCCGGACCTGATCATCACGGAGCCGGACCAGGGCCTGCAGCTCGTGCAAGCCCGGATCGATCGGTGTTAACCGGCGGAGCCGGTGACCGTCGGTGCGCAGATAGTCGGCGAGCTTGTAGCTGTCACCGGGATCAGACTTCGCTCCGGAGGCACCCCACCGGGGACGGGCAGCGTAGAAGGCGGTGGGATGCACCGGCACCACCGGATGGCCGGCCGCCAGCAGCCGGTTGATGATCAAACCGCTGGTGCGTTCAATGATCACCGGCAACTCAGCGGCCGCTCCGTGCCGCGCCAGACGGCCCAGTGTGGTCACCCATCCTGTCTCTGAGTGCGG
>DASTIW010000026.1:0-32340 GCA_035717205.1 Propionibacteriaceae bacterium | reverse complement strand
AGCAGCTCGGGCAGCGCGTCGATCGCGACGCGCTCCTGGGCCAGCGTGTCGCGGTCGCGGACCGTCACCGTGTGGTCCTGCAGCGTCTCGTGGTCGATCGTCACGCACCACGGCGTGCCGATCTCGTCCTGGCGGCGGTAGCGCTTGCCGATCGAGCCGCCCTCGTCGTACTCGGCCTGCATGCGGCGCTTGAGCGCGGCGTGGACCTCGGCGGCGAGCTCCGGCTGGCCGTCCTTGCGCACGAGCGGCAGCACCGCGACCTTGACCGGCGACAGCCGCGGATGCAGCTTGAGCACCGTGCGCGACTCGCCCTCGACGGCCTCCTCGTCGTAGGCGTCGGCCAGGAACGCCAGCAGCGAGCGCCCGACGCCGGCGGCCGGCTCGATGACGTGCGGCACGTACCGGCGGCCGTCGGGCTCCACGACCTCGAGGTCCTTGCCCGAGGCCGCGGCGTGCGCACTGAGGTCGAAGTCGCCGCGGTTGGCGATGCCCTCCAGCTCGGACCAGCCCATGGGGAAGAGGTACTCGACGTCGGCCGTGCCGCTGGAGTAGTGGCTGAGCTCGTCGGGGTCGTGGTCGCGCAGGCGCAGGTGGTCGGGCCGGATGCCGAGCTCGACGTACCAGTCCATCCGGGCCTGCTTCCAGTGGGCGTACCAGTCGGCGGCCTGCTCGGGCGGCACGAAGAACTCCATCTCCATCTGCTCGAACTCGAGCGTGCGGAAGATGAAGTTGCCCGGGGTGATCTCGTTGCGGAACGACTTGCCGACCTGGCCGATGCCGAACGGCGGCCTCTTCCGGGTGGCGTTGACCACGTTGGAGAAGTTCACGAAGATGCCCTGCGCCGTCTCCGGCCGCAGGTAGTGCAGACCGGACTCGTCCTGGGTCACGCCGAGATAGGTCTTCAGCAGTCCGTTGAACATCCGCGGCTCGGTCCACTGGCCACGGGTTCCGCAGTGCGGGCAGGGGATGTCGGTCATCGCGACGGCGTCCGGGTCGGGCAGGCGCTTGCGCTCGGCGTACTCCTCCTGGAGGTGGTCCTGACGGAACCGGCGGTGGCAGCTCAGGCACTCGATCAGCGGGTCGACGAACGCGGACAGGTGGCCGGAGGCCTGCCAGACCGGCGTCGGCAGGATCACCGACGAGTCCAGCCCCACGACGTCCTCGCGGGCCGTGACGACGTTGCGCCACCACTGCTTCTTGATGTTCTCCTTCAGTTCCACCCCCAGCGGTCCGTAGTCCCAGGCTGACCGGGTGCCGCCGTAGATCTCACCCGAGGGGAAGACGAACCCCCGACGCTTGCAGAGGTTGATCACATCATCGAGACGGCTGGACGGGGCCACGACACTTCTCCCAACACACAACACGCGCCACCCCCGGCTGGGATGGCGTCGGCTGACCAGGTTAGCGAACGTCGAGGATATCCCCCGCGCTCACCAGCGGCGAGGACGATTCTCCCCGACCAGCTCGACGTCGTCGTACGCCGACGGTTCGTCGAGGGCCTGCGACAGCAGCGGCACCACCCTCATCTTCACCTCGTACCCCTGCAGGGCCCGCCGGTACGACCCGACGTTGCGCCACCGGGTGGTGATCGTCCACAGCTCCGGCTCGTCGATGTTGCGGCCCAGGTCAGCGGAGATGAAGCCGTCCCGGTCGCGGAGAACGGCGATGGCGACTCGGGCCTGGTCGGCGAACGTGTCCACCTGGCCGTCGGCCACCCGGAAACGGGTCAACACGATCACGCGAACCAGCCTAAGGCTCCGGTGTCGGCAGCTGTCATGCCGGCGATACCGGAGCGAAACCTCCAACCCGTACGCTCGGCTTGGTGGTCACGAGGTAGGAGGACGGTCATGCTCGAGTACGTCGACCCATTCATCGGCACCGACGTCACCGTCCTGCCGCAGCCCCACGGGCTGGCCGCTTCCTGGTGGTGGCCCAAACCGCAGGTCGGCAACACCCATCCCGGGGCCACCTATCCCTTCGGGATGGTCTCGGCCTGCGCCTACTCGGGCGCTTACCCGACCGGGTACGGGGTCCACCAGCTCAATACCGAGGGCGTGCCGGAGCGGCTGCACGACAAGCTGGCGGCGTCCGGCTTCACCCACTTCCAGCAGTCGGGAACCGGCGCCATCCGAAAGTACTACAACTACTTCCGCGTCACCCCGATGCTGCAGACGCTGGACTCCCTCGGCGCCTCCTACGACCTCTTCGAGGAGCAGGCCAAGCCGGGCTGGTACGCCGCCACGCTTGACTCCGGAATCCGCTGCGAGCTCACCGTGGGTCCGAAGAGCGCGGTCCACCGCTACACGTTCCCCGCGCATCCAGACGCCCGGTTGGTGATCGACTTCTCCCTCGGCGGGCTGGCCATCCCGCACGGGGCGACGGTGCCGCTGCGAGCGCACCTGGAGACGCTGGCTCCCGGGGTTGCCCAGGGCGAGGTGGTGATGGAGGGCGCCCCGCTGGCGGTGCACGTCGAGTGCGACACCCCTGAGTGGCGGCAGATGCTCTGGTACGACCGGCGGCTGATGCCTGGCGGTACCCGGCTGGACTTCGACTACATCCGGCCCACCACGCTGCGGCCATTCGGTCTGATGTGGCTGGGCCCAACGACGGCCGGTCAGACGGTGGAGGTCCGGTTCGGCTTCTCCCTTCGAGGCGTTGAGCAAGCCCGCCAGAACCTGTATCTCGACTGCGGCACCGATCGGACCAGTTTCGAGAGCCGACGCATCTCGACCACCCACGCCTGGCGCGAGCATCTGGACAAGGTGGCGGTGGACGCCAGCAGCAGCGACTCCCAGACCATCTTCGACACCGCCGTCTACCACTCCATGATCAAGCCCTGCTTCGCGCCAGGGGAAAGCCCCAACTGGGCGCTGAACAGCCCCTTCGTCTTCGACATCTGCACGATGTGGGATATCTACCGCACCCAGCTGCCGCTGCTGACCACGGTGGCACCCGACCGCGCCATCGAGCTCGCCAACGCGCTCCTGCATATCTGCGAGGAGGAGGGCAACCTCCCGATCGGCTACCGGATGGCCAAGGGCGCCGACCGGTTCTCCCGCCAGGGCAGCGCCCTGGCGCACACGTTCTTGGCTGACCTCTGCCAGCTCGGGGTGCCTGGGATCGACTGGGACTGGGCGCTGTGCCACATGGACGCCGACCTGCGACGCAGCTACGGCGAGGACTACCTGATGCGCGGCATCGCCCACCCGATCAGCCACACACTCGACCTGGGCTCCGGCTACGAGTGCAGCGCACTGGTTGCGCGGCACATCGGCGACCAGGCCCTGGCCGACCAGCTCGAGACGCTGGCCGACCAGTGGGTGAACGCCTACGATCCGCTCACCGGGTTGGTGAAGGACTCCGACTTCTACGAGGGCGGCAAGTGGAACTACTCCTTCCGGATCGTCCACGACATGCGCCGACGGATCGCACTGGCCGGCGGCAACGCCGCCTTCGTCGCACTGCTGGATCAGTTCTTCGGGTTCGGCGCACCGCCGGTGACCCAGATGGGTGTTCGACCCACTGTCGCGGAGCTGGCCCGAGGCTATGCCCTGAACCGCTTCGAGGGCCTCAACAACGAGCCCGACATGGAGGCGCCCTGGGCCTACCAGTACGCCGGGCGCCCGGACCGGACCGCCGACGTGGTGCACGCGGCGCTGCACAACCAGTTCGGCACCGGCCGCGGGGGCCTGCCCGGCAACGACGACTCCGGCGGCCTGAGCTCCTGGTACGTCTGGGCCACACTCGGACTGTTCCCCGTTGCCGGCCAGAACCTGGTCCTGCTCAACGCGCCCGCCGCCCGGAGCGGCCGGATCTTGGTGGCCGGTGGTGAGCTGCTGATCGAGACCACCGGTTTCCGCCCCCCGGAGCCCGACGGTCCGGCACAATACATCCAGTCGGTACGGCTCGACGGCGACCCGCTGGAACGGACCTGGCTGAGTGGCAATGAGCTGCACCGTGGCGGCCGTCTGGTCGTCGAGCTCGGGCCCCGGCCGTCCACCTGGGGCGTCGACCCGCCGCCATCGGTCACCCGCCCCAACCGCAACATCCCGGTTCCCTCCTACTCCGAGGTGGCAGCACGATGACACTACGCCCTGGGACATCAACCCCTGCGACATCAACCTCGCGCCGCCTGGTGATCGTGGTCCGCGCCGACCCGGTGATCTGCGGCCACTCGGGTGAGGCCCGCAACCTGGCCGAGGTCGCGCTCCGCCGCGGCTTCGACGACGTACGGATCCTCACCTGGCCGATCGACCGGCTGGTCGAGTCGGGCCTGCCGATGAAGCCCCTGGACGGCGTGCTGCCCTACAGCGCGGGGATCGTGGTGGAGCGCCCCGAACCGGTGGGGGACTACAAGGTGCCCGACGGCCGCTACCTCGCCGGTCTGGTCGGCCGGCTGGTCGAGCTGTTCACCGACGGCGTGCCGACGGTGTGCATGTCGCTGTACCTGAGCCCGCATGCGATGGCGGTGGCGGAGGCGATCCGCACGGCGGAGAGCACCGGGCTGCCGTCGAGCGTGGCGACCATCGCGGAGGCGGTCGGATCTGACATCACCAACGTCGTCCGCAGCTGTGTGGCCGAGGGGCGGTTCGGCGCTGCCGCGCACGCGCTGTCGACCTACCTCGGCAACGACCTCTGCGTCGCGGTCTCCCAGTACACCAAGGACTTGATCGTCAGCTCCGCGCTGGAGATCGACGCGGTGCACGGCACGGGATTCGCCGACCGCTGTCGGGAGCGGGTGGAGATCTCCTACCCGGCGGTCGACACGGTTTCGTATCTGGAGGTGACCCCGCAGGTCACGGGCCAGGTGCTGGCGGCGCGGGGCCTGGTGCCCGGAGGGTACGTCCTGTTCCTGTCCCGGCTGGCGCACGCCAAGGGGGTCGACGAGCTGATCTCTGGGTTCGCGATGAGCCGGATGTCGGAGCGGCACACGCTGGTGATCGCCGGGAACGGCCCGCAGGAGCAGTGGTTGCGCACCATCGCGGCGGACTCCCCGGTCGCGGACCGGATCGTCTTCCTCACCGATGTCGACGACTATGAGAAGCCCTACCTGATGGCCGGCTGTGCGGCGTACGTGCTGCCCAGCAAACCTCGACCAGAGTTCATCGAGACCTTCGGCATCGCTTTGGTCGAGAAGATGCTCGCCGGTGGCGGCCCGGTGATCACCACCGACACCGGCGGCATCGGCGAGGCTGTCGGGAACTGTGCCCTGATGGTGGGCATTGAGGACCCGGTCGCAATCGCCGCAGCCCTCGACGGTGTCTTGGCCATGCCGGAGGAAGAGCGCGAGCTGATGGCGGTCCGCGCCCGGCAGCACGCGCTCCAGTTCGACCGTGGGCGGGTCTTCGACCTGCTGATGGAGAAGCTGGAAGCAAAGGTCGGGGCGAGTCAGCCGCCGCCGACCGTGGTCGGGGTCACCACCCCTGTCTGAGCCGGGTCACGTCGCGGGGGGGGTGGATGGTTTCCCATGTGAACGTGGGATGTTGGCACTTCCCGCACGTTATAACGCGTGGGGAGTGTCAACATCGTAGGTGAAGTGCGGCCCGTACGCGTAGACGTCCCGACGCTGACCGATCTCGGCGCAGTCGTGGATCATCTGGCCGATGCCAGCATGCCGGTTCGGGCAACCCGGCGGTAGCGGCCCCGAATCGCCGGGCCATCTGATTTGACGCGACACGGCAGCCTAGATGAAAATGGTTTTCATGCCGAGGTTGCCGAGGGTCTGCGGAGTGCTGTTGGCGGCGGGCGCGCTGCTGCTCAGCGCGGCCTGCGGCTCAGGCGGGGCCGACGCCTCCAACGGCGAGCAGGACCGAGTCAGCGTGGTCGCCGCGTTCTATCCGTTTCAGTTCGTTGCCGAGCGCATCGCCGGTACCTACGCCGACGTGCAGAGTCTGACTCAGCCTGGGGCGGAACCGCATGACGTCGAACTGACACCGAAGCAGGTGGCCGGACTGGGCGATGCAGATCTGGTCATCTACCAGCGTTCGTTTCAGCCAGCGGTGGACGAAGCGGTGGCCCAGAACGAGGACGTCCAGGTGCTGGACACCACCTCCGTGGTACCGGTGCAACCACTGGCATCGGCGGACGGGCACGCTGAGGGCCCCGACCCGCACATCTGGCTTGATCCGAGCAACCTCGCTCGAATCGCCCGCGCTGTGGCCGAGCGGCTCGCCACCATCGACCCGGCTCATGCTGAGCACTACACCACGAAGGCGGCAGAGCTGACGGCCGAGCTGAATGGCCTCGACCGGAGGTTCACCACCGGGCTGAGCTCCTGCAGGCGGACCACCTTCATCACCGCGCACGCCGCCTTCGGCTACCTGGCCCGACGGTACGGGCTGTCCCAGATCGGCATTACCGGGCTGAGCCCGGACGCGGAACCGTCCCCCGCTCGGATTGCGGAGGTGCAGGCCAAGGCGCGGCAGCACGGCGTCACCACGATCTTCTACGAGACGCTGGTGTCGCCCGCGGTTGCCCAGTCGATCGCCGGCGACCTCGGCCTCAAGACCAGCATCCTCGACCCCGTCGAGGGCATCACCCCCGACTCGTTGGGCTCGGACTACCTTTCAGTCATGCAGGCCAACCTGATCGCGCTTCGGAGCGCGAACGCATGCGGCTAGCCGAACCCGTGCTCACCGCCGCCGACATCTCGGTCGAGCTTGGCAGTCTGCCCGTATTGCGCCGGGTCAGCCTCTCGGTCGGAGCCGGCGAGGCTGTCGCGCTGCTCGGTGGCAACGGGTCCGGGAAGTCGACCCTGGTGCGCTCGATGATGGGCTTGGTTCCGGTCAGCCGCGGCAGCGTCGAGCTGTTCGGCACCCCGCTCGGGCAGTTCACCGACTGGTCGAAAGTGGGGTACGTGCCGCAACGGTCGACCGGCGGGCTGTCGGGCGCGAAAGTCAAGGAAGTGGTTGCCTCGGGGCGGCTGGCGCACCGCCGACCTTTCGTGCCGGCAGGTCGCCGGCACCGACAGTCCGTGCGGGGGGCGCTGGACGCCGTCGGGCTGCTCGAGCGGGCCGACGACGAGCTGGCCCACCTCTCCGGCGGCCAGCAGCAGCGCGTGCTGATAGCCCGTGCGCTCGCCGGCAGTCCGTCGCTGCTGGTGCTGGACGAGCCGATCGCCGGTGTGGACCTGGAGCACCAGCACGTGCTCGCCGCGCTGCTGTCGACGCTGCTGCGTGCCGGCACCGCCGTACTCGTGGTGCTGCACGAGATCGGCGCGCTCGCTCCGCTGGTGCACCGCGCGGTGGTGCTGCGTGAGGGTCGGGTGGTCCATGACGGTGAGCTCGGCGAGGTGACCGGGGCGCACCCACACCACGGCCACGAGGTCGAGCCGCACCTCGACCTCGGCTTCCTGGAGGGGACGGTGGAGCGGTGATGTCGATCCTCGGCTACCCGTTCATGGTTCGTGCCCTGATCGCTGCGCTGCTCACCGGCCTGATCGCGCCGGCGATCGGCACCTACATCGTGCAACGTCGGCTGAGCCTGCTGGGCGACGGCCTCGGACATGTCGCGATCGCGGGCGTCGGGCTGGCGTTGCTGACAGGTTCGGCCCCGATCCCTGCTGCGGTCGCGGTGTGCGTGCTCGGGGCCGTGGTTGTCGAGGTGCTGCGCCAACAGGGCAAGGCGACCGGTGATGTCGGCCTGGCGATCTTGTTCTACGGCGGACTGGCGGCCGGCGTGCTGATGTCGGGCATCGCCGGGGCCGGCACCGGCGCACTGTCGCAGTACCTGTTCGGCTCGCTCACCACGGTGACCGGCAACGACCTGATGCTGATCGCTGTCCTGGCTGTCGTCGTGCTGGTGCCGACGATCGGGCTGGCTCCGCAGCTGTTCGCGGTCTGCTCCGACGAAGAGTTCGCCCGGGTGCAGGGTCTCCGGGTCCGCTGGTACAACCTGATGATCGTCGTACTGGCGGCCATCACGGTCACGTTGGCGATGCGTACCGTCGGTCTGCTGCTGGTCAGCGCCCTGATGGTCGTGCCGGTGGCGGCGGCTCACAACCTGGTCCGGGGCTTCTACGCCACCCTTGGCTGCGCCATGGTCGTCGGCGTCGTCGTCGCGGTCGGCGGTGCCACCGGTTCGTTCTATGCCGACACCGCCCCCGGAGCCCTGATCGTCGTGCTGGCCATCGCGGTGTTCGCGCTCAGCTGGCCGTTTTCGGTGCTGTTGGCGCGTCGCCGTAAAGTGGCGCTCGTGCTGCCCGAGCTGGTCGACGACGACCCCATCGATCTCCCCCATCTGCAGGCGGAGGACCACCCCCACCAGCATGTCGAGGGCTGCGGGCACCCGGCGGTGCGGCACGGTGACCACACCGACTTCATCCACGAGGGCCACCGGCACGCCCAGCATGCCGACCATTACGACGAGCACTGAGGGCCGGTGCCGCCGATGACCGAGGCCAGAGCGCCGTTGCCGCAACGCAAGACCCGGCAGCGGGCAGCGGTCGACGACATCCTCCGAGGCCTGGCGGAGTTTCGGACGGCTCAGCAGATCCACGACGAGCTCCGCCACCAGGGCGACAGCATCGGATTGACCACGGTCTACCGGACGCTGCAGCTGATGGCGGACAGCGGTGAGCTGGATGCGATCCGGACGTCGGACGGCGAGACCGCGTACCGCCGATGCTCGGGCGGGCACCACCATCACCTGGTCTGCCGAAGCTGTGGACGCACTGTCGAGGTCTCCGGGCCGGCTGTGGAACGCTGGGCGGTGGCGATGGCCGAGAAGAACGGCTTCCGCGACGTCAGCCACGATCTGGAGATCTTCGGCACCTGCAGCAGCTGCTGATCCTGCCCCGAGGTCAGGGGGCGACCGGGTTCGGCACCGCCCCGCCGTAGCGGCGGTCGCGGTTCGCGTAGGTCTCGATCGCCTGCCATAGGTCCCGGCGGTCGAAGTCGGGCCACAGCTGGTCGAGGAAGACCAGCTCCGCGTACGCGGACTGCCACAGCAGAAAGTTCGAGGTCCGCTGCTCGCCGGAGGATCGGACGAACAGGTCCACGTCGGGAATCTCGGGCTCGTCGAGAAACTTCCGGAACCGGTCCTCGGTGAGCTTGGCGGGATCTAGCCTGCCGGCGGCGGCCAGCTCGGCGATCCGCCGGGCGGCATCCACGATCTCGGCCCGGCCGCCGTAGTTCACGCAGAACTGCAGGGTCAGCACGTCGTTGCTGGCGGTCCGCGCCTCGGCGTCCTCCAGCTCGCTGATCACGCTGCGCCACAGTCGAGGTCGCCGCCCGGCCCAGCGGACCCGGACGCCCAACGCATCCAACTGGTCGCGTCGGCGGCGGATCACGTCACGGTTGAACCCCATCAGCCAGCGCACCTCCTCCGGTGACCGGCTCCAGTTCTCGGTGGAGAAGGCGTACGCCGACAGATATTTCACGCCGATCTCGATCGCACCCTCGATCACGTCGAACAGCGACTCCTCGCCACGCGCGTGACCGTCGGTACGCGGCAGGTTGCGAGCCTTCGCCCAGCGCCCGTTGCCGTCCATCACGATGGCCACATGCCGCGGCAGCCGCGAGGGGGAGATCGCCGGCGGCCGGGCGCCGCTGACGTGCGGCGTCGGCGCCGTCGGGGTACGCAGCCCGGACCCGGTCGGCTGGGCGTTCCTCCGCGGCATCTTGGGCACGTAAGGGACAATAGCGAGGTGCCGACCTACCGTGATGAGGCTGTGGTGCTACGCACCCACAAGCTGGGTGAGGCCGACCGCATCATCACCGTGCTGAGCCGGCGGCACGGCAAGATCCGCGCGGTGGCTAAGGGCGTCCGCCGGACCTCGTCGAAGTTCGGCGCCCGGCTGGAGCCGTTCTCCCACATCGACCTGCAGTTCGCGGTCGGCAGGTCGCTGGACGTGATCACCCAGGTCGAGTCGTTGACTGCCTTCGGGGAGCCGTTGGTCGCGGACTATCCCAGCTACACCGCGGGCCAGGTGATGCTGGAGACGGCGGACCGGCTGGTGGTGGAGGAGCGGGAGCCGGCTCTCCAGCAGTACCTGCTGCTGGTCGGCGCGCTGCGGGTGCTCAACGGCGGCACCAGCGACGGCCCACGAGCCTGCTCACTCGTTCTCGACTCGTACCTGCTGCGCTCGCTGGCGGTGGCCGGCTACGCGCCGTCGTTCACCGACTGCGCCCGCTGCGGACTGGTCGGACCGCATGCCGCCTTCTCCCCCGCCGCAGGTGGCGCCGTCTGCGAGCACTGCCGTCCGGCCGGATCGGCTCGGCCAGCGCCGGAGACCTTCGCGCTGCTCAGTGCGCTGCTCGAGGGCCGCTGGGAGGCGACCCGAGATGTCGCCTCGTCCGCTCGGCGGGAGGCCAGCGGGGTGACCGCGGCATTCCTGTCCTGGCACCTGGAACGCAGCCTCCGCTCGATGGCACATGTCGAGCGCTAGCCGGCGGGCGCATGTCGGGCGTTGACCCGAGCTGGCCGCCACCACCAGAGCCTCGGCACCGGCCGCGCAGGGCCGCGTACGTGTTCGCGGTGCTGATGCCGCTGGTTCTGCTGGTGCTGCTGGCCGCGCCGGCCGCCATCACCTACGGCCTCTGGGCCTGGCGTCGAGCCGCGCCCGCCGCCCCCGGCTACCCCGGCTCCCAGGCAGGTGTGCCCGAGACCGGGCAGCCCGGTGTCGGCGACCCGTACTTTCCCGACTACGGCAGTAGCGGGTACGACGCGCTGGCGTACGTGATCGCGCTGGACTGGGACGCCGGCACCCAGTCCATGACCGCGACCACGATCATCACCGCGAAGGCCAGCCAGCCGCTGAGGTCGTTCTACGTCGACCTGGCGCTGCAGGTCGACGCCGTCGAGGTCGACGGCAGGCCCGCCGAGTTCGAGAAGACCGGGTTTCAAGACGTCCAGATCACCCCGGCGAAGCCGATCGTCGACGGTGCCGAGTTCACCGTGACGGTGGACTACTCCGGCGCACCGGGAGAGCTGCGGCGAGGCAATGTGGCGCCGTGGTCCAGCACTGGCGCGGAGTGGACCGTTGCGGGGGAGCCGGAGAGCTCGGCCTGGTGGTTCCCGGCCAACGACCATCCGTCCGATCCGGCGCTGATGAACCTGTCGGTCCGGGTGCCGGCCGGCATGGAGGTGCTCAGCGTCGGTCGGCTGGAGTCGCGAGACACCGGCAGCGATCCCGACTTCGACACCTGGCACTGGATCGCCACTCAGCCGATGGCGACCTACCTCAACTTCGTCTCGATCGGGCAGTTCGAGATCCGGGAAGGGTCGGCGGATGGTCGACCTTACGTCTACGCCGTGTCCGAGCAGCTGTCGAGCGAGGACCGAGACCAGGCGTTTCGGGCGCTGCAGACCTCCGGCCAGATCATCACGGGCCTGGAGGCCATGTTCGGGCCCTACCCGTTCACCGAGATCGGCGGCGTGGTTCCCGCCCACCAGTTCCCCTTCGACGGGCTGGAAACCCAGACCCGGCCGGTCTATGACCGCAAGAGCATCATCGACGAGCGGTTCTCCCGCCAGCTGATCACCCACGAGCTGACCCACATGTGGTTCGGTGACCGGGTCACCGTGCGGCAGTGGAACGACATCTTCGTGAACGAGGCATACGCCTCCTGGGCCGAGTGGGGGCTGGCCGAGCGCGCCGGCCGCGGTTCGGCCAACGCGCAGCTGAACGGGCTGTACGACCGTGCTCGGGACCGCGACGCGTTCTGGCAGGTGACCATGATCGACCCCGGTCCGGAGCAGCTCTTCACCACCGTCTACGCCCGCGGGCCGATGACGCTGCAGGCCCTGCGCAACCTGATCGGAGACGAGGCGTTCTTCGGCCTGGCCCGGAGCTGGAGCAGCGGCTCCGGGCCCGGAACGGTGGAGGAGTGGATGGTTCGGGCGCAGGCGGCCACCACGATCGACCTGGCCCCGTTCTTCCGCGCGTGGATCCTCTCCCCCACCGCCCCGGACCGTACCGCGGCCAACGGCTTCCGGCGTTGAGGAGCGGACTCAGCCGCTGACCCGGTTGACCGCCGACGTGACGGCACGCAGCGAGGCGGCGACGATGTTGGCGTCCATGCCGACTCCCCAGACGACCTGCGAGTCCTCACCGACGCCTACCTCGCACTCGACGTAGGCGGCGGCGAGGGCGTCGCCGCCCGAGGAGAGCGCGTGCTCGTGGTAGTCCAGCACCCGTACCGTGTGACCCAGCGCTGAGATCGCGTCCACGAAGGCCGACACCGGGCCGTTGCCCTCGCCGAAGATGTGGCGCTCGGTTCCGTGGTCGGTCACCGTGGCCTCGATCGAGTCGGTCTTCCCGGTCGCGGTGGTGCTGTTAACGCTGATCAGCTGCAGCCCGCCTTCCTCGGACAGGTACTCCGCGGCGAAGATCTCCCACAGCGCGCTCGGTGACATCTCACCGCCGCTGGCGTCGGTCTTGGTCTGCACCACCCGGGAGAACTCGATCTGCAGCCGCCGCGGGAGGTCCAAGGCGTGTTCGGTCTTCATCAGATAGGCGACGCCACCCTTGCCGGACTGCGAGTTGACCCGGATGACCGCCTCGTAGGTGCGGCCGACGTCATGCGGGTCGATCGGCAGGTACGGCGCCTCCCACTCGATCTCGGCGACCTTTCTGCCCAGCTCCTTGGCCTTGGTCTCCAATGCCTCCAGGCCCTTCTTGATGGCATCCTGATGGCTGCCGGAGAAGGCGGTGTAGACCAGGTCACCGGCGTACGGATGGCGCGGGTGAACCGGCAGGTTGGTGCAGTACTCCACCGTCCGACGGATCTCGTCGATGGCGGAGAAGTCGATCTTGGGGTCGATGCCCTGGGAGAACAGGTTCATCCCCAAGGTGACCAGATCCACGTTGCCGGTGCGTTCGCCGTGGCCGAACAGGCAGCCCTCCACCCGGTCGGCGCCGGCCAGCATCGCCAGCTCGGTGGCCGCAACCGCGGTTCCCCGGTCATTGTGCGGGTGCAGCGAGATCGCCACGTGGTCGCGGTTGCGGACGTTGCGTCCGAACCATTCGATCTGGTCGGCGTACACGTTGGGCGTGGCCATCTCGACGGTGGCCGGCAGGTTCAAGATGATCTCGCGGCCGTCGCTGGGCTGCCAGACGTCCATCACCGCATTACAGACCTCGACCGCGAACTCCATCTCGGTGCCGGTGAAGATCTCCGGTGAGTACTGGTAGCCGAACTCGACGTCACCCAGGTACTGCTCGGCGTACTTCATCACCATCTCGGTGCCACGCGTCGCCAGCGTCAGGCACTCGGCCTTGTCGACGTGGAAGACCACGCGTCGGAACAGCTCGGCTGTTGCGTTGTACATGTGGATGGTTGCCGACCTGGCCCCGATCAGCGACTCCGCGGTGCGTTCGATCAGGTCCTCGCGTGCCTGCGTCAGCACCGAGATGGTGACGTCGTCGGGGACGCAGCCCTCGGTGATCAACTGCCGGACGAAGTCGAAGTCGGTCTGGCTCGCGGACGGGAAGCCGATCTCGATCTCCTTGTATCCAAGGCCCACCAGCAGCTCGAACATCTTGTGTTTGCGCGCAACCGTCATCGGGTCGATCAACGCCTGGTTGCCGTCCCGCAGGTCGGTGGAGAGCCACCGCGGCGCGGCGGTGATGGTGCGGTCCGGCCAGGTCCGGTCGGGCAGCGAGATCGGGCTGAACGGGCGGTAGCGGCCGAACGGCATCGGGCTGGGCTGCTGCACCGGGACGTGCTGCGGTCGGGTACCGAAAGCGCTGGGAGTGGCTGAAGCTGAAGTGATGGTGCTGTCGATGGACATGAGTTCCTCGCTGATCGAACGGGTTCCTGGGCCGGGACGCAAGAACTCCGCAGCGAGGATGCCGACCCTTAGGAGGCCTCGCTGCGGCAGCGAAGGAGCAGACTGCCCCGTCGTTCGATGCCAGCCATGCCGCCACTGTAGCCCAGACCGGACGGCCGGCGGTACCGACGCCGGGAAAAATCAGTAGCGGGGTCGATCCGTTCTCGGGCACGCTGCTGAGATGCCTTTCCTTCCTGTCCGGCCCGAGAATGCCGAGCTCGTCGCTCTCGCTGTCGACATCGTCAACGCTGCCAACCGGGTGGACGACCCGGATGCCATCGAGGAGCTTCCTGAGCTGACCGCACTGTGGTTGACGTACGGCTGGGATCTGGAGCCGGCAGAGAAGTTCCTCTACTTCCCAGACGGCTCGGACACCGCTGTCGGCGTTCTCGACATCGAACACCCGATGCGCGACAACCGGGAGCTGGTGTGGGGTGGAGTGGTGGTTCGTCCCGAGCATCGCCGCCGGGGCCACGGCACGGCCATGGTGCAGGAGGTTCTGCGGAGAACGCGAGAGTTGGGCCGAAGCATCGTCTGGATCGGGGCGGTCGAGTCCGACCCGGGTGCCCGGGCGTTCCTGGAGCGGTTCGGGTTTGCCTACGCCAGCCACGATGCCCGGCGGCGCCAGCGGTTGGCCGACGTCGACCGAGCCGAACTGGGCCGGCTGCACGCCGAGGCGGTACGGGCTGCGGCCGACTACGAGGTCGTCCGTCAGGTCGCCCCCACTCCAGATGACCTGCTCGCCGAGCTGGTCGCCGTGACCGCGGCCATCAACGATGCGCCGATGGGCGAGCTGGTGCACGAGAACGAGGTATTCGACCTGCAGCGGCTGAAGGATGTCGAGACGGCCTCGGCCGGGATCGGGCACACGGTGTACCGGATCTATGCCCGGCACAAGCAGACCGGCGAGATCGGGGGTCACACCGTGATGGTCAGCCACCCGCTGGAGCCCGCACTTGCCCATCAGGGTGACACCGCTGTCAGCCGAGAGCACCGGGGTCACCGGCTCGGCCTGCTGTTGAAGATCGAGATGATGCGGTGGCTTGCCGAGGTGGAGCCTCAGCTCGAACTGATCGAAACCTGGAACCACGCCGACAACACCTTCATGATCAACGTGAATGAGGCGATCGGCTACCGGTTGTCGCAGGTCTTCGCCGCCTACCAGCTCCTGCTGGCACCTCCAGCGCCGAGCGCCGACCGGGACACCAGCCTGGCTAGCGCCACCGCCTAACTCTGTGCGTCAACCGGCTCGGTGTCAGAAGCCGAGCCGGTTGAGGTGCTTGGCATCGCGCTGCCACTCCTTCAGCACCCTGACCCGCAGGTCCAAGAACACCGGTGTGCCGAGCAGCGCCTCGATCTGCTGCCGGGATGCGGCGCCGATCTCGCGGAGCCGCGTACCGCGGTGGCCGATCATGATGCCCTTCTGGGAGTCCCGCTCCACCACCATGGAGGCGTAGATGTCCAGTAGGGGCCTGTCATCGGGCCGTCCCTCCCGCAGGCCCATCTCCTCGATGGTGACGGTGATCGAGTGCGGCAGCTCGTCGCGTACACCCTCCAGCGCCGCCTCCCGGATCAGCTCGGCGACCAGGGTCTCCTCCGGCTCGTCGGTGATATCGCCGTCCGGGTAGAGCTGCGGCCCTTCCGGCAGCAGGCTGACGAGCGTGTCGGCGAGCAGGTCGACCTGGTCGTTCTGCGTCGCCGACACCGGGATGATGTGTGCCCAGCTGACTCCGAGCCTCTCCTCCAGCGCGCCGATGGACAGCAGGTGCTCGGCCATCCGCTGCGGCGAGGCGAGATCGGACTTGGTGGCGATGCCGACCAGCGTCGGGACCGTGTCCAGCTTGGCGATCTCGGATACCAGGTAGGTGTCCCCGGGCCCGATCCGCTGGTTGGCGGGCAGGCAGACGCCGACCACGTCGACCTCCGACCAGGTGGTCCGGACGAGGTCGTTCAACCGCTCGCCCAGCAGGGTGCGCGGCTTGTGCAGTCCTGGGGTGTCGATCAGCACCAGCTGGGCGTCGGGTCGGTGGACGATGCCGCGGATGGCATGCCGGGTGGTCTGCGGCTTCGACGAGGCGATCGCGATCTTGGAGCCGACGATGGCGTTGGTGAGCGTCGACTTGCCTGCATTCGGACGCCCGACGAAGCAGGCGAACCCGGACCGGAACTCCGGCTCAGAGATGGTCATCGACAGCGACCCTGCCCTGGATGGCGCCGCCTTGGTCGGCGTACCAGATCGCCACCCCACTGCCGGGAAGATCACGGACGATCGCCACATCGGTGTCGCGTGGCTGGCGTTCGGCGCACAGCGCGACAGCCTCCAGCCCCTGAGCGCCGGAGGACACCGCCATCGCCACCGCGACGGCGATTCCGGACAGGTCCAGGTGCGGCAACGAGACGCTGGTGGCGGCGTAGGTACGTCCGTCGGTATCGCGGACGCAGGCACCCTCGCGGGCGCCGGTTCGCGCCAGCGCAGCCTTTGCCAGGGTGAGAATCTTGATGTCCTCGGGATCGATCGGAGCCGGGATGTCGGTCACTACGTTGCCCTCACTGAAGATTCGGCGGCCAGCCGGGTGGCTGCCTCCGCGCGATGCTCGTCGTCCCCATGCTTGTCGACCCCATGGTTGTCGACCTCGTGCTCACCGTCCTCGGCGGCAATGCGGGAGGCGACCACCGTACCGATCCGGTTGCGTCGGCCGGTCGCCCGCTCAGCCACCAGCTCGAGTCCCTCGATCTTGACCACCGACCCGGCGATGGGCACCTTGTTCAACACCTTGGCCATCAGCCCGCCGACGGTGTCCACATCCTCGTCGTCCAGCTTGAGCCCGAACAGCTCGCCCAGCTCATCCAGGGGTAGCCGCGACGACACCCGGTAACGGCCGTCGCCCAGCTCGGTGATGTCGGTGTTCTCCTCGTCGTACTCGTCGGTGATCTCACCGACGATCTCCTCCAGGATGTCCTCGATGGTCGCCATTCCGGCGGTACCGCCGAACTCGTCGACCACGATGACCAGATGGGTGTGCTTGAGCTGCATCTCTCGCAGCAGCTCGTCGACCGGCTTGGAGTCGGGGCACCACTCCGGCTTGCGAACCATCGAGCCGACCCGTTCGGTGCTTTCAGCTCTCGGGTTGTCGTAAACCCGCTTGATCACGTCCTTGAGGTAGAGAACGCCGATCACGTCGTCCAGGCCGTCACGGATCACCGGGATGCGGCTGAAACCGGACCGGAGGGCCAGCGACACCGCCTGCCGGAGCGTCTTGTGCTCCTCGATGAACACCATGTCGGTCCGCGGCACCATCACCTCCCGGACGATGGTGTCACCGAGGTCGAAGACCGAGTGGATCATCCGCCGCTCGCCGGACTCGATGAGCTCGCTGGCCTCGGCCAGGTCGACCATCTCCCGGAGTTCGGCCTCGGTGGTGAACGGGCCGTCGGTGAAACCGCGGCCGGGGGTCAGCGCGTTGCCGATCATGATCAGCAGTCGCGGGAACGGGCCGAGCACCGTGGTCAGCGCCACCAGCGGTCCGGCCACGGCACAGGAGACCCTGTTCGCGTGCTGGCGACCCAGGGTGCGTGGCGCGACGCCCCACAGCACGTATGACACCACGATCATCGATCCCGCGGTGATGAGCACCCGTTGCCAGGTGGAGGCGAAGATGCCGAACACCACCAGGGCCACCAGCACGATGGCGCCGATCTCGAAGATGGTCCGCAGCAGCAGCGCGGTGTTCAGATAGCGCGGCGGGTCCTCGACGATCTTTCGGACCTTGACCGCTCCGGGCCGTCCGTCGGAGACCAGCCGATCCGCTCTTACCTTGGAGAAGGAGTAGAGCGCCGACTCCCCCGCGGCCATGATCCCGGCCAGCACCACCAGCACCAAGGCGATGACCAGCTGGACCCAGTCCGCCTGGTTCATCGGTTACCTGCCCCCGCCCGAGCTGGCCCAGGCGGTGATGATCTTGTCTTTGAGGCCGAACATCTCCGCCTTCTCCTCCGGCGCTGCGTGGTCGAAACCGAGCAGGTGCAACAGCCCGTGCACCAGCAGGTAGTCGGCCTCGGCGTCCGGGGTACGGCCGTGCTCGGCCGCCTGTCGACTGGTCACAGCCGGGCACAGCACGACGTCGCCGAGCAGGCCCACTGGCGGGTCTTCGCCGTCGTCGGGCGGCCGGAGCTCGTCCATCGGGAACGACAGCACGTCGGTCGGGCCCGGCTCGCCCATGTACTTCTCGTGGTAGGCGCTCATGGTGTCCTCGTCGACCAGCAGGATCGACAGCTCGGCCTGCGGGTGGATCCGGAGCTGGTCGAGCGCGAAACCGGCCAGCCGGACCAGTCGCTGCCCATCGACCTCGACTCCCGCCTCGTTGTTGAGGTCGATGGTCACGAACGGAACCGCGGAGCCGGCTGCGCCGACTCGAACCGATCGTAGGCGGCCACGATCCGGCCCACGAGCTTGTGACGGACCACGTCGTGGTTGGTGAGGTTGCAGAACGCGATGTCGTCGACGTTGTCCAAGATGCCCTGCACAACCCGCAGCCCGGAGCGGGTGCCGCCGGGCAGGTCCACCTGGGTGATGTCGCCGGTGACGACCATCTTGGCGCCGAACCCGAGCCTGGTGAGGAACATCTTCATCTGCTCCATCGAGGTGTTCTGCGCCTCGTCGAGGATGATGAACGCGTCGTTCAGGGTCCGGCCCCGCATGTAGGCGAGCGGCGCCACCTCGATCGTGCCGGCGGTCAGCAGCCGCGGGATGGAGTCGGGGTCCACCATGTCGTGCAGGGCGTCGTAGAGCGGGCGCAGGTACGGGTCGATCTTGTCGTGCAGCGTGCCCGGCAGGAATCCCAGGTGCTCCCCCGCCTCGACCGCCGGCCGGGTCAGGATGATCCGGTTGACCTGCTTGTTCTGCAGCGCTTGGACCGCCTTGGCCATCGCCAGGTACGTCTTGCCGGTGCCTGCCGGACCGATGCCGAAGACGACGGTGTGCTTGTCGATCGCGTCCACGTACCGCTTCTGGTTCAGCGTCTTGGGACGGATGGTCCGGCCGCGAGACGACAAGATGTTCTGCGTGAGCACATCGGCTGGTCGCGCGTCCTCCCGGGTGCTCAGCATGCTGCAGATCCGCTCGACGGCGTCACCGGTGAGGCCCTGACCGGTCCGCAGCACGGTGACCATCTCGCTGATGACGTCGACGCCCAGGGAAAGCGCCGCGGTCGTGCCGGTAAGCGTGATCTCGTTGCCGCGGACATGCACGTCGGCCTCCAGCTCACGCTCGAGAATCCGAAGGAACGCGTCTCGTGGGCCGAGGATGTTGACCATGTCGATGGATGCCGGAACGGTGATGCGACGGCTGCCGGCCAGGGCGGCCGCCTCGGGTCCGATGTCACCGGCTCCGTCGATCGGTGACGTGGATCCGTTGGCGGCAGCAGCCGCGTGATCTGACCTGTTCAGAGTTCCTCGCTGTCGAGTCGGAGATGTCCGGAGTCCATCCTAATGAATGCTCGCCAACCGCCCAAAGTGATTGGTGGCCCGCACCAGCTCGTCGCGGATGGCCGGTTCGGAGAACGCGTGACCGGCGGTCGTCACCATCACCAGCTGCGAGCTCGGCCAGGCGCGGTGCAGATCCCACGCAGTGACCGGTGGGGTGGCGATGTCGTAGCGGCCCTGGACGATGACTCCGGGGATTCCTGCGAGCCGGTGAGCGCGGGCGATCAGCTGCCCTTCGTCGAACCACCCGCCATGGCGGAAGTAGTGGTTCTCGATCCGGGCGAACGCCAGTGCGTAGCTGGGCTCGCTGAACGCCGCGACCAGGGCTGGGTCTTCGACCAGGGTGATTGTGGCCGCCTCCCAGGTCGTCCAGGCGACGGCGGCCGGCCCGTGCACCGCCGGGTCGGGGTCGAACAGCAGGTCGGAGTACGCCGCGATCGCGTCGCCGTTGAAGGACTCGCCGCCGAGAGGGGCGAGGAACCGCCCGCGCCACTCCGGGAAGATCTGGCCTGCAGCACCGTTGTAGTACCAGTCCAGCTCGGACCGGCGGAGCGTGAAGATGCCACGGAGCACCAATGCGGAGACGCGTTCGGGATGTTCCTCGGCGTACGCAAGCGCAAGCGCGCTGCCCCAGGATCCACCGAACACCAGCCAGCGATCGACGCCGCGCGCGGACCGGAGTCGCTCGAGGTCGGCCACCAGGTGCCAGGTGGTGTTGGCGCTCAGGTCGGCACCGGGCGCACTGGCGTGCGGCACACTGCGACCGCAGCCACGCTGGTCCAGCAGCACCACCCGGTACCGGTTGGGGTGGAAGAACCGCCGGAACTCAGGTATCGACCCGCCGCCCGGGCCGCCGTGCAGGAAGACCGCTGGGATGCCGTCGGGGCTGCCGCACTCCTCCCAGTAGATCTGCTGGCCGTCGCCGACGTCGAGCAGGCCGCTGGCATACGGCTCGATCTCTGGATATAGCACGGGCCCAGCCTGCCAGCCGTTTCCAGCCCTAGGATCGGTGGCCGTGACAATCCATGCTCGGACCACCCCCGCCCAGGAGTTCTCCCGTCGGGGTCCGCGAGGCAACTATGACCTGGTGCTGGCCGCATTCTGCGGGCTGCTGCTGATCTCGAACATCGGCGCCACCAAGGCGATCGCTTTTCCGATCCCGTTCCAGCTGCCGCTGATCGGCAGCAACGTGATCACCGACGGTGGGGCGTTCCTGTTCCCGCTGACGTACGTGCTCGGCGACGTGCTTGCCGAGGTGTACGGGATGCGAAGGGCCCGACGAGCGATTCTGACCGGGTTCGTGCTGGCCGCGCTGGCGTCGGTCACCTTCTTGGTGGTCAGCGTCTCACCGCCAGCCCCCGGATGGCCCAACCAGGATGCCTGGCGCGCGGTGCTCGGCTTCGTCCCGCGGATTGTGTTGGCGAGCCTGTGCGGCTATCTGGCGGGGCAGTTCCTGAACGCCTACGTGCTGGTGAGGATGAAGCAGCGGACCTCCGGGAAGGGGCTGTGGGCGCGGCTGCTGGGATCGACGGTGGTCGGTGAGTTCGCCGACACCGCCCTCTTCTGCGTGATCGCGTTCGTCGGCATCCTGTCCACCGCCGACCTGATCGGCTACACCGTTGTCGGCTACCTCTACAAGGTGCTCGTCGAGACGGTCTGCCTACCGATCACCTACATCGTGATCCGCGCGATCAAGGACCGGGAGCCTGCCTATCGCACCCCGGTGGAGGCGTAGTAGCGACCGAGGAACTCGGCGCGGAACGCGTCGAAGTCGCCGCTGTCGATGCTGGCTCGGATGTCGTCCACCAGCCTGACGATGAACCGCTCGTTGTGGATGGTGCACAGCGTCGACGCGAGCATCTCCTTGGCCTTGAACAGGTGGTGCAGGTAGGCCCGGGTGTAGTGCGCGCAGGTGTAGCAGTCGCACTCCTGGTCAATGGGCTCGAACGCGCGCCGGTGGGCTGCGGTGTTGACGTTGAACCGGCCGTCGGGAGTGTAGAGGGCGGCGTTGCGGGCCACCCGTGACGGCGCCACGCAGTCGAAGGTGTCCGCCCCGTTCTCCACCGCGGTGAAGAAGTCGTCCGGCTCGGCGATACCCAACAGGTGCCGGGGCTTGTCCTCGGGCAGCTCGTCGCAGACCCAGCCGACGATGGCGCCCAGGTTCTCCTTCTCGAGCGCGCCGCCGATGCCGTAGCCGTCGAAGGAGCGGCCCTCGACCGACAGCGAGAGCAGATCCCGCACCGCCTGCCGGCGGAGGTCCTCGTACTGGGCGCCTTGGACAACGGCGAACAGCGCCTGGTAGGGCCGCGGGCGGCGGGCCTGGGTCTGCCGCGCGTGCTCGGCCAGGCAGCGTGTCGCCCAGGTGTGCGTCCGAGCCAATGACCGCTCCTGGTAGCCCCGGGAGTTCATCAGCGTGGTGCACTCGTCGAAGGCGAAGATGACGTCGGCACCGAGCTGGTGCTGAATGCGTACCGAGATCTCCGGAGTGAACCGGTGCCGGCTGCCGTTGAGGTGGGAGACGAAGGTGACACCATCGTCGTCGACGTGGGCCAGCCTCTCCTTCCCGGTGGCGATCACTTCGTCGTCACCCAGGCCCGCGGTGTTCATCGCCAGCACCTTCTTGAAGCCGACGCCCAGCGACAGCACCTGGAACCCGCCGCTGTCGGTGAAGGTCGGGCCGGGCCAGTTCATGAACCTGCCCAAGCCACCCGCCTCATCGATGATCTCGGGGCCCGGCTGAAGATAGAGATGGTAGGCGTTGGCCAGCAGCGCCTGAGCGCCGAGAGCGGCCATGCATTCGGGCAAGACAGCCTTGACGGTGGCCTTGGTGCCGACGGCGATGAAGGCGGGTGTCTTGATGTCGCCGTGCGGGGTGCGCAGGATGCCGGTACGTCCGCGCCCAGATCCCAGCCGGGTCTGCGGCGAGAAGCCGAAGCCCTGGGTCACCGCAGCATCAGCCCGGCCAGCGCTGCCACACCGGCGGTGGAGGTCCGCAGCACCCCGTCGGTGAGCACCACCGAAACGGCGCCCGCGGCGGTGAACGCGAGGAGCTCTTCGGGCCTGATGCCGCCCTCCGGCCCGATGATGACCAGCACCTCTCCGGCGGGCGGCAACGTGAACTCGGCCAACGGGGTGGTCGCCTCCTCATGCAGCACCACGGCCGCCTCGGCGGCCTGGATCCGCTGCACCACCTCCCGAGTCGACACGGCCGGGCTCACCGTCGGGGTCCGCAGCCGCCGGGACTGCTTGGTGGCCTCGCGGGCGGTCGAGCGCCATCGGCTGAGTGCCTTGTCGGCGCGCTCGCCGCTCCACCGGACGATCGACCGGGACGCCTGCCAGGGTACGATCTCGTGGACGCCCATCTCGGTCATCATCTCCACCGCCAGCTCTGAGCGGTCGCCCTTCGCCAGTGCCTGCACGGCAACGAACCGCGGGCCACGCTGTGCGCTGAAGAGCTGCTCGGTGATCGTCATGGTGAGTGCGAACTTGGACACCTCCAGCACCACCCCACGCAGGCCGCGACCCGACCCGTCGGACAGCAGGATGGACTCCCCGGCACCGATCCGTCGAACCACGACGGCGTGGCGGCCCTCGTCGCCGTCGAGCCGTACGCGCTCACCGACCGCAGGCAGCGGGTCGTCCAGCTGTTCCAGGAGAAAAAGGGCGTCCGTCACCGAGGCTCTATCCGGCGAAGGCGTCGCGGAGCCGCCCGAACACTCCCTTGCTGTGCTTCTGCACGGTGACCTCGGCGAGGGTCTCCTCGCGGAGCTCGGCGAGCTCGCGGAGCAGCTCGCGCTGCTGGTCGTCCAGGCGGGTCGGGGTCTGGACCAGCAGCGTGACGCCCAGCTGGCCGCGGCCGCCGGCCCGCAGCCGGGGGACGCCCTTGCCGTCGATGGCGATACGGGTACCTGACTGGGTTCCCGCCGGGACGGCGACCTGCACGTACCGGCTCTCCTCGTCTGCGTCCTCGAGGTCGGCCTCCAGAGTCTCGACCATGACCTCTGTGCCGAGCGCGGCGGCGGTCATCGGAATCCGCACCACGACCTCGAGGTCGTCACCGTCTCGCTTGAAAACCTCGTGTGGGGCTACCTGCAGCTCGACGTACAGGTCACCGGCGGGCCCTCCCCCGGGCCCCACCTCCCCATGCGCGGCGAGGTGGATCCGGTTGCCGCTGCTCACGCCGGGCGGGATTTTCACGTTGATCGTCCGAGCCGACCGGACCCGGCCGTCACCGGCACACTCCACGCAGGGGTTCGGAATGACGGTGCCGTAGCCGCGACAGGTGGGGCAGGGCTGGGTGGTGCGGATGTCGCCAATGAAGGACCGCTGCACGTGGGTGACGTCGCCTTGGCCATGGCAGGTCGCGCAGCGGGTCGGCTTGGAGCCTTCCGCGGCTCCGGAGCCGCTGCAGCGTGGGCAGAGCACCGCAGTATCGACCCGAAGTGGCTTGGTGGTGCCGAACGCTGCTTCGGCCAGCTCGAGATCGAGCCGGACCAGTGCGTCCTGGCCTCGCCGAGTCCGCGAGCGCGGCCCGCGGGACGCCTGCTGCCCGAACATGGCGTCGACCAGGTTGGAGAAGTCGAAGCCGCCGGCCGAGCCGAAGCCGCCGTTGAAGCCGCCGCCCATCCCGCCACCCAGCGGGTCACCGCCGCGATCGTAGATGTCGCGCTTCTTCGGGTCCTGTAGGACCTCGTACGCCTCGGCGACCTTCTTGAACCGATCCGACGCATCAGCCTCCTGGGCAACGTCTGGATGCAGCTTCATCGCCAGCTGGCGGTAGGCCTTCTTGATCTGCTCCGGGGATGCGTCCCGGGAGACACCGAGGATCTCGTAGTAGTCAGAGCTCATGGTCTGGTGTGTCATCCTTCAGAGAGGAACCGGCCGACGTAGCGCGCTACGGCTCGGACCGATGCCATGGTCGAGGGGTAATCCATCCGGGTCGGGCCGACGACACCCAACGTGGCCCAGGTGTCCACCTGGCTGCCGTAGCCAGTGGCCACCACAGATGTCGTCTGCAGTTCCTTGTACGGGTTCTCATGTCCGATGCGGACGGTGACGACGTCGGTCGTCGTGGTCTCACCGAGCAGGCGCAGCAGCACCACCTGCTCCTCCAGAGCTTCCAGAACCGGCTTGACTGTGGTCTCGAAGTCGTCGGTGAACCGGGTCAGGTTCGGTACGCCACCGACCACTACCCGGCTACTGGCCTCGCTGTTGAGCATCTCGAGCAGCGTTGCGATGCTCGCCTGCCCCATCACGTCGATCTTCGTCGGCAGTTCGGTGACCAAGGTGCTCAGCCGAGCGGCCGCCTGCGGGGTGGAGAGCCCGACGGTCGCGGCGTTGAGGTGAGCTCGCAGCTCTGAGAGCACCTGGTCGTCGTGTTCGGCCACCTCGATGGCGCGCTGCTCCACCCGGCCGGTCGAGGTGATAAGGATGAGCATGATCCGGTTGGTCGACAAGGAGACCACCTCGACATGCCGTACGGTCGAGCGGCTGATCGTGGGGTACTGCACGATCGCCACCTGTTGGGTGACCTGTGCGAGCAGCCGTACGGTCCGGTGCAGGACGTCATCGAGATCCAGTGCACCCGAGAGGAACGTCTGGATGGCCCGCTTCTCGGCGGGCGACAGGGGCTTGACCGAGCCGAGCCGGTCCACGAACAGTCGATATCCCTTGTCTGTCGGGATCCGTCCGGCGCTGGTGTGCGGCTGGGTGATGTAGCCCTCCTCCTCCAGCGCGGCCATGTCGTTGCGGACGGTAGCCGGTGAGACGCCGAGGTCGTGCCGTTCAACCAGCGTCTTCGAACCGACGGGCTCTTGGCTGGAGACGTAGTCGGTGACGATTGCCCGCAGCACCTGCAGCTTCCGGTCGTCCATGGTCTCCCTCCTCGATGGCGTAGAGCGGTCGGTGCGCCCAGTCTCGGGACTCCCGCCTTGGCACTCCTGCGGCGGGAGTGCCAGTCTAGCGTGATGAGCGGACTGACCGACTGGCGTGAGATTTCCGAGGGAGTGTACGTCGCGGTCGCCCAGCCGGAAGCAGTGACGATCGGACTGGTCGTGGGTGCCGACGCCGCCCTGGTGGTCGATACCGGCTCAGACCCGCTCCAGGGGCTGGCGATTCGGCAGGCAGTGGCGTCGGTGACGCGCGTACCGGTCAGCACCGCGGTCCTCACCCACTGGCACTTCGACCACGCGTTGGGGCTGGCCGCGTTCGACGACGTGCTGACGATAGGTCATGAGACGCTCGGTTCACACCTCGCAACGGCGCCGGCCGGCGGGCCCAGCGAGGCGGCGGACCTGGCCCAAAGACACGGACTGAACCCGTCCGAGCTCACAGTTCCCCATCGCCAGATCGCTGTAGCGACGGCTGTGGACCTCGGTGACCGCAGGGTCGAGATCGCGCATCTGGGCCGCGGCCATACCGACGGCGACCTGGTCGTGGTAGTGCCGGACTCCGATGTCCTTTTTGCCGGCGATCTGATCGAGTCGGCTGGGCCACCGTGGTACGGCGACGACTCGTTTCCGCACGAGTGGGCCGCGACGCTGGACGGGATCATCGGGCTGATGACGGCCCACAGCCGGGCCGTGCCAGGCCATGGCACCGAGGTTGACCGTGAGTTCGTCTTTCAGGCCCGCGGTGAGGTGGCGGCCATCGCCGGGGAGATCCGGCGGCTGGTGGAGGCGGGCGTCGGACCCGCGGACGCGCTCGGGGCTGGGTCGTGGCCCTATCCGGAGGACCATGTCGCGCTCGGCGTGGCGCAGGGGTACGCACAGCTGGTGGACCAAGGGGTCGGAGCCCCACGGCGCACCCTGCCCCTCGCCTGACGTTCGTGCCGCGGATTGGGCACGCGCGCACCAGTCACTGCCTGGGCGTTCAGCCGGTGCTCGACCCGTTCCCCGCTCCGGTGGACAGTTACGAGATTCCCCGACGCATCCGCGACGCGCTTCAGCTGCGCAATCCCGCAAGCGTCTTCCCTTTCGCTCCGACCACGACCCGAAGGATGGATCTGACCACACGGTGCCATTTCTCCACCAGCGAAGCGGCGGAGCGCCGGGCCAAACCGGCCTCACAACCTCGGCCCCGCTGTCTCGTAGCCACCATCGACTGAAACGTTCAGTCGATGGCGCGGACACCAGTCAGATCCCGGCACCTATCTATGGCGATCGCCGCACGGCTGGACCTATATCGTCACGAACCCCGGCACTCAAGATCTCGGCAACTCGCCGTTCGCGGAATCCGTCTGGAAGCCGCCGAATCTGACCTCGACCCGATTCGTGTTCGGGCGCCCAGCCGAAGACGAGCTTCGGTCATCGCTCGGAGGAACGCCGGTGCATCACCTAGACTTACTGCAACGTTTTAGAATCAACGCTTGAGGACCCGCGGAAGGAGGAACGTCGTCATGGCTCGCGCAACGGTGAAGACCCTTGCCCAGCTGGTTGGGGTCTCCCCGTCGACCGTCTCCAACGCGTACAACCGGCCCGACCAGCTCTCCGCGGAACTGCGTGACCGCATCATGGCGAAGGCGGCTGAGATCGGCTATGCCGGCCCGGACGCGGCCGGACGAAGCCTGCGCAGTGGCCGCGCCGACGCGGTCGGAGTGTTGTTGACCGAGCGCCTGTCGTACGCATTCTCCGATCCGTTCGCGATCGGTTTCCTGACCGGGCTGAGCGAGGTGGTCGAACAGCGGGGCACCAGTATCGTGCTGCTGCCGGTCTATATCCGACACGGTGAGCCGGACATCACCTCGGTACGCCAGGCCAACGTCGATGCCCTGACCACGCTGTGTTTACCGGAGCAGCACCCCGCCTCCCTGCTGGCAAAGGCCCGTGGGATACGCGTGGTCTCCACCGACCGCAACCCCGACCCCACCTCATCCTGGGTGGCCATCGACGACCATCAGGCCGGCGCTGTAGTCGGTGCACATCTCGCCGCCCTCGGTCACCGCGATGTGGTGGTTCTGGTGGAGCAGAACCAGCCCGCTGGCTCGCCGCCGCGGGAAGTGCAGGCCGTCGATGTCACGCCGATCGACTACAAGGCCCGGCTGTCCGGGCTCCGCGCGGCCATGCCGGATGCGCGCCTGACCCTCCTGTCGGGTGGTCACAACGCGGTCGAGTCGGGGGCCGCCGCGATGAGCTGGCTGCTCCACACCCCTCGGCGCCCGACGGCGATCGTGGGGTTGAGCGACGTCCTTGCACTTGGGGCGCTGAGCGCGCTGCAGGCGGCTGGCGTCGACGTACCTGGTGAGGTCTCGATCTGCGGCTTTGACGACATTCCGGCGGCTGAGTCAGCCCGTCTGACCACGCTGCACCAGCCCATCGGTGACAAAGGGCGGCGGGTTGGGGAGCTTCTCCTGAACCCCGATGCTCCGCAGCAACAGGTCCTGCTGCCCATCGAGCTGAGGGTGCGGCAGACGACCGGCCCGGCCAGCCCGCTAGCTCACTCCAGGTCCTCGCCCCACGCGGTCCAGGTCTCCGCAGCTTCCGCTGTCAGCGACATCAGGTCCTCCAGCAGCTGAGTGACGGTGATCGCCCGGAGAAGCCGAAGCTGGTCCAGTGGACCTAGCGGAGCTATCCCGGCCAGCTGCCACGCGAGCGCCACCGGATCGTTCGCAAGCTCCACGTCGGCCGCCCACGCCGAGCGCTCGAACTCGCTGGCCATAGCCAGGCATCGGCGCACCGTCTGTTCAGCCTGGTCAAGCAGCGGTCGCGCCTGCTCATCCCAGCTCAGTTCGGGCAGCCGGTCCACCCGAGCGACCGGATGGGGATCCTCCTCAAGCCACTGTGCGACCTGAATCCGGTGGCCGCCTTGGGCGACCAAGCCGATGACGTCACCCTCCGAGGCAAGCTCAACGATCTGCGCCACGGTGCCAACGTCGAACCGCTGCTCGCCGCCGCCGACCTCCTGGCCACGCTCGATCAGCACGACGCCGAATTCGGCGGTGCCCGAGCTCAACAGACCGGCCAGCATCACCAGATACCGCCGTTCGAAGACTCGGAGCCGAAGCGGCATATGAGGAAAGAGCACCGAACCGAGCGGGAACATCGGCAGCGTCTCCATGCTGCTAACCAAAGCACAGGCGGTCTGGCGCCTCACACGACCAGGGCTCGCCCGGCGACACGCCGCGGGTAGGCAGGTAAGAGGGATCGACCGCCAGCGGCCGTCCTTGACCTAGGCTCAGCACCGTGCCAGCTCCCCACGACCGATATGCCGCCGACGTCTTGTCGCCCGGATGGCAGCGGCCGCGCAAGCCCGTCAGCACGGACCTGGTCCTCTCACCCGGTCTGGTGGTTGAGGATGTGACCACCGGTTTCTGTGGCGCGGTCACCCGCTGGGAGAACGGCATCGTCGTCTTAGAGGACCGTCGAGGCAAGCGGCGAAGCTTCCCCGTCGGTGCCGGCTTCTGGTACGAGGGTAAGCCGGTCACGCTGAAGACGCCCACCAAGACCGCCGCGGCCCAGACGCGGACCGCATCCGGGTCGGTGGCGACCCCGGGCCAGCGAGCCAGGGTGGCCCTGCCCAGCCGGATCTACGTTGAGGGTCGCCACGACGCGGAACTGGTGGAGAAGGTGTGGGGTGACGACCTGCGGCATTCCGGTGTGGTGGTCGAGTACCTCGGCGGCATGGACGATCTGCCCGCCATCGTGGCCGGCTTCGCCCCCGAGCGCGGGCGCCGCCTCGGCGTGCTGGTGGACCATCTGGTTCCCGGCAGCAAGGAGTCCCGGATCGCCGCCGACGTGGCCCGCGGGCCCGGGGGACGGTTCGTGCATGTCACCGGCCACCCGTTTGTCGACATCTGGGCAGCCGTAAAGCCCTCGCGCCTTGGGCTGGCCGCCTGGCCGACCGTCACCCGCGACCTCGAGTGGAAGCATGGAACCTGCGACGCTCTCGGCTGGCCACGCAGCGACCAGGCAGATATCGCTGCAGCGTGGCGGAGGATCCTGGCGAAGGTGCAGACCTGGACCGACCTCGAACCGGCGTTGCTGACACGGGTGGAAGAACTCATCGACTTCGTCACCCAGGACCACATCGACGTCAGTGGCTGACAGTAGAGTTCGAACCCAGCTGATGGTGAGAATGCGGAGGACAACGTGACAAACATCGATGAGCTGACGTCGGCAGAATGCAAACAGCTGCTCGAGCGGCATCACTTCGGCCGACTGGCCTTCTTGGACCAGGTCGGCGTGATGCCGATGATCATCCCGGTCAACTACCTGTACCACCGCGACGCGGTCATCTTTCGCACCGACCCCGGCAGCAAGCTGACCGCGGCGATCCACAACGAGCCGGTCGCCTTCGAGATCGACGGCATCGAAGAGGACGAGCGCGTCGGTTGGAGCGTGGTGATTCGAGGCCACGTCGAAGACATCACCGACGAGGATGAGCTCGAAGAGCTTCGTCAGACGCCTCTGGTTCCCTACGCGTCCGGGGCGAAGGCGTCCTACGTCCGGGTGAATCAACGCCAACTCAGCGGCCGGCGCATCACTGCCGCCGATGTGCCGTCCAACTGGTTCGGCTGACCCGGCTAATTCTGCTGACCCGGGCTAAGAGGCCGCTGCCGAGGCTAGTGGCGGGATTTCGCGACCGTCAGCAGTACGACCGAGTCCGCCGAAGCGGCCAGGCTGTGGCGGGTGCCCGGGATGATCAGGAAGTCGCCCGGGGAACCGTGCCAGCTGTCCTCGCCCGCCTGCAAAGTCACCTGTCCCTGGAGCACCTGGATGGTGGCCTCTCCGGGGCTGGCGTGTTCTTGAAGCCCGCTGCCGCCGACGATGGCGATCAGCGTCTGGCGGAGCATATGTTCGTGCCCGCCGAAGACGGTTGACGCACTGCGTCCGTTCGCCGACGCACGCGCCTGCTCCAGCTGCTCTCGCCCGAGGGCGGTGAGGGAAGACTTCTGCATGGTGCCCCCTTGCTTGGTAGTCCCGTCTTCTCGCAGGCTATCGCAACGCCGCCCGGTGCTCCGTCGATCCGTCAGTCCAAGAGATCGCGGACCACGCCGTCGGCGAGCAGTCGACCCGACTGCGTGAGTCGGAGCCGGCCCCGCACCACCTCGGCCAGCCCACGCGCCACCAGGTCGGCGATCCGGCCCAGCTCGGTGGGTGTCAGCACCGAGGTGGGCAGCCCGTCGGCGAGCCGCAGCTCCAGCAGCACTCGCTCCACCCGGCGGTCGGTGCTGTCCAGGACCTCTCGCGCATGCGCCGGCGACCTCCCAGCTGCGAGCCGCGCCGCATAGGCAGCCGGATGCTTGACGTTCCACCATCGGGTACCGCCGACATGGCTGTGGGCGCCCGGCCCGACTCCCCACCAGTTGTGACCCCGCCAGTAGGCAAGGTTGTGCCGGCAGCGGTGGTCCCGACCGGTGGACCAGTTGCTCACCTCGTACGCCGAGTAGCCGGCTCGGCCAAGCAGATCGTCGGCGAGCAGGTACTTGTCGGCCAGGTCGTCGTCGTCGGTCATCGGCAGCCGCCCGCGGCGAATACTGGCGGCCAACCGGGTACCGTCCTCGACGATCAGGGCATATGCACTGATGTGGTCGGGCTCGGCACTCAGAGCCGCCTCCAGGCTGGCGCGCCAGTCGTCCATCGACTCGCCCGGGGTGCCGTAGATCAGGTCCAGGCTGGTGCTGGCGAACCCAGCCGCCTTCGCCTCGGCAACCGCCTGCTGAGGCCGGCCAGCCGAGTGCACCCGATCCAAGGTGGCAAGCACCTGCGGAACCGCGGACTGCATGCCGAAGGAGATCCGGTTGATCCCACCCGCCACGAGCGCCGCCAGCCCACGCGCGTCGATGGACTCGGGGTTGGACTCAGTGGTGATCTCGGCTCCCGGGGCAAACTCGAACCGCTCGGCGACCGCACCCACCAGCCTCGCCAGGTCCGAAGGGGGCAGCAGGGTGGGCGTACCGCCGCCGATGAAGATCGTCGAGACGGGGGGCGCCATGGGTCCGAGAACCCGGGCCGCCTGCTGGATCTCGGCGATGGCCGTGGCGACATAGCTCGCGCGCGAGGCACCGGGTGCCGGACCGAGCTCCTCGGCGGTGTAGGTGTTGAAGTCGCAGTAGCCGCACCGGGTGCGGCAGAACGGCACGTGGAGATAGAAGCTGAGCGGGGTGTCGGCGAGGTCTGACAGCGCGCCCGCCGGAAGACTTCCGTCGGGCGGGACAGCTTCCCCCTCGGGCAGAGCGGAGGGCACCGACCAAGACTAATGGGAGTGCAAGAGGCTGGCAGTGGAGGTGACTCTGACAGTCTGTTGTCTGAGCCGCCTGCCGGTGAGCACTGCCCGAGACAGGCCCATTGAGGTCTAGTTCTAGATCGTGCCCCGGCAGTTGGTGAGGAGGTCGTTAGCGCTGGTGGGATGCCGTGCCGTTGAGCCCTGATCCTGTGAGTCTTGGAGTGCCGTCTGGCGGGGTTGTCAGGCTGGTGCTGGTGACTGCGAGTGACTCTCACTGATCCCGACCGTCCCGCGTTGGACGTGTCTTGCTAATGACTTGTCCACGGGGTTGCTGGCACCGGCCTGGTCACCCTCGTTGGCCTGATCAGGAGCTTGTCCGACCTTGGTCGTGACTCATCACAGGATTGCCGCGGGAGTTTCCCTCCAGGCCGGTGCGCTTTTCATTCAGCATGGTTGAGGAAGGAACCGTCAAGTGATCGTTGATGAGGTGCAGTGGGTGGTCGGGGTCGACACGCATGTCGACACCCACACGGCTGCGTTGTGCGACGTCCGCGGCCGGCCGTTGGCTGAGCGTCGGGTGCAGACGACCCCCGCGGGGTATGCGGAGATGGCGGCGTGGGCTCGGGCCGCCGCAGGCGACGCCGCGGTGGTGTGGGCGGTCGAGGGGACCCGTCATTATGGGCTCGGGTTGTCGCGGTTCTTGGCCGGTCAGGGCCAGCGGGTGGTCGAGATCGACCGCAGCCGCCATGTCGGAAAGCGTCGGGCGGGCAAGAGCGATCCGATTGTCCGCGTACAACCTCATATGTCGTTCTCCGTACGACCTGACGTGTAGGTCGGTCTCGGCGCGTTGAGTCTTCTTCCGCCCGAGTGAGGGTCACCCTTCGGTTCGTCAGCCGCCAAGCAGACGAGACCGAAGGGGACCTG
>DASTIW010000025.1:0-53759 GCA_035717205.1 Propionibacteriaceae bacterium | reverse complement strand
TGGCTGCCCCTCGATGGTGAAGCAGGCGTGTCCCTTCGTCGGCGCGGCGTTGCGCTGGCAGACGTCGGCGAAGGTGACGTAGTCGATCAGCGCCTCCACCGGCTGACCTGGCTGGGAGGACGACGCAGCCACGATCTCCAGCGCCGTGATCGCCGCGTCGCGAACCCAGTTGAAGACATAGTCCTGGCTGATGCCCGGAGCGTTGGCAGGGTACGACGGGGCTGCGATGACGCAGCCGGGCAGGGAGACGAGTTGGTGCGTTGAGTCGGTGAACGGAAAGCCGTCGCTGGACACGTTGCGCAGCATCAGGGCGTACATGTGCTGAGCGACGCGCTGCAGGTCGACGTGCTGGTAGGCCAGGTTGACCCGCGCAGCCGGCTGGGTCGTGGTTGCTGTCAGCGCACGGGCGCTCGTCGCGCGACCAGCGGCTGCCGGGGCAGACCCTTCGGTCTGGTCGGACGGTGCTTCGGTGGTGAGGGTCATCGGTGACTCGGTCCTGGGGGTCGTGGTGGGTGTAGTGGGAGCTGGAGCGAGCGCGGTGTGGGCGGCTCAGTCCACGGCCGGTGTGGGCCGCGCCCAGATGATCTCGTTGACTGCGGCCTGGGGTCCCTGCTGTGGCGTGCGCAGCACGAGATCACCCGCACGCTCCTCGATAGAGCGTGGCTGGACGGTGCCCGACCAGTTCGGGTAAAGACTGTCGGTGAGCTTGTGGGTTACCACGCTGCCTTCACGCTGCCAGGTGCCGGAGTAGGCCAAGCAGGTCGAGTACGCCGCTGCGCGAGCTTCGGGATCCCCACCGAGAGGGTCGCCACCGTCGATCCCCGGGCGGTCTGCGGCGGTCATCATCGCCGACATGTACCCATCAGGTGTATAGATCAAAGTTCCGTGAGCATCATCGCCAAAAGGGAAACTCACCGTCCCGTCGGCAGCAATTCGGCGCCACTGCACCAAAACCCATGCGCCCAGTAAATCCACGCAGTGACAATCGCAGCATTCGGCGTCGTTGTCCAGTAGGTCTGGTGATCAGATCATGACACCGATTATCTCACCCCATTTGTCCATCGACACCGTGCCGAGACGTTGGTGATCATGTCCTTGACACCGGCTCTGCACGTTGGCCCCGCGGAACCGAGGGTTCATCTCTCAGCGTCCTATCCGTCGCCTTGACACCCCGCTTGGTGCCGTCTCCGAGACAGAAGGCCATGTGAACAAGGGATTTCACGTCGGCTCAGATCCGGTCCGACTGCGGCGGACTGCCATGCTTGCCCAAAGGGCCGTCTCATGCCACACTCTCCTCTGGACGCGAGTTTCGGGGACCGCGGCACCAACCCGTCCAATCCTCTTTCTGGAACAGGTCCCTACATGACCTCGCAAGCGCAGTGTTTCGTTGAACTTTCTTCCGCTTTGACCGGGCTTTCTCCGGTGATATTGCATGGCACCGGAATGACCCATGCGTACCTGGAGACAGTCGAGTCAATCGTGCCGCAAAGGCTGCTCGACCGCCTGTTCGATACCTTCCGAGCCACCCCTAATGATCCGGGTGGACGCGATGTCGCCGCCATCCTCGACGACTCGGATCTGGGCCCGGTGGCCCGCTCCGTTGCGGTGCTCTGGTACTGCGGCACCTGGACCCAGCTTCCGAGCGAGTGGCGTGCCCGAAACGGTGCCTCAGCCAGCGATATCACCGGCGTCGTCTCCAGTGCGGCGTATCAGACGGGGTTGCAGTGGACGGTCATTGGAGCCCATCCGGCGGGTGCCCGACAGCAGGGCTTCGGAGCCTGGGCCACCGCGCCAGCCGACCTCATCGCGTGAGCAACCAGGTGTCGGATCACATCCCTTTCGATGTCGTTGTGGTCGGCGCGGGCGTGGCCGGGTCACTGCTCGCGAAGCGGCTGACGTTGGCGGGCCTTCGGGTTCTGGTTCTCGAGTCCGGACCCGCGACGGCATGGTCCTTCGACGGCTACATCCGGCACGTTGAGACCTTTCTGGCCGGCACCAACAAGGGTGCCGAGTCGGCGTGGCCGCCGGCGCTGGGTGCGCCCCAGCCCGACACGCGCGACGTACGCAGCGGTGACGGCTACTTCGTCCAAAAGGGTCCACTCCCGTACGGCAGCACCTACACCCGGGCGCAGGGCGGATCCACGCTGCATTGGCTGGGGGTCTCGCTGCGCATGCTGCCCGAGGACTTCGCGATGCGCTCCCGATACGGCGTCGGCCGTGACTGGCCGCTGGACTACCCGGCGCTGGAGCCGTACTACCGCCAGGCTGAGTTCGAGATCGGCGTCGCGGCCGACGTCGCCGACCAGACCCATCACGGTGTGGAGTTCCTGCCCGGCTATGACTACCCGATGCAGCGGATCCCGCCGAGCTACTCCGACCGGCTGCTCGCGGAAGCGGTGGACGGCATGAGGACCACGGTAGGTGGCGTCCCGGTCGACGTCACGATCCGCAGCTACCCGGCTGCGCGCAACTCCACCCCCCGCGACGGCTACCGGCCTGCTGGTGCCGTCGACGTCCGCCCGTACGGCCAGGCCTTGGGCCGTGACCTCGGCCAGCGCTGCGCCGGAAACACCGCCTGCACACCGATCTGCCCCATCCAAGCCAAGTACAACGCCGGAAAGTCGCTGGCCCAGGCGGACCCGAACAGGCTGGAGGTGGTCGCCCAGGCCGTGGCCAGCAAGGTCCTCGTCGACCCGGTCACCGGGCAGGTGAGTGGCGTGGAATACCAGCGCTACGACAACCCGGGCTCGCCGAGGCACACTGTGCACCTGGCACAGGGTCGCGCGTACGTCCTCGCCGCCCACGCCGTCGAGAACGCCAAGCTCATGCTGGCATCCGGGCTTGGAGGGGACAGCGGCATGCTGGGCCGCAACCTGATGGACCACCCGTCGATCTACGGCTGGGGTCTGGCGCCGGCTCCGGTCGGACCCTTCCGCGGCCCGCAGTCCACCTCAGGGATCGACGACGCCCGGGCCGGGGCGTTCCGGGCCGAGCACGGCGCGTTCAGGGTCGACATCGGCAACGACGGCTGGCGTGCGACCACGGGTGCACCAGACACCACGGTGGCCGATGCCGTGATGAACCGCGGCCTGCACGGCCAGCAGCTCCTCCGCCACCTCCGCTCGGTGCTGTCCCGCCAGGTGCGCTTCTCGTTGAACGTCGAGCAGCTGCCCTCCCCGGACAACCGGGTGAGTATCGACCCTCGCTATCTCGACCCGCTGGGGAACCCGCGTCCGGTGATCCACTACGACATCGACGACTACACCCTTGGCGGGATGGCGGCGGCCACGAGGTTCTACCGGGAGGTCTTCGCCCAGGCGGGTATCCAAGACGTCAGTGACCCCACCCAAGGCGTGTGGTTTCCGAGCGTGAGCTACCAGGGGCGGGAGTACCGCTACCACGGGATGGGCCACTTCGCCGGCACCCATGTGATGGGAGCCGACGCCGCCTCCTCCGTCGTGGACGCCGACCAGCGCAGCTGGGAGCACCCGAACCTGTTCCTGATCGGGTCGGGCAGCTTCCCCACCATGGGCACGTCGAACCCGACCCTGACTCTGGCGGCGCTCGCCCTGCGTACCGCCGACCGACTGAAGACGGAGCTCCGCGGATGAACGTCGACCGGCTGCGGAACCTGCTGGAGGCAGCGGTGAAGCTGGAGCTCGCCACCATCCCGCCGTACCTGTGCGCGCTCTACTCCACCCATCCCGGCAGCAACCTGGAGACCACTCTGGTCATCCGTTCGGTGGTGGTCGAGGAGATGCTGCACATGATCTTGGCCGCGAACGTGCTGAACGCCATCGGTGGCCGCCCACGGGTCAGTGGCCGCGAGCACGCCCCGCACTATCCCCACGAGCTGCCCGACGGCGTCGTTCTCGACCTGCTGCCCTTCTCGGCGGCCGCAGTCGAAAGCTTCCTGCAGGTGGAGAACCCCGAGTACAAGGCCGACCCGCAGGCGGTGGCGCCCGGCTCGGACCGGCGGGGCAGCGTGCACCACTCGCACGTGCTCACTGTCGCCGAGGGTCCCACCACGATCGGGGCGTTCTACGCCGGCATCGTGGCGGGCCTGAAGCAGGTTGCGGCTGACATCGGCGAGCAGGCCCTGTTCTGTGGCGACCCGGCACGCCAGGTGGGTGGCGACTACTACTACGCCGCCGGGGGCGCGCCGGTGATCGTGACCGACCTGGACTCGGCCTGCCGGGCGCTGGAGGAGGTCGTCGAGCAAGGCGAAGGGGACATGTCTGAGGCGTTCGACGCAGACGACGACCTGGCCCACTACTACCGGTTCGAACAGCTCAAGTACGGTCGCAGCTACCAGCCGGGTGACGGTGTCGGGCTCCCCACCGGCCCGCCCGTCGAGGTCGACTTCACCGCGGTCTACCCGATGCTGCCCAACCCGAGGCTGGACGAGTACGCCGACCCGGATCTGCGGGCGGCCGCCGAGCGCTGCAACCGTCAGTGGTCGGAGCTGCTGACACAGATCGACGAGGCGTTCAACGGGTTCCCAGCCAGGTTGATCCCCGCTGTGCACACGATGTTCCGGCTGCGCGACGCCATGCTCGTTCTACTGGGCAACCCCATGCCCGGTCATCAGGGCTACCACGCAGGCCCCACCTTCGAGTGGACCGACGTCGCCACCTCGGCGCCCGTCGCACCACGCAGGATCCCTTCGACAGCAAAGGCTGCGCTGTGACCTTTCCGATTGGCGTCTCGCGGCGCACCCAGCACCAGACTGCTGCCGACACGCTCTACGACGCGGTCGTCGTGGGCGGCGGCATCAGCGGCGCGATCATCGCCGACGAGCTGAGCCGGGCCGGCAAGCGGGTCCTCCTCCTGGAGGCCGGGATCGGTGAAGATCACTCGATCGAAGGGTACGAGGGCTACCTGGAACGCTTCTACGCCACCGCAGCCAAGGACAACCAGTCGCCGTACCCGCCCAACGCCAACGCGCCGATGCCTCGCAGCACCGACTCCCGCCGGATCTTCCCCGGCCAGCCGGACAGCTCCGGCTATCTGGTGCAGAACGGCCCGTTCGCCACCGACACCACCTACACCAGGGTGCTGGGCGGCACGACCATGCACTGGGAGGCGAAGACCCCGCGGATGCTTCCGGAGGACTTCGACCTGCACAGCCGGTACGGTGTCGGCCGGGACTGGCCACTCAGCTATGACGACCTGATGCCGTACTACGCCCAGGCCGAGCGGGAGATCGGCGTCTCAGCGGACGTGGAACACCAGCAGTTCCTCGGCATGCACTTCGAGCCGGGGTATGTGTTCCCGATGCAGGAGCTACCACTGTCCTACCTCGACCAGGTGGTGGCGAAGGGTATCAACGGCACCTTCGTGGAGCTGGATGGCGCGCAGGTCGAACTACAGGTTCGAGCCTTCCCGCAGGGCCGCAACGGCATCCCCAACCCGCACTACGACGGCGGCAAAGGGTTCACGCCCGTCGGCGCGGTGAGTACCAGCCAGGTCGAGGAGGGCGGACGCTGCCAAGGAAACAACAACTGTGTCCCGATCTGCCCGGTCCAGGCGAAGTACAACGCCATCAAGACACTGGCCAAGGCGCTGGAGCGCGGCAACGTGGACCTGCTCGCCCAAACCGTGGCCTCGCGGGTCGTCCTCGACTCCCAGACCGGCCGAGTGAGTGGCATCGAGGTGAAGGCCTACGCCCACCCGAGCTCACCGCGTCACTCGACCTGGACAGTGCGCGGTCGAATCTTCGTGCTGGCCGCCAGCGCCATCGAGAACGCGCGGCTGATGCTGGCCTCCGGCCTGTCGGGCTCGAGCGGGCTGGTCGGACGCAACCTGATGGATCATGCCTACCTGCTGAACTGGGGACTGCTGCCGGAGATCGCCGGAACCTATCGCGGCACCAACTGCACGGGCGGCATCATCGACCTGCGAGGCGGGTCGTTCCGGCGCCGGCAGGCTGCGTTCGCGGTCGACATCCACAACGACGGCTGGGGGTGGGCCACCGGCTCGCCGTACTCCGACGTCACCTCGATGGTGGACGACGAGAACCTGTTCGGCTCGGCGCTGCGCAAGGCGCTGCCCGACCGGCTCAGCCGGCAGCTGCTGCTGGCCTTCATGATCGATGTGCCGCCGAGTGAGAGCAACCGGGTGACCGTGGACCCTAGCTACACCGACCAGCTCGGCAACATGCGTCCGGTGATCTCGTACACAGTCCCCGACTACACCATGCGCGGGGCCGCGTACGCACGCCAGTTCGCCCGCCAGATCTTCCAGCGCCTCGGCGCGGCCGACCACACCCGCTACGACCCGGATGATCCCGCCTACCTGACCTACGAGGGGCACGGCTACATCATCCGCGGCGGCAACCACCTGGCGGGCACCCACATCATGGGCACCTCGCCTGCCGACTCCGTGGTCAACGCCGACCAGCGGTCCTGGGACCAGGAGAACCTCTATCTCGTCGGCGGCGGAAGCATGCCCGGGGTCGGCACGTCCAACGTCACCCTCACGCTGGCCGCACTGTGCTACCGGAGCGCCACCAAGATGCTGAGCCAGCTGAACGCGGAGACCGCCGCAGCCTGACGACCTGCCTGACGACCTGCCTGACGGCGGAACGGAGAAACGATGTCCTCACCCAAGATCACCACGCGGGAGCAGCTTCACCAGTACCTCTACGCGGCGATGCAGCTGGAGCATGCCACGATCCCGCCTTACCTGACGGCGCTCTACTCCATCCGCCCCGGCACCAACGCCGACGCCTACCACGTGCTGCGGGTGACCGCGGTGGAGGAGATGCTGCACCTGACGCTGGCGGCCAACCTGCTCAACGCCGTCGGCGGTACCCCCGACCTCACTCGGTCAGGGTTCGTGCCCGAGTACCCGGCCTTGCTGCCGGACGGCGAGACCGATTTCAGCGTCAGCCGGCGCCGTTTCTCGAAGGAGGCCCTCGAGACCTTCCTCAGCATCGAACGGCCTCGGAAGGCGCCTGATGACTCGGCTCGGGTACGCCACCGCCCCCACGCCAAGCGCAACCGGCTGGGGGTCGAGCCGGGGCAGCCCGAGATGCAGTTCTACAGCATCGGGGAGTTCTACCACGAGATCTGGCTCGGGGTGCACCACCTGCACCAGCAGCTGGGCGACGCGCTCTTCTCCGGTGACCCGGCGAAGCAGGTGACGGCGGAGTACTTCTACTCCGGAGGAGGCGAGATCATCCCGGTCACCGACCTCGCCTCGGCCCAGGCGGCGATCGACCTGATCGCCGAGCAGGGGGAGGGCTTCGGTGGCACGGTCTACGACAACGAGCAGGAGCTTGCCCACTACTACCGCTTCCAGCAGCTCACCCTGGGCCGGTACTACCTGAGCGGGGACCAGCCGGGTTTCCCGACCGGCCCGGAGCTGCACGTCGACTGGGATTCGGCTTTCCCGATCAAGACCGACTCCCGGCTTGCCGACTACCCCGTTGAGTCGGAGGTGTACCGGGCCGCCGTGGAGTTCAACCGCAGCTATGCACACTTCCTCGAGCTGCTCACAGCCGCCTACAACGGCCGGCCGGCGCTGCTGCTCGATGCCGTCGTGGACATGTTCCGGCTGCGCGACCAGATGACCCGCCTGATGCACAACCCGATCCCGGGCCAGCCCGGTCTGAGTGCGGCACCGACGTTCGAGATGGCGATCCGGCCGACTGAGATGGCGATGCTGCCGGCGGTGGTGGCGTCATGACGGACCTGGAGCGGTTCCTCGCTTTCTCCTCCGAGGTCACCGCGTACTCCATCTTCGAGCTGCGCGGCACCGGCGTGGCCGAGGCCTACCTGGCGACGGTCGAGGAGGTCGTCGGCCGACAGTTGCTTGAGGCGCTGCTGGACCGGTACGAGTCCGCAGTCGCCGCTGCAGCCGAGGGCGGGGCGACCCTGCCGGACCTGCTGCGTCGCGAGCTGTTCAGCGACCCGCGGCTCGGTCCGGTGGCCCGCAACATCGTCAAGATGTTCTACCTCGGCATCTGGTACGAGCTCCCACACGCCTGGACCGAGGCCTACGGAGCGCGGCGGAGCAACCTCACCTTCACCGTGTCGGCCGCGGCGTACACCGAGGGCCTGGTGTGGCCGTCCATCGGCGCCAACCCAGCAGGAGCGAAAGCTCCGGGGTACGGGTCGTGGGCCCAGCCGCCGCGGATCCCTGCCGTCCCATGACCCACCCCGACCAACCCCACCCCCGAAGAGGAGGACCTGCGCATGAACGCTCCCGTTCAGTTCGACCGTGACAAGGTGCGGCTGGGGGTGACGCCGACCCTGTGGTGGAACGACGACTTCCCCAGCATGGACATCGGGGTCTCCTTCGAGCAGTGCATCAGCGAGATGGCGCTGGCCGGCTTCGAGGGCTCCAGCGTCGGACACAAGTACCCGACCGACACCGCCGTGCTGCGCGAGGCGATGGCGCTGCGTGGTCTGGTGGTCGAGGAGCCGTGGACCAGCACGTACTTCACCAGCAAGCAGATGGAGGAGTCGACGCTGCGGAGCTTCCACGCGTCGCTGGAGTTCATCAAGGCGGTGGGTGGCCGTGAGATGGTCGTCGCCGAGCTGGGCGGCTCGGTGCACCCGCTGCCGATGGCGGTCTTCGCCAACAAGCCGACCTTCGACGACGAGCAGTGGGACTCGCTGTGCCGGGGGCTCGACTACATCGGCAAGATCGCCACCGACGAGGGGATGCGGCTGTCGTACCACCATCACATGGGCACCGGGGTGATGACCCGGGATGAGACCGACCGGCTGATGCAGGGCACCGACCCGACCTCGGTGCACCTCTGCCTGGACACCGGTCACGCGGTTTTCGCCGGCTTCGACCCGCTCGACCTGGTCAAGGACCACGCCGATCGGATCGGCCACGTGCACCTCAAGGACATCCGCCCGGAGGTGGTGGCCACGGCGCACGAGCAGTCGCTGTCGTTCCAGCAGTCCGTCGAGGCCGGTGTCTTCACCGTGCCCGGCGACGGCTCTATCGACTTCGTCCCGATCCTGCAGGCACTGGCCGACAGCGGGTACGAGGGCTGGCTGACCGTCGAGGCCGAGCAGGACCCGGCCAAGGCGGTCCCGTTGGAGTACGCGTTCAAGGCGCGCAAGTATCTCCGCGAGGTCCTCGGATGGTGACCGCAACGGTGACCGAGACTCGGCCGGAGGTGGACTTTAGCTTCTTCATGTTCACCGCCGACCTCCAGCCCGACAACCCCGCATACACCGAGGTCATCGCCCGGCACATCAAGGAGCTCTCTCGCTACGGCTACGACGGCTTCGACCTGCCGATCGCGCCGACGCCGCTCACCGACCACCGCGCCGAGATCCAGAGCTACCTCAACCTCAGGCGCCGGCTGGAGGACCTCGGCCTCGGCGACGTCCGGATCAGCACCAACGTCGCCACCACGCGACGGTTCGACCCCACCTCGCCCTACCGCGAGCAGCGTGAGGCGGCGCTGTCCTACCTTCGGTCCCGCATTGACATCACCGCCGCGCTCGGCGGGTCGTTGATGGCCGGACCGGTGATCTTCCCGTACAACGTCTACCCGGTGACCGATGACGGCCAGCCGATCTGGTCTGACGCCCTGCAGGACTGGCTGGTCCCCGGCTACGCGCGTGCCCGCGGCGTTCTCGAGAAGCTCGGCGAGTACGCCGGCGAGCGCGGCGTCACGGTCGGTATCGAGCCGGTGGACCACTGGGAGCAGGTGGCGCCGAACCTGGTCGGCGACGTGGCCGACTTCCTTGACGGGTTCGTCGGCGCCAACGTGGGGGTCTGCATCGACAGCTCACATGTTGTCCTGGGCAGCGAGGGACCCGAGACCTTCCGGCGCCAGGTCGACCGGCTCGCGGCTGGCCGGAAGATCAGCTCGATCCACCTGTCGGCGCCGGACCGCGGCCAGCTCGCCGACAGCTGGATCCCCTGGCGGACGTTCCTCGGCCCGATCCTGCCTTCCTACGGCGGGCCGTTCCTGGTCGAGGTCTTCAACGCCGTACCGGCGTTCCTGAGCTCTTTCCGGCTGACCCGCCGGAAGTTCTGGATCCCGGGCGAGGATGCGCCGGTACGCGGCGTGCCCGATGCGTACACGGTCGCCGGGGAGGCGATCGGCACCGTCCGCTCCGAGTTGTCACAGCTGATCCCCGTCACCGTCACATGAGCCCGGCCTAGCCCGGCAGAAAGAAAGCAGCAATCATGACTGACACCGCCTCCGAGACGAACGTCGGAGCCGCCATCACCGACCGCGCCGACCAGCCGCGGAACTCGAACACAGCGGCCTCGTACCGGAGTGTGGCGACGCACTCCACGACTGCGGACCTGCTCGGCCCGCTGGCGGATCTGGCGGGCGGGTTCTGGCAGGGGACAGGATTCAGCCTGATCGCCCGACCGGACTTCGACCCAGCCAACCCCGATGGGTTCTTCCTTCAGCTCAACCTCCTTCATGAGGTGCTGGAGTTTCAGACGATCGGGTCCCCGGTGCCGAACCGTGGCAGTGGCCAACCTGACCTAGCCTTGTACGGCGTCACCTATCTCCATCGCGTCGTCGACGCCGCTACAGGTGGGGCGCTGCACATCGAGCCTGGAACCTGGCTGACCATCCCAGCGACTACTGACCCTGATGCCAGCGCAAGCATCGCCCGGCTGTACAGCGTGCCGCACGGGAACTCGGTGTGTGCTGTCGGTTTTGCGCAGTACGAAGTGCCCGACGGGCTGCCGACCATCCCGCCGGCCAACACGGTACCCTTCCCGGTCGGCGGCTCGGCGCCCCCCGCCGGCACCTCGAACCCCTACGCGGCGTACGACCTCAGCGTCGACACCCCGTTCCGCACCAGCCCGCTGCCGGTCACCGTCACCCAGGCCATGGTGGACGACCCCAACACCATGCTGCGCGACGCCCTGTCAGGTCAGACCCTCACCCACATCACCCGGCTGATCGTCAGCACCGAGAATGCCGGCGGCGTCAGCAACATCCCGTTCATCACCGCCAATGCAGACACGAAAGTCGTGGAATCGGTATTCGCCATCGAACGCGTCCAGGGCGCCGACGGCGAAGTGCTGCAACTGCAGTACTCCCAGACCGCGCTGCTGAACTTCCGGGGCAGGTCATTCCCGCATGTCACCGTCGGCACGCTCGTCCGGGCCTTTTGATGAGGCCGACCGTGGCCGGTGCCCGCGTACAGGTCAAGCAGAACCGGTCGGGCCCGTCCTCCGTCACAAGCCGGCAGCGTCAGCGAATGCAGCGGAGCCAGCAGGCGGCGCGCCGCAGTGAGGCGGCTCCCCGGAGTGAGGAGTCGACCGACGCCTCCCCCCAGCCTCGTCAGCCGCATCACTCGCTGATCGAGACCGAGATCCGACGCCCCGACTACTGGCGTGATCTATCCATCGAGATTGTCGGGACGATCCTCTCGGCTCTGATGATCTACGGCTTCGGACGTGTCCTTGGCTACATCGAGCGCCCCTCGGTCCGATCGGAGCTTCTCAGCGTCCTAGGCCTACTCGCCACCCTGTTCCCGCTGCTGTTCGCCTGGGGACGGGTACGTAGTAACCGAGTCCGGCATCCGGGGGGTTCCAGAGTGGCCCGGTTCGCGGTCTACCTGCGTGCTATCGAACCGCATTGGACGGTGCCCACGTTCGTCGTCGGCGTCGCGCTCTGCGTCAACTACTTGTGAGAACCACCGAGGCACTGTGTGCCATCGTCGGCCGTGCGCCACCGAGAGGACCTGAACGACGGCCTCATTTGCCAGACTGACGTGGTGATGCTCCATGATGGGCCAGGTTCCAGGGTCGCCAACCCGGGCATAACTGACGTGACAGCCGTAGTGCGGGTGTACGGCGCAGTTCTGCTCTGCCGTCGTTTGTTACGCGCTCTGGTGGCCGCCGCGGCGTCTTCAGCCGTCGTGTTTGTCGTTCTCATTCCGGTAGTGGTTGCCGTTGCCGTCGGGTGGTTGATCGCAGGCCGGACCTGGCCGGGTGGTCCCGGCGAGACGGCTATCGGCCTGATCATCATCGTGTCGGCGTTCCTTCTCTTCCTCGGCGCACAGGTGCTGACGGTGATGTGGCTCGTTCGTGGCGCAGCCCGCGGTTCGGCTCCGGTTGGCTATGCGCTCCTTGCGCTCGCCGTCTTAGGTATTGGCATCAGCGGAGCAGATCTGGCCGACCGCATCCCACGTATCCAGACTGGCCCCAATCCCGGCGGCGAGCTACTCGGGGCGGCCGTCAATCTGTTTCCGCTCTATATCGCCGCCGCATTCATCTATGCGGCCATTGGCGTGATCCGGCTGGCTCGGCACCCGTTACGGGAGACCCTGACGGTCCACGAACGTCAACCGGGGTGGCGTCAGGCCCTTGTCAATCTGACGGGCTGGCCCGGCGGAGCGCTGCTGGAGACCCGTAGCGCCCGCGTTCGAGCGTTCGCGGCACTAGCGCTGTTGTGCGAAGGCTCGGCGTTCTCGGCGTACTTCGTCACGGGCTCGACTGCCGACCTGCCGAATGCGTCGCTATTCGCGGGCGTGATCGTGGTGGCCGTCGGATGGCCGGTCAGTATCGCAATGATGTACGGGCTGCTGGCACTCGCGGACTGGCTTTGGGACAGGTCGCGGCGGGCCGGGCAGATGTCGCTGGTTCAAATCACCGCCGCCGACCGTCGCGCCCCGGTGCTGTTCCTGCGGTCCTTCACCGATGATCAGGTTTCCCTCACTGCAGCCCGCGTCCCGCTCTATCTGCGGATCCTCGATCCTGGGATTGTCGCGCACAAGTTTGAGGAGTTGATCGTCAGCCGCTGCTCGCAACTGGGTCCAGTCGTCGCCATCGGTCGACCGAGGGATGTTCAGCCCCCGATCGGTGCCGCCCGAGAATACCTTGCAGACCAGGTTTGGCAGCCGTACGTGGTGAACCTGATGGATCAGGCTGCTGCTGTCGTCGTCAGCCTCTCGATGACCGAAGGCCTCGCTTGGGAGCTGGACCAGATCCGATTACGAGGCCATCTGGGTAAGACGCTGTTGGTCATACCTCCCGATCTCACCTGCCAGCGCACGGCAGTAGCGACCCGCGCGGCGCAAGCCGGACTCAAGCTTGCGGCGGATCAGCTGGCGGACCCTGCCCTACATCCGATAGCAGGATGGCTGAGGTCAGACGGCGAGCCTGCCGTGACTGTCACTCGCCGGCTCACTGAACTGGCATATGACGTGGCGCTCCGACTCTTCATCGCCGGCCGCTCGCGCGCTGAAGGCAATTCCTGACTGCGCGAAGTTACTCGGGCGGGAGTCGCCTGAGTCATTCGTGGTCGTCACATTCGACGAGCGCTCACCAACAGGTACACCCAACTCATCGCTTTTTCGTCACCATGCCGGTCCCCACTGGCCTTGCCACGTCCGAGTTGGAGCCATAATCAACAGGAGGGGCAATCCGGGAAGACCTCGCCTTTCCCCCTTTTCGCCAAGTGCTGTCGGCAAGTGCGAGGCGCTGCCGCCCTGACGACGCGCGTCATCACCTGAAACGGCACGCTCGCCGTGCTTCACTGAGAAGTGAAGGATTGCAGAGTTGATGTATCAGGCTTTTCCTCGCAAGGTCTTGCTAGGTGGCAGGACGCGACCGTAGGAGACGTGTGTGGGGCAAGGGGTGCGAACTGTGGCGGGGCGAGGTGAAAGCCTGCGCCGTCTGACCCTGCCCGCCGTCATTGCTGTCGTCGCGCTGTTGCTCGCGGTGGCCCCACTTAGCTTGCTAGCCGCTCAGCTCACACCAATACGCCCCACCAGGTCGGTTGCTTCGGCGACTCCAGCTGACCTGGGGGCACGGCGCAGCATCGTCCGTGATCTCCCAGTTGGACTGGCTGGTCCGGCGCCGGCGAAAGCGGCAGACCTCCAGCCCTTGGCGCGGCTCGCCCTCGACAGCAACGGTGCTCAACATCTGAATCGTCTACTTAGGCCCGAACGAAACCTCAGCGCCGAGGCTTTTGACGGCGGCAACCGAACGCCGTATCCCGGTCGTTATCCCGAGCTTGAACAGCTGCTAGACCAGGCACCTCGGGGTGGTGCGACAGTGTCATCGGCGCAGTTGGCCGCGGGGCTGATTGTGTTGGCTGCGGTGCGAGGAGGGAATCTCGACTCTGGTGGAGATGCATATCCGAGCGCCGCTCCAGTCGCCTACGCTCTGCTGCTGCGAGCCCGCTCCGTGGCGCGTTGCGACGCTGAGACCAATCTCTTGCTCTTGCTTACCGCGGACAATCAGCCCCACGACGACTTGGTGCAAGAACAGGGGCAGAAGGCGGTGTCGGCGTGCCCGGCCGATCCAACGCCCGGATGGCTGCTGGCCCAGTTTCAGTCTCAGCGCGCCGCGGCGGCAAGCGCGCCGGATCAGTTGGCGCTGGCGGCAGATGCTCCCGACGATGCTGTTGAAATAGCACGCACAACTGCCTCCGCGTTGCTGTCCGAGTTCCCGGGTAGTGCCGATATCCGGATGGCTGTTGGTGACATGCATTTGACCGTGGGCAAAGAACTTAGCCGTAGCCAACCATTCGCCGGACGACATCAGTACGAGCAGGCCCTGTCCGCGTACGAGTTGTCCCATCAGCTCGGCGGAGGGGCCGAGGCGTTGGTCGGTCAGGCTCGCGCCCTGGTGGGCCTGAGACGACCTGCGGACGCCGTTGCGCTGCTCGCGCCGCTCTACTCTGCGTCTGGGGGGCGCCAACTGGGCCCCACCGCGCGGGTACTGCTGGAAGCGCATGAGGCTGCACGCGATTTCGGTGCAACTGCGGAGGTCGCGGCGCGTTTGGTCGCGGCGGGCGCGCCGGCTTTTCCTTCTTCGGGACCACTCGTGCCTCGCGCCCCGGCGCTTAGTCTCGGTTTCAACAGCGCCCTTCCGTTCGAGGTGATCTTGGCGCCATGCTGCGGTGGCGAAGGAGGCGGCGCACTCGTTGACCTCGCATTTCTTCCCACTTTCCGTCCATTCCCGGGGTTGCTTGAAGACGTTCCCAGCAACTGCGCCAGCTTTGTTCGGGCACGGGACGAGGTTCTGTCCGGCAGGGCCAATCAGGCATTGCGCGTGTTGCCGCCCAGGTTTGACTCGGTCCAGCCGGAGCCGGCGCCTTCCTGTCTCAATGTGGCCGAAGACATGCTGGCAGACGTGGTCAAGGCCGAAGCTGGAATGCCCGGCTGGACCGTGCAGGCAGATCGGCGGGACGACGTGGCGGATGCCCGACAGAACATGTGGCGCTGGGCTGGAAATCTGGACCAGGCGGCCGTTGTCGCAACCGAGTGGGACAGATCATCCGGGCACCAGCAGAGTCTCCCGGTGTTGCGGGTCGGGGAGATTCGGTTTCTGCAGGGTCGGTACGACGATGCCGCGGCCGCGTTCGATGTTGCTCTACGACGCGGTCAAAGGGGGTACACGCTGTCGTTGGATACGGCGCAGGCCAGGCTCAATCGCGGTGCAGCCTTGCTCGCTGGCGGCCGTACCGCGGAGGGGCTGGCCCTCCTCCGCGGACTTGCCGTTGATCTGGATAGGGCTGAGGCCGAGTTCCGACTGGGCACCTTCGGATCGAAGGACGATGACGTCGCTTACCGCTATGCGGTGCTGGCTTATTACACACGTCTTCAGTTGGGCGACGCGGAGCGTCGGGCAGGAGAGCATGCGGCCGCCCTCGAGGACTATGACGCCGCCCGGAACCGGCTTCCGCTCGCCCGTTTCAACACCACCGAGGTATTTCCGGGAGCGCTGCACAATAACGAAGCGCTCGCGCTTGCGGCCATCGGACGCGCTTCAGACGCCAGAGCGGCGGCCGATCGGGCGCTCGCCACTGATCCGCTCAATCCGGTCTTCCTCCTCACTGCAGGATCGGCTGCGCATCAGGCCGGGGTGGTCGAAGCCGCTCGAGATCTGGATGCCCGCGCCTTGGCTCATGACCCGACGTTGTTTCCCGCTGCCAACAACCTCGGGGTGGCGCTGGCCGCCGAAGGCCGAGAGCGTGCCGCTGCGTCCGCTTTTCGACGTGCAGTGGGCGCGCGAGCGGACTACGCCACCGCATGGTTCAACCTCGGGGTGCTCAACGGTCGCCGTGGACCGTTGAACCTGCTCGCCGCTCAAGGCGCTTATGCCCAAGCGTTCGCCCTCGACCCCACGCTGGCTGCCCGTCCGAGGCACCTGATTCTCGACGAGCGCATCTACGAGACCGGCCTTGATCTCTCCAAGCCCGTGCCGCCGGGCTGGGGACTTGGGCAGGTGGAGCGTCGGCAGCCCATCGCAGCGCTCGGGCTGTTAACTGTCGTCAGCCTGGTGCTGGCGTCCAGTTCGGCCGCCACTCATGACGCCAGCGGCCTGCGTAGCTGGTTGGAGACCAGTGCGCAGGCCATTGCACGCGTACGACTGATCGGTCGTCGGCGCCACGTCGGATGGGCCGTTGGTGCCACCGTTGTCACCTTCGGGATCCCAATGCTCCGGCAGGAGGGGCTGGGCGTAACGGCTACCGTGGCCTATCTGGCCGGCATCGGTCTGCTGGTTGCCTTCACCATGATGTTGCGACAGCTTGCTGCTTTCCGCGCCCAGGTTCGCCCCGTTCAGCGCGCGTGGCCACCCGGCCTGTTGGTTGGTGTGGTCGGTGGCGCAGCAGGGGTTCCCTGGGCGCCTCTTCCGTACCTTCGAGTTCCGGCACGGGCTGGCCGGATCCACCTGGTCGCTCCGATCGGCCTCGGGGCGCTCGCAACTGCTCTTCTGCTCGAATCGGCGACCTGGCCGGTTCCATTCACCCGAGCGTTGGCCATTGCTGCTCTCGTGATGACTGCCTCGGTGGCGCTTCCCGTGCGGCCTCTTGACGGTCAAGCCTTCAAACGGGCCGGTATTTTGGTTGGACTGGGGGCAGTGGCTGCTTCTTTGCTCCTGCTGTTGGGCGTACTGTGATTCGGACCCAGCTGCCTCGATCATCTCGCGACACAGACACCGGGCCCGACAAGCCGCGAATCGCTTAAGGGCCGCAGCGTTCATTGGGAATGCCCGGGTCGGCCAATCCTGGAAAATTCGATACCCCACGGGCAGGCGTTCGGCGCGCGGTCTACGATTCTCGCCAGCGTCTCATAGCGGCCGGCCCTGATTAGGACAGTGATCATCATGGATGAAATTGCTCGTTACGTCATCTACCCAGGCATCGGCATCGCGCGCGTCGGCAACTCGCCGGAGGAGTATTTCATTGGCCCCGAGGCGCCGGGGGAGTTGCCCACTCCCGAAGGCGGTTTCAAGGATTCGGTTGGGCGCATCAAGCGCCAGGCCGCGCGCTTCCGCGTGTACGGTTTGGACCATGCCGGCCAAGCCGTGCGCGAGATCACCGCTGATGGCGCGAAGATCACGTGGCGGGTACACCTCGCAAACCGAAAGGCGGCCGGCTATCAGTTCCTCAACGCGATGGATTTGGGCCCGAAGTATGCAAAGACTGCAGGTCTTCGCAACGGCACTATCACCGGCGATGACCGCGGTCAACTCGTCATAGACCCGGGACCACGCTCCATCTCTGGACGCGACACTCAAGGGGCGGAGTACGCGTTCAACTCTGGTGAATTCATGGGCCAGCAGGTTCCGCTCGGTGAGTTGCGCACGGATTCCGCTGGACGACTGCTCGTCCTCGGTGGCTTCGGCGCCTCAGCCTCCTACACCGGCAAGCCCGCAACCACTTTCGCGAATAACGACGGCTGGCACGACGACATCTCCGACGGCCCTGTACGAGCGACCGTTGTCGTTGACGGCAAGGAGTTCGAGGCGGAACCGGCAGCGGTCGCCGTAACGCCACCCAATTACGGGCAGGGCCTTTACGGTGCAGTCACGATGTACGACGTCGTCTACGACCTCTTCTGTCGTGACTCCGCCTTCAGCACGGAGGTTCCCCCGCGACCCTCATTCTGGCGCCATATCTTCCCCATCTTCGAGCGGCTGGTCGGCACGAGCTGGGTCAATGGCGGGGCTAATTTCCTTTTCGGCGCGGGCAGCCCGAGTGACCTGACCGCCCCCGGGCTGCTGCAGCAACTCGCCAGCCGGGACGAGGCGTTCAAGCATCTGCGCACCTCGTACTTCAACTGGTTCCGCGACCCTGCCGACGGCGCGGGACTGCAGGAGCCGGAGAAGCTTCCGCCGTTCTACGGAGACACCTTCGGCGACTATCCGCACCTCGCAATGGACGACCTCGCCGTGACAGTGACCCAATACCACTGGCTTCGGCAGTGGGCCGAGGGCGACTTCGACGACGACCCCGCGGACCGTGATCGCCCAGCGACGCTTGCCGACTACCCGTTGCCGCAGCAGCCCGGCGCGCTCGATGAGGCGAACCTGGAGAGCTGCCTCGGCGGCCCCTTTCACCCCGGCATCGAGTTGACCTGGACGTTGCGCGTGGGATCGATGTGGAGGGCGCCCTTTCGGCTGAACATCCTCGACGAGGGCGCGGAGCCACGGATGGACTACGGACCCAGCCTGACGCCTGCCGAGGCATTGGGCCCCGACGGCGTGGTGGAGTCGACCGGGCCGGGCACCCTGACGTGGTGGATGGGCGTGCCGTGGCAGACCGACGAGGCCAGCTGCCTCTCCGGCTACGAGGTAGGCACCTATCTTCCGCTGCCGTCCTTCTGGGCGGCGCGGGTCCCGAACCAGGTCTTGAGCGAGCGCTCGTACTCCCGGCTGATGAACGACGGTCTGCCCGTCGCGCAAAGGTTGAAGCATCTCTTCCATCGCCCCGAGTGGTTGCGCTATTTCGGTCCGGACTACAACACCCGCATCAACGACAACGTCGCCCAATGGGACAAGCTCGGGATCGTCGCGCCGCACGATGGGCCGTCGGACCATGCCGAGCACGGCCTCCCCGAGCGTCTCTGGGTCGAGACCGAGCTTGCCGAGGAGTTCACCAAGTCGGACCCCACGTGGGAACAGGTCCGGATCGCCGAGCGCATCGTGCGCGTACCGGTGGAGGAGGCGGCCGAGGTACCGATGCTCGCCGCGGCCAGGCTGGCCACCGAACGGGATGAGGTTCCGCTGCGGGCCCGCCGTCGTGTACTTCGTCGCGACGAGCTGTAAACGATGCCGGCCGTGCGGGCGGCGCGCGTTGTCATCGTCGGCGGCGGGCCCGCTGGCGCGGCGGTCGCGTTGTCACTCGCTCGCACCGGTCTCACACCCATTGTGGTGGAGGCACAGGCCGGGTCGCAGCTCAAGGTCGGCGAGTGCCTGCCGCCGAGCGTGAACCCTTTGCTGCGTCAACTCGGCTTAGTTGATCATGTAAGTCGTGCGGGTCTGCCATCGCACGGAAACCGCTATATGTGGGGATCGGATGAGGCGTCGGAGCGCGACTTCATCTTCGGGGCGGCCGGCGCCGGCTGGCAGCTCGACCGCCGAAGGTTCGAGGAAGAGCTGGCTGGGGCTGCGGTTGCCGCGGGTGCTGGCTGGCGTTTCCGCCACCGGCTCGTGGGGTGCTCACGTGAACGAGGCGGTGGCTGGCAGCTGACGATCAACACCGGGCGCGGCGTGGATGTGTGCCAGGCGGACTTCGTGGTCGACGCCTCGGGTCGCGCGGCGCGGTTCGCGCGTCTGCTCGGCGTGCGGCGCATCCGTTACGACCGGCTTGTCGGGCTCTCGACCTACCTGCAACGCGATCCACGGGCCCGCCGCCAGGACGAAGACTCGCTGACCGTCGTCGAGGCCGTCGCCGGCGGCTGGTGGTACTCCGCTCGACTGCCCGGCGGGAAGTTGATCGCGGCCTACTTGACTGACGGTGACTTGCTCGACCGTGCTGGGCTCCGGCAGGACGGCTGGTCCACATTGCTGCGGGCCGCGCCCCACACCCAATCCCGCGTGAGTGGCAGCGGATACAGCCAGCTTCAGCAGCCGCGGATCTCTCCGGCGCATACCTCGCGGCTGTCGGCGATCGCGGGCATCGACTGGCTGGCGGTAGGGGACGCGGCGGTTGCGCGTGACCCGCTCGCGTCCCATGGCATCACGGCCGCCCTGGGTACTGGCTACTACGCGGCGGCGGCTGTCCGCGACTACCTCGGCGGGCGTCGAGAAGCGCTGCTTGACTACGCGCGCCTGGTTGACCAGGACTTTGCCCGGTACCTCATCCTGCACCACGAGCACTACCGTGCGGAGGGCCGCTGGGCGGACTCGACGTTCTGGCGAAGGCGACTCTGATCGGATCCCACCGCATCAGGCGGTCCAGCCGAGCAAGGCCTCGCCCGCCGACAAGCCTCCGAACCAGAACGCCGCCGCCAGCAGAGGAACCGCCAACACCCACAGCGGACGACGACGAAACCAGATGCAGCCCAAGGTGAACAAGGTCAGCCAGACAGCGATGAAGATCACCACGGCCCAGCCCGGCGCCAGCAGCCCGGCCGCGAAGTAGAACGGCGCCTCTGCCAGCATGACGAGCAGGGCCAGACCGGCGATCATATGTTTCGCTGTCAGTCCCGTTCGGCTGGTCTGCATGGTCTGGTGGCCCCGGCTATTGCTTTCGGCCGCGGGCCAGCACGGCCATCAGGGCGAGGATGAAGATGACGCCGAGGATGGTGCCCTCGACGCCATGCCCAACCAGGATCAGATAGACGCAGGCGGCCAGGAATGCCAGTGTCACCAGAATGCCGTAGTTGAGGCCCCGGGTATTGAGGTCAATCTCGCGGTGGTCGAGGGCGTCGATGCGATCGAGTTCTTTCTCGATCACCGAACGCGTCTCGGCGTCGGCCTCGGCGTAGACCTGGAGAGGGTCGATGAACCGGTCGGCTCGAGCTGGACGCTCAGTCACCATCACTCCTCCAGGGATCATCGGCTCGGCTTCGACTCTGGGTGTCCTCGTCGTCCACCGGCTCAGGTTGGTGAAGATGCGGTGGCAGGATGCCGGCGCGGGACATGGCTTCGGCGACGCGACGCTGTCCCTCATACGGGTCGATCGCATCGATGCGCTCGGATGCCCGTCGAAAATTGCGGTTCACGCTGCGCGACGGAGGCTCCCGGCCGATCCGGCCGTACATGTACGCCACCCCACGAGCAAGCGATGCTGTGGTTGGCACCGACGGTGGGGCTTCACGGTGGGTCGGGGTGTGTCGGCGGTGTTCGGGTCGCTTGGCAGCGGGTGACGACGCGAACGTGCCGACGCCGACCACCGCCGCACCTGCGAGTGCGATCACCACAATCCACCAGAGATCACCGGCCACCGTTCACCTCCCATGCGCACCACCCTAACGTTCGAGCGGTTCCACCGGGTGGAGCCGCGACGCCTCAGTCGGTCTCCTTCGCTGCCGCTGCAACCAGTGCAAGAAGGTTCGGGTTGGCGGAGGTCAAGCGCTCCACTTCCTCCCCGCCATCGCATCGGCACAGCGAGATCGTGACGGCATCCTGGTTCTGGGACACCACCTGCCAAGTGCCGCCGAAGTCGGTCCACCGCTGCAGCCTGTTCACGGGGCTCTCCTTGGCGCGATAAGAGGTACCGCCCAAGCCAGGACGCGAACCGATGGGCACGCACCCATTATCCCGTAGTGCTCTGGTTATTCCACTGATACGACGCGAATGGAACTCTCGTCGGCCCCGTCAGCGGGGCAGCGCCCGGAGTCGGCGCCACTTCGAGCCGTCGCCCACCAGTGCCAGTCACTGCCGAGCGGCTCGAGAATGGCTCCTGGGAGGCCGATGTGGACCTGGCTGTCGACAACGTGCACGACGTCTTGGACCTGGCTGGGACTTGCTGAGCCACCCGGTGCTGCGACCGTGACTGACACCGGCGCACCTCGACGCATGGTCGCGGTGATAGAAACGCCCTCATCGGCGTTCGATGTGCTGGAGTTCCGGCCCGGGGCGGCGGCGACGCTCACTGTCAGATCCCCGGAGATTGGCTGTGCAAGGTTGAAAGCCACCACCAGTTCCCGATCCTGTGTAACCAGGTCGACCGATCTGATAGCGGCATCGCCGCTGGCATCAGCGGAGCCGCTGCAGGTGCTCAGGAGGGTTGCGCCGGCCTGCACGGCAGTCGGCGCTGAGCCGGCCCCAGAGGTTGGGGTTGGTGATGGGTGGGTGCTGTGAGCAGTTGGCGTTGAGGCGCATCCAGCCAACGCACAAGCAACCATCAACGTGCCAGCCATCACCCGTCCCGCGCGACGGAACCTACGAGGAATGGCTGGCACCTGGTCGTTGGCTTACTTCGCCTCGACCGTGATGGTCGCCCGCATCCACGGATGAATCAGGCACTGGAACCGGTGCACCCCGACCCCAAGCTGCTGCGGAGCGGTCTCCTCAGCGGGCCCTACGAAACTGGAGAAGTCCACGGGGCCGTTGCACAGTTCGGGCTCACCTGCGAACGGCTCGTTGAGTTCCCGAACGCATCCTTGCCCGAACACGGGGACGCGGGTGAACGAGTGAACCTCGCCACCGACGTTCTCGGCGGAAACGGTGTCACCGAGACGGATCGTTCGGTCGTGGGGGTGAATGTTCCACTTCTTGTGCCCACCATCATCGAGGGCAGCGATGAACCTGTCGAAAGTGACGCTTCCACGCTTCTGTCCAGCACAGACTTCTTCACCCAGCGCCGCGTTGAACGTGGCGACGTCACAGCGGTCCCGCAGTTCGAACTCATGGTTCTTCGTGCTGCTTGCGCTCGCGGGTGCTGTCGTGCCCAGCGCAACCATCGCGACGCCGGCGCCGAGCACAGCGGCCCGGAACAGTCGATCCTTCCTCATCCATCCCCCTGTCGTTGATCATGATGCTCCTGCTCGCTTGAGGAGCGCAGCGATTGACCGAAGATACATAGATAGGCGATGCAGTGAGCGCGCATCTAGTCGTCTCCGACCTTTCCAACTTCTGATCTATAGCACTAAACACATCGAGCGTGTGCGAATTCTGCGAAACCAGTTGATCAACCGAACCGAACGGCGCCACAGAGGTCTCCGGCCCTTCCTGCACACGCCTGCGAGGATGTCTCGATGCGAGTGGTCGTGCTGTCCGACACCCACAGTCCTCGCCGGTGGAAGGGTTGTCCCCCGGCCGTCGCTGCGTACGCCGAGCAGGCCGACCTGATCCTGCATGCCGGTGATGTCTGCACGGCCGACGTCCTCCAACTGCTGCAGCAGTTCGCACCGGTCCATGCCGTGATGGGGAACAACGACCTGCCTGAGGTTGCCGACTGGGGCGCTCCTCAGACGCTGGAACTCGATCTTGCCGGCCTATCGGTCGGCATGATCCATGATGCCGGCGCGGCTACGTCTCGTACCCGACGGATGCGTCGACGGTTCCCCAGTGCCGAGCTGGTGGTGTTCGGCCATTCCCACATTCCGCTCGACCTGGAGGGGGACGGCGTCAGAATCTTCAACCCGGGATCTCCCACCGACCGCCGGCGACAGCCGCAGGGCACTCTTGGGCTGCTGGACATCGAAGCCGGCGTGCTCCAGTCGGCCCGGATCGTGGCGGTCACCTAGCCGAGCGCGCACGGGCCTGCATTCCACTATGACCGGTGGGTCCAGGCGATTGCCTCGGTGACCACCGCGGCGAGATCGCCGGTCGACTGATGCGTTCGCCGCTGCTGCGCGGCCCCGGTACCGGACGCGAGTACGCGCGCCAGCCCAGCCTCGACCAACCCCTGATCGCCGACGTCCCGCAGCGCGTCGCGACAATGGTCGACCAGGGCGGACACGACGTGGGCTGCGGGCCGCGGCTCCCAGGTGTACGGATCGAGCAGTTCGTCCGCCAGTCCGGAACGGCCGGCTCGCCAGCTCGCCAGCCGGAGCAGCATGGACGACGCAGCTTCCGCCGGCAGGCCAGCGCGCCATGACCGGACCGCCGTCTCCGTCAGTCCTCGGCACAATGCGGCAACCAGCACCGCGTCGTCGACAGCCAGGCACACGTCGGCCACTCGAAACTCCACCGTCGGATACTTGTCCGACGGGCGCACGTCGAAATAGATCATCCCCGCGTCCAGTGCGGCACCGGATCGGATTATCTCCGCGATCATCCCACGGTAGGAGGCCGCGGACCCGAACAGCTCGGTCGGCCCGGCCGTGGGGAAGCGGCTCCAGGCCTGGGACCGGAAGCTGGCATATCCGGAGTCGACACCCTGCCAGAACGGCGAGTTTGCTGATATCGCCAGCAGCGCCGGCAGCCAGATCCGAACCCGATCAACGACCGCGACGGCCTCGTCCTCGGAATCGACCCCAACGTGTACGTGGCAGCCGCAGGTGAGCTGCTCCAGCGTCGTCAGTCCGAAATGCCTCACCATGGCCTGGTACCGCGGCTTGACTGTCGTCTGTGGAGCCACCGGCAGCGGTGAGGTTCCGAGCGCGGCGACCCGGGCATCCGCCGATCGGGCCGCCTCGTCGGCGCGTCGGCGCCAGGCCACAATCTCCGACCGCAGGTCCGCCAGATCCTGGCAGGGTTTGGTGTCGGTCTCGAGCTGCTCCTGCTGCAGCTCGGCCTCAAGCGTCCCGCCGGGCCCGTCGCTGCCGCCGCGTTCCGGTCGGGCCCGCCGGGCCTCGAAGCGAAGGGCGGCTGCCGAGACGGCCCTCGGCTCACCGGTGGACGCGTCCACCAGCAGCAGCTCCTCCTCCACACCGACGCTTCGCACAGCCGTAGTCTGACCTGACGACCGGCGTGGCACCGAGGCCACCCGGAGGCAGCTATCCAGGCGGGAAGGCAGACGCGGGTGCCAGAGACGATTCCGGCGGTTTTCGAGAGCTACGACGAGCGGTTCGCCGGTGTCGGCGGCGACCGCGTCATTGAGCGTCCGTTCACCGATGGGCGCTGGCTCGAGGGCCCGGCCTACCATCCGGCCGGGCGGTTTGTGCTGTTCAGTGACATCCCCAACGACCGCGTGCTGCGCTACGACGAGATCACCGGGCGGACCGACGTCTTCGCGGCTCCGGCCGACTTCCCGAACGGTCGTACGGTGGATCGGCAGGGCCGGTTCGTCACCTGTGAGCACGGGGCCCGCCGAGTCACGCGGCTCGAGCACGACGGCTCCGTCACCGTGCTGGCCGACTCCTACCAGGGTCGCCGGCTGAACAGTCCGAACGACGTGGCCGTCTCCGCCGACGGGTCGGTGTGGTTCACCGATCCCTCGTACGGCATCCGCAGCGACTACGAGGGGCATCAGGCTGACCCAGAGCTACCTGGCTGCTACGTCTATCGGGTCTCGCCTGACGGCAAACTGCACGTGGTCGCCGACGACTTCGCCCAGCCCAACGGGCTGGCCTTCTCCGCAGACGAGTCACGCCTGTTCGTGGTCGACAGCCAGGAGCGGCACATTCGCGCTTTCGACCTGCATGGCGACAAGATTGCCGGCGGATCGGTCTTTGCCGCCGACACCCGCGGCTACGACGGGATTCGGTTCGACCGCGACGGCCGCCTATGGGGTGCTGCCCATGACGGGGTGCACTGCTATGAGGTCGATGGCACCCTTGTGGGGCGGCTGGTCCTACCGGAGGTGACAGCCAACCTGGCGTTCGGCGGGCGGCAGCTCAACCATCTCTTCATCACCGCCACCACCTCCCTCTACACCTTGCGGGTCAACTTCGCCGGCGCGCGGTACGCCTGACGCCGAGCCACCACGACAGCGGCGGCCAACAGGGCAACCCCCAACACGGCCGTCACCGTCGCCAGCGTGTTCTGCCACCAGCTCCAGGCCAGCTCCACGTCGCCACCGTTCGGCAGCCGCTTGTACGGCACCGCCAGCACCCAGCCGACGAACAGCCAGCCGGTCACCTGGAACCACACGGGCAGCCGGATCGCCGGCGACTGGCCGCTGGGGACGTGCGTGCCGAGCAGGCACAGGGCAAAGGGCACCACCCAGACGAAATGGTGCGACCAGGACACCGGCGAGGCGAGCAGCCCGGCGATCCCGGACAGGGTGACGGCGAATGGGACGTCACCCAGCCGATGCCACAGCGCTGAGGCCCAGACCCCGACGGCGGCCACCAGAACGGCCAGCAGCAGTCCAGCTGCCGACGCTGTCCGGCTCATCCCGAAGATCCGAACGATGTCCGCCATCACCGACTGGTTCGTGTAGTAGACGATGCCGTTGCCCAGCCCGGTGTCTCCGTGGGCCAGCCGACCCCAGAACCCGCCAGAGGTGCTCGGCAGCAGCGCCCAGGTCGCCAACGTCACGCCGGCACCGACGACGACGGCGGTTACGGCAGCGCGCCGCCGGCCGCTCGCGAAGAGATACAGCACGAAGATCCCCGGGGTCAGCTTCACCGCAGCGGCCACAGCTGTCAGCACCCCCTCGGGCAGCAGCCGCCGGCCGGGCAGCAGCCGGGGTCCGGGGACGAGGTCCAGCACGACCAATGCGACCAGGATGATGCCCAGCTGCCCGAAGGCGAGTGTCTGGTTGACCGGTTCGACGAAGAAGACCGCCCCCGCCCCGCCCAGGCCGAGCACCCAGCCGCGAAGTCCATAGCGATACATCACGGCCAGAATCGCCAACACACCGGCGATCGTCCAGAGGATCTGCACGGCGGCAGCGGCCATCAAGGCCAGGGGTACCGCCAGCAGCGCGGCGAACGGGGGATAGAGGAACGGCAGCGGCCCCTGCAACGCGTAGATGTCGCCGCCCTGCAGCAGGGCACGGCCGGCCTGGCGGTAAACGTCCAGGTCCACCATGACCGGACGCCAGGGCACAATCGAGCCGCCGCGGAAGGTAGTCGCGGCGACGAACAGACCGACCACGATGGGGAGCGCGCAGATCGCGGCGGCCGCCAGCATCCGCGCCGGCAGCACCTGAGCTCGGGCTGAGGCTTGCGCGGTCATCCGCGGGTGCAGGGTTGCCTCGTCTGTCATGGCAGCCAGCTCCGGATCGTTTGGCCCACTCCGGATTCGGCGTTGCCCGGAACCACCGGCACACCCAGATCGAGCAGTAGCGGATGGGCGTTGGCCACGACGTGCGGCATTCCCACCCAGCTCAGCATGTCCAGGTCGTTCGGCATGTCACCGAAGGCTGCCACGTCTGCGGCGTCGATCCCCAGCCGCTCGCAGCAGCGACGAAGCATCGAGGCCTTGCTGACACCCGGTCCACTGATCTCCACCAGGCCGTAGTCGCCGGTCGCCGCGTGCGTCACCGTCAGGGTGTCTCCGACCACACTCTTCACGTGTTCCAGCAGCTCGTCAGCGCCGACCTCGGCGTGCTGCACCAGCATCTTGACGAACTGCTCGGTATGAGCCAGCTGTTCGGCGGGCCCGGTGAAGATCCAGTGGTTCGTGTCGATGTCGACCGGTTCGGCTCGATACGTCGGCTCATAGCCGAACCGGGCCCCGGACTCGAACGCGAACGACGCGCCGGGAAGGATCTTGCGCAGCGCGGCGACGGCATCGAGGGCGACCAGCGGGTCGATGAATACCTGGTCCACGACCTTGCCGACTCCCAGGTCGTAGAGGATGGCGCCGTTGCTGCTGATGACCGTCGGGTGCGCGCCGGGAAGCTCGCGGATCACGTCCAGCCACCGTACGGGCCGACCGGTGGCGAACAGCACCGGGATGCCTGCTGCCTGAGCCTCCAGCACAGCAGCCGAGTTCAGCTCGCTGACGGTTCCGTCCGGAAGCAGAAACGTGCCGTCGAGGTCGCTCACAATCAGCTTGGGTATCCGAGCAGCGGTCCGCCTTGCTTCGGATGCGGGGGCCGTCATAGCCGTGACCTCGGTGAGTCGCCGCTACCGCCGGACTCCGTACCGGACGGGAACGGGGAGGTACCCCCGGTCTCGGTTCCTGAAGCAGACGGCGACGGCGAGCCGGACTCGGGCGATCCGGACCCCGACGGGCTGGGTGACGGAGATCCCGACTGGGAGGACGGCGACGCCGACTGGGGCGACGGTGAGCCCGACTGAGGGGACGGCGAGGCTGACTGCGGAGACGGCGATCCCGACTGCGGTGGCGGGGAGCCGGACTGCGGCGGGGGACTGCCAGACCCACCGGTCGGTGGTGGCGGAGCCTGTGGTGGCTGGTTACGGAAGATCAAGATGGCGATCAGGACCGCGAGCGCTGCCAGCAACATCATCAGCACCCAGGAGACCAGGATCGTGATCCACCCGGCGCGGTCGTACCGGCCAGGCCACGGCAGCGGCCAGAGCCGGGCCAGCCCGGGACGGATCTGGTCGACCCAGTAGTGCCGGTAGTCGGGGCCCGCGGGAAGACCCTGCTGGGCGAGTGTCGCTAGCTGCACCTCGTCGAGGATCCGGTCCGCCTGCCGGGCAGCTGCCGGGGAGCCGTCGTAGGCCAGGGCCGCCCACGGGGCGACCAACTGCTCATCGGGCGGCACCGGCCCCTGGTCTTCCGACCGGAACTTGCGACCCAGCCGGCCCCAGTCCTGTCCGTGACCGCCGCGAGCCAGCACCGTGTCGATGTGCATCGCGTTGACCAGCCCAGCCAGCCGATCCCGAGCCGCAGCATCGGCGGCCGCGCCCTGCGACAGCAGGATCACCATGGCCGGGACGTTCTCGTCGGTGTGACCGGTGTACGCGACACCGGCGGCGGTCGCGCTCAGGCGGGCGTCCAGCCAGAAGTCGCCGATGCGAGGCGGGTCGTCGGCGAGCAGCGGACTCACCGGTACGTACGCGTCCGGGTCCCTCTCAGCTGGGTCACCGGGAGGCGTGGCAGGCGAAGACATCAGGCCAATCTCACCACACAAAGCAACCGAAACCAGAACGGTGCTTTTCCGCCCGGATGGGCGGTTGGGCCCGTCTGCGACAATTGGCAGCAATCTGTCCCGCCAGGGCAGGGCCGGCTTCGGTCGCTGCCAGCAGGCCCGCGTTGGGGACGCGGACCGCTGCTCGACAGGTTTGACCGATGGGCACGACAGATCGAGCACCCGTGGCAGTCCGACCACGAAACGGAGAAGTGAGTGAGCAGTTCCACGACCAGCCAGACAGGCCAGGCGTACGGCAACCAGCAGGCGGCCCACATCCTGGGGGAGGCAATCGCCCAGGTGCAGCGGGTCATCGTCGGCCAGGAGCACATGGTCGAGCAGCTGATGGTGGCGCTGCTGGCGAAGGGCCACTGCCTGCTGGAAGGCGTCCCCGGCGTCGCCAAGACACTCGCTGTCCGCAGCTTCGCCACTGTCGTCGGCGGCGACTTCGCCCGGATCCAGTTCACGCCGGATCTGGTGCCCTCCGACATCGTCGGAACCCGGATCTACAAAGCGAGCCAGGAGGGGTTCGACGTCGAGCTCGGCCCAGTGTTCGTGAACTTCGTGCTGGCCGACGAGATCAACCGCGCACCCGCCAAGGTCCAGTCCGCCATGCTCGAGCTGATGGCCGAGCAGCAGGTGTCCATCGGTGGCCAGACCTATCCGGCGCCGCAGCCGTTCATCGTGATCGCGACCCAGAACCCGATCGAGTCCGAAGGCGTCTACCCCCTGCCGGAGGCACAGCGCGACCGGTTCTTGCTGAAGGTCGACGTGCCGTACCCCCGCGGTAACGAGGAGTTCGAGATCCTTCGCCGGATGAGCGTCGACCCGCCGCACTCCCAGCCGGTCCTCGACCCGAGCATGATTCTGGGGCTGCAGCGGCAGGCGTCCGAGGTCTTCGTGCACAACCTGGTCGCCGAGTACATCGTCCGGCTGGTGCTGGCGACCCGGACCCCCGCCGAGTTCAACATGCCGGACCTGACCTCGGTCATCCAGATCGGCTGCAGCCCGCGCGCCACGCTGGGCCTGGTGGCGGCAGCTCGAGCGCTGGCGCTAATCCACGGCCGCGACTATGTGCTGCCCACCGACGTCCAGTCGGTCGCCAAGGATGTGATGTCCCACCGTCTCGTGCTCGGCTTCGACGCCGTCGCCGACAACATCGAGCCCGCCCAGGTAGTGGAGCGGATCGTCGCGATGGTGCCGCCACCGACTCCGGTGTGGAACTCCCCGCAAGCTGCGAACACGAGCCACGGCCCCCGGCTATCCGAGTTCAGCTGAGCGGTCCGTGAGCGTTCCGCATAGCCCCACACCCGGTCCGCCCGGATTCTCCCAACCCGGCCCGGGCGCCGTGGCGTCCGTCGTCCGCGCGCCGACCCAGGCAACCATCCCGCTGAACAAGCTGGCTCCGGAAGCGGCGCTCCGGCGGCTGGAGCTGACCATCGTCCGCCGGCTTGAGGGATACCTGCACGGCGACCATCTCGGGCTGCTTCCCGGACCTGGGTCAGACTTCAACGACGCCCGGGTCTACCGGCCCGGCGAGGACGACGTCCGCAAGATCGACTGGGCGGTCACCGCCCGCACGACCGTCCCGCATGTCCGCGACACCATGGCTGATCGCGAACTGGAGGTGTGGGCGCTGCTGGACGTGACCCCGTCGATGAACTGGGGGACCGAGGGCGTCACCAAGCGGGACCTGGGCATCGCCGCCATCGCGACGATCGGTTTCCTCAGCCAGAAGATGGGGGACCGGTTCGGCGGCTACCTGATGAGGCCGGACCATCTCCGCCGGCTGCCGGCGAGATCGGGCCGGTCCGCGCTGTACGGCCTGCTGCGCACCATGCTGAACGAGCCGTTCGTTCCCGACCACGCTCGTGGGCCGATGAGCCTCAGCAACGCCGTCGAGCAGCTCTCCCGGACCCAGCGTCGCCGCGGCCTGCGGGTGGTCGTGTCCGACTTCCTCACCCCAGGGGACCACGAGCTGGACCCCAATCTCGAACCGCCCTGGGAACGGTCCATGCGCCGCCTGGCGGTGCGGAACCAGGTGCTCGCGATCGAGGTTGTCGACCGCCGAGAGGTGGAGTTTCCCGATGTGGGCGACATGCTCATTCGCGACCCCGAGACCGACTTCGAGCGTTACGTGAACACGGCGGACGTGGGAGCCCGGGCCAGGATGGACGCCGCCAGCGCCGCCCAGCGGGAACGAATCCGGATCTCCCTTCGTCGGGCAGGTGTCGGGCACATCCAGCTGCGGACCGACAGAGACTGGGTGCAAGACATCGCCCGGTTCGTCCTGGCGTACCGCCGAGTGGCGAGCATGCTGCACGCACCGCCGCAGGGGGTGACGAAGTGATCCAACTGGCGTTCCTGTCGCCGCACCGGCTGCTGATCCTGCTGGTGATCCCCCTTCTGGTTGCTGCCTACGTCTTCGCCAGCCGACGCAAGAACCGGCGCGGGATGCGGTTCACCAACACGTCGATGCTGGATGTGGTGGTGCCCAAGCAGTCGCAGTGGCGCCGACACCTCGCAGTCGCGCTGTCCCTCCTCAGCCTGGTCACCTTGACGGCGGCGTACGCCCGGCCCAAGACGCAGGTGGACGTGCCGCGTGAGCGCGCTACCGTTGTCTTGGTGATTGACGCGTCGCTGTCCATGCAGGCCACCGATGTGCAGCCCACCCGGCTGGACGCCGCCAAGGCAGCAGCCATCGAGTTCGTCGACGAGCTCCCGGAGAAGTACAACGTGTCCGTGGTGTCGATGGCCGGCAGCGCGTCCATCCTGGTGCCGCCGACGCTGGCACACAACACCGTGGAGAACGCCATACACAGCATCCAGCTGCAGGAGTCGACCGCCATCGGCGAGGGCATCGCGGCTGCCATGCGTGCCCTGCAGCAGGCACCGAAGGACCCGAAGAACCCGGACTCCGTTGCGCCGGGCGCCATCGTGCTGCTGAGCGACGGTTCCAACACCGCCGGGCGCGCACCTCAGCAGGCGGCCGCCGCGAGCCGGGAGGCGAAGGTGCCGGTGTACACCATCGCCTACGGCACCGAGAACGGCTACGTCGATCTCGAGGGCAAGCGGGAGCTGGTCCCGGTCGACCACGACCAGATGAGGGAGGTTGCCCAGATCAGCGGCGGCCAGTACTTCGCCGCGGCGTCGGCCGACCAGCTGAAGGAGGTCTACGAGAACATCGGCTCCGAGGTGGGCTACGAGAAGGCCGACCGTGAGGTGACTGCCCGGTTCGCGGGCTACGGGCTGGCGTTCGCCGTACTCGCTGCACTGGGCGCCATCTCTCTCGGGGCGAGGTGGCCGTGACCGGGTTCGTCGCCGGCGCGAACCCGCTGCTGGTTCCGATGCTGCAGTTCCTCGCGCCGCAGCGGCTGTGGCTGCTGCTGCTGATCCCTGCGCTGATGGCGCTGTATCTGGTGATGGTGCGCCGCAAACGGGACAAGGCGCGGCATGTCGGACGCACCATGCTCGACCTGGTGATCCCGAAGGAGACACCATGGCGTCGCCACCTGGCCGTCGGTCTCTCCATTCTCAGCCTGCTGACCTTGACCCTCGCCTTCGCCAAGCCGAAGGACCAGGTGTCGGTGCCGCGAGAACGAGCCACCGTTGTGGTCACCATTGACGTCTCGCTCTCGATGGAGGCCGCCGACGTGGACCCCAACCGGCTGGAGGCGGCGAAGTCCGCCGCGGCCGCGTTCGTCACGTCGCTGCCGCCGAAGTTCAACGTCGCGCTCGTGTCCTTCGCCGGCGCCGCCACCACGTTGGTGCCGCCGACGCTGGATCGCGGCCCGGTCACCGCCGCGATCGCCGACCTGCAGCTGCAGCCGTCCACCGCCATCGGTGAGGGCATCTACACGTCGTTGGCTGCGCTCGCCCAGGTACCACCCGACCCCGACAACCCCGAGGCCGTGGTGCCGGCCCGGATCGTGCTGCTGAGCGACGGCAAGACCCAAGTCGGCCGGCCCGCCGACCAGGCAGCGAAGCTGGCCCGGGACCAGCAGGTGCCGATCTACACCATCGCGTACGGCACCGAGAACGGATTCATCGAAGTCAACGGTCGACGCGAGCCGGTGCCGGTCGACCACGCCGAGCTGGCGCGGGTCTCCAAGATCTCCGGCGGCGAGTCGTACTCGGCCACCTCGGCCGGCGAGCTCAAGGACGTCTACAAGGACATCGGCTCCTCGGTCGGCAAGGAGAAGGTCGACCGGGAGGTCACGTCCCGCTACGCCGGTTTCGGGCTCGGGTTCGCCATCTTGGCGGCCATGGGCGTCATCTCGCTGGGTGCCCGCTGGCCCTGACCAGTCCGGACCCTCCGGCGCACTACTGTTGGGCACATCATGGGGACGATCGCGGCACGGCTGGACGCAGTACGGAAACGGATCGACCAGGCCTGCCGCGACGCCGGCCGAGATCCTGCAGACGTACGGCTGCTGCCAGTCAGCAAGACCCAGGGAGTGGACCGGATCGAGGAGGCCTACGCGGCCGGGGTGCGAATCTTCGGCGAGAACAAGGCCCAGGAGGTCGCGGAGAAGGCTGCGCTGCTGGCAGGCAGACCGGACCTCAGCTGGGCCGTCATCGGTCACCTGCAGACCAACAAGGCGAAGGTGGTGGCGCAGTACGCCACCGAGTTCCACGCGCTGGACTCCGCGAGGGTCGCGGAGGCCCTTGACCGACGGCTGAACAACGCCGGCCGAGCCCTGGACGTCTTCCTTCAGGTGAACTCGTCGGGGGAGGAGTCGAAGCATGGTCTGGACCCCGCCGACGTCGAGCAGTTCGCTAAGTCGATGCGCCAGTACCGCTCCCTCCGGGTGCGCGGGCTGATGACGCTCGCGGTGCTCTCCGACGACCAGGATGCGGTCCGTCGGTGCTTCGAGCGGATGCAGCAGCTGCAGATCCGGCTGCAGAACGCCGACCAGGCCGCGGGCAGCTATGCCGAGCTCTCGATGGGCATGTCCGGCGACTTCGAGCTGGCGATCGCGCACGGCGCCACCACCGTCCGGGTCGGGCAGGCGATCTTCGGGTCACGTTCGGAGCCGGACGAGTACTGGTCGACCTAGTCGCCAGCGTGCGGTTGGTCAGATCGGCAGGTTCTCGATCGTGATGGCCGGCAGGTGGTCGGCGGGGGTGAACCCGAAAACCCGACCGAGGAAGTAGAGTTCTGCTTCGATCGCCGCCCGAATGTTCTCGGCCCGACGGAACCCGTGCCCCTCGCCCGGGAAGATGATCAGCGCCACCGGAAGGCCTTTGGCGCGCGCCGCGGCCGCCATCGTCTCAGCCTGGTTCGGCGGCACGACCTTGTCCTCTGACCCTTGCAACAGCAGCAGGGGTGAGCTGAGGTCGTCGACGTGGGAGATCGGCGAGCGCTCCCGATAGAGCTCCGCGGCCTCCGGGTACGGGCCCACCAGCCCGTCGAGATATCGGGACTCGAACTTGTGGGTGTCCTTGCCGAGCGCCTCCAGGTCACCGACGCCGAACAGGCTGATCCCGGCGGTGAAGACGTTGGTGGCGGTCAGCGCACGCAGGGTGGTGTAGCCACCGGCACTGCCACCACGGATCACGAGCCGTTTCGGATCCGCCAGACCCTGCTCACCCATGGCCACGGCGCCGTGAGCGCAATCGGCCACGTCGACAACGCCCCAGTTGCCTTTCAGCCGGTTGCGGTACATGCGCCCGTAGCCGGTGCTGCCACCGTAGTTGACGTCCAGGACGCCGAAGCCGCGAGAGGTCCAGTACTGGACGCCCAGACTGAACCGGGCAGGCGAGAAGGAGGTCGGGCCGCCATGGGACGACGTGATCAACGGCGGCAGCGTGTCGCTCGGCGCAGCCATGCCTGCGTTCGTCGGCGGGTAGAACCAGCCGAAGACCGGCCCGGCATCGCTGGACCAGGAGACCGGCCGAGCGACCGAGACCATGCCGGGATCGAGCCGGATGTCGCTGGAGCGGCTGACCTCCGACCACGAGGAGGTCTCCAGGTCCAGACGGGCAAGAGCGGGCGGGCGATCCTCGTAAGCCAGTACCGCTGCGCCGATGCCCCGGCCGCAGGCCACCGCGGTGGTGCCGGCGCCGGCCGCGATCGAATCCAGGTCGCCGGTGGAGAGGGTCAGCCGACCCACGCCGGTAGTGCCGCATCGAAGCCAGGTACACAGCACGGTGTCGTCGTCGATCACCGCGTACGGCTTCTCGCCCAGACGCCACTGCGGACCGCAGAACTCAGCCTCCGCCTCGTGCACGGGCTTGGCCTCGCTATCGGTGACGGTGTAGAGATTCCACCACCCACTGCGGTCGGAGAGAAACACCAGCGTCCCGGACGGGGTCCACCGGGGCTGCACCGCCGACTCGCCGTCCGCGTCGGATCCTCCGCCGGCGATCGTGCTGACCTCGGTCACCCTTGAGCCGTCCAGTCGTCCGACCCGCAGCCGGGTGGCGTCCCACGGCATGGCAGGGTGGTCCCACTCGACCCAGGCCAGCAGTCCCTGGTCCGATAGCTCCGGTGTGGAGTAGAAGTCGGCGCCGGCACAGAGCACCTGGCCGCCGTCGTCGTTTGGTCCCTCGAGGGCCAGTACGACCACAGTGTTGGCGGGTTCGCCCGCTCCGCCGTGATCCTCCCGTACTGCCAAGATCATGCCCTGAGCAGGATGGACCCGCAGATCCCCGTACCGGAGCCCCCGGCCGGCCGGCGTGATCGGCTGCGGCGGACCGCCGTCGCGGATGACGTACACCCGGCCGTCGTCGAAGGCGCAGAACGCCACCACACGGTCGCAGACGGCGAAGTCTCCACCGCCGTACTCATGCACCTGGTTGCGGACATAGAAGGGTGCTGGCGTCAGCTCCGTCGTCACCCCGTCGGCTGTCTGCCGCCACAAGCTGGAGCGTCCGCCCTGGTCAGCCCGGGACTCGGTCCAGTAGAGGTCTCGCCCGTCGACGGCGGGGATGCCCAGGCCGACCGACGCCGCGGTGAGCATCTGGATCGTTACCGGCGACGACCAGGAACCATACGGCGCTTCCACCATGGCTCCCACTGTAACGAGCAGAACTGAGCGACAGCGGGACCCCAGTCCCGGTGCGCCTGGTACGGATGGGACCGATGGTGCACAATAAGGGGCGGATCCCCTCTGCGGACAGCGAATGAGGATGTCGGGGAAGGCAGCCCTCAACACGTCTGGTCTCGCACCGGGAGGATTCATGAGCTCGACCCGTGGTGTCTTGTACATCCACTCCGCGCCGTCTGCGCTGTGTCCCCACATCGAGTGGGCCGTGGGTGGCGTGTTCGGCATGCCCACAGGGCTTCGCTGGATCCCCCAACCCGCCGAACGTGCGGCCTACCGGGCAGAGTACGGCTGGGTCGGCCCTACCGGCGCCGCCGCCCGGCTGGCCAGCGCACTGAAGGGCTGGCAGAAGATCCGGTTCGAAGTGACCGAGGAGGCGACCAGGGCAACCGAGTCGGAACGCTACTCCTATACCCCCGCCCTGGGGGTGTTTCATGCCATCACCGGCATCCACGGCGACATCATGGTGCCCGAGGACCGCATCAAGCAGGCCATGGTCACCTCGGCCCGAGGTGGCCTGGACCTGTGCTCGGCGCTGGATCAGCTGCTTGGCCGTCCCTGGGACGACGAGCTCGAGCCGTTCCGGTACGCCGGCGACGGCGCCCCGGTCCGCTGGCTGCACGAGGTCGTCTAGCGCCCGGGGGCGATGATCCCGTGGTTCAGAGCGGGTTTACCGGGGACCTCAAGGCTGATGGTCGGTAGCTCAGGGCTGATGATCGGTGGCTCAGGGCTGATGAACGGTAGCTCAGGGCTGACGGCGGGGCGTCCGGACAACCTGCCCGGCGTAGGCGAAGCCACCGCCGAAGCCGAACAGCAGCACCGGGCTGTCGGGAGGGAGCTCGCCGTTGTGCCACATTTTGGAGAAAGCGAGCGGGATGCTGGCCGCTGAGGTGTTGCCGGAGACGGTCACATCGGTCGCCACCACCGCATTCTCCAAACCGAGCTGGCGGGCGAGTGGCTCGATGATCCGCAGGTTCGCCTGGTGTGAGACCAGGCCGCGAATGTCGGCCATCTCGTACCCCGCCCGCTCGACGGTCTGGCGGGCATGCTGGGCGGCTTTGCTGATCGCCCAGCGAAACACTGACTTGCCTTCCTGCACGAAGGTGGACGTCGGTGCCTCGATCCGGACCGCGGGTGCCAGCTCCGGCTCCGAGCCCCAGGTCACGGCGCTCACGCCGGGATGCTCGCTTCGGGTGATCACGAACGCGCCGGCGGCATCGGCGGTCAGCACGCAGGTGCTGCGGTCGGTCCAGTCCGTGAAGGCCGAAAGCTTCTCCGAGCCGATCACGACGGCCGTGGTCGCCGATCCCGCCCGGATCGCCTGGTCCGCGATCGCCAGCGCGTGGGCGAAGCCGGAGCAGGCCACGTTGAGGTCCATGATCACCGGGGTCCTGGTGCCAAGCGCGACCGATACCCGACCAGCGATGTTCGGAGAGCGGTCCTGCGCAGTACAGGTCGCTACTACGATCAGGTCGACCTCACCGGGGCTCTTGCCGCTGTCGTCGAGAGCGGCCCGAGCGGCGTAGATCGCCATCTCGGTAGCCGTCTCTCCCTCGGCTGCGATCCGTCGACTCTCGATGCCCGTCCGCTGCCGGATCCACTCGTCGCTGGTGTCCACCATGGTGGTCAGCTCGGCGTTGGTCAGCACCCGCTCCGGCTGGTAGTGACCCACTCCGACGATCTCGGAGCGCACGGCTGTCGCGTTGTCCGGCACCCGCCCGAGTCTAGGGCGGTGCCTGTTCTCACGACCCGGCCGGGCTCATCTGGGTCCCCTCAACGCCCGGCGCGAGCGGAACCCCGCAGGCGTCATCCCGGCGGCGGCCGGCCTCGGATCAGAGCGGGATGTTCGTGTGCTGGCCTCGGCGACCGCTGTCGGCCGCGGCGATGGCCCCGGCCAACGCCGACCGTGACTCCGCCGGAGCGACGATCTGGTCGACCACACCGATCTCGACGGCCGTCTGTACGCCGCCGGCGATCCGCTCGTGCTCCATGGCGAGCTCCGCCTCGACCTGCGGCCGGATGTCGTCGGCCACCTCCGCCAGCTTGCGTCGGTGCAGGATCCGCACGGCGGCGACCGGGCCCATCACCGCTACTTCCGCGCCCGGCCAGGCGAACACCTTGGTGGCGCCGAGCGACCGCGCGTTCATCGCGATGTAGGCGCCGCCGTACGCCTTCCGGGTGACCAGCGTCACCCGCGGCACCACCGCTTCGCCGAAGGCATGGAGCAGCTTTGCGCCGCGGCGGACCACCCCGTCCCACTCCTGGCCCACCCCGGGAAGATAGCCCGGGACGTCGACCAGCACGACCAGCGGGACGCCGAAGGTGTCGCACATCCGGACGAAGCGGGCGGCCTTCTCCGCGCTGAGGGAGTCCAGGCAGCCGCCCAAGCGCAGCGGGTTGTTCGCGATGACGCCCACGGTCCGGCCACCGAGCCGGCCGAGTGCGATGGTCACATTCGGAGCCCAACGGGCGTGCAGCTCGCGGGTGGAGCCCTCATCCAGGACTCCGCTGATCAGCGGATGGACGTCGTAGGCCCGCTTCGGCGACTCCGGCAGCAGCGAGGCCAGGTCGACGTCGGCGACCTCGTCGGCAACCTTGCCCTGGTTGGCCAGCAGCGTCGCAAACTCCCGTCCCTGGTTGAGGGCATCCGGCTCGTCCTCGGCCACCACATGCACGACGCCGGAGCGCCGACCGTGGGTGTCCGGTCCGCCCAGGCGGAGCATGTCGACGTCCTCACCGGTGACCGAGCGAACCACGTCCGGCCCGGTCACGAAGATGCGGCCTTCCGGTGCCAAGATCACGATGTCGGTGAGCGCCGGACCGTACGCCGCGCCGCCGGCGGCGAAGCCGAGCACGATGGAGATCTGCGGAATGTGGCCGGACGCCTGCGTCATGGCATGGAAGATCTTCCCGACCGCGTGCAGCGACAGCACGCCCTCCGCCAACCGGGCCCCACCGGAGTGCCAGATGCCGAGGATGGGCACCTGGTCGGCCATCGCCCGCTCGTACGCCTGGACCACAACCTCGCAGCCCTGGACTCCCATGGCTCCGCCCATGACGGTTGCGTCGGAGCAGAAGGCCACGACCGGGCAGCCGTTGATGGTTCCGGTGGCGGCCAGCATGCCGGAGTCGTCGTCAGCGGTAATCAGCTCCACCGAGCCGGGGTCCATCAGGTTCTGCAGCCGAAAGTTGGGGTTCCGCGGGTCCAGTTCCCGAGGGAGCTTCTCCTTCCTCGGCTTGGCCGGCGGTGCAGCCGGAGCCACTGCGGCTCCCGTACCCAGCGGCGCGGTGGTGGTCATGTCAGGCTCCTGTGGCGAACTGGTTGGTGAAGGCGACGGCGACGTTGTGACCGCCGAAGCCGAAGGAGTTGTTCAGCCCGGCCAGGTCGCCGTCAGGTAGCTCACGGACCTTGGAGGCGATGTCGATTCCGAGATCGGGCTCGGGGTTGTCGAGGTTGATGGTAGGCGGCACCGTGCGGTGGTACAGCGCCAGCAGGGTGGCCATCGACTCCAGCGCGCCGGCACCACCAAGAAGGTGCCCGGTCATGGACTTCGTCGCGGTGACGATGGCGTCGGTGTTCTCGCCCAGCGCCATCCGGATCGAGACTGCCTCGGTCACGTCACCTTGGGGTGTGGAGGTGGCGTGCGCGTTGACGTGGTTCACCTGCTCCGGCGCCAGGTCGGCCTCCTTCAGCGCGCGCGTCATGGCCCTGGCCTGGCTGACGCCGCTCGGATCGGGCAGCACCATGTCGTTGGCGTCGGAGGTGATGCCGGCGCCCGCGAGCTCGCCGTAGATCCGGGCACCGCGAGCCTGGGCGTGCTCAAGGGTCTCGATAACCATGGCAACCGAGCCCTCACCCAGGACGAAACCGTCCCGGTCCACATCCCAGGGTCGTGATGCCCGGGCTGGCTCGTCGTTGCGACGGCTCATCGCCTGCATCTGACCGAAGGCGGCGACCGGCATCGGGTGCAGCACGCCCTCGGTGCCACCCACCAGCACGACATCGGCACGTCCCAGCCGGATCATGTCCAGACCCAGCGAGATCGACTCGTTGCTGGACGCGCACGCCGACACCGGCGTGTGCACACCGGCCTTGGCGCCGATTCGCAGGCTGATGTTGGCCGCCGGCGCATTCGCCATCAGCATCGGGATGGCCAGTGGGCTGACCCGGCGGGGGCCCTTCTCCTTCAAGATGTCCCAGCTGCTCAGGAGGGTCTGCATGCCGCCGATCCCGGACGCGTACGCGACACCGAGCCGCTCGCGTTCCACCGGGTTCTCCTCGCGCAAGCCGAAACCGGCGTCCTTCCAGGCCTCCAGTGCCGCCACCACAGCAAGCTGCGCCGAGCGGTCCAGCTTACGGGCCTCCACCCGCTCCAGCACCTCGGTTGGGTCCACCGCGACGGGTGCGCCGATCTTGACCGGTAGCTCCTCGGCCCAGGACTCTTTGAGCCGGACGACGCCGGAACGTCCCGCCAGCATCCCTTCCCAGGTGCTGGCGACATCTCCGCCCAGCGGAGTGGTGGCACCGAGTCCGGTGACGACTACACGGATGCGACTCATGACTTGATCTTCTCCCGGGGTATGGCGATGGTCCGACGTGCGGGGCCGGGGCCACCGTGGTTCACGGTGGCCCCGGGATCCTCTCAGGCTGCTGCGCGCTCGATGTAGGCGACGGCGTCGCCGACGGTCTTGAGGTTCTTGGCCTCGTCATCGGGGATGCTGACGCTGAACTTCTCCTCGGCCGCGTAGATGATCTCGACCATCGAGAGCGAGTCCACGTCCAGGTCGTCGGTGAACGACTTGTCGAGCTGGACGTCGTCGGCGGGCACGCCCGCGACCTCGTTCACGATCTCGGCGAGGTCTGCGCGAATCTCTTCGGTGGTGGGCATGGAGCTTCTCCTTCTGGATGGGTTTGTGATCTTGCTGGACTCACGATGTCCCGAACGGGGTTGGTTGGCAATTGTTTCGTACCGAATCCGCTCGCGAGTCGGACGACACGAGTGGCGCTAGGGAAGCGTGATCACCTGCCCGGCATAGACCAGTCCGGCGCCGAAGCCGATGATCAGGCAGGTCTGACCGCTGCGGGCTTCGCCGGAGTCCAGCAGAGCCTCGAGGGCGAGTGGAATGGAGGCCGCCGAGGTGTTGCCCTGACGGGCGATGTCGCGGCCGACCACCACGTTCGCCGGCAGCTTGAGCGCTCGGAACATGGCATCGGTGATCCGCATGTTCGCCTGGTGCGGGACGAAGACCTCCAGATCCTCTGGCCGTACGCCGGCCGCGTCCAGCGCCTCCGCGGCAGCCTTCGCCATGGTGTACGCGGCCCACTTGAAGACTGGGTTGCCGTTCATCTTCAGGACGGGGACGTGCGGGTCCTCCGCAGCCATCGCCACGTTCCAGGGCTCGTTCTGGGTGATCAGATCCGCTTGCCCGCCATCGGAGCCCCACACCACCGGCCCGATCTCGGTCGTCTCGCTGGGACCCACCACGGCGGCACCGGCACCATCGGCGAAGATGAACGCCGTTGAGCGGTCGGTGGGGTCGGTCAGGTCACTCAGCCGCTCCACGCCGACGACCAGTACGTGCCGGGCGGCGCCGGTGCGGATCAAGGAGTCTGCCATCGCGATGCCGTAGCAGAAGCCTGCGCAGGCTGCGGAGATGTCGAAAGCGGCCGCACCAGCGGCGCCGAGCTCGAAGGCGATCATGGCCGCGGCCGCGGGCGTCTGGTAGAGGTGCGTGACGGTGGCCACGATGATGGTGTCGATCTGGCCGACCTGCAGTCCGGCGCGTTGGATCGCCTTGCGGGCAGACGAGACCGACATCATCTGGATGGTCTCGTCCTCGCTGGCCCAGCGGCGTTCCTTGATGCCCGACCGGGTCTGGATCCATTCGTCGGAGGAGTCGATCATCGTGCAGATCTCGGCGTTGTCCACGACCCGGCGTGGACGGTACGCGCCGATGCCCAGAATCCGCGAGCCGGCTGACCCGGTCCGGGTAGCGATCGTCATCGGCTGACCTCCGTAGCGTCGGCAATCTCAACAGTTGGATAGAGCCGGAGCAGCGGCTGGCCGGGCGACACCGGGTCGCCGTTCTCCACCAGCCACTCAACCACAACGCCGCCGTGCGGTGCGCTGACCGGGATCTCGTCGCGGAGATTCTTCACCACGCCGACGGTGCTGTGCACGGGCAGCACGGTGTTGGTCTCGATGTCCTCAGTGCGGGTGAACTGGCCCTTGCCGGGTGAGACCACCAGGCGCCAGGTCGGGTTTCCCGACATCGGCGAGGTTGAGGTCTGACCGCCGTGGGCGCGGACGAAGTCCATCGCGTCGGGGATCTGATCCGGAGTGTTCAAGGCGAAGAGCTCGACACCCTTGAGGTTGCGTTTGGCGATGCCGGTCAGGGTCCCCGACGGCGGCATCTCCAGCAGACCGGTGACGCCGAGATCAGCCATCGCCGCCATGCACAGGTCCCACCGCACCGGCGAGGCGACCTGTCCGACGAGGCGACGGAGCACCTCGCGCCCATCGTGGACGACCTGACCGTCGGCGTTGGACAGCAGCCGGGCCCGCGGGTCGTGGGTGGAGATGGCCCGGGCGAGGTTGGCCAGCTCCTCCACCGCGGGCTGCATGTGGGAGGTGTGGAACGCCCCGGCAACGCTGAGCTCCACCAGGCGTGCCCGGGGCGGCGGGTCGGCCGCAAACGCTGCCAGCTGCTCGACCGTCCCGGCGGCGACGATCTGGCCGCTGCCGTTGTTGTTCGCGGGCGTCAACCCTGCCTTCTCAATCGACGCCAGCACCTCCTCCGGCTTGCCGCCGATGACCGCGGTCATCGACGTCGGGGTTGCCGCGCTGGCTGCGGCCATGGTGCGGCCGCGCTCCCGGACGAAGACCATCGCCTGCTCGGCGGACAGCACCCCGACACCGGCTGCGGCGGTGATCTCACCGACGGAGTGGCCGGCCGCGACGCCGATGTAGGGAAAGGCGTCAGCCGGGTGCGGGAACAGCTCCAGGGCCGCCAGCAGCCCGGCCGCCACCAGCAGCGGCTGCGCCAAGGCGGTGTCGCGGATGGTCTCGGCATCGGCCGCCGTACCGTAGTGGACGAGGTCGAGGCCGGACACCGCCGACAGCCAGTTGAGGCGTTCGGAGAACGTCGGTTCCGACAGCCAGGGCGTCAGGAAACCGGGGGTCTGGGCGCCTTGACCTGGCGCGACAATGGCGAGCACACGTTCACTCTGTCGTCTCGGGGGCATCAACGTCGCGCTGGGACACGACGAAAGTCCCGACACCCAGTTGTAGGAACCCTACAAACCGCTACTCCGCCGACTGCTCCGGAATTGCCGGGCGGAGCAACCGTCCCAGCGTGAGCGCCAGCCTGAGCGCGTACGAGTCCCGCGGGTCGGTGGGACTGTAGCCGCAGACCTCCTGGATGCGGCGCAGCCGATACCGAACCGTGTTGGCATGCACGAACAGAGCCCGCGACGTCGCCTCCACCGAGGACCCCTGGTCGAGGAAGGTCACCAGCGTCTCCAGCAGCCCACCACCCGCCCCCGCCAGCGGGTCGTAGAGGTCGCGGGCCAGGGCACGTCGCGCATGCCCGTCACCGGACAGGGCCCTTTCGGGTAGCAGGTCGTGGGAGCCGACCGGTCGAGGGGCCTCGGGCCAGGCGCGGGCGGCCCGAAATCCCGACAATGCGGCTCGGGTGCTACTGGCCGCCTCCATCAGATGTTCGACCGCGGGCCCCACCACCACCGGTCCGGGACCGAAGACGTCGACAAACGTGCGTACCACCTCCAGCGCCTTCGCCGGGGAGTCCAGGTCTCTACCGCCGAGGACCACCACCAACCGGTCGCCCTGGACGGCACCCAGCATGTCCGTTCCGGCGGTCAGCGCGGCATGTCGGACCGCCTCGACGGCCAGCGTCGGGTCGGTCACCGGCGCCGGCCCAACCGTTACCACCACCGCGGCGGTGGACCGCCAACCGAGAGTGGACGCACGGGACAGCACAGTCTCGTCGGTATCGCCCCGCAGTACCGCGTCCACCAGCAGCGCCTCGAGTCGGGCGTCCCAGGCCCCGCGTACCTCGGCTGCTCGGGCGTAGATCTCGGCCGCCGCGAACGCCACCTCCCGGCTGTACTGGACGATGGCGGCATGCAGGATCGGCCGGTCGGCGCGCGGCATCACCTCGTCGATCTGGTTCTCGACCACGTCGATGGTGGTCCGCAGCAGTTCGACCGTCTGATGCAGGGACAGCTTCCGAGCCAGCTCCCGGGGCGCTGAGCCGAAGACATCGGAGGCGCTCGGCCCATCTGGTTCCGGCTCGGCGAACCAGCGGACGAAGCCGTCGATGCCCGCCTGCGCAACGAGGGTGATCCAGGAGCGGTGCTCGGCGTTGAGCGCCTGGAACCACTGGTGCCGGGCCGCCATCTCCGCCACCGTGGCGGTCGTCATCGCACCGCTGACGCCGGACAGCCGCTTGGCGATCGTGGATCGGGTCTTGGCCGACGGGAGCAGGGACTTGTTGATCCCGCGCATTGTTGCGGCCATAGTCTGAGCCTAGTGTGCCGGAATCCCGTCCGCGCCCGGCGCGGTAGCGGTCCAGTGAGAGAGGGATGGCGTGAGCGACCTGGAGACACGACCCCCGGAGTACGCCTGTGGATCCGTCGAGTCCGGCGGTTCGGAAGAGTTGTTGATCACGGCCCGTCGGGTCTGGCTGGGTCGGACGACAGAGGTGGCGCGCGCGTTGCCCGATCGATCGCTGCGGATGATCGGCGCCTGGTGCTTCGTTGACCACTACGGGCCCGAGAATGTCGCCGGCTCGGCGGGCATGCAGGTGTGGGCGCATCCGCACACGGGCCTGCAGACGGTGAGCTGGCTGCTGGAGGGGGAGATCGAGCATCGGGATGGCCTCGGCTCGCAGGTGATGGTGCGACCCGGTGAGCTCAACATCATGACCGCCGGCCGGGGCATCGTGCACAGCGAGATGTCGCTGCCGGACAAGCCGGCGATGCTGCACGGCGTGCAGCTGTGGGTGGCCCTGCCGGATGCCGACCGCAGCATCCAGCCACGTTTCGAGAACTATCCGAAGCTTCCGGTGCTGGAGCGTCCGGGGGTGCGCGGGACGGTGCTGCTCGGGGAGCTTGACGGCGTACGTTCGCCGGCGCGAACGCACAGCTCACTGGTTGGTGCGGATCTGCTGCTGAGTGCCGGTGCCCAGCTCCGGCTCCAGTTGGAGCCGGAGTACGAGTACGGCGTGCTGGTGGTGAGCGGTGCCGCCACCGTCGCCGGTGTAGCCGTTTCTCATGATCAGCTTCTCTATCTCGGCATCGGCCGGCAGACGGTGAACCTGGCCGCAGACCCGGGCGCCCGGATGATCCTGCTCGGCGGTGAGCCGTTCGAGGAGGAGATCGTGATGTGGTGGAACTTCATCGGTCGCAGCCATTCCGAGGTCGTGGAGTACCGGGAGGCCTGGGAGCGCCGCGACCCCCGGTTCGCACCGGTGGTCAGTCCGGACGAGAAGGTGATGGAAGCCCCGCCGATGCCGACGGTGCCGTTGAAGCCGCGCCCGCGGCGCAGGACCTAGTGGTGAACCCCGTCGAGGCGCTGCGCGAGATCGGCTTCCTGCTGGAGAGGGTGCGTTCGGAGACACACCGCGTGAAGGCGTACCGCAACGCCGCGGACGTGGTCGCGCGGATGTCGGACCAGGAACGTTCCAACCACCAGACCAGGCGCAGCTGGGGCACCGTATCCGGCATCGGTCCCAAGACCGCGCTGGTGATCAGCCAGGCGATGTCGGGTCAGGTACCCGAATATCTGCAGCGGCTGCGAGACGCCAAGCGGCCACTGACGTCGGGCGGACAGACGCTGCGCGCCGCTGTGCGCGGGGACCTGCACTGCCACTCCACCTGGTCCGACGGCGGCAGCCCGCTGGAGGAGATGATGATCACCGCACGGCAGCTGGGGCACCAGTACTGCGCGATCACCGATCACTCGCCACGGCTCAAGGTGGCCCGTGGTCTGAGTGCGGAGCGGCTGCGCCGGCAGATGGACGTCGTCCGCGACCTCAACACCGCGATGGCGCCCTTCCGCGTGCTGCGAGGGATCGAGGTCGACATCTTGGAGGACGGCACCCTTGATCAGGAGCCCGACCTGCTCAGCGCGCTGGAAGTCGTGGTGGCCAGCGTGCATTCCAAGTTGCGGTCTGACTCCGAAACCATGACCCATCGGATGGTCGCCGCCATTGCGCACCCCCAGACGAATGTCCTCGGGCACTGCACCGGTCGGCTGATCGAGGGTGAGCGCGGCATTCGACCGGAGTCGGTCTTCGACGCAGAGGTGGTCTTCGAGGCCTGCCGTACGTTCGATGTCGCCGTGGAGATCAACTCCCGCCCGGAGCGTCGGGACCCGCCTTCCCGACTGCTCAGCCTGGCGGCCGAGATGGGCTGCTTGTTCTCGATCGACACCGATGCGCATGCTCCCGGGCAGCTGGAGTTCGTGCTCTACGGCTGCGAGCGGGCCGAAGCAGCCGGCATCGAGGCGGACCGGATCGTCAACACCTGGCCGGTGGACCGGCTGCTCGCCTGGGCCAACGGTTGATGATCATGAAACGCCCATGATCATCGGCGCTGTCGGCTACTTCTTCTCCCGCCAGGTCCGCTCGAACGGTAGCCGCCAGGCATGCGGAGCGACGAGTTGGTGGATGGCGTTCGGTCCCCAGGTGCCGGGTGCATACGGCTTCACCGGTGGCGGACTCTCCAGCAGCGGAATCGATCGCTCCCATAGACTCTCGATGCCGTCGGCAGTGGTGAAGAGCGTGTGGTCTCCCCGCATGGCATCCAAGATCAGCCGCTCGTAGGCCTCGAGCACATCCCCGACCTGGTCAGTCTCCCGGGTGGAGAACTGCATGCTGAGCTTGTCCAGCTTCATGCCGGGGCCGGGTCGCTTGCCGTAGAACGACAATGACACCTTGGACTCATCGGCCAGGTCGAACGTCAAGTGGTCCGGGCCGTGGGAGTCAACGCCTGAGCCGGGCGGGAACATGCTCTTGGGTGCCTCCTTGAATGCAATCGAGATGATCCGCTGGCCCTCCGCCATCCGCTTGCCGGTGCGGAGGTAGAAGGGCACCCTGGCCCACCGCCAGTTGTCGATGCTGCACTTCATGGCGATGAAGGTTTCGGTGTCGGAGTCGCGGGCCACGCCTTCTTCGGACCGGTAGCCGGTGTACTGACCGCGGACGATCTGCGCCGGGTTCAACGGCAGCAACGAGCGGAAGACCTTGTTCTTCTCCTCACTGATCGACTTGGGCTCCAGTGCCGTCGGCGGCTCCATCGCGACGAACGCCAGCACCTGGAACAGGTGGGTGACAACCATATCCTTGTAGGCGCCGGTGGACTCGTAGAAACCTGCGCGCTTGTCCAGCCCGAGCGTCTCGGGGATGTCAATCTGCACGTGGTCGATGAAGTTGCGGTTCCAGATCGGCTCGAACAGCCCGTTCGCGAACCGAAAGGCCAGAATATTCTGCGCCGCCTCCTTGCCGAGGAAGTGGTCGATGCGAAACAGCTGGCTTTCGTCGAATGTCTGATGGACGAAGCTGTTGAGCTTCACCGCGCTCTCGAGATCGGTCCCGAAGGGCTTCTCCATCACGACCCGGGCACGGTCGACCAGATCGGCGTCGCGGAGCATCGTGATCACGGCGGTCGCGGCTGCGGGCGGAACGCTCAGATAGTGCAGCCGGCGGACCTCACCTTCGCCGGCCAGTCGCTCCTCGGCCGTCTTCACCGCCTCGACCAGACCGCTCGGCCCGGCGGACTGCGGGATGTAGCAAAGCCGCCTGGAGAACCGCTCCCACTGTTCGTCGGTCAGCTGACGGTGGCTGAACTCCTCCAGCGACGCCTTGGCGAACGCGCGGAAGCTCTCGTCGTCGTAGTCCTCCAGCGACGTGCCAATGACCTCGATGTCAGGTGTCAGGGCAGACAGGGCCAGATGGGCGAGACCGGGCAGCAGCTTTCTGCGCGCGAGGTCGCCGGTCGCGCCGAAGAGCACCACGACATGTGGTGCGATCTGCTCCGTACCGGAGCGAATGGGGCGTGCCCCCGGAGCTGGGTACGCGATGGTCTGTGCGCTGGAGTCCGCCACGATGTGATGATCCCACGTGACGCGGCTGCCACGACACCCGCCCGCCGCAGCATTTCTCGGTCTCGCGAGTCTGGTCTGCCCATCGGCAGCGGTCATGGCGTGCACCGCCGGGCCCAGTAGGGTCGCCTGCGTGGATGATTTGAAGCTGGCCGCCGAGCTTGTCCGAGATGCGGGTCTGCTCGCGAGCAGGATGCTGGCCGAAGGGCTGGACACCGAGTACAAGACGTCTGTATCCGATGTCGTCTCCACCGCTGACCGGGTGGCTGAGGAACTCGTGGTGTCGCGGCTGCGCCGAGAACGTCCAGCCGACGGCCTGATTGGCGAGGAAGGCAGCAGTGAGCCGGGGGAGCGGACCTGGTTCGTCGACCCTGTGGACGGCACCTACAACTTCTTGTCGGGGCTGCCGTACTGGTGCTCGGCGGTCGGCTTGGCCGACCGGCACGGGCCGGTGCTCGGTGCTGTCTACTTCCCGGTCGTCGACGAACTGTGGCTTGGCGGCCGCGACCAGCCGACGACCCGCAACGGGGTGCCGGTACCCCAGCTGGTGGACCGGCCGCTGTCACAGGTCTCGATGACGACCTACCTGCACCCGGCACGGATGAAGGAGGACCAGCGGCGGAAGGCGTGGGAGTCCGCGATCTCGGGTGCGGCGACACTGCGGGTGATGGGATCGGCGTCGATCGACCTGTCCTACGTCGCGGCCGGCCGGCACGGAGTCTTCTTGCAGTCCAACCTGAACGAGTGGGACTGGCTTCCGGGCGCTGCGCTGGTGCTGGCCGCCGGCGGCGCCACCGAGATCGTCAGTGACGGCGACATTCGCTGGCAGATCGCCGGCAACGCCCAGACCGTGGCCGAGGTCAAGGCCCGCCTGCAGGGCTGACCTGGACCTCGGCTGTCGATCGGGGCGGAGGCCTGGTTACCGGGTCAGGCGCCGGCACCTTCTTGGGCAACACCTGCGACCGAGGTGGGGTCACCCAGCTGGTAGCGCTTGAACGCCTCCGTGGCGGCGCCGACGTCGTACTTCCCGTCCTGTGCCAGCGTCTGCAGCGTCGCCACCACGATCGCCTGCGCATCGACGAGGAAGAACCGGCGAGCCGCGGCTCGGGTGTCTGCGAAGCCGAACCCGTCAGTACCCAGCGAACACCACGTGTTCGGTACCCAGCGCGAGATCTGGTCCTGCACCGCGCGCATATAGTCGCTGACTGCGATGACGGGCCCGTGCGTGTCCCTCAGCGACTGCGCGACGAACGCCGTCCGTGGCTCCTCTCCCGGATGCGTCAGGTTGTGGTGCTCGGTCTCGACGGCATCGCGCCGCAGTTCGTTCCACGAGGTCACCGACCAGACGTCGGCGGCAACACTCCACTCCTCGGCGAGGATCTTCTGGGCCTGAAGCGCGGCCGGCATGGCGACACCGGAGGCCAGCACCTGGGCCCGGGCGTAGTCACCCTGGATCGTCGGGCCCGCGAAGTGGTACATGCCCTTCAGCAGCGCCTCCACGTCGAGGCCGTCCGGTGCTCCTGGCTGATGCACCGGCTCGTTGTAGAGCGTCACGTAGTAGACCAGGTTCTCGCCGTCGGGATGCTCGGGATCGTCATGGCCGTACATCCGCCGGAGCCCGTCCTGAACGACGTGCGCCACCTCGAACCCGAACGCCGGGTCGTAGTGCACGACGGCCGGGTTGGTTGAGGCCAACAGCGGCGAGTGGCCGTCAGCATGCTGCAGGCCCTCACCGGTCAACGTGGTCCGGCCGGCTGTCGCGCCCATCAGGAAGCCGCGAGACATCTGGTCGGCCATCGCCCAGATGGAGTCACCGGTCCGCTGGAAGCCGAACATCGAGTAGAAGATGTAGAAGGGGATCATCGGCTCGCCGTGTATCGAGTACGCGGCGCCGGCGGCGATCGTGGAGCCCATCGCACCGGCCTCCGAGATGCCCTCGTGCAGCAGCTGGCCCTTCTCGGACTCCTTGTAGGACAGCAGCAGCTTGCGGTCCACCGACTCGTAGGTCTGCCCGTGCGGGTTGTAGATCTTCGCCGTCGGGAACATCGAGTCCATACCGAACGTACGGAACTCGTCCGGCGCGATCGGCACGATGCGGTGTCCGATCTCCTTGTCACGCATCAGGTCCCGGAGCAGCCGGACGAAGGCCTGCGTGGTGGCCACCTTGGTCTTCTCGCCGGCGGACTCCATCAGGGGGGCGTACACCTCGTCGCCGGGCAGCTTGACCACGGTCGGCTTGACGCGGCGCTCGGGCACGTAGCCGCCGAGGGCACGACGACGCTCCTGCAGGTACTCGATCTCGTCCGAGTCGTTGCCCGGGTGGTAGTACGGCGGGTTGTACGGGTCCTCCAGCTGCTTGTCGTCGATCGGCAGGTACAGCCGGTCACGGAACGCCTTCAGGTCGGCGGTCGTCAGCTTCTTCATCTGGTGGGTGGCGTTCTTGCCCTCCAAGGCGTCGATCGTCCAACCCTTGACGGTCTGGGCCAAGATGACGGTCGGCTGGCCCACGTGCTCGGTGGCGGCCTTGAACGCCGCGTACACCTTGCGGTAGTCGTGGCCCCCCCGGGACAGGTTCTGGATGTCCTCGTCGCTCATCCCCGACACCATCTTCTTCAGCCGAGGGTCAGAGAAGAAGTTGTTCCGGATGTAGGCGCCGTCCTCCACCAGGTACGTCTGGAACTGGCCGTCCGGTGTGGTGTTCATCTTGTTCACCAGGGCGCCGTCGGCGTCGGCCGCCAGCAGCGGGTCCCAGTCACGACCCCACAGGACCTTGATCACGTGCCAGCCGGCGCCGAGGAAGAACGACTCCAGCTCCTGGACGATCTTGCCGTTGCCGCGGACGGGGCCGTCGAGTTGCTGGAGGTTGCAGTTGATCACAAACGTGAGGTTGTCCAGCTCCTCGCGGGCCGCCAGACCGATTGCGCCGAGGGACTCCGGCTCGCCCATTTCGCCGTCGCCCATGAAGGCCCAGACGCGCTGGTCGGAGGTGTCGGTGATGCCGCGGTTGTGCAGGTACCGGTTGAACCGCGCCTGATAGATCGAGTTGATGCCGGTAAGTCCCATCGACACGGTCGGGAACTCCCAGAAGTGCGGCATCAGCCGGGGGTGCGGGTAGGACGACAGGCCGTTGCCCTTGCCGCGTGACACCTCTTGACGGAACCCGTCGAGCTGGTCGGTGGTCAACCTGCCTTCCAGGTACGAGCGGGCATAGACGCCGGGGGAGGCGTGACCTTGGATGAAGACCTGGTCGCCGCCGCCGGGGTGGTCCTTGCCGCGGAAGAAGTGGTTGAAGCCGACCTCGTACAGGCTGGCCGCGCTCTGGTACGTGGCGATGTGACCGCCGACCTCAAGTCCCTTGCGGTTCGCCTTGGAGACCATGATGGCGGCGTTCCAGCGGATGAAGGCACGGATACGGCGCTCAATGTGCTCATCGCCGGGGAACCAGGGCTCAGCCTCGGGTGGGATCGTGTTGATGTAGTCACTGCTGCGCAGGGCAGGCAGACCAACCTGGCGCTCCCGGGCGCGCTCCAACAGCTTCAACATGATGAAGCGAGCGCGGTTCTTGCCCTTGTCATCCAGAACACCGTCCAGCGACTCCAGCCACTCGCCGGTCTCTTCCGGGTCGATGTCAGGGATCTGTGACGGTAGACCCTCGGCGGTAATGGCCGGTCGGGGTCCTGGCTTAGCCATGGAGGCTCCTATCGTTATCCCAGCGGACATGCTGCTGGCCTGTCTGATACGGATAACGTCCATCCTGTCACTTCTCGCTGATCTGGGTGCAGTCGGTCGACCCACCTGAGATTTCGGCCGGTCCCCGGGTCCGGGGTTCCCCAGGCCGGGTCGCTCTGGCAGGCTAAAGGCGGGGGGCAACCCGCCTCCCATCAGACGGCCGGCGCAGACGCGCCGAGTGGAGGCAGGGGCGTGAGTGCGCAAGTGGGACCGAAAGATGTGAGGTCTCCGGGGGTAGACAAGCTGGGGCTGACCGCGGGCATGGTGGTCCAGGAACTCGGTTGGGACGAGGACGTCGACGACGACGTCCGGGTGGCAATTGAGGACGCCATCGACGGCGAGCTGATCGAGGAGGCCGTCGAGGCGGTGGACGTGGTTCTGCTCTGGTGGCGAGACGACGACGGTGACCTGGTGGACGGTCTGGTCGACGCACTGCCCGACCTGCGGGAGGGCGGCTACATCTGGCTGATGACCCCAAAGGTCGGGCGCAAGGGATACGTCGACGCGTCCGAGCTTGCCGAGGGCGCCGTCACCGCGGGCTTGTCCCTAACCAACAGTGCATCGGTCTCGTCCGACTGGGCGGCCACCAAGCTGGTCCGGCCCAAGGCCGGTCGCCGGTGACGGTGCCGGCAATCGGTACCACGGCTCCAGACTTTCGCACCAAGAACCAGTACGGCCAAGACATCACCCTGAGCGGCCTTCGCGGCGCGCCGGTGGTGCTGGTCTTCTATCCGCACGCCTTCACTGGGATCTGCACCCGCGAGTTGGCGGAGTTGCGTGACCACCAAACCGCGTTCGACGCCGTCGGTTGCCGCGTGCTCGGCATCTCGACCGACACCATGTTCAGCCTGCGGGTCTTCGCCGAGCAGCAGAAGCTCACCTTCGACCTGCTGTCCGACCATTGGCCGCACGGCGGGATCGCCGCCAGCTATGGGGTTTTCGACGCCCAGCTCGGCTGCGCGATCCGGGGCACCTTCGTGGTGGATGCCGCGGGCCGGATCGCCTGGACGATGGTGAACAGCATCGGTCAGGGACGCGAGATCTCGGCCGTGCTGGCTGCCTTGCCGGGGCGGCGCGGGGTCGTCGCGTAGCGTTCGGTTTGGCGTCCCGAGCTGGACTCGCTATCGTGAACCGCCGCATGGTGGACGTGCGGCACGCGGGCGCATAGCTCAGTTGGTTAGAGCACCTGCCTTACAAGCAGGGGGTCACAGGTTCGAGTCCTGTTGTGCCCACCGGTGGGGTTCAGCTTCAGGGACCGAGCCTTCAGGGATTGAGGCTCGAGCCGAAGAAGTCGTTCCCCGTAAATGTGTTCTCACCCGGCGCGCTGACTGCCAGATCGGCGCAACCGTCGCCATTGAAGTCCGCCAGCACATTGGCGGCCCGAACAAGTCATCGACCTCCGCGACGCCCGTCCATGGCTGGAGCCGCGGGCCCGAGTCGTCTGCGAGCCCCACGTGCTGGTTCCCACCAGAATTAGGGGGTGGCGCGTCCCAACATTGGGGATATCGGGCCCACCCCTGTTGCTGTGATGGTTGGTGCCAGGGGGAAAGCGCGGAGATTCGCGCATCACGCATGGTGAAGACGTCCCATGTCGGCTCGCAGCACGCCACTGGCGGCATCCCCCTGGGTTGCACGGTGCAACTGTCATTCAATTCTCTGGGGGGAGAATTATGAGAACCATTCACGGTGATGCCTCGTCCATCGATTCGCAGGAGGGTCAGCCGTTGGCTGGTCAGGCCGACCGCGGAAGCGGCCCTGAGTCGCCGAGTCGGCTCATCCTTCCATCCGACCCCGAGTTCAACGAGCTGTGTCCGGAGTCGGAGAAGCACTCGGGGCTCTCACGGCGAGCGGTCCTGAAGCTGGGTGCCGTGGGCGCGGCCGGAGTCGCCCTTACGGCGGGGGGCTCGTTTGGTCAGTCATACCTTGCTCAGAAGGGTCTGCTGTCATCGAACGGGGTTTTCGCGGCCGCCGCCACGGCGCTGACTGATTTGGTGTATGTGGAGGAGTTTCCGACCAGCCCGCTGATTTTGGCGCCGTTTAAGGATGAGCTTCCGGTTCCGAAGGCGTTGGCGCCGATACCGGCGTCGGAGTTCAGTTCGTGGAAGTGTGTGCCGGGCCCTGGGGATGGGCAGCAGAACTCGATGGCGAATGAGCGGCATCAGATCTGGCCGTCTCAGTTGGGGTATCCGGATCCGCTGGTGTACAAGATCGACTTGTTGGTGCGGGGGCATGCGTTCACGACGTCGCAGGTGCTGCCGATTGACAAGAACGGGCGGCCGGCTG
>DASTIW010000024.1:0-135645 GCA_035717205.1 Propionibacteriaceae bacterium | reverse complement strand
AACGAGGGCTGCGGACGCCATTTCTCCGCGTCGCCAAAGCTGGTAGCACGCTCCCAGATCGGTCGTTCACAGCGGGCGGCGGCGTGGGCGCCGGAGTCGCCGACCAGATCAGCGACGACAAGCTGGTGTCCCTGTTCGCCGATGGCGCAACGATCGTGCTGCAAGGCCTGCACCGCGTGTGGCCGCCCATTCTTCATTTCTGTCAGGCGCTGGCCGCCGAGCTCGGGCACCCGGTCCAAGCCAACGCCTATGTCACACCACCGCAGAACAAGGGTTTCAGCGACCACTACGACGTGCACGATGTCTTCGTTCTGCAGCTCGCGGGTGAGAAGGAATGGTGGATCCATCCCCCCGTGCATGAGTCCCCGCTGCGGGATCAACCGTGGAACGACCGACGAGCCGCGGTAGAACGCGCCGCCGCTGAGCCACCCCTGCTACAAACCGTGCTCCGGCCGGGGGACTGCCTATACCTGCCCCGCGGCTATCTGCATGCCGCCACCGCCCTCGGCGCAGTCAGCATCCACCTGACCATCGGTATTCACACCTGGACCCGCCACTCGCTGGCCGAGCGGCTGACGCGCCTGGCACTGGACCGAGCGGCCAGTGACCCCGAGCTGCGCCGCTCGCTCCCGTACGGGCTGTCGCTCACCGACCCGGCTCGTATCCGGACCGACGTGGACCAGGTACGAAGGAGTCTGCTCGCGAGCCTGGAGCAGATCGACGCTGGCGCGGTGGCGAGCAGTCTTAGCGCCAGCGTTCGGCAGACCCAACGGGCTGCGCCAATTGGACCCTTGCGACAGCTCAGCGCTGTCGATCGGCTGCAGCCAGGCCTGCGCATCTCGCTGCGGCGGTATCTCGAGCCCAGCCTGATCAAGGTCGCCGATGATCGCTGGGCTCTGCATAGCCGAGCCGGAGAGCTCACGATCTCGTCCACCGAGCTGATTCCGCTCAGCCGACTGCTCGCAGGGGAAGACATGTCAGCTGGAGAGGTCGGCCTCGACCTCGCCCGGCGCATGATCTTGTCCGCCATGGCCGTGGTGGTGGAGTGACGTCGCCGTCGCCCGGCGCCGCACCCACCTCCGCCTTTCGATGCTCAGTCGCCGCAGAACGCAGGGGCGACAGCCAGGTCGGCACCGCACCGCCGGCACGTCGATGGCTCCTGATCGAGCATCGCGGACCATGGGCATTCGCGGCGGTGGCGTCCTCGGGTATCGACCCCCTCGTCTTGGCAGAACTTCAGCAGGCGGCCGACCGTGCAGCGGCACGAATCTTGTTGATCCGCCGTCCTGGCCGGCGGGAGGCCACCGGTGCAAGAAGCTGGGCCGTGGTCTCTCATGAGGGCGCAGCGGTGTGGGGTACCTGGTCAGCGGACGATCAGCTGCGGACGGCGGTCGAAGCTTTGGGGATGCCTCCGGCGAGCGGCCAGGCTGACCCCGTGCTACTGGTGTGTGCCCACGGTCTCCACGATCCCTGCTGCGCCGTCCGCGGCAGGCCCGTCGCAGCCGCCCTCCAGCAGCAGTGGCCCGAGTGGACCTGGGAGTGCAGCCATGTGGGCGGCGACAGGTTCGCCCCCAATGTGGTGGTGCTTCCCGACGGCGCCTACTACGGCGGGGTGGGGGTTCTTGATGCCGTGACAACCATCCGCGCGCATCTGGAAGGCGCCGTCCAGGCCCAGCATCTGCGTGGCCTGAGCACGATGTCGCCACCAGCCCAGGCTGCGGTAGTTGCTGCGCACGCACGCTACGGCCCGGCTGGGGCGCGGCAGATCAGCGTAGCCGAGGTCCACCGGGTCGGCGACCACAGATTCGCGGTCGCAATCCGCGGTTCGGGCACAGTGCCGGCGCAGCTGCACGCCGTGGTTCGAGCCCGCAGACTGCCCGATGCCCTGCTCACTTGTCGTGCGTCAGCGGAAACCTCGTCGCTGGACTACGTCGTGGAGACCCTCGAACCCCTGCTGTGATCAGCCTCCAGGGAGCCGCTGCCCCCGTTGCCCACCGGCTTCCGCCACCGCTTCGTTGGCGACGCCTATCACAATGAACGGCATGGTTGTGCACGAAGGGGATGGCGCCCAGGTGATGCCGGACGTGGCACCGAGGGAGCGAGGAGCATGGTGAGGTCGGCGAGGGACTGGCTCGGCATCTCCAGCGTGGTCGGAATGCTTCCGCCGACCCCCGCAACCGGACTCCCCGGGGACGCCGGCCTGTTCGGTCCGCAGTCAGCCGCCTGGCTGGTGTTCCGGGAGCGCGTCAACCTGACAGGCGGTCCGACGGCACTGTTGCTGCAGCTGGCGCACCCGCTGGTGTGCGCAGGAGTTGCCGAGCACAGCGGCTTCGAGGAGGATCCGCTGCGACGCCTTCAGGCGACGCTGGATGCGACGCTGACCGTGATTTTCGGCGACCACGACCAGGCGCAGATGGCAGTCGACGCTGTCGCCCGCCGGCACCGTTCAGTCCGGGGACGACTACGACTCGGTACCGGCAGCTTCGCCGCCGGCACCCCGTACCGGGCCGACGATCCAGAGCTGGCGATGTGGGTCTTCGCCACCCTCACCTGGACCGCCATGAAGGCGACCTGCAGTTTCCTCGGACCGGTTGCTCCCGCCGATCGTGACGCCTACTACGCCGACATGCGGCAGTTCGGGCTGCTGTTCGGGGCCACGCCCACCATGCCGCCCGACTACTCGGCTCTGGATGCGTACGTCCATCAGATGACGCGGGACGTGCTCGTGGTCAGCTCGGTGACTCATCGACTGGCGCGGCAGGTCCTGATGCCGGAGCCCCCGTTGCTGCCGCCGCCGTTGCGTGCCCTCTCGACGTTGCTGGCCGCAGGTCTGCTCCCAGCATCCGTTCGGGATGCCTATGCTCTGCCGTGGCGCCGACGCGACCGAATTCTCTTCGCCGCCCTCCGCACAGCGACCCGAAGCACGGTCCCCGCACTCCCCGCATCGGTCCGGTTCTGGCCGCACTACCGTATTGCGCAGCAACGCCTCAGAAGCTAGCTGCAGCCAGCAAGGCGTCCTACTCCTCGGTGTCGTCCAGCTGCCGAGCCACCCTGTCCACCGCATGCATCCCGCGCACGAGTGCACGCAGGTCGGCAAGCTCCATCTGCTCCAGCACCGGGGCGGGCACGGTGCCGGCGGTACTCATCAGGCTGCCAAGCATCTTGTTACCTTCGGGCGTCAGGTGAAGGCGGCGAACGCGCCGATCCGCTGGATCCTCGGTCCGCTCCACCATGCCGTGGTCCACCAGCCGGTCGATCATTCCCGACATGCTGGCAAGCGACACCTGCAGCATCTCGGCAAGGTTCTGGCCGGTCGCGTTGTCCGGGTCAACCGCGATGATGGCCAACACCCTCAGCTGCTGCATGGTCAACGGGGTCGACATGAGCGGGTCCACCATCGCCGACAAGGCGCGATGCTCGGACTCCTCGCGCGTGTGCTCCAGCTCGGCGATGAGCTGCCTGCGCTCAGTCGCTTCCTTACTGTGCTTTTGAGGTGCAGCGCTGTCTGCAGACTTCGTCATGGAAACGCCTAGATGCCTGAAACACGATCGGTCTAAACGACCCTAAGTGGTATGCCCATCCTAACCGTTAGTTCGGAACAAACGATATACCTTGACGAGACGAGACGTGGTCGTCATCGGCGGTCTTGCCTCCTCGACGGTGCTCACGTTGCTGTCCGTACGGGTGCTCTGCACCCTGGTGGAGCGGCGCGGTGCAAGCCGGCGGCGCACTCCGCTGTTGGAGCACTGGGCGGTTGGAGCACTGGGCGGCTAGCGCCGAGCAGACCTCAAGCTGGCTGCTCGGGGCAGTGAAAGACCCCGTTGTGTGGGAACAACGGGGCCCGGACTGCGAAGCTTGGGTTCTAGCCGACGACGTCCTTCAAGGCGCCAGCCAGCTCAGCCGCCTCGTCCGCGTTCAGTTCGACGACCAGCCTGCCGCCTCCTTCGAGCGGTACCCGCATGACGATCCCCCGGCCTTCCTTGGTGACCTCCATCGGGCCGTCTCCGGTCCGCGGCTTCATTGCAGCCATCGTGCAACCTCATCTCTGTCATTCAGCAGTGGCTGGGACGATTATTCCGCATGCCGGGGCGTCGTCCTTCTTCGGGGCAACGCGCGGACGACGTTGATCAACGGGCCACTGGGGCGATCTCGACGAAGCAGTCAGCCAGATGATCATCGACCAGACCGACCGCCTGCATCAGGGCGTACGCGGTGGTAGGTCCGACGAACCGGATCCCCACCTTCTTCAGCGCCTTGGACAACGCCACCGACTCCGGCGTCTGGGCCGCGATCTCGGCCAGCGACGTGGGCCGGGGTCGATCGTGGTCGGCGAAGGCGAGCACGATCGCGGCAAAGTCATCCCCGAGCTCCGCGATCACCCTCGCATTGTGGATCGCCGCTTCGATCTTGATCTTGTTCCGGACGATGCCCACGTCGGCGAGCAGCCGGCTGACGTCGGCTGCGTCGAACGCGGCGACGGCAACCGGGTCGAAGGAAGCGAAGGCGGCCCGGAAGTTCTCGCGTTTGCGCAAGATGGTGAGCCAGGACAGACCCGACTGGAACGCCTCCAGCGTCAGGCGCTCGTACAGACCTCGGGTGCTGGTCACGAGCTGGCCCCACTCACGGTCGTGGTACTCGCGATAGTCAGGCGTCGCGCCCGCCCACGGGCACCGGAGCCGGCCGTCGGCGCCTGCGATGGCATCGCTCAAGCCGACTCCTCCTCGAGCAGCCGACCCAGCTTCCTCAGGCTGCTTCGCAGCAGGACTCGCATCGTCGGCAGCAGCAGTCGTGTCGCCGCCTCCACGGGTCGGCCGCCGGGGAGCTCGAACACCTCTGTACAGATCACCCTGCTGATGTCGACGCCGGTCGGCTCCACCTCGAAGATGCCTGGTCCAGTGAAGCAAGGCCCGAGGTGAAGCACCTCCAGCGAACCTGCCTCCCGGCCAGTGGGCGGCGTCCACCCCGTCACGATGAACCGGTCCAGCAGCCCCACCGGCACCCGACCCACCTGGAAGCCGGAGAGAGCCGAGGCGCGGACGCCAAGGCCTGCGGCATGCGCTGTGAGCACGGTAACGGTGGTGAGCGGGATCCAGTCGCGCTGACCGGCCCAGTCGGTGAGCCGCGCCCACACCTGGGGCGCGGACGCGCGAACCTCGAGTGCGGTCCGAAGGCGGACGCTCATCGAGCGCCGAGCCCGCCGGCCGGCGCGGTGGGATAAGGCTCCGAGTGCGGCGCCGGCGAAGCCACCTCGATCGCGTCGTTGTCGCCCGCGCCGTCGCCGACTGAACGCTCGGCGGCGTGATCGGGGGTGGAACCCGGCGTCGGCGCCCCCGCGCCGGACTCGGCGGCCGTACTGAGGTTGGTGATCACGGCGTCCCGCTCGGCGATCTCTCTGGCGAGCCGCTCCAGCACGTCGTCGACCTGATCCATGGCGTAGCCGCGAAGCGTGACCCCGAAGCGGAGGGAGTGGATGTCGTCTGGGTCGAGTCGGCGACCGGCCGGGGGAAGATCCTGGCGGAAGACGTCACGGACGGGATCCCCGTCCATGTGTCCCAGCCCGCCAGCAGCGACCAGCGCAGCGGCTCCGAGCGCCGCGATGACGATGACTGCGATGAACCACTCCATCCCTCGATCGTGCCAGAGATCTCAATGCGGCTGGCACAATCAGCCTCTCAGCCGCACCATCGGCCGCTCAGCCGCACCATCCACCGGTCCAGGCGCCCGGTCTTGCGGCGGGCGCACCCTGGCTTCCGTAACCAGCCCTGGTGCCTCATTCGGGTCGTTCGGGGGGTCCCAGCGTCGGCTGGTTGGACAGCATGATCCGAACCGCCTCGTCGACGTCGTCGGTCACCTGCAGCATGTCCACGTCAGGAGGGGAGATATTGCCCTCATCCAACACCGACGACCCGACCCAGTCCACCAGCCCGCGCCAGTAGGCGCTGCCGAACAGCACCACCGGAAACGAGGTCACCTTCCGGGTCTGCACCAGGGTCAGCGCCTCGAAGAGCTCGTCGAACGTACCGAAGCCGCCGGGCATCACGATGAATCCCTGCGAGTACTTCACAAACATCGTCTTCCGAGCGAAGAAGTACCGGAAGTTGATCCCCAGATTGACGTACGGGTTGAGTCCCGCCTCGAACGGCAGCTCGATACCAAGGCCGACCGACACACCGCCCGACTCGGCGGCTCCCCTGTTCGCCGCAGCCATGATGCCCGGACCGCCTCCGGTGATGACGGCAACGCCTGCCTTGGCCAGCCTTGTGCCCACCGCCTGCGCAGCCAGATACATGGGGCTGTCTGGCTGGGTCCGAGCCGAGCCGAAGACGCTGACGGCCGGACCGAGCTCGGCGAGCGTACCGAAGCCCTCGACGAACTCGGCCTGGATGCGCAGCACCCGCCACGGATCGGTGTGCACCCATTCGGACGCGCCACGCGTATCCAGCAGGCGCTGGTCGGTCGTGGTGTTCTGGAACTGCCCGGGTCCGCGTACGACCGGGCCCTGGGCGTATCGCGCCTGGTGTTGTCTGTCGGTCACCGGCACAGCCTATGGGGACGTCGTGAACCGACGCCCGACTTGACACCGTTCTGTCAGCGGGGCCTGCAGCACTATCCGAGCCAGCGAACCAGGGCGTCCCGACACGATACGACCTCGGCAGCTGGGCAGCACTCGTCGTCGGCATGGGCCTTACTGGGGTCGCCGGGACCGAAGTTCACCGCGGGCACGCCCAGGCTGGCGAACAGCGCCACATCGGTCCACCCGAACTTGGCGTGGGCGGCTCCGCCGACCGCGGCCAGGAACTCCGCCGCCGCGGGTCGATCCAGTCCCGGCCGGGCCCCTGCACTGGCGTCGGTGACGGCCAGCTCAAAGCCGTCGAAGACCTCTCGGACATGCGCCTCGGCCGCCGCCACGTCCTTGTCGGGAGCGAACCGGTAGTTCACCACCACGGTGCAGCGATCCGGAATCACGTTTCCGGCGATGCCGCCGCTGATCTTGACCGCGTTGAGTCCCTCCCGGTAGACGAGTCCCTCGACCTCGACGTCGGCCGGGCGGTAGCTGCACAGCCGCTGCAACACAGCCGCGGCGTCATGGATCGCATTGTGACCCTTCCAGGCGCGAGCCGAGTGCGCCGCAACGCCACGGAGCTCGATCTCAACCCGCATGGTTCCCTGGCAGCCGCCTTCGATCCCGGCATTGGAGGGTTCGCCAAGGACGGCGAAGGACCCGGCCAGCAGCTCTGGCCGCTCACGGGAGAGCCGGCCCAGCCCGTTGAGCTCAGCCTGCACCTCCTCGTTGTCGTAGAAGATCCAGGTGATGTCGCGGCGCGGCTGCGCCAACCGAGCCGCGGCTGAGAGCTGAACCGCCACGCCACCCTTCATGTCGCAGCTACCGCGACCCCAGATGATCTCGTGCTCGCCCTCGCCGGTTCGCCAGGACGGCACGTTCGCGGCAATCGGCACGGTGTCCAGATGGCCGGCGATCACCACTCGTTCGTCCCGGCCGACATCGGTACGGGCGATCACGACGTTGCCGTCCCGGATCACCTCCAGATGCGCGCACCGACGCAGCGCCTGCTCGACCAGGTCGGCAATGACGACCTCGTTACCGCTGACCGACTCGATGTCGACCAGCCGTGCCAGCAGGTCGACGACGTCCCCGTCCAGGTCCAGTGGGATAGCAGACACGCGAGCACCCTACCCGCCGCCCGGGCCCGGGTCGCGGCTGAACCCGTAGGCTTGGCGGCATGATCGATGCCACCCCTGACCGTCCGTCCCGACCTGCGTGGGGGTGGGGGCTGGCGACAGTCTCTGACTCCGGCCAGGTGCTCGACACCTACTTCCCCGACCCTCGGCTGGGCGCCTCGACCGAGACCGAGGCACCTGCGGCGTTTCGCGATGCGGCCGGGAGAGACGACATTCGTCGGGTACGGACAGAGCCGGTGCTGGTGGAGATCGACCTGGACTCGGCTCCCGCGGACACCCCGGACGCCTATCTGCGGCTGCATCTGCTGAGCAGCCGGCTGGCGGCTCCCCGAACTGTCAACCTGGACGGCATCTTCGCCGCCCTGCCGAACGTCGTCTGGACCTCCGCCGGGCCCTGCTCGGTGGAGGGCTTTGAGGAGGTACGTACAGCGCTCCGCGCCAGCCGTGGGCATTTGACCGTGTTCGGTGTGGACAAGTTCCCCCGGATGGTGGACTACGTCATGCCGAGCGGCGTCCGGATCGCCGAGGCCGACCGGGTCAGGCTGGGCGCACATCTCGCGGCCGGGACTACCGTGATGCACGAGGGCTTCGTCAACTTCAACGCCGGCACGCTGGGCACGTCGATGGTGGAGGGCAGGATCTCCGCTGGCGTCGTGGTCGGCAAGGACTCCGACATCGGCGGCGGCGCCTCGATCATGGGGACCCTCTCAGGCGGCGGCACCCAGGTGATCTCGATCGGCCAGCGCTGCCTGCTCGGCGCCAACTCGGGCATCGGCATCGCGTTGGGAGATGACTGCGTCGTGGAAGCCGGGCTGTACGTCACCGCGGGCACGAAGGTCACGTTGCCGGACGGCTCGACGGTCAAGGCCGCCGAGCTCTCTGGTCAGAGTGGGCTGCTGTTCATCCGCAACTCAATAAGCGGAGCGATCGAGGTTCGCGGTCGGCAGGGACGGGTCGTCGAGCTGAACCCCGCCCTGCATGCGAACTGAGCGAGGATGGCTCGCTCTGCACCTGCGCGCGCCGCAGGCTGCCTGTTCGTCGCCGTCGTCGTCGTCGTCGCGCTCGTTGTCGGTGGTATTTTGCTGCTGCAGAAGGGACAGCTGATCTCGCCGCTTCCCGGTCAGCAGCCGTGTCTGGCCCGTGCGGGCGAGTCGAGCGTCGCACTTGATCTTGAACAGGCGCGGTTGACCTCGATCATTGTGGGACTCTCCGTCCGGCGGAACTTGGCACCGCGCGCGGCTTCCATCGCCATGGCGACCGCGTACCAGGAAACCGGGATCCGGAACCTCGACTACGGCGACCGGGACTCCGTCGGCCTGTTTCAGCAAAGGCCATCGCAAGGTTGGGGAACCGAAGAGCAGCTCATGGATCCCTACTATGCAACGAACAAGTTCTACGACGCCTTGGTGAAGATCAAGAACTGGGAGACCGGCGACGTGAACGACGTTGCGCAGCAGGTGCAGCGCAGCGGCTACCCCGAGGCATATCGTGATCATGAGCAGGACGCTCGGGTGCTGGCCAGCACGCTGACCGGCCGCTCCCCTGCTGGCCTCAGCTGTCGCGTCGATCAGCCCGGCGATCCGGATGCGCGCGGGATGGTCAGGTCGTTGCGGCGGACGTTCGGGTCACTTCCGGTTGAGCGAGAAGGCTCGGTGGTCACCATCGACGCCCGGAACGCAAACCTGGCCTGGGCGTACGCCCATTACGCGGTCGCCAACGCGTCCGCGTTCGGGGTGAGAGAGGTCTACGCCGAAGGCCGGTCCTGGCAGACCAGCGGCGAGGACCGGCCGGAGTGGTCGGCGGCCACCCCTGCTGCCGGCCCGGACACGGTGCGGATCAGCGTCGGCTGAGCAGCCTGTCGGCTGCCGCTGCCACCCGCTCGTCGGTCGCCGTCAACGCGACCCGGATGAAGTTGGCGGCCGCGTCCCCGTAGAAGTCACCGGGGGCGACCAGGATGCCCATGCCGGCCAGAAAGGCTACGGAGGCGTGGCAGTTCTCACCGCGGGACGCCCACAGGTACAGCGACCCCTCCGAGTGCTCGATGGTGAATCCATGCGCCTCCAACGCCGGCCGGAGGCGTGATCGGCGGGCAAGATACCGGGACCGCTGGAGGTCGACATGATCTTGGTCACCGAGCAGCGCGATCATCGCCTCCTGGACAGGTCTCGGCACGATCATCCCGGCGTGCTTGCGAACGGCGAGCAATTGGCTGACCAGCGCGGAGTCACCGGCGACGAAGCCCGCGCGGTAGCCGGCCAGGTTGGACCGCTTCGACAGCGAGTGCACGGCCAGCAGGTTCTGGTAGCTTCCGCCGCTGACGTCTGGGTGCAGCACGGATCGGGGCTCGGCGTCCCAGCCGAACTCGCCGTAGCACTCGTCGGAGGCCACCACGGCCCCCCGTTCGCGAGCCCATCGGACCCGGTCGACGAGCACCTCGTGGTCGAGCACGTGTCCGGTCGGGTTGGAGGGCGAGTTGATCCAGACCAGGGCGGGCCGGACATCGCCGAGCTGCTCCAGCTCATCGACCGCCATCAGCTGGCAGTGCGCGATCGTCGCCCCGACAGCGTAGGTGGGGTACGCCATCGTCGGGATCACCATCAGGTCAGTCGGGCCGAGACCCATCAGGGTCGGCAGCCAGGCCACCAGCTCCTTGGTACCGATCACCGGCAGCGTGTCGGCCGGTGCCAGCTGATCGGCGCACCATCGGCGGCGGAGGTAACCGGCGATGGCCTCACGCAGCTCGACGGTCCCCGACGTCAACGGGTAGCCGGGGCTGTTGGCTGCGCGCGCCAGCGCTTCCTTGCCGATCTCCGGGGTGGGGTCGACCGGCGTCCCGACCGACAGGTCGACGATGCCTCCGGGATGGGACGCGGCGGCAGCCTTGGCGGCAGCCAGCGTGTCCCATGGGAAGTCCGGCAGCGTCGAGGCCAGGCTCACTCGTCGTGCTCTTGGGGCGGCAGAGCCTCGATCAGGGGGTGGTCCTTGTCGATCACGCCGACCTTGGCCGCACCCCCGGGCGATCCGAGGTCCTCGAAGAAGTCGACGTTGGCGGTGTAGTACTCCTTCCACTCCTCCGGGGTGTCGTCCTCGTAGAAAATGGCCTCCACCGGGCACACCGGCTCGCAGGCGCCGCAGTCGACACACTCGTCGGGGTGGATGTAGAGCATCCGCTTGCCTTCGTAGATGCAGTCGACGGGACACTCCTCCACGCATGCCCTGTCCTTGAGGTCTACACACGGCTGGGCAATGACGTAGGTCACGGCTCTACTCCTCGATGATCATGTACGGCCAGGGGTGGACGGGACGTACGGTGGTGGTTCTAGTATCGCGCTTGCGCACCACCGCCGTGAAAGCACCTCCAACCAATGGACCTCCTCGCAACCCTCACCCCAGCCGCGACTCTCGGCGACCGGCTGGTGCTGCGGACGCTGCTGGACAGCGGGTCAGCGACCGACGTGATCGGATGGCTGACAGACCTCAGCTCGACCGAGGTCACGGTTGCCGGCCTGGCAGGAAGCACGACGGTTCGACGGTCCCAGGTGGTCGCGGCTCGGCTGCTGCCGCCGGCGCTCGGTGGACCGGGGCCGATGCGTACCGGCGCCGACGAACTGGAACAGATCGCGCTGCCCGGATGGCTGGCCGAGAGCGAGCCGCTGGGTGAGTGGACGCTGCGGTACGGCGGCGGTTTCACCGGCAGGGCGAACTCTTGTCTGGCGGTCGGGGAGTCGGGAGTGGAGTTTGCCGAGGCGGCCCGGCGGGTGGTCGACTTCGCCGCCCGGCACGGCATCCCGCCGCGCGCCCAGGTCGTGGTCGGCTCCCCGGCCGACCGGGGTTTGACCGCCTGCGGCTGGAGGGAGGTGTACGTCCGGACCGATGTGCTGGCCGGCCGGTTGACCGATCTGCTCGGAAACCGGCGTGCCGACGCGGCGGTGGAGATCTCGACGACGCTGTCGGAGCGCTGGCTGCAGGCGTACCGGATCAGTCGCCCGGACCCCGCCGAGCCTGCTGCGGTTCGCGCGATCCTCGACGGACAGCCGCCGCGGATCTTCGCTTCTGTGACGCTCGACGGACGGGTCGTTGCAATCGCGCGGGCCCACGTCCACCGCTCCTGGATGGGGGCGAGCGCAATCTGGACCGCACCGCAGCATCGCCGCCTGGGCTGGGCGACCAAGGTGATTCTCACTTCTGGTCACTGGGCCGCCCGACAGGGTGCCCGAAACGTGTACCTTCAGGTGGCCGCCGCGAACGCTACCGCGCACGAGGCGTACGGACGACTGGGGTTCAGGCTGCACCACAGCTACCGCTACCTGGCACCGTGATCACCCTGACCGTGTTCAGGTGCAGCGGACCCGGTCGGTCGGGGCGTAACGCCAGAAGAAGTTCTCGGTCTTCACGACACTGCCACCGCGGTAGAACAGCCGGGAGTAGTTCACGTCGAAACCACGCACCGGGCTCATCGGCTGGCACTTGGGGCTGTCGTCGGTGAGGTCGCGACCGGTGGTGAAGTTGGACCTCCGAAGCGGCGATGACTCGATCTTGTCGTAGGTCTTCGACGACCACATCGAAACGGTGATGGAGCCTCTGCCGCCCGGAGGCGACTTGGCAACACGTGCCTGGACGAGTACGCCGTACTTGGTGTCGTTGCGGAACTTCAGATCGAGGTTCGGCCAGGCCACGGTGGCCTCACGGCCCGGCGGGTAGCGGTCGATGAACAGCGTGTGGGGCTGGTGCTCGACATCGGTCAGACCCGCGAAGAACATCGCGTTGAAGGTGGTGGTTGCGCTTTGGGAGACACCACCGCCCAGTTCCATTCGGAACTTGCCACCGGAGATGATGTTGCCCTCGGTGAATCCGTTTGCTGCGGTCCGCTCGCCGACGATGCGGTTCAGTGAGAAGGTGTCACCCGGTTTGAGCAGCGTGCCGTTGATCAAATCGGCGGCGCGGCTGATGTTGACGTTGCGGTAGTTGGCGTACGGGAAGTAGGTGGTGAACTCGCCGGTCACCTGCTTGATCCCGAGCTTCTGCGCGTCCGCCGTGGTGAACTTCGCTTTCGCACCGGTAAGCGCGATGGAGGTTGTCCGGGCGGCGCCCGTTTTTGTCAGCACGGACTGAACCTTGGCGATGAAGTTCTTCTCCGCCACCTCGGTGCCGTCCACGGCAGGTATGACCCTCGGCTTGCCGTCGACCAGCCGGACTGTCGCGTTTCGAGGCTTGACCGACTCCACCTTGGCTAGCTCAGGCTGCGCCAGTGTGAACAGCTTGTGGCCGTCCAGCTTGGGGACCAGGGTGCCGCCACCGGGCTGGAAGGTGATCGACTGGCCGATCATCTTCTCGCGCACCCGAATGGATCCGGCGTCGCCTACCTGCAGCGTGATCGGCGCGGCGACGGCCGGCTTGGCGAACTCCTTGACGACCTTGTCGACCTCGGCGTCGGTGATCCCAGGCTGGGTGACCTGAGCGGTGAGCGCCACCACCCCGGCGGCACTGAGGTAGCTGTCCTGGATCGCGTCCGCCGCCGCTTCCTCGTCCAGCGTGATGCCCTTGACGGCTTTGGTCGGGACGATCCTGGCTCCCTTGAATCGCAGTGAGGCGTCAACGGGTGAGGAGTTGTGCTCCTTGGCGAGCGCGGCGACTGCTGACTCCAGCTTGTCCCGGTTCACCACCACCAGGGCGTCGGTGGAGCTACCGCCGGTGAGCACCTGCCAGATCTGTCTGGGGTCGAAGCTCTTGCCACCCCCGGCGGCCTCCACGCTCTTGGCGTAGTCGACCGACAGTCCGGCCGTCGCCGGCTTGACGGTGTCCGGCACCTGGTCGATCTTCACCTTGATCGGCTGCTCAGCCTGCGCCTGCAAAGAGGCCCGCAGCTTCTGCGTGGCGGCTGTGCGGTCCAGCCCTCCCACGGCGACTCCGGAGATCCGAGCGTTCTTCGGGAGGTTGTCGCCGGCGACCAGATAGCCGATAAGGTACAGCGCCCCGGCTGCCGCGATCAGCAGACCGAGCAGGATCCCAAGAACCTTTGCGGGCCGCCTGCGCCGCCGAGCGGGCGGCAGATCGTTGAGGGAACCGCTTACCAGCGTGTCGTCGACCAGCCGGTCCTTGTCGGGCTGAGAAGTGCTCACGGGCTGCCTAACCTCTGTCCGGGGGGATCGAGTAGCTTCCCCGATGGTACGTCAGGGGGGCCGCATCCAGACGTCCTCCGCCTGTGGCGACCACCCGACCGACCACGACGGTGTGGTCACCGGCGTCCTGCTCGGCGTACGTGACGCAGTCCAGCCAGGCCTGTGCGCCGCACAGCACGGGCGCCGCCGAGTGGGGTGCCCGACTGTTCGGGACGCCGTCGAACTGGGTCACCAGATCCCGGCCGCTGTGACTGAAGTGCCTCGCCAGCCGGACCTGGTCGCCGCTCAGGATGGAGACCGCCCATACCCCTGCCTCGGTGACAGCGTGGTGGAACCGGGTGCTCTTGCCCACGCAGACAAGCACCAGCGGTGGGCTCAGCGACACCGAGCAGAACGCACTCGCGGTCATCGCATGCGGCATGCCTTGCCAGCTGGTGGTCACGACGGTCACGCCCGTAGAGAACTCAGCCATCGCGTTTCGGAAGTCCTCCGCGGACACGCTCTCCGGGGGCGCCGACCACGGCTGGTGCACGAGGACTCAGCCCAGTCCGGCGAAGACGTCGCTTGCCCACTGCCCGCCGAAACCGGGAGCCGCCTGGGGGAACGGCGTGCCGACAGCGAGCCGGAAGAACTCCGTGCCCCAGGCCTCGTCGCCGAAGTTGTCGGCCATCGCGAAGAACGGGCCGTCCAATGCGATCTGGGTGGCGTGTGCCCGCATCGCGTCCATCTTCTGCGCGACCCACTCCCGGCCCTCGATGGCACAGTCGATGTCGGCGTCGGAGGTGACCATCGGCGGCATCTCCCCGTCCGGGTCGAAACCCTTCCAGGTCTCGAAGTCACCGGCCTCGCGGAAGGCTCGGACGCTCTCGCGCATCCGACTTTCGCTGATCGCCGTCCACAGCACGCGCGAAACGGACCAGGCTTCGCCGAGCTCCCGCCGATACGACGGCACCGCAGCCAGCTGTGCTGCATACATTGCTACCCGGTGCGCCTGCACGTGATCCGGATGCCCGTACGCACCGAACTGGTCGTAGGTGATCAGGACCTGCGGGCGTCGGTCGCGGATCACCGGCACCAGCTCGTCGGCCGCCTCCAGCAGGTCCGCAGTCCAGAACGTGCCGGACCGGAGCTCCGACCGTGCGATTGCCATCCCGCGGTCGTCGTAGGCCATGCCGGAGTCCCGGAAGCGACCGTCACCCCCGAGGCGCAGGTAGTCGGTGACACCGAGGATCCCCATTGCCGCTGTCAGCTCCTGCAGCCGGTGGCTTCCCAGCGAATCCTCCGCGTGCGCAGCCAGGTGTCCGAGCTCATCGACGAGCACCTCGCCCTCCTCACCCAGCGTGCAGGAGACCAGCGTCACTGCAGCGCCCTCCGCCACGTACTTGGCCATCGTGACGCCGGTCCCGATCGTCTCGTCGTCGGGATGCGCGTGCACGAGCAGCAAGCGCCGGTCGGCCAGTTCGCGGTCAGCTGAGGTCACGGCGACAACCTTACGGCGAGCAGGCGTCCATCCCGAGCACGGCCAGCGGACTGCACCTCGCGGTTACGGTCAGACCACGACCCGCGCCTCGGCGAAGTGACAGGCCGACTCATGGCTGCTTACCCCGTCCGGCCGCTGGACCAGCAGCGGCACGTCGGTGACGCACTTCTGCTGCGCCTTCCAGCACCGGGTATGGAATCGGCAGCCGCTCGGCGGGTTGGCGGGGCTGGGAACGTCCCCGCTCAACACGATCTGAGACCGGGCATTGCGCAGGGTGGGGTCCGGCACCGGCACCGCGGACAGCAGGGCCTGGGTGTACGGGTGCGTGGGCCGACCATAGATCTGGTCCTCGTCGCCCAACTCCACCATCGTGCCGAGATACATCACGCCGACCCGGTCGGAGATGTGCCGGACCACGGACAGATCATGCGCGATGAACACGTAGGCCAGCCCCAGCTCGTCCTGCAGCTTCTCCAGCAGGTTGACGACCTGCGCCTGCACGGACACGTCCAGCGCAGACACCGGCTCGTCGCAGATGATCACCTTCGGATTCAGGGCCAGCCCGCGGGCGATCCCGATCCGCTGCCGCTGTCCTCCGGAGAACTGGTGAGGGTAGCGGTTGATGTGCTCCGGGTTCAGACCGACGAGGTCCAGCAGCTCCTGCACGCGACGGCGGCGGCCGCCCTTGGGCACCGCGTCGCGGTGGATCTCGAACGGCTCCCCCACGATGTCCCCCACGGTCTTGCGCGGATTGAGCGACGTGTACGGGTCCTGGAAGACGATCTGGATGTCGCGCCGGAGCCGCCGCATGGCAGCTCCGCGCTGGGAGTACATGTCCACCCCGTCGAAGATCAGCGTGCCCGCGGTGGGCTCCTCCAGCCGCATCAGCATCCGGCCCAACGTCGACTTGCCGCAGCCGGACTCGCCGACGATGCCCAACGTCTCGCCTTTGAACAGCTGGAACGAGACGCCGTCGAGGGCCTTGACCTGGCCGACGGTGCGCCGCAGCACACCGGCCCGGATCGGGTAGTGCTTGACCAGGTTCTCGGCCTGGAGAATCACCTCACGGGTCATCGCAGGTGGCCTTCGTTCGTCGTCTCGTCTGGGTAGCCGGGATTCTCCGGAGCCGCCGATGCGACCACGACCCCGGTGCTGTCACGCCGTCGGGTGACCTCCGGCTCCTGGCCACGAACCAGCGAGTCGGCGAAGTGGCACGCGCTGCGGCGATGGTGGCCCACCTCGTACAGGTCGGGCCGCCGTTCTCGGCAGATGTCTTGTGCGTAGCTGCAGCGCGGGTGGAACGGGCAGCCGGGCGGGATCCGGGTCAGGTTGGGCGGCAGCCCGCCGATGGCTGCCAGCGTCTGGCCCTTCTGGTCGAGCCGGGGAATGGATTCCAGCAGGCCCTTGGTGTACGGGTGCGCCGGCTGGGCGTACAGGTCGAAGACGTCGGCGGTCTCGACGATCCGACCGGCGTACATGACGGCGATCCGGTCGGCCACGTCGGCGACCACGCCAAGATCGTGGGTGATCAAGATCAGTCCCATCTTGCGCTCGGCCTGCAGCTCTTGGAGGAGCTGCATGATCTGCGCCTGCACGGTGACGTCCAGCGCAGTGGTGGGCTCGTCAGCGATCAGCACGGCCGGGTCGAGCGCGATGGCCATGGCGATCATGATGCGCTGCCGCATTCCGCCGGAGAACTGGTGCGGGTACGCCTTCACCCGCTGTGCCGCTCCAGGAATCTGCACCCGCTGCATCAGCCGGACCGCCTGGTGCATCGCGTCGGACTTGTTCATGCCCTGGTGCTGCCGAAACATCTCCGCTATCTGCCAGCCGACCGGGAAGACCGGGTTCAGCGACGACAGCGCGTCCTGGAAGACCATCGAGATCTCCGGCCCGCGGACAGCTCGGCGCCGATCCTCGGTCATCGCCAGGAGGTTCTCGCCGCAGTAGCGAACCTCACCTCCGGTGACGAACCCGGGGGGAGAGTCCAAGATGCCCATCACGGCCTGAGCGGTGACCGACTTGCCCGAACCCGACTCACCGAGGATCGCGAGGGTTTCCCCTTGGCGTAGGTCGAAGGACACGCCGTTGATCGCCTTGGCGACCCCGTCCCGTGTTCGGAACTCCACCTGGAGCCCATCCACCTCCAACAGCAGCCCATCACGCGGCCGCCAGGTGCTCGTGGCGCCAAGAGTCTCTGTGTCCCTGACCGTTCCAGACATGGCTTCCTCTCAACGAAGCTTCGGGTCGAGGGCGTCCCGGACGGCGTCGCCAAGCATGATGAAGGCCAGCACGGTCAACGACAAGAAGATGCTCGGGAACAGCAGCATGTGGGGGGCGGCTCGGATGAAACCGATGCCCGAAGCCTCGGAGATGGCCAGGCCCCACGAGATCGCCGGCGGCTGCAACCCGATGCCCAGGAACGACAGCGTGGCCTCCGCCGCGATGTAGGCACCGAGGTTGATGGTGGACACCACGATCACCGCGGCGAGTGAGTTCGGCAGGATGTGGGACACGATGATCCGGGCCGGGCTGGCGCCCAGCGCGCGGGCCGCCTGGACGTAGTCGTTGGGCTTCACCTGCAGCACGCTGGAGCGCATCAGGCGGGCAATGTTGGGCCAGCCGAGCAGACCCAGCGCCAGGACGACCTTGCCGACGACGACCAGATAGGGGGTGTCCAGGCCACTCGGGAACGTGTAGAGGATCAAGATCCCGCCCAGCAGCAAGGGGATGGCGAAGAAGATGTCAGCGAGCCGGCTCAGCACGGCGTCCAGCCATCGCCCGGCATAGCCGGCCAAGATGCCCACCACTCCACCGATCAACAAGGTGGCGAGAGTGGCGAATACTCCCACCAGGATGGAGGACCGGGCACCGTACACAGTCCGGGCGTACACATCATGGCCCTGGCCGTCGAATCCGAACCATCCGCCCGCCAGTGACGGCTTCTCCCGCGCGCGTGCCAGATCGGCGAAGTTCGGATCGGTGCGAGTGAAGACCTGCGGGACGGCTGCCATCAGCACAAAGAGCACGATCAACGCCAGCGCCACCCAGAACAGCGGGTTGCTCCGCAGCTCGCGCCACGCGTCCGACCAGAGCGAGCGTCCCTCGTCCCGGCTCGCTGGGGGCACCGGTCCGCCGGCGGCGCCGGACGTCGAGGTGACCACCGCCTCGTCAGTCATTGCTGATCCTCGGGTCCAGGACGCCGTAGAGCAGGTCGACGAGCAGGTTGACCAGCAGGTAGACCAGGACGAGGCAGACGACGGTGCCGACCACCGACACACCGTCCTTCTGGCCGATACTTCGGAAGAGGAACCCGCCGACCCCGTTCACGTTGAAGATGCGTTCGGTGACAATGGCTCCGCCCAGCAAGCCACCGAAGTCGGCGCCGATGAAGGTGACCACCGGGATAAGGGAGTTCCGGAGTGTATGCACGCTGACCGTCCGCGCCTGAGTCAGACCTTTGGCCTTGGCGGTGCGGACATAGTCGGCGCGCAGATTCTCCACCAGGCTGGTCCGAGTCAACCGGGATACATAGGCGATCGAAGTCGACCCGAGAACGAAGCCGGGCAGGATGAGCTGGCTCAGGGTGCCTTGCGTGGCCGTCACGGGGAAGATTCCGAGCCGTACACCGAGGACCAGCTGAAGCAGGCCGCCGATGACGAACACCGGGATGGAGATCACCAGCAAGGTGCTCACCGTGACGAGCGAGTCGATGAACTTGCCGCGTCGAATGCCGGCCAGGACGCCGGCGACGATGCCGATGACGACTTCGAAGGCGAGTGCGATCGTGGCGAGCCTGGCAGTCGTCGGCCAGCGCGCGATCAGCTCCTCGCTGACCTTGTTGCCGAAGAAGTTGGTGCCCAGGTCACCTTGGACAACCTGGCCCATGTAGAGCGCGTACTGCACCAGCAATGGCTTGTCGAGGTTGTAGTCCGCCCGGAACTTGGCGACGTAGTTGGCTGGACAGGGCCGTTCACCGCAGCGTCCCGCCGTCGGGTCACCCAGCGCGAACACCATCACATAGATGAGGAAGGTGGTGCCGATGAGGACGGGAATCATCTGCAGCAGCCGTCGAAGGACGTACTTGCCCACCCTGAGCTCCTCTCGCGTCGACCCTTCGGACGGTCACACTTCTCGCTGACGGGAGGTGCCGGCCGCCGGGGATCTCCGGCGGGCCGATCACCTCGCGGCGACTGAGTCCTACTTGATCTTGATGCCAACCAGATCCAGCGTGCCGAACGCTGTCACTGTCACGTCGGTGACCTTGTCCGACCAGCCGGCCACGGTGGACGGGTACCACAGCGGTGCAGTCGGCAGGTCCCTGGCCAGCAAGGCCTCCGCCTGCTGGTACAACGCGTTGGCCTCGTCGTTGGTCTTGGCCGCCGCGGCCTGGGCGATCAGCTTGGTGAACTCCGGGTTGTCGTAGTGGGAGTAGTTGGAGTCGGCACCCTTGGCGTAGATGGGAGTCAGGAAGTTCTCGATCGACGGGTAGTCCATCTGCCAGCCGGTGCGCAGCAACCCCTTCAGCGTGTTGTCGTCGAGCTTCTTGTTGTAGGTCGCGAAATCGACGACCGGGGTCGCCACGCAGGGTACGCCGACCGCGTTCTTGATCGAGTTGCAGATGGCCTCCGAGTACTCCTTGTTTCCAGCGGTGTCGGCGTTGTACGTCATCGTCAGCGTGCCCTTGTAGCCGCCGGCCGCGTCGTAGGCCTGCTTGGCGGCGGCCTTGTCGAACTTGCAGGAGTCCCCACAGACATCCGGCTTGTAGCCGTCCACTGCCGGGGAGACCCAGCCCGTGGCCGGAACCACGGTGCCGTTGAAGATCTGCTTGGCGATCAGGTCACGATCGATCGCCCGCGACAGCGCCTTGCGCAGCGCCACGTTGTCCTTGAGCTGTGGGTCGTTCGGAGAGAACGTGACATACGTGAAGCGACCGCCCTCCTTGATCGTGGTTCGATCCTGCAGGTCCTGTTTGTACGCCTCCCCCACCAGCTGGTCGGTCGGGATGTAGGCGCTGAAGTCCAGGTTGCCCGACACCAGGTCCGCGTAGGAGGCCGCGTCGTCGGCGTAGATCTGGAAGGTCACCTTGTCAACGTTGGGCTTGAACTCACCGGCGTAGTCCGCGAACTTGGTCAGCACCATCTTGGTGGTGTCCTTGCTCTCCAGCTGGAACGGCCCGGCGCCGATCGGCTTGGCCTCGAACGCCTTCGGATCCGCGAAGAACGAGTCCGGCAGCGGCGCGAAGGCGGTGTAGCCGAGCCGGAGCGGAAGGTTGGACACCGGCTCGGTGGTGGTGATGGTGAAGGTGTAGTCGTCGACCGCCTTCAGGCCGGTCATCTTCGTCGACTTGGGTTTGCTCTTGCAGGCGTCGTCCGGGCACTGCAGATCGGCGTAGCCCTGGACCGGCGCGAAGAAGTAGCTGTTGCTCTGGCCGTTGGGGCCGTAGGACACCCAGTTCCAGGCGTCGATGAAGTTCTTGGACTTCACCTCGGTGCCGTCGTGAAACTTGTAACCCTTCTTCAGCTTCACCGTGAAGGTCTTGTTGTCAGCGGACTCGATCGACTCCGCAATGTCGTTCTGCGGGGCAGCCGTCTTGGGGTCGTAGTGCACCAGCTTTGCAGCCATGGCATCGATGACGTTGCCGCCACAGACTTCGGTGGTGTTGCCCGGGATGAGCGGGTTCTCCGGCGTACAGCCTCGGATCGTGATCTCTCCTCCAGCCTGGCCGGTGGTGCCCTCAGCCGTGCCGGGGTCGTCGCCTCCACCCCCACACGCCGTCGCCAGCAAGGCGATCGCGGTGAAGGCGGCCGCGGCCATCGCGCGAGTTCGTTCTCGCATGGATGTCCTCCTCATAAGGTGCGTCCCTCGTGGGGACGCGTCGAAGTGCGCGTGAGTACGCACCTGAATGACAGTTTCGAACCCTCAACTTACATCTACAAGTGCTCGATGCTACTGGCGAGTACAAGAGACCCGATTGTGACCGCAGAGCTCAGGTCGGCTCCCGTCCGGGGCGGAACGCGTACACAGCAGCGAGCCTGAACCAGGCCAGAGACCGGTAGCGCGGCAGCCGGGACAGCACCTGCCGCGACGGCCGGTAGCCGGCCAACGTCGCCTCCTCCAGGTGCCGGCTATCGGCCACGATCCCCTGTCGCTGGCGCAGTTCCAGGTGCACCAGCAGGTTGGCCAGGTCGAGCGCTGGCTCACCCATCGCCATCAGATCGAAGTCCAAGATGCCGACGGAGTTGTCCTCGTCGACGATCACCTGCTTGTCGTGGAAGTCCCGATGCACCAGAACCGCCGCTCGCCCAACCTGACCGGTCGGCGTTGCACAGACCTGGGCAAGGTCGCCGCCGGCGCTGCGGTCGGCGAAGGCGAGCGGGGCGTTCAGGGCGTCTGCGTGCGAGCGCCATGCCGCCGCCACCGCCATCTCGGCTGACTCCGTGTGCAGCGGTAGGTCGGCGGGCACCGGAAGCCGATGCAGTGCCGCCAGCGCCGCGCCGGTGGCTTCGCAGGCGGCTGCGGCACGGGGTCCGCCCAGCAGTTCGTGCAGCGGCACACCCGGCAGCGCGCTGGTGGTGACGATTCCACGGGCGGCGTCGACGTCGCTCACTGCCGGCGTCCGAAGGCCCAGCCCAGCGGCGCGACGGCTGACCCTTTCGAGGCCGGCGGCCTTGTTGCGCGCCACCACCTTGGTGTAGATCGTTTCCGGACCGGATCTGACCCGGAGAACGGCGCGACGCTCGGGTCGATGGCTGACCAGCAGGGCGGTCGGATCGGCTGCCAGCCGAGGCAGCGACTTGAGCACCCGGTCGGCCCCTCCCGGCTGCAGCACCACCTGCCCCCGACCGATCGAACCAGGCGTTGCGACCGCGACGAGCCGGGCCTGGTCGAGCGAGCCGAACCATTGACCTGCCATCCAACCCGTCTCAGGTCGCCTGCGATCTGCCGCAGCGTCATCTGCGCCCGGGCCGCTGGGCCCAGCGTCGGCGGCCCCAGCGCCGTGGAGCTCGCGGGCATGCAGTTCCAGCAGCAGGTGGTCGGCCGACCGTGGCCACGAGCGGCGCACCGAGAAGCCGAGCCGATCGAGAGCCTCGACGGCCTGGGGGAACCCAAAGGTGGCGTGATGAGTAACCGTTGTCACCACTCCCCCTGCAGCACCCTCAGCCGATCGGCGATCAACTGCGGCCAGTCGGGGCGAGCGGATCGGAACGGATCGGCGGCTTGGAGCAGCCGAGCATGCGCCACGTGCCAGTCCAGGTGTGCCGGCTCGGCACGAACGGTGGTGTAGCCGCTGAGAACTGTGTCGAAGTGGGTGGATCTCAGGCCCGCTGCTCGCAGCCCTGCCAGATCGGTGGCCGGGTCGGCGAGTCCGGCCCGGTCGAAGTCGATGAATCTCAACTCCTCGTCGGTGGAGAGAATCACCTGGTCGGCTGAGAAGTCCCCGTGGCACACCGTTGCCGGATTGGGCCTGGGTTGGGTCCGTCGCAACCGCCGGAGGATCTCGGCCACGTCGGCGGCGAGCGCAGGAAGCAGGGTGGAGATCAGCTGGGCGGTTGCCGCCGGCCACGCGTGCTGGGCTACCGGCACCGCGGCCGGATCACATGGCCGAGCGTGCATCGTGGCCAGAGCTTGGCCGGTCGCGCGTAGCGCCGCCTCGGACGATCTCCCCGGCTCCGCGTCAGCGAGAACGATCTGCTCCAGGGTTCGGCCCGGGAGGTACGGGACCGCCATCAAGGCGTGCCGCGGCGAGGTCGCGATGACCCGCTGTGCCGATCCTGCCCGGATCGACCGTGCCAGTCGGTAGCGGGCGACAGCATCCGGCAGTACCTGCGCGCGGTACGCCCGCAGCAGCACCTGCTGCTCGTCAGACGTGGCCAGGCCGACCCATCGCCGCTGTGGCTTGTGCACCAGCGTGGTCACCGGTCCCGTCTGCAGCCGGCTGCCGTCACGGGACAGGTCCGCGGCCGCCGCCGGCACGTCCTTCAAGGCGGGCAGGTCGCGGTCGGCTTCGATTCTGGCGAGCAGGAGCAGTCTGCTCCGGTCGACGGCGAGCACCGAGCCGACCGGAGCCTTGGCGACCAGCTTCTCCAGCTTGGGGGCGGCGACCGGGGAAACGCCGTACAGGAAAGCAGGGCCGGACCCCAGTTCTACCGCCATCACCAGGCTGGTAGCGGGCTTGTACCGCTGATACCGGCGCAGCTGTAGTACCTCTCCGCGCTCAGCCAGCCACTGTCTGAGTTGTGGCTCGTCCTGCAGCAGGTCATAGCTCGGCAGCCCAGCATCCGACTGCCCGGAGAGGTCGAGAGTCCCCGGCCGTCGGAGGGAGACGGTCATACCGACGCGGTCTCGCGTCCGATAGGTGCGATACCAAGCACCTCCTCGGGCTTGCCGCACCGCTTCACCTGTCCGGATTCCACCCAGACCACCCGGTCGGCGTTTCGGGCAGCCTCCAGGTCGTGGCTGATGACGAAGGTGGTCTTGCCGGCGGTCAGTCGGTCGAGCGCGGCCAGCACCTCGGTCTCGGTTTCTTGATCGAGGCCGGTCATGGCCTCGTCCAAAATCACGATCGGCGCGTCCCGGATGGCTGCACGGGCGATCGCGATCCGTTGCCGCTGGCCACCGGACAACGTCGAGCCGCGCTCGCCGACGACGGTGTCATATCCCTCGGGCAGCGCCAGGATGAAGTCGTGGGCGCCGGCCAACCGGGCGGCGGCGACGATCTGGTCGTCGGTGACCTCCTCGGTCGACCCGAGCGCGATGTTGTCGCGGATCGACGCTGCGAACAGCACGCTTTCCTGGAGCACGATCGACACCTGGCGACGCACCGAGGCCAGCGTGAGATCGCGAATGTCGTGTCCGTCGACCAGCACCCGGCCCGAGTCGGGGTCACGCAGCCGGGAGAGCAGCGCGACCAGCGAAGACTTCCCGGCGCCGGACGGACCCACGACAGCGATCCGCTGGCCGGCTGCAACTGAGAGGTCAAGGTCGCGCAGCACCGGGTGGCCCGGCCGGTAGGACAAGGTGACATTGTCGAAGTGCACGTAGCCGCGGAAGCGCTTCGCGGGCCGGGCCCAGCTGGCGTCCGTCAGCTCGATCTTCTCGTCCATCACGTCGACGATCCGCTCGCCCGAGGCGGCCGCCTTGGCGATCCTGCCGGTGTACTTGGCGATGTCACGCAACGGCCGGAACGCGGTTTTCAGGTAGGTCAAGAACACGGTCAGCTCGCCGGGTGTCAGATCTCCGGTCACCACCCGGTTGGCCCCGACGAACAGCACCAGCCCGGTCGCCAGCCCCACCAGGACATCCGTCTTGCGTTCCAGTCCAGCCGACAGCTTCTTCGCCCGGACGCCATCCTTCAGGCTGCGCTGGTTGCTGCCACCGAAGCGCTGCTGCAGTCGGCTCTCCAGCGAGTAGCTCTGGACGACAGTCATCGAGCTCAACGACTCGGTCGCCAGCGAGGCGAGCGCCCCTTCGGCGGTTCGCTGCCCGCGGGAGACGCCGACGATCTTGCGAGTGAGTCTGCGGCTGACCAGCCCGAACAGGGGAAACACCACCAGCACCACAAGCGCGAGCTGCCAGTCGAGCACGGCAATGACGACGAACATCCCAACGACGGTGACGGCGTTGCCGACCAGCGGTATCAGGGCCGTGACGGTCGCCTCCTGCAGCCGCCCGACATCACCGGTCACCCGGGTGACCAGGTCGCCGGTCCGGCGGCGGTCGTGAAAGCTCATCGACAGCGCGTTCAGGTGCGCGTAGAGCTCGGCCCGGACGCGGGTGAGGACCCGGTTGCCGGCGAGCGCGAAGCAGACGGTCATCGCGTAGGAGGCTGCGGCTCGAAGCGCTACCGACGTCACCAGAGCCACCGAACAGAGGATAAGCAGCGTCTGCAGGCTGCCGACCGCGGCCGCGCGGGTCGTCAGGTCGGCCCCGGACTTCCCCACGATGGCATCGATCACGTATGCCAGTGGCCAGGGCTCGACCAGCCGAAGGACCACCTCCAGAAGCAGGGCGATCGACCCCAGAACAAACAGCCGGCGCTGCTCGCGAATGTGGTCGGAGAACCGGCTGACGGTCCGCTTGAGACCGGGCCAGGCACCCACCAGGGTGGAGGGCTTACTGCTCATCGGATCCCCACCGGCTCGGTGAGGGCGAGCGCGCGGTCGACGACGGATCTCCAGGTGTACCGCTCCAGCGCCGTCTGCCGGGACTGCTCCCGGAGCCGGCTTCGGGTCGCTTGGTCCAGCCGTAGAGCCTGCAGTGCGGCGGCCAGCGCGGCTGCGTCACCCGCAGGCACCAGTACGCCGAGCCGACCGTGCTCAAGCGCGTCCGGAAGCTGCCCGACGGCGCTGGCGACAACAGGCAGCCCGGCGGCGAGGTACTCGTACACCTTCAGCGGGGAGAAGTAGCACTCCTGCTGCGGGTACGGTGCCGTAGCCAGGTCCATCCGGTGCAGGTGGGCGACCACGCCGCCGGCGGGTACGGCACCGGTCAGCGAAACTCGATGGTCGATCCCCAAGTCCGCCGCCAGCCGTTCGACGACGGCCCGCAGCGGGCCGTCACCGACGATCAGCAGTCGCCACGACGGGTCGGTGCGGATGAGCTCAGCCATCGCCGCGACCAGCACCTCGAGTCCGTGCCACGCCTTCAACGTGCCGACGAAGCCGACGGTGAACTCGGGTGCGTCGGCCGGCGCGACCGGGCGGGCCGCGGGCACGATCCGGTCCGTGTCCACACCGTTGGGCAGCGTGTGCACTCGGCCTGGGTGCGCCGCCCGGCTCCGTGCCCAGTCGGCCACGGGATCGCTCACGCAGACCACCGCCCCGGCCACCGAGATTGCCTGCCGCGCCACGCGCTCCGCGCCGGCTCTGTCGACGAGCTGGCGGTACGCTGCCTGCTCCTCGACCAGTGGGGCGTTGACCTCGAGGATGCTGGCGACGCCGCGTTCCACCGCCCAGCTGGTGGCCGTCGCACCCCAGAGGGAGTAGCGCTCGTAGACCAGGTGCGGATCGAGGCGATCGAGCTGGGCGGCTATCGCGGCGTCGCTGTGCTGCGCGGACCGCTCCCGCTCAGCCGTTTCGGAGCCGCGTACGGGGGGAAGCTGGTGCACCGCGACCGCAGTGGACTCACCGTCTGGACGCGGAGTGAGCAGGGAAACCTCATGGCCGCGGTTGAGCAGCTCGGTCAGCACCGCCTGGACGTGGATGGAGGCACCCTTGCTGCCGAACACCGGGATGCCCGGGTCAGCGCAGACATAGCAGATCCGCACGGCTACTCCTTCCCGCCCGCGCCGCCAACGGGTCCGATGCCGGGAAACGTGGATGCCACCAGTCTCGCCTGTCGCACGGTGTCGAACTCGGCGACGACCAGGTCCCGGGCAGCCTTCGCCAACGATGCCCGCAAGGAGGCGTCATCCAGCAGCCGGTCAAGTGCCTCCGCGAGGGCGACGGGGTCCCGCTCGGGCACCAGCAGCCCGGTGACCTCGTCGACAACCACCTCCGGGATGCCCGTCACCGGGGTGGCCACGCAGGGGGTGCCAAGCGCCATTGCCTCCAGCAGCACTGTCGGCAGCCCGTCCCGGTTGCCGTCGGCGCCAACCACACACGGGGCCGCGAACGCGGCGGCCTCACCGACCACCTGAGCCACGTCTCGCTGCGGCAGTCCGCCGAGCATCCGTACCTGGCTGTTCAGCTCGAGTGTCCGGATCTGCTCGGCCAGTTGGTGTTGCAGCTCTCCGGCGCCCACGAGGTCGATCCGGAACCTGCGGCCAGCGTCTCGCAACAGGGCTGCGGCGGCGATCAGGTCGTCGAAGCCCTTCTTGGGCACCAGCCGGCCGACGGCGGCGATCACCGGGGGCCGCTCGGTCGGATCTCGGAAGCGGAAGGTGCTGACATCGATGCCGTTGTAGATTCGGCGGACGCCTTCGGCGTCTGCTCCCAACAGCTGTCGAAGGTAGCGCAGGTTGAAGTCGCTCACGGTGATGACGGCGGCGGCTTCTCGCACGGTCCGACGGAGCTGCTCCGGATCGACTGCCTCGTGGTAGATGTCCTTTGCGTGCGCTGTCACCGTGTACGTGATGCCCGCGATGCGGGCCGCAAGGCGCGCCACCGTCGCGGCTACCGAGGCGAAGTGGGCATGCAGGTGGGTGATGCTGCGCTGGCGGCAGGCCCGAGCAACCTCGACCGCCTGGACCGCATCGCGGACGTCTACCTCGAGCAGCTCTGGCAGGTGAGGCCCAAGGTCGCCGAGGTCAGCTGTTGCCTGCCGGAGCGTGTCCCAGGCGTCGGCCGCCCGCATGCCTGCGTACCGAGGGTAGCTCACCGGCGCGCGCAGCTCCGACACGCTGGCGTGGAAGCGTCCGTCGGTGGGCGGCCGCAACGAGAAGATCTCCACGTCGACCCCGAGACTCTGCAGTTGCAACAACTCGGTGAGGATGAAGGTTTCGGAGAACCTCGGGTACATCTTGAGGACGTAGCCGACTCTGCCGTCAGGCCGCATGGTGGAAACTTCCCACGAGCGCCGCCGCGAGACGGGGTACGGTCTGGAGCCCGCTCAGGTCGATGGTCGCCGTGGCCCGAGCAGCTCCCTGGTCACAGGAGCGAACCACCGACGACAGCCAGCGAGCGAGCCAGCCGGTGCTCAGGTCGTCGATGTCGATCATCTCGGCGAATCCGTGGTCGGAGAGTCGCCGTGCGCGGATCTCTTGCTCCGTCCGCGGGTGGGTGCGCGGCACCAACAGCGCCGGAGTGGGACTGGCCAGGATCTCGCAGGCGCTGTTGTATCCGGCCATGGACACGACGGCGGCGGCGCCGAGGAGCAGGTCGACGGAGTCCGGGACGAACTCGTGGATGGTCAGGTCGCGGTTTCCCGCGGCGGCGCGCTTCAGCTGTCGTCGGCAGTCACGGCTCATGTAGGGGCCGGTCAAGAGCAGCCCCGAATGGCCGGCCGGCATCGGAGTCCGAGCGAATGTGTCGGCGAGCTGGTATCCGTCCTGACCACCGCCCATCAGGCAGAGCACGTACGGCTTCGAGGGCCGGGGCGTGCGGGCGGAATGGTCAAGAACCGGCGCGAACCTGCCATGGCCGAGGTAACCGGTGTAGTTGATCTTCGCGGCGACGGCGGTTGGCAGGCCGTACTCGACCACCGGGTCGTAGACCGTCGGATCGCCGTAGACCCAGACCTGGTCGTAGTAGCGCTGGATGGCGGCGGTGGTGCCGAGCGACTCCCATTCGCGGACCGTGGACACCGGGTCGTCCAGGATCTCCCGGAGCCCGAGCACAGTACGGGTGGCCCCAACGTGGCGCAGAGTCTTCAGCGCCGGCACCAGCTCTCCATCGACCCCCAGTGCGACCTTGTCGACGACGAGCAGGTCGGGAGCGAAAGCCGTCAGCGCCGCCTCGATCACCCGGCGGCGCATCTCGATAACCACCGACAACGGACTGTTCATCACCCGGCTCTGGTAACGACCGGTGTGGTCCTTGGTGATCGTCGGCAGGGTCACCACGTCGGTGTTGGGCGGCAGACCCAGCGTGGTCGCCTCCGGATTCCCGGTGATGATCAGTACGTCGAGCTCCGGTGAGGCATTCACCAGAGCCGCCGCGAGTGCGAGATTGCGTCGCGTGTGCCCCAAGCCGACGGTGTCGTGAGAGTAGAAAGCTACTCGACGTGGCGCCTGCTCGCTCGCATGCATCGACCCCTCCAGGGTTCTCGTGGTCGGGTCGGCGTTCCCCACCGGGTGGGCATATTTTCTTTTCCCGGAGTGAACCCTAGATGAGCCACAGATGAGGAACTGCTCATTTACGCCCCCTCATTTGAGGGGGAGCGCGGCCGTTCGAAGCGGGTGATGGCAGCGACTGCCCGGCGTAGCCGGTCGGTGCCATCGACCAGTGATCGCCGAATCGGACCCGGCAGATCCGGACGCGCGAGCGCACCTTCGGCCAGCCTCAAAGTCGCAGGAGTGCTGGCCGATGCAGGATAGGCCAGCAGCGCCGCGCGGCCCAGCGCCCAACCCGTCCGAAACCGGGCGGTGTCTGCGATCTCATCGAAGTACGCCGCGACAAAGGGGGCGGTGAGTTCGGTCTGGGTCGGCGTGAAGAAGCTTGAGGCGGTTGCGTACACGATGTAGGCGCTGGCCGAGGATGGCTGCATCAGCACCCGCCAGGCCGTCTCCTTCGCGGCCAGGTCGGGCAGTCCGGCGCGGGCGTGGGCAGCGTGAATCTGCGCCGACGCAGTTGGATCCTGGCGCAGTGTCTCCTCGATCAGATCTGGATCGCAGGTCAGCATCGACAGCCGGTCCACGACAGCCCAGCGGAGCTCGGCGTCCAGGATTATCCGGTCCGGCAGCTCGCCCGCCAGCCATCTGGACAGCCGCGGCGGGTCGTCACTGCTGTGGACGGCGATCCGGAAGGCGGCCAGCTGCCGGTCGGACCCGGGTTCGGAGGCGGCAACGACGGCGCCCGCGCTGGCGTTGACGGCTCGGGTACGTGGCGAGCGCAGGAGCGGTGAGGCGTACGCGCCGCAGAGCTGGTCAGCGGCGAACGTCAGGATCGAGTGCAGCACCACCTCCGAGGTCTCGGTCTCGGCCGCCGCGCAGATCGCTGCCAGCGCGTCCGCCGGGTCGAGCTCGGCGTTGCGGACCGCATCTCTGACCGCGTTGAGCAGAACGACCCGAGGCGCGGGGTCCCGCAGCACAGGCAGCAGCCGCAGGGCGGCGTCCCAGTCGCCCGGCCGGATGCTCGCCCAGGTGTCGTCGGTTGCGTCCGGGAGCACCACCGCGGCCGCGGTCGGTGCCGGTACGGTGACCGGTTTGGCGCCAATCTTCACCGGGATGGAGAAGACCGCCGCGCCCAGGGTGTCGTAGCCGGCGACCGCGATGGCATGGGTTCGCTCGGCCGGAGAACCGGGCGGCGCCGTTCGGACGACCTGGACCTGCCCTCGTGAGCCGCGCACCTCGATGCGATCCATTCCTTCGGTGTGCAGCCACTGCTTGGCCCAGTCGTCGAGTCCGACGGCGCCCGCCCGCTTCCACGCCGCCATGAGGTCAGCCATCTCGGCGTTGGCGAACGCGTGGCGGTCGAAGTAGTCGCGGAGCCCTGCCCAGAACACCGGTTCCCCGAGGGAGGACACCAGCTGCTTGAGCACCGCCGCTCCCTTGGCGTAGGAGATGCCGTCGACGTCGGCGAGGGCGGCCTGGGCGTCAGCCGACCCGTTGCGCGCCACCGGATGGGTTGACGGTGACTGATCGGCCACCGCTCCCCAGTCTTTGCGGACGATCCCGAACTCGGTCCACAGCGGATATCGGGTCACCTCGCCGCAACGGTGTGCCAGGTACTCAGCGAACGACTCGTTGAGCCACAGGTCGTCCCACCACCGCAAGGTGACGAGATTGCCGAACCACATGTGGGCCATCTCGTGCGCGATGGTGCCCGCCCGGGTGGCCCGCTCAGCAGCGGTGGCGCGGGCACGGAAGATGAGCCGGTCTCGGAAGGTCACACAGCCCGGATTCTCCATGGCGCCGGCGTTGAAGTCGGGGACGAACGCCTGGTGGTACTGACCGAACGGGTAGCGGACACCGAAGACCCCGTGGTAGTAGTCGAAAGAGGCCTTCGTCACCTCCAGGATGTCCGGCGCCTCCGCGTGCAGGTGGTCCGCCAGGGACGCGCGGGCGTGGATCCCCAAGGGGATGCCGTCATGGGAGTCGAGCACCGAGACGTACGGACCGGCGACCAGAGTCACCTGGTACGTGGACAGCGGACGGTCAGATCCGATCCGCCACAGCCCTGGCCGCATCAGGACGCTCGGCCCGTTTCCCAGCACCGTCCAGTGCTCGGGCGCCCGCACCTCGATCTGGTACGGCGACTTCAGGTCGGGCTGGTCGAAGCAGGCGAACCATCGGGGCGCGGCGTCGAGGAAGCTCATGGCATAGAGGTAGGTCTGCTGGTCGGCTGGGTCGACGTGCCGATGCAGCCCCTCTCCGTCGCTGGCGTAGCTCATCCTCGCCTCGACAACGAGAGTGTGGCTGCCGGCGGTAGCGCTCAGCGGCAGCCGGCCGGATTTCCATTCGCGGTGGTCCAACGGGGCCGAATCGAGCGTCGCCTCCAGCAGGTCGACGCCGGCCACATCGACGAAGGTGTCTCCGCTCTGGGCACCGCCGTCGAAGTCGAGGGTGGTCCGTGAGGTGAAGGTGTCGCCGGCTGCTGTCAGGTCCAGCTCGACCCGCATCCCGCGGACCCGGAGCAGCTGAGCGCGCTGCACGGCTTCGCCGCGAAGCAGGCTGATTCGGTCGGTTTGCGACATGATGCGACCGTACTTGTCCGGTCAGACACTACTTCCTGGAACTGGCCTGCGAGCGTAGCCGCCCGCGCCTCAGATCAACGCGCGTCGCGGTCGGTAGGCGGCGGCCCCGTTGCCATTGGAACCGGCGTTGACGCCGATCAGCGCTGAGGCGTCTGGGACTTCGACGACGGCGCCGTCGCTGATCTGCACGGTGCGATCGGCGTAGTGGGTGATCCGGTCGTCGTGGGTGACGATCACCGCGGCAGTCCCCCGCGACTTCATCTCGTCTCGGATGAGCCGGACCACCTGGTCACCGAGCCTGCTGTCGAGCGCGGAGGTCGGCTCGTCGAACAGCACCAGCTGCGGGTCGTTCATCAGCGCACGACCGATGGCCACCCGTTGCCGCTGCCCGCCGGACAGCTGGCTGGGGAGGTTGTCGGCCCGTTCGCTCAGCTGGAGCTCGGCCAGCAGCTGGTCAGCCCGCGACGCCGCACGCTGGCGGTCGCGCCGGCCCATGCGAGGCCCCAGTTCGGCCACCACCAGCAGGTTCTCCCGGGCTGTCAGGAACGGCACCAGGTTGACCGACTGGAAGACGAACCCGACGGAGGTACGCCGAAACTCCGTCAGACGCTTCCCGCCGTAGCCGGAGATTTCATGACCACCGACCCGGACCGAGCCGCTGGTCGGCGACAAGATGCCGCCCGCGATCGAGCAGAGCGTGGTCTTGCCAGAGCCCGACGGACCGACCAGCGCGATGATCTCGTCGGCACCTACCTCCAGGCTGGCGCCAGCCAGAGCAACGACCTCGCTGTCGCCCATGTGGTAGGTCTTGCGAACCGCTTCCATGACCAGCGCGCTGCTCATTGACTTCCTCCGATGGCGGCGGCGGGATCGACCCGCAGCACTCTGCGAAACGAGAAGGCACACCCGATGACGGCGGCCACCAGCAGGACGGCCACGCTGCCGAGCAGCCGTGCCGGTCCTAGCGAGAACGTGATCGACCCCGCCGGGATCAGGTACGCGAACAGCAGGGCGGCAAGCACGGCGACGGTTGAGGCGACCGCGGTCACGGCCAGCGACTGCAGCACGAGGCCAGCGAACAGCGTCCGCGACCGGGCCCCGACGGCCTTGAGCACGCCGTAGAGCCCCATACGTTCCACGGTCAGCAGCGCGAAGAACAAGGCGACGACGACGACAGCGATGGAGACGGTGACCCCGAGAATCTGGTTGAACGTGCTCCGCTGCGCCGACACTCCGGGAATCGCGTTGATCGCTTGGGTCAGGGTCAGTGTCCGGGCGGCCTGACCCGTGGCGCCGTCGATGTCGGTTGCCGTTGGCGCGGGTCCGTCCTGGCTGAAGCGGATCACCAACGCCTGGACAACGTCGCTTCCGACCCGCTGACCCGGCAGATTGGCCCCGAGAGCCTCGCGCCACGTGTCCAACGATGTCCACAGCGCCGCCGCGCTGGAGTTCTCTCGCGAGTCGACGAACCCGAGAATCGTCACGGGTGTTTCCGCCGGCCCCAGCCTGACGATGGTGCCGACAGTGACGTCGTCGGAGCGGAGCGACTCGTCTGCGTACCCCTTCCCCGGCCCGGGGGGCTCCGTCGGCAGACCGATCGGCGCCAGCTCGTACCCGTACAGGTTGACTGCGAGCAGGTCTCGCGGACCGCGGCCGTCCACCCGCCCGGCGAGGCTGACGGCCCCAAGACCACCGACGACGGCCGACTTCAGCCGCTGCTCCACCCGGTCCCGGGTGTCGGCGGCGATCCGGGACCGCGCAAGCGAGTCCTGAGCGTTCGCCGAGTAGACGATGAGATCGGCGTGCTGGGCCCGGTAGGCGCCGGTGGCATTGCCGATCAGCCCGTCCAGGAGGCCTCCGAGGAACATCAGCAGCACCGCGATGAGCGAGAGGATCGCCGTGGCCACGGCGAATCGGCTGGGTCTTCGCCGCAGCTCACGCCAGGCGAGCCTCACGGTTGAGCACCCGTGGTGGCTTCGATGGGGTCGATGGCCAGCATCCGCCGGGCGGCGACAACGGCGCTCAGGAGACCGAGAACGAGCAGCAACGCCGCCCACCCGCCAACCGCGGCCCAGCTGAACGTAAGCGTGAGGGAGCCCAACCCAACGCTGGTCAGCACGGCGTACAACCCTGTGCCGACGAGGATGCCACCACCGACGACGACGATCACCTGGATCACCAGCGAGCGGACCAGCACACCGGAGCGGGCGCCCACAGCACGGAGCAGCGTCAGCGCCCCGACCTTCTGGAAGGTGATGATCAAGAAGAACAGGCCTGTCACCAGGGGGACCACCAGGGCATACAGGGCGAAGATGATCTGGAAGGACTGCCGTACCTGGGCAACCCCAGGCGATGCCTCGGCGGCTTGGGTACGCGTCAGTGCATCAGCACGGTCGGAGCGAGCGTTGATCGCGTTCACCAGATCGAGGTCACTGCTACCGGCGACGGGCCGAACCGCAAGCAGGCTGGGTAGAACTCGGCGCGCGTCGGGGTTGGTCGCCTTCACGGCCGCCTCGTACGCGGGGTAGGCGACGAACAGCGTCGGGGTCACCAGCAGCTGCGCCTCTTCGATCAGCCCGACCACCGTCAGCCTGACCGGCTGTGCGCCGCCGGCTGGCACCACGTGTACTTGCTGGCCGACGGCGAAGTCTGCCGCGCTGCCGACTGCCTCGGCGTTGGTGCGGGGCAGGACACCCGCACTGAGCGGGCTTGGTCCGCCGAGGTTCTGGCGATCGAACCCGAACAGGGTTGCAGTCGACTCGACTTCATCCCCTGCGTCTGCATCCGACCTCACGGTGAAGGACCCCACGCCCAGTCGCCCCGACTCGGCAACCGCCGCCACGTCCTCGATCTGCGCCGAAAGGTCAGGTGGGATGACGCTGCCCAGCGGCGCTCGCTGTGCGTCGGTGCTGTAGACGAGAACCGGCGCGGTCTGCCGCTGGAGCGCGCCGATGAACGAGGTGATCAGGCTGTTCTGCAGGGCCTGCTGGGCGAGGATGAGAAAGACGAGCAGGCTGACCGTTCCTATCAGCAGCCCGAACCGCAGACGTGCCCGGCGCATCTCGCGGAAGGCCAGGAACATGGGCGAAAGGTTACGACGGATCGTCGCAAACATCAAGACGGTGCGTCGCGAACCAGCGGGCGTCAGTCCCTGATGTGATTCACTGACGACATGCCTCGGATTCGTGCCACCAGCGTCATCGCACACCGAGAGTTGATGTGGGCGCGGGTGCTGGACGCGTTCGGCGAGCTCTTGGCCGAGCGGGGCTACGCGGACCTGACGCTGGCCGAGGTGGCTCAGCGCGCGGACATGGCGCGCAACACCATCTATAACTACATCGACGACAAGGAAGCGCTGCTGATGGCCTACATCGGTCGGGCTGTCGAGCAATTCGTTGGTCAGATCCGCGCCGAGCTGGAGCAGCTGCCGACCGCGCGCGACAAGCTTGACTGGCTGATCCGCAAGCAGATGCACCAGTTCTTGTCCGAGCCCGGGGGCGGCCCCGACAGCGGCATGCTGGAGGGCAGCAACCTGGGCCACAGCGCGCACGTGGACCTCCAGGTCCGCTTTCAGCCGCTGCACAGCCTGATCACCGAGATCATCGCCGAAGGCGTGGCGACAGGCGAGCTGCGGTCCGGTCTAGACCCTGCCGAGGTCGCACCGATGGTGTCGGCGGTGGTGGGCTCCGAGCGAGTGCCGGTCGGCACCCGGCAACACGACCCGAACGTCGCCGCCGACCGAGTGGCTGAGTTTGTCTGGTCAGCCCTGAGCTGACGCCCGCGCCACCAGCACGACGGCCGTAGCGCTCGCCGCGGCGCCTTCCCCCTCGGCTCCGATGCCGTCGTTGGACCGCGCCTTCACCGAGACCGCGACCCGGTCCACCTCAAGCGCCGCGGCGAGGTTGGTCCGCATGGCCTCCAGGTACGGCCGGAGCCGCACCGTCCCGATCACCACGAAGCTGTCCACCGATGTGACCGCGTAGCCCCGCTCGCGCAGCCTCCGGCTGAACTGCGCCACGAAGTCCAGGCTGAACGCATCTTCCGCAGCGGGGTCATCCTCGGGGAAGTGAGTGCCGAGGTCACCGTCGGCGATTGCCCCGGCCAACGCATCCACCAGCGCATGGCACAGCACATCACCGTCGGAGTGGGTCCGAAAGCCCCTGGACGACGGCACGGTCACCCCACCCAGCACGAGCGGTTCCCCGTCGTACAGCCGATGGATGTCGTACCCCAGTCCGACGCGCAAGCCCGGGGATGGCGTATCCGACATGGTGGGCGACGATACCGCGGCTTGATCGAGAATCATCATCCGGCCACTCGGGGTCACCGTCTTGTCGGCAGCCGGCGCTACGGTCGTCGTGTGGCTGACTTCTTCGAGGCAGATCTGACCGGCTCCCGGTTCCGGCGGGTGGACCTGACCGATGCCCGGTTCGAGATGGTGAACCTGAGCCGGGCAGAGATTCGCTCGTCCTACCTGGAGGGCACGACCTTCCGTTCCGTCGACATGAAGAACGTCGTGATGCGCGGGGTCGGTCTTCTCGACGTTGACATCAGCGGGGAGATTCGGAACGTCACCATCAACGGTGTCGAGGTCGCGTCGCTCATCAATGCCGAGCTGGACAGGCGCGACCCCGAGCGGGTCAAGATGCGCCCCACCGACCCTGCCGGCTTCCGCGAAGCGTGGGACGTCGTCGAGCGGCTTTGGAGCGGCACCGTCGAGTGAGCCCGGGGGCTCGACTCCGAACTGCTGCACGAGTCGGTTGACGGGGAGTGGTCGTTCATTGAGACGTTGCGGCATCTCGTGTTCGCCACAGACGCGTGGATCAGGCGGGCGATCCTCGGCGACCCGTCTCCCTGGGATGACCTGGACCTGCCATGGGACGAGATGGCGGACACCGTAGGGGTGCCTCGAGACCGCGCCGCGCGACCGTCACTGGATCAGGTGCTGGCACTGCGCCGCGACAGGATGGCCACCGTACGGCGGGTGGTCGACGGCCTCACCGAGCAGTCGCTGGCCGGTCATACCGAGCCGGTCGAGGCGCCGGGGTGGCCGGAACCGCGCAGCTACCCGGTGCGCGAGTGCCTGCTCGTGGTCCTCAACGAGGAATGGGAGCACCGGCGCTTCGCCGAGCGGGATCTGAACGCATTGGAGTCGCGCAATTCATACCGACCGGCAGCGCGCCCCCGCCGGTAGCCACGCACTGAGCCGGGCTTCGGCTCGATCTGTCGGGGCACTCTGTTGGTCGAGCAGCCGGCGCTCGGAACCCAGCCGTCTACCTATCGACCGGTCCGGCCCACTTGGCGCGGCAGCGTCCGGCCGTCAGGCAGTGCTCGACCGCTTAGGAGTGCCACCAAAGAGCCGCTGTCGGCGCGAACGGGCTGGCCGTTTCCCCAGCCCCAGTCTGTGTCGACGGCTTCCAGCCGGACACCGATCAGATCGATCCCGAACCAGGCGCCGTCTGCGGCGGTGAGCTGGTCCAAGATTGCGGTCACAGCCACGGTCGGTGCGACCGCTGGACGGTCGAGCGCAATCGTGACATCAAGGGAGTGAATGACGGCATGGCTCAGGGCCCCGGCTGAACCGCCGCCCGGCGGCTGCCACGCGTGCAGTTTCGGCGATCGAAGCTGATCCAGGAGGTCGGCCGGGGGCAGCGACGCGTCCCGCCCGGCGATGGTGTCGGACAGGACCGTGAAGTCGCCGCCGGCTGCCGCCATCTCGGCCCCGAACTGCTCGGGAGTCAGCCGCGCCGGCATCGTCACGTGCGCGATCACATGCCGCACCTGCCACCTCTCGCACAGCGAAGGGGCATCCCAAGCCTCCACGGCCGAGGTGGCCAGAAGCTCGGCGAGCCCCTGGCACGTCGGCGCCACCCACGACTGGAGGTCAATCACGATCGGTCTCCCTGCGTGAGTTGAGCGAGGTGCTCCTCGAGCTTGTCGAGAGAGCTGAGGAAGCCGGTCCGAGCCTCGGGCGTGCGCATCCCCTCGGGCACGTTCCGCTGGTGGATGACGACGGCCGTTGTGCCGTCGCCGAGGTCGCTCAGGGTGCCGGTGGTGTGCATCCCGGTGGCGACCTCGACCCAGGCGAGCCGTTCGGGCGGGACGACCTCGGTGAACGTGGCGACCATCCGGTAACTGCCGAGGTCGCCGACCATCAGGGTCTCGAACCGGCCGCCGGGGTGGAGCTGGACGACGATGCCCTCAATCGGCGTGGTCATGCCGCTCGGGCCCCAGAACTCCGCGAGCTCGGCAGGCTCGGTGAGGCATCGCCATACGAGTTCGCGCGGTGCCTGCAAGACCCGCCGGTGGATGAATTCGTCGTCGTTCACGCGTTATCACGCTCCTGTAAGCGGGCGAGATGGGTCTCCAGCCGGTCCATGCGATCTGACCACGTGCGCCTGCTCTCCTCGATCCATGAGAGCGCAGCCTCGAGCGCCGCGGGCTCGAGCCGACACGGCCGGGTCTGCCGGTGCCGGCCCTGGCTGATCAGGCCGGACCGCTCCAGCACTCGAATGTGTTGCGAGACGGCCTGCAAACTCATGGCGTACGGCTCCGCCAGTTCCTTGACCGTCGCGTCACCTGAGCTCAGCCGGGCCACGATGTCTCGCCTGGTCCGGTCGCTCAGTGCCGTGAATAGGACGTCGAGTTGGGAGTCCTCGATCGCAGTTGACATGGTGTTACTCAAGCATTTCCTTAATCAAGTGTCAACTGGAGGACGATGGCTCACCGCCACGCCGGATCCCCCGGCCGGCGACCGAAGCGACCCGCGCACTCAGCGCTCAGTCTCCATGGGAGCGTGGCCTCGATGGGGTCCGAGCTGGTTGCGCCGGCGAGTGAGGTAGGCAACCTCGGCGGTGTTGCCGGCCAGCTCAATGGCCTTCTCGTACGCAGCGCGGGCATCCTGCGAGCGACCCAGTCGGCGTAGCAGGTCGGCGCGAGTGGCGTGGTAGGCGTGGTAGCCGCTCAACTCCAGTCTGTCGACCTCTGCCAACGCCACCTCGGGCCCGTCGAGCTCGGCGAGCGCCACAGCCCGATTGAGCGCGACGATCGGTGAGGGGTCGACGCCGGCGAGCCGGTCGTAGAGCGCCACGACCTGGGACCAGTCGGTGTCGCGTACATCCCTGGCGGAGGTGTGCACCGCGTTGATGGCAGCCAGGATCTGGTAGCGCCCAGCGTGTCCCTGACCTGCGGACACGGCGGCGATCCGCTCTCGTACCAGGGCCTGCCCCTCCGCTATCAGCGCAGCATCCCAGGCGCCGCGGTCCTGCTCGTCGAGCGTGACCAGCTCACCCGACGTCGAGATCCGCGCTGGCCGGCGGGCCTCGGTGAGCAGCATCAGCGCCATCAGGCCGGCCACCTCCCCGTCCGAGGGCAGCAAGGCCTGCAACAGCCGGGTCAGTCGGATCGCCTCGACCGTGAGGTCGCTCCGTATGGGCTCCTTCCGAGGATCCGAGGCGAGGTAACCCTCGTTGAAGATCAAGAAGAGGACCGCCAGGACACCGGAGACGCGGGCCGGCAGGTCCTCGAGGGCGGGGACCCGATACGAGATCCTTGCCGCCTTGATCTTGGTCTTCGCCCGGGTGATCCGCTGACCGAGGGTGGCCTCCGGCACCAAGAAGGCGCGGGCGATCTCGGATACCGTCAGCCCGCCGACCATGCGCAGCGTGAGCGCGATCCGGGACTCCATCGCCAACGCCGGGTGGCAGCAGGTGAAGATCAGCCGGAGCCGGTCGTCGTCGATCGCGCTGTCGCCGAAACTGTCGGGCGGCTCAGGCGGGCTGTCGTACAGCATCTGAGCCTCCTTCTGCTTGCCGTCACGACGGGACTCGCGGCGCAGCCGGTCAATGGCGCGCCGGTTGGCGGTGGTGGTGATCCAGGCGGCGGGATTGGGGGGTACGCCGTCGGCGGGCCAGCGCTCGGCGGCGACTGCGAACGCCTCCGCCGCCATCTCCTCGGCGATGTCGAGGTCGCCGAAGCGCCTCGTCAGCGCGGCAACCACCCGGGCCCACTCCTCGCGGTGGACCCGGGTGATCGCGTCGGCGACCAGAGTCACGCGTCCGCGAAGGGACGCACCTCGACCTTGCCCCGGCATGCCTTCGATCCCTCGGCGGCCAGTCTCAGCGCCACGTCGAGGTCGGGTGCCTCGATGATCCAGAAGCCGCCGAGGTACTCCTTGGATTCCAGGTAGGGGCCGTCGGTGACAACCGGCTCGGCACCCTGTCCGTCGACGACGGTCGCGGTCGTGGCCGGCGCCAGACCGTCCGCGAAAACCCAGTACCCCTCCTCCTGCAGTCGCTCGTTGAAGGCGCCAGTGTCTTCGAACGCCTGCTTCATCGCCTCCTCGGAGGGGTAGTTGCCGTACTCTTTGTACTCAGCCGGCCCGTAGACCGACATCAGGTACCGCGTCATCTCTGTCTCCTCAGGTCTCGTGGGCCCGTTTGGCCCGCTCTCACACCTACTACGAAGGCCTCCGGTCCGATCCGACACCGCTATCGAGGATTTCTCCGGAAAGCTTGTACGCCGCGGGCAACGTAGCCGTCCAACCAGCCGGTCGGCGGTGAACTTTGCGGTGGGTCTTACGTGCCTGGACCAGAATGCGGTGCCGGCTCGGTCAGTCGTAGATGACCGCAAGGCCTTGGCGCTCCAGGTCGGCGAGGCCGTCTCGCATGGCCTGCAGTTGCTCCGGTGAGTGTCCCACCCAGTCGACGAGCTCACCGACGACCCTGACGGGCTCGCGGGTGCGGTAGGACCGGGTCGGATTGCCCGGGAACCTCTTGTCCGTCACGTTGGGATCGTCCTCGAGAGTGCCCATCGGTTCCACGATGTAGATGCGGCCACGGCCCTCGCCCAGCGCCAGTTCAGCGCCCCACACCGCGGCATCCAGCGTGGCCGTGACGTACACGTGGTTGGCGGTCCGACCTGTGCCGAAGTTCGAACGGCGCCCGGCGACCAACAGATCCCCCACCGCGAGGTCCGCTTTGGTCCCATGAAACAACGCCCCGGACTCATGGACCTCGAATGGTCTCGGCTGATTCGTCATGACTTCCAGCATGTACGACCAGGACTCTAGCCAAGTCGATCAGTCCACTCAGCACGCAAATGAACGGCAGGACTTGCCGGGAGGCCGCGGGCTGCCCAGGTGGAGCAGCAATGCCTGACGTCCGTGCTACCTAAGCCGAGCAGCTCAGCGGACGGTCTGCCGTGGCTGGCCTGGCAACGACCGGAACGATCCGCTTGGATGGACCGAGAACGACAACGGGAGGAATAGCCGTGCAACCTAACGAGATCACCGAGGTTTTGAACCGACCGATCAGCCAGGAGCTGTTGGCCCGCGACCTCACCCGTTTGGCATACGTCGCCAAGGACGGCACACCCCGCAATGTCCCGATCGGGTTCACCTGGAACGGCTCGGAGATCGTCATGTGCACTACGAAAAACGCGCCGAAGCTGTCGGCGCTACGCAACAATCCGGCGGTTGCCCTGACGATCGACACCGAGGTGCACCCACCCAAGATCTTGCTCATCCGCGGCCGCGCCGAGCTGGACGTCGTCGATGGCATCCCGGACGAGTATCTCCACGCCACCAGCACCTACCAGATGACCCCCGAGCAACGGGTCGAGTGGGAGGCGGAGGTACGTTCGCTCTATCACGACGGCATGGTACGGATCGTCGTGACCCCGAACTGGGCGAAGCTGATCGACTTCGAGACGACCCTGCCGAGCGCTGTCGAGGAACTGGTCCGGCAGCGGGAGGAGCGTCGGCGCGGCTGAGCACCCCGGTCGCTCGCACTTCTTAGCAGGGCCAGAGGGAGGGCGTCCATCTCGGCAACGGCTGGGCTTATCTCCGTGGATCCACCAAATGCGTGACTCTTGTTCAGTGCCTTGCGGTCGCCTGTCAGGCTGACGCACATGGATGATGCCCAGCAGGTCATCGCGGCCGCGAAGGACCGAGCGTCGGCCCTCGCAGCGGGCGATGCCGAGCGACTGAGAGAACTCCTGCACGAGCAGTTCAGGTGGACCACACACGTGGGTGTGACCTACGACCGGTCCGAGTACATCCGTCGAAACACTGAAGGCGACACCGTTTGGCGTTCCCAAGACCTGACCAACGCTGAGGTCGTCCTCGTTGGCGACACCGCCGTTCTCCAAGCCGAGGTGACGGATGCGGTGATGTCCGCGCACGACGATGTCGAGACCTTCCAGATGCCGATGACGCAGGTGTGGGTCCGATCGGTGGGGCGCTGGAAATGCCTTGTCGGACACGCCGGTCCACGCCGATCCGATCCTGACGCCAAGTCTTGCCCCGAGCCGCACTGTCCACTGATGCGGAGTACTGCCGCGAAAGGGTCACCTCGCCGATTCACACGTTGAAGCGGAACGATCACGCGGGGGTTCGACTGTTGTTGGTCATCGCCGGTTGAAGCCGGAATGCAGTCTGACCTGCGGAAACGCGTTCGCGGGACAGTTGGGCGCCGTCGGCGACCGTCGGTCTCGGCTGGACTTCTTGCGGCCTCTTTGCGGACCGCTGAATCAGGGCGAGAGCCCTATGGCGAGGGCGGCGTCGAACAGCGTCCGGGCGACCTGCTCGGCCTTCTCGGTCGCCGCGGCACCCACCGGCTTGGCCTCGTAGCGGTCTTGGTTGCGAGCGCGTCGCAGGCGGTCGAACTCTCGCGCCGCCCTGTCCGCGGGCGGCTTGTCGAAGATGGCGCGCAGGTAGCGGCCGAGCGCCTCGTGCTGGCCGGGCCCATTGGCCGTCCGAAAGCCATACGCCGCCAACATCGCCTCGCCCGTGTCGTGACAGGCGTCGTAGGCGATGCCGTACTTGACGACGACACTGGTGAGCAGCGGCAGTTGGTTTAGGCGCTCCTCGGCCCGGCGCAGGAACGAGGTCGCACGCGCGAGGTCTGGGGGCACGACATCGAGACGCCGCGCCTCGACCAGGGCGAGCACCGTCGCCTGCTGGACGCGGGTGAGCGGATTCAGCGCCACGGCAGCTTTCCAATCACGGCGACCGTTGGGCCGCTGCGCACGTTGTCCAGGAAGCCGGAGGGCTCCGCGAACTCCTCAGGTGTGAGGATCGTCGGGTTCACGGGACGGTGCACCGCGGCCTCGACTCGGATGCACGCCTCGTAGACCGCGTCCACGTCGGGCTCACCCAGCACCATGACGTCGATGTCGTGCGGTGCCGGACCGGCATCCCCGAGCATCCGTGCGGCGAAGGAGCCGTAGAGGAACGCTGCCGCGATTCCGTCGATGCGGGCAAGCTCCTCGGCGAGGATCACCACCGGGCCGGTCGCGACCGTGAGGATCTCGCGCAAGGGGTGTACCAGCGGGCTCTCATCGTTGCCCCGGAGCAGCCTGGTGCGGCCCACCTGTCGCTCGCTCAGGATGCCGGCGTCCACCAGGCGCGCGACCTCGCGGTGCACGGTCGGGTAGGCCAGGCCGGCCCGGTTTGCCAGATCGGTGATGCTCAGTTCCTCGCCGGTGAGCAACAATGTGGAGAGCAGGCGCGCCTGACCGTCCGACCGGAAGATCGGAGCAAGGAGCGGCGCCTCAGTTCTCATATAACTGAGGTTATCCTCCATCATATTGACAGTCAACGACCCGGTCGCTAACTCCAGAAGATCGGGTCGCCGCTAGCCTCGATGTGATCCAGGAGCGCCTGGACGTCCTCGGTCGGACGCTTGCGCTCGTACTCGCGGAACTTCAGGTTGCGGTCGCGCCAGTAGATCGCCCACAGGCCCGTCGCCTTGGGGTAGCGCAGCCGCGCGATCGGGGAGCGGGTGTGCTCGCCGACGCCGTCCCACGGCGGACGCACCTCGACGATGTCGACGTGGCGGTCCGAGACGTCGGCCTCGACCTTGACTTGGTCCCACAGGTGCTCAGCCACGCGCTCACGAGCCCAGAGGCGGATGCGGTGCAGATCCGTCTCGGGAAGCGCCATCACACCTTCCAGCCTGTCCGGCGACAACGAACCAGCATCCACCGGTAAGGACTCTAAGCGGGTGGGCACACTGCCGCGAGTAGTCGTTCCACGTCTGCGCGGCGCCTACACGGATAATCTAGGAGGCATCATGAATCTCGGGGACGACGCCAGCCGCCTTGCCGCAGAGGCGCGCGCCCGTGTGCTCATCGACCGCCAGCTCGCCGACGCCGGCTGGTCGGTGCAGGACAGCAGGTCGCTCAACCGCTTCGCGGCGTAGGGCGTCGCGCGTCGCGAGGCGGCAGGGCAGGTCTTCCAGCCGACACCTTCAGAGGCGCCGCCAAGCCTTGGCGATTCCGTCGATGGCGAGAGTTGGGGAGCCGAGAACACGAAGGCCCTTGAGTCGGTGATGCGCGCCGCGATCGGAGCTGGCGTCGGCTTCCAATTCGTCAACCAGTCGGCAAGCGGCGAGATCAGGGTCGCGGTTCCCTCGCAGGGTCAACTGGAGTCTGGTGAGCAGTAGCGCGCCGCTGCTGGCATCGTGTGCTCAACTGCCCAGTCGTCGCTGTCGTGCTGCCGGAAAGTGGCACCAGGGGTCCGGACGTCAAGGTGCCTTCGCAGGCCGAGCCAGTCGGGGCACCGACCCCGAGACCCTGGTCCGAAACAGCCCGATCGGGTCGATCCGGCTCAATTTCTTGCGGACTCTGTGCGGACTGGGAGGGACCACACCCCTCTGACCTGCGCAAACGCGACGATTCACACGTTGAAGCGGAACTCCACCACGTCCCCGTCCGCCATCACGTAGTCCTTGCCCTCGAGCCTGACCTTGCCTTTCGCCTTCGCGTTCTGCATGGATCCAGCCGCCACCAGATCGTCGAAGCTGACCACCTCGGCTTTGATGAAGCCCTTCTGGAAGTCGGTGTGGATGACTCCGGCGGCCTCCGGAGCCGTCGCTCCCTTCGCGATCGTCCATGCCCGGGCTTCCTTCGGTCCGGCGGTCAAATAGGTCTGCAGGCCCAGCGTGTCGAAGCCGACCCGCGCAAGCACGTCAAGACCGGGCTCGCTGACATCCATCTCGGCAAGAAACTCCCGCGCCTCGTCTGGCACCATCTCGACCAGCTCGGATTCGATCTTGGCGTCGAGGAAGATGGCTTCGGCAGGCGCCACCAGGGTCCGCAGCTCGGCCTTGAGGGCGTCGTCCGCGAGTTCGTCGGAGTCGCAGTTGAAGACGTAGATGAACGGCTTGGCGGTCAGCAGGTACAGGTCCCGCAGTGGCTCCCGGTCGAGCCCGGCTGCGAAGACTCCCCGGCCGGAGTCGAGAACGTCTTGTGCTTGCCGTACCGCCGCCAAGGTCAGCTGCTTGTCCTTGTTCATCCGAGCTTCCTTCTCCAGCCGAGGGAGGGCCCGCTCGATGGTCTGGAGGTCGGCCAGGATCAGCTCGGTACTGATGGTCTCGATGTCACTGGCCGGGTTCACCTTGCCATCGACATGGGTGACGTCGGCGTCAATGAATGCCCTGGTCACCTGGCAGATGGCGTCGGCCTCGCGAATGTGCGACAGGAAGGCGTTGCCCATCCCCTCCCCCTTGCTGGCCCCCTTGACGATCCCCGCGATGTCCACGAAGCTCACCGTCGCCGGCAGAACCCGTTGCGAGGAGAAGATCTCCGCTAGAACCTGCAGACGTGGATCTGGTACGCCGACGACGCCGATGGCGGGCTCGATGGTCGCGAAGGGGTAGTTCGCCGCCAGCACGTCATTGCGGGTCAGTGCGTTGAAGAGGGTTGACTTGCCCGCGTTGGGAAGTCCGACGATGCCGATGCTCAGAGCCACGATGGACAAGCCTAGGGGCAGTGCTGTGCATCGACCCAAAGCGCGAGAAGCGGAGCGTTGGCACGGACGGCTCTGGATGAGTCCCTCGATCGGCTCAGCTGTTAAGGAACGCCTCGATGGCCTGGGCCAGCCACAAGGGGTCGCGGACGCCGGCCAGCTCACGGACCGAATGCATGGAGAGCAGCGGGATGCCGACGTCGACGGTGCTGATGCCGATGCGACTTGCGGTGATCGGGCCGATGGTGGAGCCGCACGGCACCGCGTTGTTGGAGACGAACTCCTGCGTGGGCACCCCGGCTCGACGGCAAGCACGCCGCCAGAGCGCCGCACCTCGCGCGTCGGTGGCGTACCGCTGGTTGGCGTTGATCTTTAGTAGCGGTCCGCCATTGAGCAGCGGATGGTTCGCCGGGTCGTGCCGCGAGCCGTAGTTGGGGTGGACAGCGTGGCCGGCATCGGTGGAGAGGCAGAACGATCCGGCCACCGCTCGATGCTGCTCGTCCACCGAGGCGCCGAGAGACGTCAGAATCCTGGTCAGTACGTCTGCCAGCAGCGGACCCGAGGCCCCCGACCTGGAGGAACTGCCGATCTCCTCGTGATCGAACGCCGCGAGCACGACAGTGTGCTCGCTGTCGTTGGGTTCCAGGAATGCGGTCAGGCTGGCGTGGACGCCGGCGAGGTTGTCGAGGCGGCCCGAGGCGAAGAACTCCTGGTCGGGACCGAAGAGGACTGGCGATGCTGCGTCGAAGGCGACTAAGTCGTAACCCACGATCTCCCGGGCCGGGCGCCCGATCAGGCTGCCGACGTGGTCCAGGATGCCAAGGTCTGGCCGGGAGACGCTCCAGATCGGCGCGGTGTGCAGCTGCCGATCAAGCTTGAGCCCTTCGGAGTTGACGGTGCGGTCCAGGTGGACCGCGAGCTGCGGGATCCGCATGATGGCGTCGGTTCGTACCAGCGCCTCATCACCGTCGACGAGCATCAATCGCCCGGCGAGGCCAAGCTCTCGATCCAGCCACGAGTTGAGCAGGGGCTCCCCGTACACCTCTACTCCGAGCTGCTGCCAACCCAGTCGACCGACATCCGGGTTGGGCTTCAGAGTGAAGGTGGGTGAGTCCGTGTGGGACCCGACGACGCGAAAGGCGGTGGTGCCGGTCACCGCCGCCGGCAGCCGCCACGCAACCAGAGCGCCGTCGCGGATCAGGAAGCGGGATCGGTCTGCGGCATCCCACGGCTGGGTCTCGTCCTGCTGGCTGAAACCCGCTGCGCGGAGCCGTCGGGCGCACTCTGCGGCCGCGTGAAACGAGGACGGCGACGCGGATATGAAGTCGGTCAGATCCCGGAGGTGATCGACGGCTGCAGTCATGGGGCCCAAACTATCCCGCGACTTCTGGCGACGGCCCGACCGATCGGTGCGGGCGCGTCCACTACTGTCGTACCGTTCAAGCCCATCCCAGGCCCCGCCCGGGCCCTGTGGGCTGGTGAGTGGTGCTGCTGAGTACGAGTGGAGGAACGGATGAGCAACAAGTTGGCGAAGCTGGCCTATCGGCCGATCGGTCTGGGAGCTGGCCTGGCAGCTGGTGCCCTCGCCAGCGCGGCGTTCAAGCAGGTGTGGCGACTGGTGGCAAAGGAGGATGACGCCCCGGACGCTTTGCAGTCTGAGTACTCGATGGGCAAAGTGGTGCTGGCGGCGGCCATCCAGGGTCTGATCTTCGCGAGCGTCAAGGCGGTCATTGACCGCGGGGGTGCGCGCATCTTCGAGCGGCTGACCGGCGAGTGGCCAGGGAACTGAGCAGGACGCCAAAGGGAGGACGGGGGTAGACATGACTAGTCCGACGCCAGCGGCCGGCGGCGACGCCTCGAAGGAGGAGATCGAGGCCCGGCTGGCCCAGACCCGAGAGCGGCTCGGCGACAACATCGAGGCGCTCGAAGATCGGCTGAACGTTCCCAAGCAGGCCAAGGCCAAGATGAGCGACGTCACAGCGAAGGCAAAGGCCAGACTCCAAGCGGTCGGGACGAGCACGGCCACGCGGGCGAAGGACGTCACCAGCCAGGTCGGCCAGACGGCCAAGACGGTGAGCCGGAAGCTCAACGATCGACCGCTGGTGGAGCAGCTGAAGGCCTATCCCCGGGCGGCGGTCGCAACCGGCGGTACCCTGGCCGCGCTGGTAGCGCTGCTGATAGCCCGGCGCGAACGCTCGAAGTAGTCTCGACGCGTCCCTGACCGTTCAGCGACCGAGTGTCGGGGACCGGTCGGCACGGAGTGTCAGCGCGGAACTGTCAGTGCCGCAGGTGAGGATCTAGCCATGGACTCACTCCTCGTGACGCTCTGCGTTGGACTGGTTCTCGGACTGCTGCTCGGCGTCGGGCTCGGCAGGCTTCTGGCCGGTGCGCGTCGAGACGTGCGTACGGCACGTGCTGACGCCGACCTGGCGCAGGCGCGGTCCGAGCTGGCGCAGGCACACACGCTGGTGGCCCAGGTCCGGGCCGAAGCGTCGCAGGCTCGGGCGGAAGTCTCCCACGCGCGCACCGACACAGCGCAGTCCCGGGCCGATCTGGCGGAGGCCCGCGCGGAGGCCGCCCATGCCCAGGCTGAGGCAGCTGCGCTGGGAGCAGAGGTGGCCGGCGCCTTGGCCGAGCGTGATGCCACGGCCGCCCGGGCGCGCGAGCTGGCGGCCGATCGGGAATCCATGCTGAACCAGTTCAAGGTGCTGTCCACCGAGACTATCGAGCGCCAGGGCAGGATCGCCGACGCCAACGCCGACGCTCGACTGCGAGCCACCGAGCAGCTGATGGCTCCGGTGAGAGAAAGCCTCGACCGCTTCAACCTCAGGCTGACGGATGTGGAGAAGGAGCGGGTGGCGATGACCACCGATCTGCGCGCTCAGGTTCGTGCCGTGCAGCAGACGGGTGAGACCCTGCGCCGGGAGACCACCGCGCTGGTGAGCGCTCTGCGCAAGCCGCAGATCCGCGGCTCGTGGGGCGAGACCCAACTCAAGCGCGTGGCCGAGATCTCCGGCATGGTGGAGCGCTGCGACTTCGACCTGCAACAGACCACCAAGGCCGACGGCGTGACGGTGCGGCCCGACATGAGGGTCAATCTCGCCGAGGGGAAGCACATCTTCGTCGACTCGAAGGTCCCGTTGAGCGCCTTCTTGGACGCCGCCGAGTCCGAGGACGACCGGCTCCGCGCACAGCACTTGGCGAACTACGCCAAGAACGTGAAGAACCATGTCGATCAGCTGTCGTCCAAGCAGTACTGGAAGGCAGCCGAGACGCCCGAGTTCGTGGTGCTGTTCCTGCCCAACGAGACGTTCTTCTCCGCCGCCCTCGACCAGGTTCCGGACCTCTACGAGTACGCCGCCACCCGCGACGTGGTACTGGCCACCCCAACGACTCTCATCGGCATGCTCCGAGCGGTGGCGTACGGCTGGAAGCAGGCTGCGCTGGCCGAAAGCGCCGCCGAGGTGTTCAAGCTCGGCCGGGATCTGCACGACAAGCTCGGACTGATGGGCAACCGGTTCGACAAGCTCGGCCGGGCCCTGCGTACGTCGGTGAACGCCTACAACGAGACGATCGCCACGGTGGAGGGCACCGTTCTTGTTCGGGCCCGGAAGTTCCGCGACCTGAAGGTGAGCGAGAAGGAGCTGACGATGCTCAGCGCGGTCGAGGAGTCGGTACGTCAGATCCAGGCGCCGGAACTGGTGGACGATGCGGTGAAGGTGGAGCCGCTGGTCGGGCGCGGCCGACGTCGGCCCCGATCGACCAGTGACATTCCCGAGGCCGACGAGCTCCTTCGCGGTGAACCAGACCTGATGGAGCTGATCGAGGAGGCGAGCCCGGAGACGCCCAGCCAGATCCACCAGCTCCGGTCGTGACGACGACCCGCGGTTCGCGATCGTTGAGCGGAGCCGGTCAGTCCGACAGGGCGCTGCTGCGCAGATCTTTGCGAAGCTCCGGCGGCAGCGCGAACACAAGCGACTCCTCGGTGAGCCGCTCCTCCTGCGCCTTGGGGTACCCACGGGCCTCCAGGAACTCAAGGACGCCCTGCACCAGCTCGTCCGGCACTGAGGCGCCACTCGTAACGCCGACAGTATTCGCGCCCTCCAGCCAGGCCGGATCGATCTCGCCCGCGTTGTCCACCCGGTATGAGCTCTTCGCGCCGGCTTCCAGCGCAACCTCCACCAGCCGCACGGAGTTGGACGAGTTGGCCGAGCCGACCACGATCACGAGGTCGGAGCTGGCTGCAATCTGCTTGACGGCCAGCTGACGGTTCTGGGTTGCGTAACAGATGTCATCGCTCGGCGGGCTCATCAACAGCGGGAACTTCTCCCGAAGCTTGTCCACCGTCTCCAGGGTCTCATCTACGCTCAGGGTCGTCTGGCTGAGCCACGCGACTCTGGAAGGGTCACGCACCTCCACGCCCGCGACGTCCGCCGGCGACTGCACCAAGATGATGTTCTCCGGCGCCTCACCGGTTGTCCCCTCGACCTCCTCGTGACCGGCGTGGCCGATCAGCAGGATGTCCAGATCGTTCCGGGCGAACCGACGAGCCTCATGGTGAACCTTCGTCACCAGCGGGCAAGTTGCGTCAATGGTCTTCAGGCTACGATCGTGCGCCTCGGCGTGAACAGCCGGCGAAACGCCGTGAGCGGAGAACACCACAGTTGCGCCCTCCGGTACCTCGGCGAGCTCCTCGACGAATATGGCCCCGCGCTCCTCCAGAGTCTCCACCACGTGCCGGTTGTGCACGATCTGTTTCCGGACGTAGACCGGGGCGCCGTACTGATCGAGCGCCTTTTCGACGGTCACCACAGCCCGATCGACGCCGGCGCAGTAGCCGCGAGGCGCCGCGACAACGACCCGCCGGGCTGGCTGGATGTCGGTCTGAGGTGCACTCGTCATGGGTTCATCCTAAGTGGCGCCGCTGAGTCAACCCAGCCGAGCGGCTCGCGCGGACGGCTGTCGCGGGCACCGGTTGTCGGTGCCGGCCCGTACGCTTGCCCGCATGCCGTTGGACTCGTCGCCGGAGAAGCCGCAACCACTGCGCGTGGTGACGTCGATGGTCAAAGGCTGGGTTGAGCGGCTCGGCCAGGTCTGGGTCGAGGGCCAGCTGATCGAGATCAGCCGCCGGTCGGGCGCCAAAACAGTGTTTCTGACCTTGCGCGACAAGCTCGCCAACGTATCGGCCAGCGTGACCATCGCACCGACCACACTGGACGCCGCGGGCCCATTGACCGAGGGTGCAACCGTGGTCGCCAGGCTCAAACCCTCCTACTTCGAGACCTCGGGCCGCTTCTCGTTCTACTGCGACGCCATCAAGCCGGTCGGTGAGGGGCAGCTGCTGGCCCGGCTGGAGCAGACCAAGCGCCTGCTGCAGGCCGAGGGGCTGTTCGACCCGGCGCGGAAGCGTCGGCTACCGTTCCTGCCCAAAGCGGTGGGGCTCGTCACCAGCGCCGGCAGCGCTGCCGAACGTGATGTGGTCGAAAATATGCGTCGCCGCTGGCCTGCGGTCCGAATCGAGACCCGGCACGCCGCCATGCAGGGTCCGCAGGCCTGTGAGCAGATCGTCGCCGCGGTGCGGCAGCTCGACGGCGCCGCTGACGTCGACGTCATCGTGGTCGCCCGCGGCGGCGGCTCGTTGGAAGATCTGCTGCCGTTCTCCGACGAGGGACTGGTCCGGGCTGTCTTCGCCTGCACCACGGCCGTGGTCAGCGCCATCGGGCACGAGACCGACAACCCGATCCTCGACCTGGTCGCCGACGTCCGCGCCTCCACGCCCACCGACGCTGCCAAGCGGGTGGTGCCCGATGTCAGGGAGGAGGCTGAGCATGTAGCGCAGGCGGTGCGCCGGCTGCGGCATGCGGTGCTGGGCGTGGTCGAGCGCCAGCAGGGCTTCCTGGACGCGACCCGGTCGCGGCCAGTGCTGGCTGTTCCCACCGCAAGCTTCGCCGTACGGTACGAGCAGCTGGACGGCTTGAGACACCGAGGCCTGCGCGCTGTCACGGGTCGGATCAGCCACGAGTCCACCGCCATCCAGCACATGCTTGCACGCGTCCGTGCGATGTCGCCGAAGGCGACGTTGGAGCGCGGCTACGCCATTCTCGTGGACGGTGAGGGACATGCCGTCACGTCGATCGCCGACGTCGACGAGGACGACGACCTGCTGGCCCACCTCGTCGATGGCCAACTCGTCCTGGCCGTGCGCGAGACCCGACCCGGACATCTAGGAGCAACCGCATGACAAACCCGACGCCTGGCCCTGACAACCCTACGGAGCTGACGTACGAGCAAGCTCGCGATGAGCTGGTCCAGGTGGTTCAAAAGCTTGAGTCGGGGGGCGCCCCGCTCGATGAGTCCTTGGCGCTGTGGGAGCGTGGAGAGAAGCTGGCGCAGATCTGTCAGCAGTGGCTCGACGGCGCGAAGGCCAAAATTGACGCGGCCCGTACTGGCGGACCCGGCCGCTAGGCAGAACGTGGCACGAAGCGACGCCGGTACTCGGCCGGAGCGAGACCGATCTCGCGCCGGAAGTGCTCGCGCAGCACGACCGCTGAGTTGAAACCCACCCGGTCGGCGATCTGCTCCACCCCGAGGTCACTGTCTTCCAGAAGCTGGCGGGCGGCGAGGATCCGCTGCTGCACCAACCAGCGGTGTGCCGTGGTGCCCGTCTCGGCCTTGAACCGACGTGCGAAGGTCCGCTCGCTCATCATCGCCTGCTTGGCCAGCGAGCTTGCCGAGTGCTCCTCGGCAAGGTTCTCCAGAGTGTAGGTCAACAGCGGCGCCAGGCTGTCGGCCGTGCACTCGGGGATCGGGGTCTCCACGAACTGCTGCTGACCCCCGTCGCGCTGAGGCGCCACCACCATGCGTCGGGCGATCTTGGCCGCGATCCGGGCGCCTAGTTCGCGACGGACCAGAAACAGCGCCGCGTCGATTCCAGCCGCCGTACCGGCGCTGGTGATGATGTTGCCGTCGACGACGTACAGCGCTCGTCCGTCCAGGTTCACCTGCGGATAGCTCGCGGCCATCTCGTCGACGTGCATCCAGTGGGTTGTGCAACTGCGACCGTCGAGCAGCCCCGCGGCCGCCAGCACGAAGGATCCCGAGCACAGGCTGAGCAGAGTTGCGCCATCTGCATGGGCCTGCCGAAGCGCGTCCAGCACCTCGGTCGGATAGTCCTCGCCATTCCGGATGGGGGTCGCGGACACGATCACCAGGTCGCTGCCTTTGATCGCTTCGAGTCCGTGCTGAGCGACGATGCCGAACGGTGACGAGGTCTCGGTGGACAGGGCCACGCCAGGCTTAGTGGAGCAGACATGGAAGTCGATCGGAGGCACGCCGTCATCGGTGCGGTCTATTCCGAACACCTCAACGGCCACGCCGAACTCGAACACAGCGACCGGCTCGATCAAGATGACGCTGACGCTCCCTAGAGGCACGCTCTCAGTGTAATGGCAGGATTCTTTTGCACAAGACATTGAGGCCAACCGCCGGGGCGGCGGAGCGCGACTCAGGGCTTCAGGGTGACGGCGTACGACTCGAGCGCCTCATAGCTCGTGTCACCGGACACGATGGTGGTGACCTGCGGCGTCGACAACACCAGCGACCGGGTCCGCTCATCGGCGCTGACCAGCCGCTGCCAGGTCGCCTCGTTCACGTGGCTCTCCCCGTCCGGCAAGCCGACCCTGGTCTGGTCTTTGATGAGTTCCCTCGGCTCGAGATCTCCTTGGGTGAGCCCGATGAAGATGTCATTCGGAGTGAGATAACCCAGCTGCCACTGGTTTCGGATCGATCTGACCTCATTGAGGCCCGTGTCTCCCGCCTTTGTCCACGAAACCCGGGTAGGCCGCCATTCGACCGGCAGGTTGGCCGGAGCCAGCACAGGGTACGGCGCCTCACGCCGGGCCTCAGCGAGCACCGGCACGTAGTCCACCACGTTGACTGGATGGTCGTCGGGAGTTCTGGTCATCAGGGCCGTGATGACCAGGATGGGCACCAAGATCACCGCGAGGGAGCGAATCATGTCGCCGGCAGTCGGTTGTCTCTTGGTGCGCGCCACGCTCCCATCTTCACAGACCGGCGAAATCTGAACCGAATCTCGCGACCCTCGCCCGGTTGGGGTCAAGATGAGGTGTGATCGAGCGGGTGGAGCTTGCGCGGGCCGGCGGCGTGTCCGGTGAGGTGGTGCTGCGACGCCGCGGCACAGTGGAGGAGCTGATCGTCAACGGCACCTTCGCCATGGACAGCATCGACACCTCCAGCGAACGCCTGCTCGCCTCGATCGTGCTCACCTCGGCTGCCCGAGTCCGCCGTGTGCTGGTCGGTGGTCTCGGCCTGGGCTACACAGCAGCGGAGTTCCTGCGGCACAAGGTCGAGCACGTCGACGTAGTCGAGTTGGAGGACGCCCTGGTGAGCTGGGCGCGTGCCGGCCTCACCCCCACGTTGGCGAAAGTCGCGACCGACCCGCGGGTGCGTCTGCACGTCGCCGACATCGCGGCCGTCCTACAGGCCCGACGGGGGTCCGCGCTAGGGCCATGGGACGCAATCGTGCTGGACGTCGACAACGGCCCAGACTTCTTGATCCACCAGTCCAACGCCAGCTTGTATCAGCGTGGCCTGCTGGACGCCGCATTCCGGAGGCTGACACCGGCCGGATCGCTGGCGATCTGGTCCCAGGGGCCGTCGGCGCAGCTCCACGCGCTGTGTCGGGAGCTCTCACCCAACGCCGCCGAACACCGCATCCAGGTCAGCCGTGACGCACGCGAGCTGGAGTACGCCATCTACACGCTGGGCTCGCCCGGTTCATCCCACACGCAGCGCTCCGCAAGAATGGTCGACATGAGCGACGACTTTCGGATCGAGCACGACACCATGGGTGAGGTACGGGTTCCGACGCGGGCCCTCTACCAGGCACAGACGCAGCGCGCCGTCGAGAACTTCCCAATCTCAGGCATCCCGATCGATCCGGCGCTGATCTCAGCACTCGGCCTGATCAAGCGTGCAGCGGCGAAGACCAACGCCAGCCTCGGCGTGCTGCCCGAGCCTGTCGCCGACGCGGTCGCCGCGGCGGCCGGGGCCGTCGCCTCCGGAGATCACGACGCCGAGTTCCCGATCGACGTCTTCCAGACCGGGTCCGGCACCTCGAGCAACATGAACACCAACGAGGTCGTGGCCACTTTGGCCAGCAAGATTCTGGGCAAGCCCGTGCACCCCAATGACCATGTCAACGCTTCCCAGTCCAGCAACGACGTCTTCCCCAGCGCCATCCATATCGCCGCCACCCAGAGTTTGTTGACGTCGCTGATCCCCTCACTCGCTCATCTGGCGGAGACCTTCGAGTCGAAGGCATCGGAGTTCTCCGAGGTGGTCAAGAGCGGGCGGACCCACCTGATGGACGCCACCCCAGTCACCTTGGGCCAGGAGTTCGGCGGGTACGCCGCGCAGATCCGGTACGGCATCGAGCGCGTCGAGGCGGTGATTCACCGCGTTGCGGAGCTGCCGTTGGGCGGCACAGCTGTGGGCACCGGCATCAACACCCCGGCGGGTTTCGCGGCGTCGGTGATCTCCACCATCGTGGAGGAGACCGGCCTGCCGCTGACCGAGGCCCGGGACCACTTCGAGGCTCAAGGCGCCCGGGACGGCCTGGTGGAGGCATCGGGCGCGCTGCGTACCGTGGCTGTCAGCTTGAACAAGATCGCCAACGACCTGCGCTGGATGGGCTCCGGGCCGCGCGCCGGCCTCGGTGAGATCGCACTGCCCGACCTGCAGCCCGGCTCGTCGATCATGCCGGGGAAGGTCAACCCGGTGATCTGCGAGGCGACGACCATGGTCTGCGCCCAGGTGATCGGCAACGACGCCGCGGTCGCCTTCGCCGGCGCCTCCGGCAACTTCGAGCTCAATGTGATGCTCCCGGTGATGGCCCGCAACGTGCTGGAGTCCATCCGGCTGATCAGCAACGTCAGCAGATTACTCGCCGACCGCTGCGTGGTGGGCATCGTGGCCAACGTGGACCACTGCCGCACCCTGGCGGAGTCGTCGCCGTCCATCGTCACACCACTGAACCGCTACATCGGGTACGAGAACGCCGCCGCCGTCGCGAAGAAGGCCCTGAAGGAGGGCAAGACGATCCGCGAGGTGGTGATCGAGTCCGGCTTCGTCTCAGACGGCAAGCTGACCGAGCAGCAACTGGACTCCGCCCTCGACGTCCTCGCCATGACCCGGCCGCCTCGCGTCAGCGCCTGACCGTCGGGGTTCCGGCGGGCGGTGGTCGGTTTCCCATGTTCACGTGGGATGTTGTCACTCCCCGCGCGTTATAACGTGTGGGAAGTGCCAACAAAGTAGGTGAAGTGTCGGCTTCCCATGTGAACGTGGAAACTGGCACCCTCCCACCCGGTACGCGTTCAGCACCCACCCGCCCTGCGGCCCGACGCCCACTCGGTACGCCACCGGGGCACGGAAACTGGCTGCCTGCAGGGCCGGATCAGTACCAGTTGTGGCCCTGCTTGAAGCTCCACGCCGAGCAAGGGGTGTTGTAGCGCTCCTTGACGTAGCGCAGGCCCCAGATGATCTGGGTCGCGGGATTGGTACGCCAGTCGCTGCCGGCGGAGGCCATCTTGTTGCCCGGCAGGGACTGCGGGATGCCGTACGCGCCAGAGGAGGGGTTCGTGGCGTCGACCTGCCAGCCGCTCTCGGAGATGATCAGCTTGTCGTAGCAGCGGTACTCGCTGGCGCCCCAGCCGTACTTGCTGTCCATGATCTGCCGCGCGATGTCGCGTGGATTGGTGGTGCCCGGTCGATAGCCGAGCGCCTGGATCCGCCGCGCACGCTCAGCATCGGCCTTCTTCCGGGCAGCCGCCGCGGCCGCCAGCCGCTTCTGCAAGGCGGCGTGCTGCAGTTGGCTCGCCCGAGTCTGGGAGTCGAGGGCCTTCGACCGCTTCGACAGCGCGGTCTGCAAGGTGCTCAGCTCGGGGCGGGTGACGCTCCGCGTACCGCGCTCGAACCGGTCCCGCTCAGCGGCCGCCGCGCTGGTCTCGCCGGATACCACGACGGTCGGTGAAGCCGCCACGCCCGAAGCGGCCTCGGTGGCCGACGTCTCACTCAGGCCGCTGGCCACCACTCCGGTTGCGAGCGCGGCGATGCCGACAGCGGCTATGGCGTGTTGGAGTAGGCGGCGCACCCGGCAACCCTGCCACACCGTCGTTATCGAAACGAAATCTTTGCCGGACCAGCATAGCTACTGGTTTGCAGCCCCCTACAGCGGCACATCCTCGAGCATCTCGGTGACCAGGGCAGCGATCGGCGACCGTTCGGAACGGTGCAAGGTCACGTGGGCAAACAGCGGGTGGCCCTTCAGCTTCTCCACGACCGCAACCACCCCGTCGTGTCGGCCGACCCGCAGGTTGTCCCGCTGAGCGACGTCATGGGTGAGGACAACTCGGGAGTCCTGTCCGATCCGGCTGAGGACCGTCAAGAGCACGTTGCGTTCCAGCGACTGTGCCTCGTCCACGATCACGAACGCATCGTGCAGGGAACGGCCGCGGATGTGGGTGAGCGGCAGCACCTCCAGCAGGTCTCGGTCGAGCACCTCCTCGATCACCGCCTTAGACGTGACCGCGCCCAGGGTGTCGAAGACGGCCTGGGCCCACGGCGCCATCTTCTCCCCTTCGCTCCCGGGCAGGTATCCGAGCTCCTGCCCGCCGACTGCGTACAACGGTCGGAAGACGATCACCTTGGAGTGCTGTCGGCGCTCGAGCACGGCCTCCAGGCCGGCGCACAGCGCCAGCGCCGACTTCCCGGTGCCGGCCCGACCGCCCATCGACACGATGCCGATGCTGGCATCGAGCAGCAGGTCCAGCGCGACCCGCTGTTCGGCGGAGCGGCCATGGATCCCGAAGGCGTCCCTGTCAGCCTTGATCAGCCTGAGCTGCTTGTCGGCGGTGACCCGGGCCAGTGCGGAGCCGGAGTCGCCGATCAACACGACGCCGGTGTGGCAGGGCAGCTCGCGCGCCTGTTCGAGCTCCAGCACACCGTGCTCGTAGAGAGCGTCGATCTCCGCGCGGGTCGCGTCCACCTCGGCCATCCCGGTCCAGCCAGACTCGACCGCCAGTTCGGCCCGGTACTCCTCCGCCGGGAGACCGACCGCAGAGGCCTTGACGCGCATCGGCAGGTCCTTGGAGACCAGCGTGACCGCACGGCCCTCGGCTGCGAAGTTCAGAGCGACCGCCAGGATGCGAGAGTCGTTGTCGCCCAGCCGGAATCCGGCGGGCAGCACCGCGGGGTCGGTGTGGTTCAGCTCGACATGGACAGTCCCGCCCTGGTCGTTGACCGGCACTGGATCGTCCAGCCGACCGAAGGTGATCCGCAGGTCGTCCAGGAGGCGCAGTGCCGACCGCGCGAAGTAGCCCAGCTCGGCGTGATGACGTTTGGCCTCCAGCTCGGTGATGACCACCAAGGGCAGCACCACGTCGTGTTCGGCGAACCGTCGCAGGGCATGGGGGTCGCTCAGCAAGACAGAGGTGTCGATGACGTACGTACGGCGGCTGGCTGCAGGAGACACGGAATGTCCTTCTGGAGGCCGTACGCCATCCGCGCCGGCCCCACTTGCTAGGTGGCTGGCCGGGATGGGTGGCTGACCCGAGCGGGCCAACCTCTGGTGTCCGTCCACAGACGGCGCATCGATCGCCTCCCGTGCGAACCGCTTCCCCACGGTCCGTAGGCCAACGGTACGACGCGACGATGTTGGTGCTGGTGCGACGCGCCGCGGCGTCTCAGCAGCGCCCCGCCCGCTTGGCGTCAGCGGCCGAACCGGCGCTCCCGCTGCCCGTACGAGCGCAGCGCGCGGATGAAGTCGATCTTGCGAAAGTCCGGCCACAGCGCCTCGCAGAAGTAGAACTCGCTGTGCGCTGACTGCCACATCAAGAACCCCGACAGCCGCTGCTCCCCCGAGGTTCGGATGATCAGGTCCGGATCCGGCTGGCCCTTGGTGTAGAGGTGTTCGGCGATGTGCTCGATGTCAAGCGTCTGCGCCAGCTCCTCGATCGAGGTGCCCGCCTCCGCATGCTCCATCAGCAGTGAGCGGACAGCGTCTCGCAGCTCATGCCGTCCGCCGTAGGAGACCGCGACGTTCACGACCATCCCATCAACGTTGAGGGTGTCGCGGTGCGCAGCCTTCAGCACCTCAGCAGACTCGGCGGGCAGCAGATCCAACGCGCCGACCGGATTCACCTGCCAGCGACCGGTCCGGGCAAGATCGGTCACCATCTTCTCGATCACCCGCAGCAGCGGGACGATCTCCTCGCCGCTGCTCCGAGTGAAGTTGTCGGTGGAGAGCACCCACAAGGTGACGACCGGAATGCCGAGCTCGTCGCACCACTCGACGAACTCCTTCAGCTTGTCAGCGCCGGCCTGATATCCGGCCACCAGCGGCTGCCCGGGGGCGTTGGCCCGAGCCCAGCGCCGGTTGCCGTCGGCCAGCACCGCGACATGCCGCGGCAGCTGTTCCCGGTTGAGCTCGGCGATCAACCGGTGCTCATACGTGCCGTACAGCAGGCCCGAGGGATGCAGCCGGTCCAGGAGGTCCCGCAACCGGTCACGACGCACCATGCGTTGCAGCGTATCCCGGCAACCGGCGCGTGGTTGGCAGCAGTCCCTCCAAGGGCGGCGCCCTCGGCCGATGCACCGCGTTGGCCCGAACCAGTACGCTTTACCTACGGGGCCGTAACCTACGGTTGGTCAACTAACGTCTCTCGCCGTTCGTGGCAACCGGTCTAAGGGGGAAGAATCAGCACCATGGCACCGCTCGACCAGGACGACCCCACGCAGCACCACGAGCCGCTTGCCGAGGCGGCTCGCCAGGTCAAGCCCAAGCTTCGCGGCTGGTTCCACGCCGCCATCACGCCACTGGCTATGGCGGCGGGCATCGTGCTAGTCAGCTTGGCGCCGACGGCGACGGGCAAGATCGGTGGCGCGGTCTTCCTGACCGCATCCCTGCTGCTGTTCGGCACCAGCGGTCTCTACCACCGCCGCTACTGGGGACCGACCGGTGAGGCCGTGCTGCGTCGGATGGACCACGCCAACATCTTCGTCTTCATCGCTGCCACCTACACCCCATTCGGGTTGCTGCTGCTTCACGGTGGCGACCGGGTGCTGATGCTGGGCGTTGTCTGGGGGGGTGCGGTGGCCGGACTGCTGTTCCGGCTCTTCTGGCTGAACGCACCTCGCTGGCTCTATACCCTGCTGTACCTGGCCATGGGCTGGGCTGCCGTCGGCTGGATGAAGACCTTCTGGGAGGTCGGCGGAACAGCGGTGCTCCTGCTGCTCATTGGCGGCGGGCTGGCCTACACCCTGGGCGCGACCGTGTACGCGCTGAAGCGGCCGAACCCCTGGCCGACCTGGTTCGGATTCCACGAGATCTTCCACGCACTGACCATCGCCGCATTCGTTCAGCACTACACGGCGATCTCCATGCTGACCTACCGCGCGGGCTGACCTGCGGCTGCCGCGAGCTCAGCGCGCAGGTCCTCGGTGGAGGTCACCGGCAGCCTGCAGAGGAAGCCGCGGCACACGTACGCGGTCGCCACGCCGTCGCGCAACGGCCGGTCCGCCAGCAACGGAACACCGGGGGTGTCCGGCGCTCCAGCCACGATGACGGAGCCGGCCGGCGCCTCGATGTGGGCGGTGCGAACCAGCTCGGCCAGCTCGCCAGACCCGGGCTGCCCGACGACCGCCACCTGAACCGGCTCGCGGCCCGGGCTTCGGCTGACGGCGTCGGCGAGCAGCCATCCGGCGAACCGCGGCGCTTTGCGTACCAGCTCCGCCCCGTTGGAGGCCGCCGATTCCGCGCGATGGGCGTAGCGGTGGTTACCGGTGAACTCACCGAGCAGCGCCAGCCCGTGGACGGCCGCGGACAGGCCGGACGGGGTGGCGTTGTCGGTGGCGTCCCGGGGACGCGTGAACAGCTGCTCCGCATCGGCAGCGGTGTCGAAGAAGCCGTCATTCCCGTCGTCGAACTGGTCCATCAGCACCTCGGCGAGCAGGTAGGCGCGGTCGATCCAGATCGGGTCGGCGGTAGCGGCCGCCAGCCGGGTGAAGGCCTGCGTCAGCGCCCCGTAGTCCTCCAGCACACCGGGCGCCTCCGACGCGCGGCCCTGGCGCGACGTCCGCCGCAGCCGCTGTCCGGTCCACTGGGCGTCCCAGACCGCGGCCCCGGCCCCCGCTGCCAGCTCAAGCCAGTCCGAGCGGTCGAAGGCGAAGGCTGCCTGCACGAGCGAGTCGATCAGCCAACCGTTCCAGGCCGCGACCACCTTGTCGTCTCGGCCGGGTCGGGAGCGCCGAGCGCGAGCCTGGGCTAGCCGGCTCCGGACGTCGGTCCAACGCTCCGGGTCGGGATCGACGGGCAGCTGCAGCGTGGACAGGCCGTGCTCGAAGGTTCCCTCCGCAGTGACCCGGAGCGTACGGGCGGCCCAGGCGCCGTCTTCCTCACCCAGCGTCGCGGCCAGCTGTTCGGGGTTCCAGGCGTAGAAGGCGCCCTCATGCAGGTGCCCGGTCTCATCCAGGGAGTCTGCGTCCAGACTGGCCGCGAACGCGCCCTCCTTCGTACGCATCTCCGCCACCAGCCAGTCGATCGTCTGCCCGACCACCCGGGCCGCCATCGGCTCCCCGGTCCGCCGCCACCAGTGGGTGTAGACGCCCAGCAGCAGAGCGTTGTCGTAGAGCATCTTCTCGAAGTGCGGGACCACCCAACCGGCGTCGACGCTGTACCGCGCGAAGCCACCGGCCAGCTGGTCGTAGATGCCGCCGCGGGCCATCGCCTCCAAGGTGTGGCCGACCATCCGCATCGAGTCGGCGTCACCCAGCCGCAGCAGGCCCTCACAGACCATTGACGGGGGAAACTTCGGCGCACCGCCGAAGCCGCCCCTGACCGAGTCGAACGTGCGCTTGAGCTCGTCCCGCGCCTCGGCGAGGTCATCGTGCGACACAGTGCCGGCCGCCATCTTCAGCTGCATCCCACCCAGGTGCTCGACGATCGTGTCGGCGCTACCTCGCACCTCGGAGTTGCGCTGTGTCCAGGCCTCGCCGATGGCGAGCACCACCTGGGTGAACGAGGGCAGGCCGTGGTGCGGCGTCGGCGGGAAGTACGTGCCGGCGTAGAAGGGTCGCCGATCCGGAGTAAGGAACACCGACATCGGCCAGCCGCCATGGCCGGTGAGCGCCTGGGTGGCCTGCATGTACACCGCGTCGATGTCGGGGCGTTCCTCCCGGTCCACCTTCACCGCGACGAAGGCCGAGTTGAGCACCTCGGCTGTGGCGGGGTCCTCGAAGGACTCGTGCGCCATCACGTGGCACCAGTGGCAGGCGGCGTACCCGATTGACAAGAAGACGGGCACGTTGCGACGTTGGGCCTCCGCGAACGCCTCCTCCGACCACGGCCACCAGTCGACCGGGTTGTCCGCATGCTGCAGCAGATAGGGGCTGGAGGACGAGGAGAGCCGGTTCACTCCGCCAACGTACCCAGATGCGGGGACAGTTCCCGTGCCGGTCGCGCCCGGCCGCCACGCACGGGCCACGTTCAGGTCAGAATCCGAGACCGAGGCGGTGGTACACCTGGTTCCAGCGGATCTCCTTGGCGAAGCCGCGGGGGGTGGTGTCGGCGTCGATGACCAGCAGCTCGGTGCCGACCATCTCGGCGAAGTCGGTGACCTCCTCCGTTCCGATGGCCGAGGACAGCACCGTGTGGTGCGGACCCCCGGCAGCCAGCCAGCACTCGGCGGAGGTGGAAAGGGACGGGCGGGGCTCCCAGACCGCCCGGGCCACCGGCAGGTTCGGCAGCGGCTCGTCCGGGTCGACGACGTCGATCTCGTTGAGCACCAGCCGGAACCGCTCGCCGAGGTCGCAGATGCCCAGCACCACAGCTGGCCCGGTGTTGGAGTCGAAGACCAGCCGCACCGGGTCCTCACGGTCGCCGATGCCCAACGGATGGATCTCCAGCGTGGGCCGCCCCTTGGCGATGGTCGGGCAGACCTCCAGCATGTGCGCACCGAGGATCTTATGGCTGCCTTCGCCGAGGTGGTACGTGTAGTCCTCCATGAAGGACGTGCCGCCCGGACGCCCCTTGGCCATCGCCTTGAGGGTGTGCAGCATCACCGAGGTCTTCCAGTCACCTTCGCCGCCGAAGCCGAAGCCGTCCGCCATCAGCCGCTGGACGGCCAGTCCAGGCAGCTGACGCAGCCCGCCGAGGTCCTGGAAGTTGGTGGTGAAGGCGCCGAAGCCGCCGTCGGTCAGAAAGGTGCGCAGCCCGGCCTCGATCCGGGCGCCATAACGCAGGGAGTCATGCCGATCGCCGCCGACGGCCAGCTCGGGAGCGATGTCGTACAGCTCGGCGTACTCAGACACCAGAGCGTCGATCTCGGCGTCGCTGACCTGGTCCACCACGGCGACCAGGTCGTTCACGCCGTAGGTGTTCACCGAGACACCGAAGCGCAGCTGAGCCTCGACCTTGTCCCCCTCGGTGACGGCCACGTCCCGCATGTTGTCGCCGAAGCGGGCCAGCTTGAGCGAGCGGACGGCGGCGTGGCCGACGGCCGCACGCTGCCAGGCCCCGATACGGGCGGTGACGCCTGGGTCGGACACATGGCCGACGACAGTCTTGCGAGGCACGCCGAGGCGGGTCTGGATGTAGCCGAACTCCCGATCGCCATGCGCGGCCTGGTTCAAGTTCATGAAGTCCATGTCGATCTCACCCCACGGCAGCGCAACGTTTGCCTGCGTGTGCAGGTGCAGCAGCGGCGTCCGCAGCGCGTCCAGGCCGGCAATCCACATCTTGGCCGGCGAGAACGTGTGCATCCAGGCCAGGACGCCGATGCAGTTGGGGTCGCTGTTGGCTTCGAGAATCAGCCGGTGAATCGACTCGGAGTCGGTCAGTACGGGCTTCCAGACGACGTCGACGCCGAGATTGTCGGACGCGTTCAGCTGGTCCACGATCTGGCGGGACTGGTCAACCACCTGGGCGACAGTCTCCGGGCCGTACAGGCCCTGGCTTCCGGTGAGGAACCAGCAGTATGGCGTCGTTGTCATTGCGAGATCCTTATCTCTGCCCGTAGGCGTTCTGGTAGCGGTCATAGAGCGAGTCGATATCGGTCTGCGGGATGGGTACGGGCTCGCCGAGCTGGCGGGCGATGTGCACGGTACGTGCCACCTCCTCGCAGAGCACAGCCGCCTTGACCGCGGCCTTGGCGCTCGATCCGATGGTGAAGACGCCGTGGTTGGCCATCAGCACCGCCTTGGAACGGTGGTTCGCCAGGGTGGAGACGATTCCCTGCCCGATCGAGTCGTCCCCGATCAGGGCGAACGGCCCGACGGGCACCTCACCGCCGAACTCGTCGGCCATCATGGTCAGCACGCACGGGATCGGCTCCCGGCGCGACGCCCAGGCCGTCGCGTAGGTGGAGTGGGTGTGCACCACCCCGTTCACGTCAGGCATGTGCTTGTAGACGTACGCATGGGCGGCGGTGTCCGAGGACGGCGAATGGTCTCCCTCGACCAGCACGCCATCCAAATCCGTCACGACCATGCTCTCCGGGGTGAGCTCGTCGTAGGTGACCCCGGACGGCTTGATCACCAGCAGCTCGTAGCCGGGTACGCGGGCCGAGACGTTCCCGGCGGTCCAGACCACCAGCTCGTTGCGCGGCAGCTCGGCGTGCAGGTCGGCCACCTCGCGACGGATCTGGTCGACCACGGCCACGATGTCGGCGGTCATGCCCATGACTTCCAACCTTTCCTAGATGGGGACGCCGCACAACGGATCGGGCGCCGTCGGGTCAGCCGCCGAAATGTTAACGCTAACATCAGGCGCCGGTCAAAGCATCGCCAAGCCTAGAGGTGGCTCTAGTCCTGGGAGCGGTGGGGTTCGAAGCGGTGGGAGCGGCTCGGGGCGTGAGAGTCGGGCAGGATGCTCGGCGCCGGCCGTGCCGGCCGCGATTCCAAGCCAGCGTCGCCTGCGCCGGGATCCCCGACGCCAAAATCAGCTGCGTCAGTGTCGTCCGCGCTCGGGCGTCGGTCCGGCACATTGATCTTGCGGAACTGACGACGCATGCTGAGGAACAACAACACCATGACGCCGGCGAGCGCCACGGTGATGATAAGTGGCGTCCATCCCGGCTTGACCAGATTTGGGTCAATCTCGAGAAACGTCATACTCGCACTCTACTCGTCTGGGACCGCTCGGGAGTCGTCCGGAATCGCTCGGCCGGTACCGCGATGCCGGCGAAAAGGTCGTCCTCGGGCAGGCTCACTTCGACCATGCTCTTGACCAGCTCGAAATCCTCAGTGGGCCACGCCTGCTTGTGGACGTCCAACGGAACGGTGAACCAGGAGCCTTCGGGATCGACCTGGGTGGCGTGAGCGAGCAGAGCCTGATCCCGGACATGGAAGAAGTCAGCCGTCGGAACCCGGGTCGTCAGCCGTTGCTGGTGCGCCGGGTCGGGTTCCCAGTCCGCCAGCCGGTCCCGGTACGGCGACTCCAGGCCCCGCTCCTGCATGGCCTGGTCCAAAGCAGCGATCCGGTCGCGGTGGAACGTGAACTGGTAATAGAGCTTCTGCACCTGCCACGGCTCCCCCAGCTGCGGATACGCGGTCGGATCCGCGGCCGCGTCGAACGCCGCGACGCTGATCTGGTGGCACTTGATGTGGTCCGGATGCGGGTACCCGCCGTTCTCGTCGTACGTCGTCAGGACGTGTGGACGGAACTGCCGGATGACCCGTACCAAGGGAGCGACGGCCTCGTCCATCGGAACCGTGGCGAAGCAGCCGTCGGGCAGCGGGGGCAGCGGGTCACCCTCGGGCAGGCCGGAGTCGACGAATCCCAGCCAGACCTGTTCGATGCCCAGGATCTCGCGAGCACGATCCATCTCCTGGCGGCGGATGTCGGCGATATTCGCCAGCACGTCGGGCCGATCCATGGCCGGGTTGAGAATCGAGCCGCGCTCGCCTCCGGTGCAGGTCGCCACCATCACCTGCACACCTTCGGCGACGTAGCGCGCCGTGGTAGCCGCACCCTTGCTGGACTCGTCGTCGGGGTGCGCATGGACGTGGAGCAACCGAAGTCGCTCACCCGCCTGGTCCACACGGACCGGCTGCTCGAGGGGACGCGGGTGGGTCATGAGGAACAATGGTGCCACGATCGGGCGCTCGTCTTGGTCCAACAGCGGATAGCCAAGATCGGCGGTGAAGTCGGCTGCCCACGACCAAGCACAATAGGTGCGTGACCGACTCAGCCGAACGCCTCCGGCACCGCTACCCGACATCGCGGGTGCCGCGTTGGCTGAAGCTCTCGCTGGGAACGGTCGCGGCCCTGGTGGCGATGGCCTGGCTGATCTGGACGGCAACGGCTCATTCCCGCCCGGTGGTCGCGGGGCAGGTGGCCGCCTTCGAGGTGGTCTCGGACACACGCATTGACATCACCATGACGGTTGACCGCCGCGACCCGTCACTTCCCGTGACCTGCCTGCTGGTCGCCCAGGCCAAGGACTTCGACCGGGTGGCGGAGCAGAATGTGCGCGTAGAGGCTACCGCCGAGCCGCTGGTGGATGTCACGATCTCCTTGACGACTCTGCGACGTGCGACGTCTGCATCGGTCAAAGGCTGTGACCGGGCGGGCTGACTTGCTACGCTTTCATGATGTCCGAAGACACCGCTCAGTCGATCTGGTTAACCCAAGAGGCCTTCGACAAGCTCCGCCATGAGCTTGACTACCTCTCGGGGCCGGGTCGCGCCGACATCTCAGGAAAGATCGCGGCGGCCCGCGACGAAGGCGACCTGAAGGAGAACGGCGGCTACCACGCGGCCCGCGAGGAGCAGGGCAAGCAGGAGGCCCGCATCCGCCAACTGACGGACATGCTCCGGCGCGCTCAGGTCGGCGAAGCGCCCACCAACGCCGACGAGGTAGCACCCGGTACGCAGGTCACCATCGCCTTCGACGGCGACGAGTCGGACACCGACACCTTCCTGCTCGGCTCCAGGGAGCTGCTCGGGCTCGATAACGCCGTCGAGGAGACCAACGTCTACAGCCCCCAGTCCCCGCTTGGCGCCGCCATCCTCGGTAAGAAGAAGGGCGACGCCGTCAGCTATGTCGCGCCGAACGGCAAGCCCATCAACGTCACCATCGTCGGCGTGCAGCCGTTCCAGGGCTGACGGCCCCCTTTCTTCGATAGCCGCTATACGGCGTCATGTCACCTGGCGTCACAGGGACTCCAGGAGTCGCTGCGCCTCGGCCGGGGTGAGCGCTCCCGCCGCCACCTCCGAGAGCACCTGGTCCCGCGACAGCACCGACGGTTCCGGTTCACCCGCCAGGCCGAGCCTCTCGAGCAGCGCGGTGAACCGAAGCCGCGTGGTCGGGTAGGAGACACCCAGGTGCTTCTCCACCTCACGCAGGTTTCCGCGCGAGGACAAGAAGACCCGGAGGATTTCCAGCTCCCTGTCATCGAGTGAGCAGAACTCGCAGGGGCTGAAGATGCCCGCCAGCTCGGTGCCGCAGGAGCCGCATCCCAGCCTGGTGATGGACAGCCGGTCACCACAGACCGGACAGTCCGCGGGCGGCCGGTGGTCGTGCTGGCGTCGGGCGTACGGGCGCGCGGTGCGTTCGCTCATCAGGCGCCGCCCGCCTCGTTGGAGTGCGTCTCGTCGTGGCGATGGTCGGTCCCGATCCGGACCTGGGCGTGACCCATCACCACCTCCACGTCGAGCCGAGCACTGCCCTGCCCCATCACCACCTCATCGCCGGCACCGGTGTGTCCACCCGACCAGCTGATCTTTCCGAGTTGCGACTCACCCTTCACTGTGACGTTCGAGTCGTCCCCCAGCTGGATCGACAAGGACCCCGACTCGGCGCGAACCCGCGACCGACCGGTGCGGATGGTGCCCTTGATGGTTGCCTGGCCAGCCTGGATCAGCGCATCCTCGATCTGGCTGATGTCGAGCAGCTTGGCGCCGCCCGCGGTCACCCGTACCTTTCCGAGATGGGGAACTCTCTCGGTGTTCAGGCTGCCGGCAGTCACCTCGACATCCACCACGATGTTCGGGTTGACTCGCAGGAACAGCTCCTTGCCGAGCCCGAGCGAGCGAATGTCGTCGAGGCTTCGAGTGGCCTTCAAGATGCTGAAACCGTCGAGGGATGACCCCATCTCACCGTCGCTGGAGATCTCCAGCACCGAGCCGTTGCGGCGCAGCACATGCGGACCGTCGGCGTGCACGGTGGCGATCGAGGGCTCTCCGAGGATCCGCACCCGACGCCCGACCGCCCGTACGGAGATCCGCTCGACGCCTGCCGTCGTCACCGGCTTCCCGGACTCCTGGGCTGGCTTGGCACCTGCGGCTTCCCGCGACCGTGACCTGGCCGAGCCACGGGGCGCGTCCGCAGGGCTGTCGGCGCCGGTCCGCGGGCTGTGAGGGGTGGATGTCGGGCGGTCGGGGCCGCTCGGGCGCTCCGCAGTGACGAATGATTCCCGCGTGTACGTGGCACGCTGCGGGCGATCGGTTGCTTCGGCCCACGCATCAGCGGCACCACCGTCGTCGCCGGCGTCGGCGGCCGACCCCGTTGTCGTTGCGCCGTCAGTGCTGACGGTGTCGCTGAGATCGGACTTCGGCTCTGGCGCGTCCGTCCGCGAGCCCACTGGTTCGGCGCCGGGCCCGTTAAGGGCATCGATCCGGCGTGCAGCTTCAGCGGCGTCGATGCGGCCTGCTGCGAGCTCTTGAAGGATGCTGGTCATGTCGGGTGAAGTGCTCATGCGCCGAATATAAAGCAGACCTTGTCAGATAGGAAGGTTCAGCTTACTAGTTCAGGGCAAAGACAGGGTCAGTCACGACTGCGGGGCAAGTCGACCGGGATATTTGCGTGCTTCATACAACCACTCGTATGCTTGCACCATGCAACCAACAGCGGAGACGCGCGGCGTCGTCCGTGGCTCATCTGAGTCAGTCCTTGGATCTTTGATGTCGATCGGACGGCTGATGCGTCAGCGAATCGACGGCGACCAGTTGGATCCCGGCACCTTCGCACTGCTCAAGGGGCTCCACTGTCACGGCGCGATGCGCGTCACCGACCTCGCCGCTTTTGCGGGACTGGACACCTCCACCGTCTCTCGGCACGTCCAGCATCTGCACAAGGCGGGACTGATCGAGCGCTCCTCAGACCCAGCCGACGGCCGTGCGCAGAAAGTCGGCCTCACCGCAGAAGGCCGAGAGATTCTCGAACAGAGCATCGCGCGGCGGCACGACCTGCTCAACCAGACGCTGAAGCACTGGGACGAAAGCGAGATCGACCTTCTGGACACCCTGTTGGCCCGATTCGTCAGCGATATCGCCCAGACCAGGGCAGCCTTGGAGCACAACCGATGACAGCAGCACCACGGCGGGCCCTTCCGCCAGAACCGACCGCCACGGTCACGGGCCCATCGCAGGCGGCCTCCGGCCATGGCGACTTCCTGAGCCACAAGCAGATTCTCGTCGTCATGGGCGGCCTGATGGCCGGGATGTTCCTGGCGGCGCTCGACCAGAGCATTGTCGGCGTCGCGCTGCCCAAGATCACCTCAGAGCTCGGGGGTCTGGACAAGCTGTCCTGGGTCGTCACCGCGTACCTGTTGACCTCCACTGCCGCCACTCCTTTGTGGGGCAAGATCTCCGACCTCCTCGGCCGGCGGCCGATCTTCCAAGCCGCCATCGTGGTCTTCCTGATCGGCTCGGTGATCTGCGGGTTCGCAGCGAACATCGAGGTCATGATCATCGGCCGGGCCATCCAGGGCCTGGGCGGCGGTGGCCTGATGTCGTTGGCACTAGCCGTCATCGGTGATGTCATCCCGCCCCGTGAGCGCGGCAAGTACCAGGGCCTCTTCGGCGCCGTCTTCGGCGTCTCATCAGTTGCTGGGCCCCTCCTCGGCGGCCTGTTCACCGACCACCTGGGCTGGGAGTGGATCTTCTTCATCAACGTCCCGATCGGCATCGTCGCCCTGGTCGTGACGTCGATGGCGCTCAAGCTGCACCACGTGAAGCGAGACGCATCGGTCGACTACCTCGGTGCCGCCACCATCGTCGGTTCGGTCACCAGCCTGATCCTCTACCTCAGCTGGGCTGGCCCCGACGAGGGCTGGTTGTCCGGCATCGGGGTCGGCCTGCTCGTTTCCACAGTGGTTCTGGCGGCGATCTTCGTGGCTGTCGAGCACCGGGTGAAGGAGCCGATCATCCCGATGGAGCTGTTCGGCCACTGGACGTTCACGTCCAACATCATTTTCGCCATGATCATGGGCGTCGGCATGTTCGGCGGTTTGATCTACCTGCCGATCTATCTGCAGGCGGTCCAGGGCATGAGTGCGACGCGATCAGGCCTCGCCATGCTGCCGTTGGTCCTCGGGATCTTCGTGACCTCGATCGGTGGAGGCCAGATCATGTCGCGTACGGGCCGGTACAAGTGGATGCCCATCGCCGGCTCGCTGATAGTTGGCGGCGCCTTGTTTGCGCTGTCGCGGCTCGAGGTGGACACCGGCTACGAATTGATCGCGGTGTACATGTTCGCCTTCGGTCTGGGTCTGGGTCTGACGATGCAGGTCGTCGTCACCGCCGTACAGAACTCAGTCGACCGGCGGCACATGGGTACGGCGACCGCCTCGGTGACGTTCTTTCGGTCGATGGGTGGCGCTTTGGGCACGGCCCTGTTCGGCGCCATCTTGAACACCCGGCTGGCGACCCACCTGGCCGAGGCCATCCCGGCAGGCGTCCGGGCCTCGCAGGCGACGGTAACCGGGGCGGCCAATGACGTGACTGCCATCCAGGCGTTGCCCGAGCCGATGAAGACCTGGGTGCTGACGGCGTTCACTCGATCCATGGACGACGTCTTCTTGATCGCCGTTCCTTTCATGGCAGTGGGCTTCGTTATTGCCCTGACCATGCGGGAGAAGCCGCTTGCTGGTCGTACCAAGGCTCCGGACCCGTCCGGATCCCGCGCGTCGACCGAGTCCGAACTGACCCCTCTGGCACATTGAGTCAGAGCACTTCTGCCGGCTGGATGGTGCATCGCTGCTCCGCACGGCCACGTACGTGGGACGCAACCACGCGACCCTCACAGACGTAAGACAGATCGGGACCGACACCCCCGATCCCCGGAGCTAGGAAACAGAGGTCGTACATGCAGACGGAGAGAGTCCCTCACTTGCAGACTGTGGCTGGACGCACAGCGGTTGGGCGCACGGTCGCTATCGGTGCCGTTGCACTGGCAGCAGTGCTGGCCGGGTGCGGGGTAGTGCCTTCGCAGTCCCAGGCGGACGTCCCTCGATCCGTCGGCAGCAGCGCATCTGCCAGCAGCTCGGTGACACCCAGCAGCGAACCGACGCCAGTCCCGCAGCCCATCGTGATGACACCCAGCGTGTTGGACAAGTCCAAGGGTGTTCCCGTGGACACGCTGGTCTCGGTGCGCGCTTCGCAGGGCACGCTGTCGAAGGTCGCCCTGCAGTACCGCGCGACGGACAAGAAGACGGGCAAGACCGAGACGGTCAAGGTTTCCGGCCAGCTGAACGCGGCCAAGTCCGGCTGGACAGCGACCGAACGCCTGGAGCCGTCGGCCACGTACACGCTGGTCATGCGCGGAGTCAATGCCAGCGATCGCGCCGCGACCACCGCCCAGACCACGTTCTCCACCCAGAAGCTGACTCTGGACGACCAGACCTTCCCCAGCCTGTTCCCGCTGCCGGACACCACCGTCGGGGTCGGCATGCCGGTCGTGCTCACCTTCGACGTGCCGGTGAAGGATCGCAAGGAGGTCGAGAAGCACCTGACGGTCACGTCGGCCCCGGATCAGCCGGGCAGCTGGCACTGGTACAGCGACTCCGAGGTGCACTACCGTCCGAAGACCTACTGGAAGTCGGGGACGAAGGTCGCGGTTGAGGCCGATCTCAACGGGGTCGACGCCGGCGGCGGCATCTACGGCCAAACCTCAGCCAGCACCTCCTTCACCATCGGACGCTCGGTGGTCACCAAGATCAACCTCGCCAGCAAGCAGGCCAAGGTCTACGTCGACGGCGACCTCGCTCGGCGGATCCCGGTCAGCGGCGGCAAGCCTGGCTTCATCTCTCGCAGTGGGTCGAAGCTGATCATGGCCAAGCTGGCCGAGACCAGGATGGCGTCGGAGACAATCGGCATCGGCGAGGACTCTCCCGAGGCGTACGACCTCAAGGTGAAGTACGCGATGCGGGTCACCTCCTCCGGCGAGTTCCTGCACGCTGCACCCTGGAACGGCGCGAAGTTCGGCCGGGTCAACGCCAGCCACGGTTGCATCGGGATGAGCACCTCCGACGCGCAATGGCTGTTCAACCAGGTGACCATCGGCGACCCGGTGATCACCACCGGCACCGGGCGCGGCCTGGAGCAGGGCAATGGCTGGACCGACTGGGATGTCCCGTTCTCGCAGTACAAGAAGGGTTCGGCCCTCTAGGCCACCCGGTTCCAGAGCCGGCGCCCGCCTCAAACGGATGCCGGCTCTTCGCTTGGGGGACCGGGCACCGGGGCCGGTTCGGACGCTGGACCTGGGTGTGGCGCTCCCATCGCGCCGCGCTGAGCCCGCGCGAGGCCTTGGATGAAGGTCTTGGCGAAAGCCAGTACGGGAACCGACATCAAGGCGCCGACGATGCCGGCCATGATGACGCCGATGGCGATCCCGATCAGAACCGCCAGTGGATGCAGGTGCACGGCGCGGCCGAGCAGGAACGGCTGCAAGATGTGACCCTCCAGCTGCATCACGACGACAATCCCGGCGAGCATGATCAGCGCTTTCACCGGCCCGAGCGCCACCAGGGCCACGATGACAGCCAGGAACCCGGAGACGAACGCACCCACCAACGGGACGAACGCACCGAGGAAGACCAACGCCGCCAGGGCAGGTGCCAGTGGCACCCCCAGAATCAGCGCGACGATCAGCACGCCGACGGCGTCAGCCAGGGCGACAAGGATGGTGGCCCGGACGTACGCCACCAAGGATCGCCAGCCCCGCTGAGCGGCGAAGTCGACCTGCGACCGGGCGTTGCGCGGCACGAACTTCAGCATGAAGGTGAAGATTCCGCGACCGTCGTAGAGGAAGTAGAACAGCGCAAAGATCGCGATCGCGAACCCGGCCAGGAAGTGCCCCACCGAGGTGCCGATCTGCGCGGCGTAGCGGGCGATGGTGCTGCTGCTGTCGACGACGAAACTTTGCAGCCGGTTGACGTACTCACTGAGCTGCGAGGGTTCGAAGCCGAACTGGCGCAGCAGCGGATTGCTGCCGAGGAAGGCGACCAGACCGTCCAGACCGGCACTCACCTGCGACGCCAGGGTCCCCGCCTGACCCACGATCTGGGTGATGATCAAGGTGAGGGCTCCGCTCACCAGCAAGAAGCCGCCGACGACGGTGATCGCCACCGCAAGCCCTCTCGGCATGGAGGTCCGCCGAAGGCGTTCGCACAGCGGGCTCAGCAGGGCACAAAGGAGGATCGCGACCGCCAACGGCACGACGACCTCGGAGAGGTAGCGGCCAAGCCAACCCAGCCCCAGGATCATCACGACGATCACGATCAGGCGCCACGCCCAGCTGGCGCCAATCTGAAGCCCGCGTGGCACCCAGTTGTCGGACTCAGGCTGGGTGTTGATCCGGGCGGTCGGCGTTTCGCCGTCGCCTGGCACCAACTCGGTCGCCACCAGCAGCGCACGCGGATGCTCCAGGTCCGCGTCACGTGCCGCAGCGGCGGCAGCCGCCCGCGCCTGGAACGCATCCAACCGCGTCCGCACCCCGTGGACAACTCTCACAACAGCCTCCTCAACTGACCCAACCCCCGCAACCAACGTAGTCGTGCAGCCGAACGCCGCCTGACGGATCGTTCGGCAGCACCGGACGCGGCCGTTGCTCGGGACAGTCCCGGCGCGTGACCGCTTCGGTGCCATCTCTACCCCGGTGGTGCACACTTGACCCGGTGAGCAGGACGAAGTCGGCCGAAGGCTGGATCCGCTCACGGGTTCCCCTCCCCCGCGATGTCGTCGTCTTGAGTCTCATCGCATTCTGCGTGGCGGTCGGCTTCGGCGTCTTGGTGCCGGTCCTTCCCGTCTTTGCCCGCAGCTTCGGTGTCGGCAACTTCGAGGTCGGTGCTGTGGTGTCGGTCTTCGCCCTGATGCGCCTCGTATCCAGTTCGTTCTGCGGTCGGCTCATCGTTGTTGCCGGCGAGCGGGTCGTATTGACGGTGGGCATCTTCATCGTCGCTGCCTCCAGCGGTCTGGCTGGTATCGCCGCCAGCTACCCGCAGCTGCTGCTGCTGCGCGGAGTGGGCGGAATAGGCTCCGCGATGTTCTCGGTGTCCGCGCTCACGTTGCTACTGAACTCGGTCCCGGTCAACTTCCGCGGTCGCGCCGGTGGGCTCTTCCAGGGAGGCTTCCTGATCGGGGGGATGGCCGGGCCCGCCGTCGGCGGCGCACTCGCCGCCATCTCGATCACCGCGCCGTTCTTCTTCTACGCCGGCACCCTTGCCGTCGCCGGCACTGTCGGTCTGCTGCTTCTGCACCGCAGCCCAAGCCGAGCCCCTACGCCGGAGGACGGGGTCGCGATCAGCTTCCGGCAGGTGCTCCGCGACCGTCGGTATCAGGCCGCCTGCTTCACCAACCTTGCCCAGGGATGGACGTCGTTCGGGGTCCGAAGCTCGCTCGTGCCGGTGCTGGTGGTGGAGATGCTGCACCGCTCGACGTCGTGGACCGGTGTCGCGTTTGCCTGCGCATCGGTGGCTCAGACGATCGCGCTCGCGCCGGCCGGACGATTCGTCGACCTGGTCGGCCGCAAGCCGGCGATAGCGGGCGGCTGCGCCCTGTCGGCGGTGTCGATCTTCGCCGTTCCATTCGTGCCCAACATCGGCTACCTGATCGTGGCGCTCTGCGCGTACGGGGTCGCCTCGGCGTTCTTGGGAACTGCGCCCGCCGCGGCCGTTGGGGACGCCGCCGGTGGTCGCGGCGGTACCGCAGTCGCGGTGTTCTCCATGTTCGGTGATGCCGGTGCGATCGTCGGTCCGCTGGTGGCTGGGCTGCTGGCTGACCGGGTGTCGTACCCGCTGGCCTTCGGGGTGGGCGCAGCGCTGCTGGTGGGCGCCTCGCTGGATGCGTTGCGGATGCCGCCCGGCTCGCCCGGCAAGGGCTCCGATCACGCGGGCGGCAACCCGGGTCGGACGTCGGGAACCGACCCGGAGACGACGTGAGCCGACGTGCACTGGCGGAGCTGGTCGCCCCGGACTGGGCCGCTGCGCTGACTCCGGTGGCTGATCGGGTGGCCACACTGGGGGATTTCCTGCGCGTTGAGGTGGCCGCTGGCCGCGGCTATCTTCCGGCCGGTGATGACATCCTGCGGGCGTTTCGTTCGCCACTGGCGAAGGTTCGGGTGCTGATCGTCGGGCAGGACCCGTATCCGACCCCCGGGCATCCGATGGGTCTGTCGTTCTCGGTCGCCCCTGAGGTACGCCCGATTCCCCGGAGTCTGGCAAACATTTACGCCGAGCTGGAGCAGGACCTCGGGATACCCCCGACGCCGTCCGGTGATCTCAGCGCCTGGGCTGACCAGGGAGTGCTGCTGCTCAACCGGGTCCTCACCGTTCAGCCGGGTCGCCCCGGTTCGCATCGCGGCCGGGGTTGGGAAGAGGTGACCCAGTGCGCGATCGACGCCCTCGTCCGGCGCGGTGGGCCGCTGGTCGCCGTGCTGTGGGGGCGGGACGCTCAGCGGCTGGTCCCGTCGCTCGGACCGGTACCCCACATCGCCAGCGCGCACCCGTCGCCGCTGTCCGCGCGCAACGGGTTCTTCGGCTCACGGCCGTTCAGCCGGACCAACGAGCTGCTGGTGGCCGCGGGGGCAGAGCCGATCGACTGGACCATCCGCTGATGGCTGCTGGGCGTCCCGTTGCAAGGACCGATAGCGGACCGCAGCGAGAACGGCACGGTGATCGACAACGCTCACGATCAACCGGCGAGTGCGCCGTCCAGGTCGGCGATCAGGTCCTCGATGTCTTCGATGCCAATGCTCAGGCGGATCAGGTCGGAGGGCACTTCCAGCTGAGTGCCGGCTACAGAGGCGTGCGTCATCCGACCCGGGTGCTCGATCAAAGACTCGACGCCGCCCAGCGACTCACCGAGAATGAACACCTTGGTACGCGCACACAGGTCCAGCGCCGCCTGCTCTCCGGCCGCCACCCGGAAGCTGACCATGCCGCCGAACCGGTTCATCTGGCGAGCAGCCACCTCATGGCCAGGGTGCGAGGCGAGACCCGGATACATGGTCTCGCTGACGCCGGCGTGACCGTCGAGGAAGGAGGCAACCTGCTCGGCGTTGTCGCTGTGCTTCTCCATCCGGATCGCCAGCGTCTTCAGGCCGCGTAGCACCAGCCAGCAGTCGAACGGGCTGGCGATGCCACCGATCGCGTTCTGGTAGAACACCAGCTGCTCCGCCAGCTCCGGGCTCTTGACCACCAGCGCGCCACCGACGACATCGGAGTGCCCGCCGCAGTACTTGGTGGTCGAGTGCACCACCACGTCGGCACCGAGGGCGAGCGGCTGCTGGAGATACGGCGAGGCGAACGTGTTGTCGACGATGACCAGCGCGCCGGCAGCGTGGGCGATCTCGGCGATGGCGGCGATGTCGGCAACGGCGAGTAGCGGGTTGGTCGGGGTCTCCACCCAGACAGCCGTGGTGACGCCCGGGCGGACGGCGGCTTCGACAGCGTCCAGATCACTGAGGTGGATGGCACTGGCGTCGATCCCCCAGCGCTGGTGCACGCGGGCGAACAGCCGGAAGGTGCCGCCGTACGCATCGCCGGGGATCACCACGTGGCTGCCCGGGTTGGTGATGGTCCGCAGCAGGGTGTCCTCCGCGGCCAGCCCACTGGCGAATGCGAATCCGCGTGCGCCTCCCTCGAGAGCAGCCAGGCATTCCTCCAGCGCCGTTCGGGTGGGGTTGGCCGAACGGGAGTACTCATATCCCCGACGCGGCACGCCGACACCATCCTGAGCGTAGGTCGACGTCGCGTAGATCGGAAGAACGACGGCGCCGGTGCTTGGTTCGGGGTCCTGCCCGGCGTGGATGGCTCGAGTGGAGAAACCAGCAGATTCGCTCATGCCCTGGAGGCTATCGGCCGTTCACTGCGGGAATGTCGTCGGTCGAGGCTACGTTGCCCCAGATGGCGGATTCCGCCATCGTAAGCACCAACAGCAGTAGAGCAAGGGGGGCGGACCTGCCCCACCGCTCAGGAAGGTACCGGCATCATGCTGTTCTCGAAGCAAAAAGTGACCATGGTCGAGCCCGAGCGCGCCTTCGCCGGACGGGAGAGGCCGGTTCTGGCGGATCCGACGTACCACGAGATCTTCGGGATTCCGGTGCAGCGGGTTCCGGACGGCTCCGAGGTCGTGTACCTGGGCCTTGGCTGCTTCTGGGGCGCAGAGAAGCTGTACTGGAAGGCTTCCGGGGTCACCAACACCGCTGTCGGTTACGCAGGCGGCTACACCCCCAACCCGACGTACGAGGAGGTCTGCAGCGCCCGCACCGGGCACACCGAGATCGTCAAGGTCAGCTACGACCCGACCCGCACCAGCCTTCGACAGCTGCTGAAGATCTTCTTTGAGAACCACGACCCGACCCAGGGGATGCGGCAGGGCAACGACGTCGGGACCGAGTATCGGTCCGCGATCTACACCACCTCAGACGAGCAGACCGACGTCGCTCGGCAGGTGCTCGCCGCCTTCTCGACGGAGTTCGAGCGAGCCGGGTTCCGCCGGATCACCACCGAGGTGAAGCGGCTGGACAGCTTCTACTACGCCGAGGACTACCACCAGCAGTACCTGGACAAGAACCCCTACGGCTACTGCCCGGTGCACGCGACCGGGGTGACCTGCAACCCCTGACCGGCCATCCGGCTCCGTGTCTCAGCCGACCCGGAACCGGTCCACCAGCCGACTGATGGTCGCGTCCATCTCGGCATCGACCCTTTGGCGGGACGGGTCTTCGGTGTACCACGCAACGGTCTCGGCGGCGCCGCGCACGTACGGCACGACTGCTGTGTACTCAGGCACCAGCGCCTTGACCTTCGCGTTGTCGAAGATCATCGTGTGCGCCTTGTCGCCGAGGAGACCGGCGCCCCACTCGGGGTCCTCGACGGCGATGGCAGCGGACGGCACATGCACCAATCGGGGCTCCACCCGCAGCGCGGCAGCGACCGCGGAGAAGATCTGGTTCCAGCTGAGCGCCTCGTCGGAGGTGATGTGGAACGTCTCCCCGATGGCGGCCGGATGCCCGAGCAGCCCAACGAAAGCCTGGGCGAAGTCGCTGGTGTGGGTCAGGGTCCACAGCGACGTGCCGTCGCCGTGGACCACCACCTCATCGCCGCGAAGCATTCGGGCTGCGACCGTCCAACCGCCGTCGAACGGCAGCATGGTCTTGTCGTAGGTGTGCGAGGGACGCACGATGGTCGCCGGAAACGCACGGTCCCGATACGCCTGCACGAGCAGGTCCTCGCAGGCGATCTTGTCCCGCGAGTACTGCCAGTGCGGGTTGCGCAGAGGCGTCGACTCGACCACTGGCATCCGGGCCGGCGGGGTCTGGTACGCCGACGCGGAGCTGATGAACACGTACTGACCGGTGCGGTCTCCGAAGAGCTCCATGCGTTCCGACAGCTGGTCGGGGGTGAACGTGAGGAAGTCCGCCACAACGTCGAAGTGTCGGTCCCCGAGGGCCTCGCTGACCCCCGCGACGTCGCTGATATCGCCGACCACCACGTCGGCCTCGTCGGGAATCGGCCGGGTACTCGACTTGCCGCGGTTGAGCACTGTTACCTGCCAGCCGGCCTCGACGGCACGGCGGGTGCTGGCTGCGCTGATGACGCCGGTCCCGCCTACGAACAATACTGATCGATCGGTCATGCGTTCTCTTTCCTCCAACTGTCGGTCGACGGCACGGCGAGCTCGCCCATCTCGGACCAGCCGTCGCCGGGAATCTCGGTGTTGATGATCTCCGGTGTCTTCGCCAGCATTCCCAGCATCGTCTTCATCCCGGCATCAAAGTGGTCGGAGCGGACGTGTGCCACGCCGGCTTCCGCGTCGGCGAAGGCCTCGACCAGCACGAACTGGTTGGGGTTGTCCACGCTCACCGACCAGTCAAACCACAGATTTCCCGCTTCGGCTCGTGTCGAACGGGTGAAGGGCTCGACCCGTTGTAGCCAGTCTGAGGCGTGCTCCGCTCGGACTGTGAACCTGATCACAATGAAGATCATGGCCCCATCTAACTCGACGCCACATCTGGAGCGTCCCGGACCCCGAGAGGACCGCTAGCCCAGCGCGTTCTGCGCGAACGTGTTGCATTTCTTCGGGTCCTTGGTGGTGAACCCCTGCTTGAGCCACTTCTGGCGCATGGCGGCGGACCCGTGGGTCCAGCTCTCGGGGCTCACCTGGCCCTGCATCTTCTCCTGGATCCGATCATCGCCCACGGCTGCAGCGGCATCGATGGCCCGGTTCAGGTCTTCCTGCGTTACCTCGGTGATCGGGCTGTCCGGAGCCGCGGTGGCGGCGGAGAACCACGCGCCGGCGTAGCAGTCGGCCTGCAGCTCCAGCCGCACCCCTGGTGACTTGGGACCGGTCGACTGACCCTGCCCTTGGACGTCGGCCATGGTGCCGACCTGGTTCTGGATGTGGTGACCGAACTCGTGCGCGATCACGTACGCCTCGGCGGCGTCGCCACCCTTGGCGCCGAGCTGGCCGGTCAGCTGGTCGAAGAAGTCCAGGTCGAGGTAGACGGTGGTGTCCTCGGGGCAGTAGAACGGACCCACCGCCGAGGTTGCCGTTCCGCAGCCGGTCGAGACCTGGTTGTTGAACGCCTGGACGGTGATCTCCTTGTAGCCCTCCAACTCCTGTGACCAGTAGTCCTGGATGGAGTTGGTGTAGGCGACAAAGCGGCAGTTCCGGTCCTTGCTGATGTCGCTTCCCTGGGTGCATTGAGCGAATGGGTTGGACGTCTGGTTGCCAGGGCCGGCCTGTTGCGCACCACCGAGGATGTCGTTGGGATTGATGCCGAAGACGAGCGCCAGGATCAGCACCACCACGCCCGCTCCGCCGCCGAGCGCGATCTTGCCGCCTGAACCGCCTCCTCCACCCATCTGTGACGGGTCGAGCTGAGCTCCTTCGTTGTACTTCATGCTGCCTCCCAGCGCATTCGAGTCCGACGCCGCCGCCGGGAAGCATATCTGGGGTTCCCCGGCTCCGGCGTCGATACAGTCCCAGCCACAGTCGGCGGGGAATACCACACCACGATGCTCCGTTGAGACAGTAGTTGAATACTAAACTACCTTTCCAGCCCTCATGAGGAGGCGGCATGCAGTTCGGGATCTTCAGCGTTGGCGACGTCACCACCGACCCCACGAACCGACGTACCCCCACCGAGGCGGAGCGAATCAAGGCCATGGTGACCATCGCCGCGAAGGCGGAGGAGGTCGGCCTGGACGTCTTCGCCACCGGCGAGCACCACAACCCGCCGTTCGTGCCGTCTTCTCCCACCACCATGCTGGGCTTCATCGCCGCTCGAACTGACCGGCTGATCCTCTCCACCGCGACGACGCTGATCACCACCAACGACCCGGTGAAGATCGCCGAGGACTTCGCCATGTTGCAGCACCTCGCCGACGGCAGGGTGGATCTGATGATGGGTCGTGGCAACACCGGTCCCGTCTATCCGTGGTTCGGGCAGGACATTCGTAACGGCATCGCGCTCGCGGTGGAGAACTATCACCTGCTGCATCGGCTCTGGCGGGAGGACGTCGTCGACTGGCAGGGCCAGTTCCGCACGCCGCTGCAGTCGTTCACCTCGACACCACGTCCGCTTGACGGGGTTCCGCCCTTCGTCTGGCACGGCTCCATCCGCAGCCCGGAGATCGCCGAGCAGGCGGCGTTCTACGGCGATGGCTTCTTCGCCAACCACATCTTCTGGCCGAGAGACCACTTCCAGCGGCTGGTCGACTTCTACCGGACCCGTTTCGAACACTACGGTCACGGCAGCGCCGACCAGGCGATCGTGGGGCTCGGCGGACAGGTCTTTGTCCGCAAGAACTCCCAAGACGCTGTCGCTGAGTTCCGGCCGTACTTCGACAACGCGCCGGTGTACGGTCACGGGCCGTCGCTGGAGGACTTCAGTGCTGAGACGCCGTTGACAGTGGGTAGCCCGCAGGAGGTCATCGAGCGCACCCTGACCTTCCGTGAGCACTTCGGGGACTACCAGCGGCAGCTCTTCCTGGCCGATCACGCCGGTCTGCCACTGAAGACGGTGCTGGAGCAGCTGGACATCCTCGGTGAAGAAGTGGTGCCGGTGCTGCGAAAAGAGTTCGACGCGCTGCGGCCGGCGCATGTCCCCGACGGTCCGACGCATGCATCCCTGCTGGCAAGGGGCCGCGATGCAGCCGCCGAGCCGGCCCCGGTTGAGGCCGCGATCGAGGTGACCCTATGATGACCACGGTTGTTGTCCTGACCGCAGGAGTGTCCCAGCCGTCGTCGAGCCGGCTGCTGGCCGACCGGCTGGCCGAGGCGAGCAGTACGGCGTTGGGGGGCTCGGTCGACGACGTCCGCGTCGAGGTGATCGAGCTTCGGGAGTATGCCGCTGAGCTTGCCAACCACTTCGTTACCGGGTTCCCGAGCGCGACGTTGAAGGCAGTGCTGCAGGGGGTCGCAGACGCCGACGCACTGGTTGCCGTCACGCCGATTTTCAGCGCCTCATTCAGCGGGCTGTTCAAGATGTTCTTCGACGTCCTAGAGCCCGGTACGTTGGCCGGGAAGCCGGTGCTGATCGCTGCCACCGGCGGCACCGCACGGCACTCGCTCGCACTGGACCACGCCCTTCGCCCGCTGTTCGCGTACCTGAAAGCGGTGGTGCTGCCGACCGGGGTGTTCGCGGCACCGGAGGACTGGGCCTCCGACGGCGAGCTGCGCACGCGGATCGACCTCGCGGCCGCCGAGCTGGCCGTCGCGCTGGGACGGGTTGCCCGCAGCCCCCGGCGAGCTCCAGACAGGTTCGCCGAGGTCGTGCCGTTCGAACGGCTGCTGGCCGGATCGCTCGGCGCCCATTCCCGGAGTCAGCAGTCGGGCCCGCAGCCAGGCACCGGCATCTCTCGCCGAGCGTAGGCCGCGCCTATCCAGTCGCCGGATCGCCGGGGTGTGTCGGTCTGCCCCTGATCGGCATGGCGGGTATGTCGGCATGCCTGGCATGATCGGTATACGCAGACGACGCCACGACAGACCTCGGGATGGTTCATGAACGCTGTGCTTCGCAAGCTGCTGAAGGGTGCCAATGCGCTCGCCGTCGAGCTGTACCGACGTTCCAACGGGAAGATCGGCGGTAAGGCGAAAGGCGGCACACCGGTTCTGTTGCTGACCGTGCCCGGCCGCAAGACCGGCACACCGCACACCGTCTCGGTGTCCTACTTCCCACACGAGAACGGCTATCTCCTGGTCGCCTCGGGCGGTGGCATGAAGGAGGAGCCGCAGTGGATGCGTAACCTTCGAGCCACCTCGTCGGCCCACATCGAGATCGGGCGCGAGCACCGGGACGTCTCGGTGCGGATCGCCGACCCCGCCGAACGCGACCAGCTTTGGCGAGATGTGGTCGTCGCCCGGGCGCCGGGGTTCGCATCGTATGAGAAGAAGGCCGGCAACCGGGTCATTGCGATCGCGATCGTCACGCCGACGACTCCCATCAACTGAGACACCGGCTCAGCCGTCGGGCGCCGGATCCGGCTTTGTTGCGGCGTCACGACGATCGGGCCCGCTGGTTCGAGCCAGCCACAGCAGGCCGACGATCGGCAGGACCAGCGGGACGAACCCGTACCCGATCCCGTACGACGACCAAACTGTTGCGCGGGGGAAAGCGGCGGCGTCGAACACGCTCAGTGTGCCCACGACCAGGACACCCATGAGCTCCACCAAGATCGCGGCCCTGGCGACTCGACGGGAAGACCCGGTTCCTCGGCCCAGAGTCACCGTGGCGACGATGTAGACCAGGCCCGCGAAGGCGGACAGCAGGTAGGCCAGCGGTGCCTCGGAGAACTTCGTCGCAAGCTGGACGGCGGCCCTCGCGGTGGCAGACAACGCGAAGACGGCATAGACGGCGACCAGGATGCGACCCGGACCGGAGTTGGTCGGTCGTGGGCGGGCCTGGTCGGCGCTCGGCGGCAGTCGACCGGGCATCGGCTCAGCCACCCGCCCACAGCGTCTGCAGGCGCAGCGTCATGGCAAGAACCGAGAACGCCGCAACTGCCAGCACCACGCCGGAGAATCGGGTCCGTTCTGACAGCGCCCAGAGCGCAGCCAGCGGAACCAGCAGCACGATAGCGATCAGGTAACCCACCGTCGTAGCCAGCGAGGGCGGCCGGGCGCCAGCCGCAATCTGGGCGCCAGCGATCACCGACTGCACGACGGTGACCAGCTCGAGCACAGCGGCACCCACGATCTGTGCCCGACCCGGAGGCTTGTCCAGGGACGCGGTCAGGATGCCCCAGCCGGTGGCCACCAGCGCCACCAGCATGACGGCGTACGCCAGAGAGTCGATCATTCGTCTCCACTCCCTCCCCCACCGGATCAGCTGCACGCACGCCCGCGAGCGGCGCGGACCACGGTACAGCGTCGCCCCGACAGGAACGTTCGGTTGAGAAGATCACCTGACGGCGCACAGCCGAGCGGCGCTACTCTTGGCAGCACTCGGCTCCTCCGGTAGCGCCGGAGATGGGAGATCCGCGCCGGCGCCGGGGAACCGAGAACAGTGCTGAGGAGTGAGAGTCGTGACAGGTGCTGATACCGCCGGCTTCGACCTGATCGACCTGGAGCACCTGCGCGGCGTGGGCAGCCTGAAGTGGAGCAAGTTCCCGGGAACCATCGGCGCATTCGTCGCCGAGATGGACTTCGGCACGGCCCCGGTGGTCACGTCTGCGCTGCATGCGGCCGTCGACGCCGGTCTGTTCGGTTACCTGCCAGCCGAGGTGTCGGCCGAGATGTCACTGGCCTGCGCGGAATGGCAGCGGGCGGCGTACGGCTGGGAGATTGACCCGGCCCGGGTCTATCCCATTGCGGATGTCGTCAAAGGCTTCGAGATCGCTCTCGAGCACTTCTCACCTCCTGGTGCGCCGGTGATCTTGCCCACACCGGCGTACATGCCGTTCCTGCTGGTGCCACCCATCCATGATCGCGAGATCCTGCAGGTACCGCTGGTGGAGAGCGGCGGCCGGTACGCCATGGACCTCGACGGGCTGGCTGCGGCGTTCCGGGCCGGCGGCCACCTCCTCGTGCTGTGCAACCCGTACAACCCCGTCGGCCGGGTCTTCGACCGGACGGAGCTTGAAGGGATCGCCGCAGTGGTCGCCGATCACGACGGGCGGGTGTTCTCCGACGAGATCCACTCACCGGTCGTCTACCCGGGCGCAACGCACCTGCCGTACGCCTCCGTCTCCGACATCACCGCCAGCCACACGATCACCGCAACCTCCGCCTCGAAGGCGTGGAACCTGCCCGGGCTGAAATGCGCGCAGCTGATTCTCAGCAACGATGCCGACGTTGCCGTCTGGAACCGCGTCGGCTTCCTGGCTTTGCACGGCGCCAGCACGCTCGGCGTTGTTGCGGCCACGGCGGCGTATCGTTCCGGAAAGCCGTGGCTGAACCAAGTCCGGGGCTACCTCGACGGCAACCGGCAACTGCTGACCGAACTCATTCCCGCCCATCTGCCCGGCGCCCGGTATGTTCCGCCGGAGGGCACCTACATCGGCTGGCTGGACTGCCGCGGCCTGGGTATCGACGGAAGTCCGGCGGAGTTCTTCCGTGACCATGCCGAGGTCGCGCTGACCGACGGGCGGGACTGCGGGGCCGCCGGCGCCGGCTTTGTCCGGCTGGTGTTCGCCACCCCGCGGCCCATTCTGGAGCAGGCGGTGGCGCAGATGGGGGCGGCCGTCCGAGCCGCTCGCACGAGCGCCCTGCACTGACACGACGACCAGTCATCCGACTCTCCGGGTAACAATGGTGCCGTGAGGATCGTCGGAGTGACCTGCGAAAGCGAGGCGGTATTCGAGCACGTCCTGGCGCATGGTGAGGATCCCACGTCGGCACCGCTCGGCTACGGCTATCGGATGCTGCGGCCGCTGTCCACCCGACGGTCCGAGGAGGAGATTGAACTTCGTCTGGTGGTGGAGCCGTTCGACGGTCCGATTCCGGCCGATCGCCGGCGTACCAGCCGGAATGCCGATCCGGGGCTGCAGGGCGACGAGCCGCCGAGGGTCTTTCAGCGGATCGCCGCGTATGCGGTGGTGACCTCGGAGCTTGGCGTGCTGGCCACCGAGTACTCCGACCGGACCGGGGCGGCCGGGCGCTGGGGACTTCCCGGAGGCGGGATCGACCCGCACGAGGACCCAGCGGATGCGGTGATCCGGGAGATCGCGGAGGAGACCGACCAGGCGGTCGAGCTCGGTGGCCTGGTCGGGGTGCACAGCGGTCACTGGATCGGTCGCAGCCCGCGCGGGCATCTTGAGGACTTCCACGCCGTACGGCTGATCTACGCCGCCAGCTGCTCATCCCCGACCACGCCGCAGGTGCTCGATGTGGGGGGCACCACCGAGTCGGCTCGCTGGGTTCGGCTGGACGAGTGGCGGAAGGTGCGCTGGACGTCGGGTTGGCGTGACCTGCTGAGCCAGTGGCTGCCGGTCAGTTGATGTCGCCCAGCAGATCCTGACGCGTCAGCACTCCGGCGGGCTTGCCGTCGTCCAGCACCAAGAGGGCGTCGGCAGCAACCAGGATCTCGACCGCCCGGGCGACCGGCTCAGAGGCGCCCAGTGTCGGCAGCGCAGGCTCCATCACCGACTCCACCGCGTCAGCGGGTCGGGCGGCATGCCCGAACAGCGCTCCCAGCAGACCGCGCTCGCTGACCGACCCCACCACCTCGGCCGCCATCACCGGGGGCTCGGCGCGTACCACGGGCATTTGGGAGACGCCGTACTCGCGGAGGATATGGACCGCCTCGGCGATGGTCTCCCCCGGATGGGTATGCACGAGCGAGGGCAGGTCGCCGGACTTCTCCCGCAGCACGTCGCCGATCACCCGTACCGAGTGGTCGCCGCGCGGCGCGAAGCCGTACCGGGTGAGCCACTCGTCGCTGAACACCTTGGTGAGATAGCCGCGGCCGGAGTCGGGCAGCAGCACCACGACGACCGCGTCCGGATCGTTCAGCTCCTTCGCGAGCCGGATCGTGGCCGCGACCGCCATTCCGGAGGACCCGCCCACCAGCAGCGCCTCCTCCCGCGCGAGCCGGCGCGTCATGGTGAACGAGTCGCCGTCGGAGACCTCGATCACCCGGTCACAGACCTTCTTGTCGTAGTTGGCCGGCCAGAAGTCCTCGCCCACGCCCTCGACCAGGTACGGACGTCCGGTGCCGCCGGAGTAGACCGAGCCGCTCGGGTCCGCCCCGATCACCTGTACGCGACCGGCAGACACCTCCTTGAGGTAACGGCCGGTGCCACTGATGGTGCCGCCGGTCCCGATGCCGGTGACGAAGTGGGTGATCCGACCTTCGGTCTGCGCCCAGATCTCCGGCCCCGTCGTCTCGTAGTGGCTGGCCGGATTGTTCGGGTTGCTGTACTGGTCGGGCTTCCAGGCGCCCTCGATCTCGGAGACCAGCCGGTCCGAGACCGAGTAGTAGGAGTTCGGGTTCTCCGGCTCGACGGCTGTGGGGCAGACCACGACCCGGGCGCCGTAGGCTGCCAACACGTTCCGCTTGTCCTCGCTGACCTTATCCGGGCAGACGAACACGCAGGAATATCCCTTCGCCTGCGCAACGATTGCCAGACCCACGCCGGTGTTGCCGCTGGTCGGCTCCACGATGGTGCCGCCGGGCTTGAGCTTGCCTTCCCGCTCGGCGGCTTCGATCATCTTGACCGCAATCCGGTCTTTGACGGATCCGCCGGGGTTGAGGTACTCCACTTTCGCCAGGATCAGCGGCGCGGCGCCATCGGTCACGGAGCCGAGCTTGAGCAGCGGAGTGTTGCCGACGAGGTCGATCAGTGAGCTCACGTAGTGCACGCAACGACTCTAATGCGTGCCGGTCGGCGGGCGTCCTGCCGATCTCCGCAGGGTCAGGCCGCCACCGGCAGGCTCACCGGTCCGTGGATTGCTGTCGCCCGTCGCATCTTCACCGGTCCGGCCAGGCGAAGCCGGGGCAGCCGCTCGGCGAGCACGCGGAACGTGGCTGCCAGCTCGGCGCGGGCCAGCGGGGCGCCGAGGCAATAGTGGATGCCAGCGGAGAAGGCCAGATGATCCACGGCCGAGGTCCGGCCGATATCGAACCGGTTCGGGTCCTCGAAGACGTCCGGGTCGCGGTTGGCGCCGGCGACGAGCGCGACCACCCACTCCTCGGGCTGGACCTCCTGATGGCCGATCAACTGTGGTGACCGGCAGACGCGAGCGGTGATCTGAACTGGCGGGTCGAACCGCAGCACCTCCTCGACGGCCTGCGGCGCCCGGCTCGGGTCGGCCACCAACAGCCGCCACTGGTCAGGGTGGGCGAGGAAGGCCCTGACCCCGTTGCCGATGGCGTTCACCGTGGTCTCGAACCCGGCCAGCAGCAGGATGCGGCACAGCGGCATCAGCGCGTCGCCGATGGCCTCCTCCCCCTGCGCGGCCGCGAGGGTGGAGACGATGTCGTCGCGTGGATCGGCGACCCGAAGCTGGAAGAGGTCGTCGAAGATCCGTCGCAGCTGACGTTGGGCCTGCACCAGACGTCGGAGGTGGCCGATCGAACGGACCCCGTCAAGCGCGCTCGCGATCGTGGACCCGTAGGAGGCGAAGGCAGCCTCGTCGACATCGGGAATGCCGAGCAGCTCCGAGATCACCGAGATCGGAAGCGGGTTGGCCAGCTCGGTCATCAGGTCGAATCCCTCCCTCGGATCGACGCGGTTCACCAGCTCGTCGAGACGGCTTTCGATGACGGCTGCATACCCGGCCATCCGACGAGGGGTGAAAGCCGGTGCCACCAGCCGTCGAAGCCGGGTGTGCTCGGGCGGGTTCATGGCGAGCAGCGACAGGTCGAGCATCTTCCGCGGCACCGGATCGCCGATAGGCTGGGACTCCCCCTGAACGGCGAACTGGCGGCTGCGCAGGACTTCCTGGCAGACCGGATGGCTGACCGAGACCCAATTGCCGAGCGCGGTCCGCGACATCGGCCCACGTTCGCGGATCCGGTCGAACACCGGGTACGGGTTGGCCTGATGCTCCGGCAAGCCGAGCATGGCCATCGGGTCCTTCTTGACGTGCGCCGCGTAGGTGGTGAACGCACGTGCGCCGTAGATGCCGCCGACGAACCTCGCGCCCGAGGCCACCGAGCGAAGTCGACTCATGTTTCCCCCCTTGGACCTTCCCAAGCCCCTTCTGGGCTGGCCCTGATCGAGGCCCACCCAGCCCATGCTGACACACCGCCCAACCGGTCAGAACGGACGGACGTGCGGCGATGGTGCCGGAGATGTGCCGAGTCCTGGAGCTGCAGATGGCAAAGGCCGCCGCTCCGGTCGGAGCGGCGGCCTTTCAGGGTGGTGCGACCGGGATCTATGCGGGCGCCTACCGGCGAAGGTAGGACAGCAGCCGCAGCATCTCGATATACAGCCAGACCATGGTGACGGTCAGGCCGAAGGCGCCGCGCCACGACTCGTTGGCTGGGGCGCCCATCTGGACGCCCTGCTCGATGTAGTCGAAGTCGAGCACTAGGTTCAGCACCGCGAGCACGATGGCGATCGCGGAGATGCCGAGTGCCAGCGGGCTGACCGGGCCGGCGATGCCGCCCCGAAGACCGGGGCCACCGGTGGCCAGGCTGAAGATGAAGTTGCCGAGCATCAAGGCAGCGAAGGCGATGGTCGAGATCAGCACGACCTTCTGGAACTTCGCGGTGACCCGGATGTTGAAGATCTTGTACGCCGCCAGCGTGGCGCCGGCTGCGAAAAACGTCGCAACGACAGCCTGGGAGACGATGCCCGTATAGGTCGCCTCGAAGACCTTGCTGATCATGCCGATGAACAAGCCTTCGATAGCCGCGTACGCCAGCACCAGCGGCGGGCTGACCACCCGGCGGAACGACACGATCATGACGACTACGAAGCCGACCAGGCCGGACAGGACCATGCCCGGGAAGTACAGGCTCGACGGGATCAGGTTCCACGCGAGCGCCGCCGCGATGACCAAAACACCCATGGTGACGGCAGTCTTGGTGACCACGTCGTCGAAGGTCATCCGACCCTCGGGCGCTTGGACCGGCGCTTGACCGGGATAGGGGGCAAATCCCTGGCCAGGACCGTACTGCGCCTGCCCATAGGGGGACTGGCCGTACTGGGGCGCTGCGGGTGTGAACGCGTCCCTCTTGGAAAGGATCGGGTTCGAACTACGCAACATTGGAATATTCCTCCTCAGAAGTACACCGGACGGTGTGCCGAATACATCTTACGTAACGCGACGAACCGGGCCGATCTTCCGGCCTGGGAATCAGCTAAGAAGCCAGCTGCCGCTGACAGACCCGTCCGAGCGGACTGTCCGGGCGCCTCAGGGGCCTGGAGACGGGCGGTCGGGTGGGAATCTCAGCGGACGGTCGGGCGGGAATCTCAGCGTGCAAGCGTGCCCCCGATGGGATTCGAACCCACACTGGAGCGGGTTTAAGCCGCCTGCCTCTGCCGTTGGGCTACGGGGGCCGACCGTCGGACCGGCATCGGAGATCCTAGTGGCGCCGCTGACCTGAGCCGCTTAGCGCGGGGACTCTGGGGCGGGGCTGGGGCTGGTGGGGTCCAGCTGCTCGCGAGTGGAGGCCGGCAACGCGTCAAGGTCTCCGGTGGCGACCCTGGCGGCGACCACGACAGTGGCATCGGGCAGGAAGTGCACTGGCTGCACGCCGGTGATCAGGCCGGTCGCATCGTCGCGGAAGTAGAAGTAGATGTCGGCCCGAATCAGCGGTGGTGAGAACGGCGTGCTGAAGGAGCTGAAGGTCGGCTGCTTCACCCCGCCCGCGGTGCCCTGCTGCATCCCCACTGTCCAGGAGCCGTCCTCGTGTGGGACGACGGCCGGCCCGCTCTCGGAGTGGTAATGGCCCCACAGGACCAGCCGGGCCGGAGGGTTCGGGGTCGTCATGATCTCCACCGACGCCGTCGGCTGGTGCACCAAGATGACGTCGGTGTGGTCGGCTCGAGCCGTTTTGATCAGCCGCTGCCCCAGCTGCGGCTCGGTCTCGGGTCGCTCAGCCACCCGCTCGACGCTGAACGGCACCTGCCGCTCGGGGTCGTCGTCGCCGAGGACGAACAGTCCGGCCGAGTCGACGACATTTCCGTCCAGGACGACCATCCCGGCGCCTTTCATCTGCGCCTCGGTGACGTCGGAGTCATGGTTGCCGGTGCTGACCAGGAACGGCACACCTTGGGCGATCCTGGCCTCGCGGGTGAGGCAGCCACGCTCGGCGGCCGTGCCGTTCACCGTGTCGTCGCCGGAGCTGAGCACCTGCGCCGGCTTGGTCAGCACCGCCGCCTGCTCGATCAGCTCGGTCATCGCCTGGTTGCAGTGCAGGTCGCTGAAGCCGAGGTACATGGTCTCGTCCTCCGCCGGCTCGGGGAGCCTGCCGATCTGGGCACGGAGGTTGTCCGACGCCGCGGTGACGTAGCGGTCGACGGCTCGCTGCTGCCGGTCGGTCAACAGCGCGACTCCCTTGATGCCTCGATCCAGCAGGTCCGACAGCACCGGGCTGTCCACGGTCAGCCCGTCGAAGGAGGTTCCCGCGGCCACCGCAACCGGCAGCCGGGCGGCCCGCTCCCGAGAGGGCGGTGCCACGATCGAGCCGAGGACCACCACGACCACAGCGGCGTAGATCACCACCGCCCGGCGGACGGTGACGTGGGGCACCAGCGCCGGCGCCAGCAGGCGTCGACGAACCACCCAGAGTCCGAATCCGAGCAGCAGCACCGCCTCCGCCTTCAGCGACTCGACGAAGACGTCGGCGACCAGCTCGTCCGCGATCCCGGTCACCGCCTCGTCGGGGTCGGCGAACACACTGGTGTACGCGGCAAGGTTCTGTTGGGACAGGAAGGACCCGACGCCTGATCCAGCGCTCACGCCACCGACGATCAAGTCCAGCCCCAGCGGCGCGACCGGGCTCGGCAGGTAGGCATTGCCCAACGGCCCCAGGTCGATCTTGACCTCCGGGTCGTACGTGGACGCGAGCTGCACGACGTTAGGACCCAGGTAGGTCTCGACCCTGGCGTGGCCGACGCCCCAGGCCACCGCCAGCGGGGCGGCCACCATCATCGCGACCACGGTCATACCGACACTGCACAGCAGACGCCGTCCCAGACCGGCTGAGGGCCGCGGCCACCGCAGCGCGCGGGCCGGCAGCCGCCGCTGCGCCACGCGACCTGGCTGCGCGCTCTGACCGGGATCAGCGGGCAAGCTCATGATGCAGTTGAGGCTACCGGCCACTGGTCAGGTCGGTCAGTCGCTCGGCTGACCGACGGAGTGACACCGCCGCCTTACTGGTCGGCCTGCGGCTCGAGATAGACCTTCCGGGTGTGGATGGCGTGCGCGCCGGCCACCCGGTCGAGGAAGATCAGCCCGGCACAGTGGTCGATCTCGTGCTGCAGGGCGCGAGCCTCGAAGGCGTCGGTGAGGATCTCCACGATCTCCCCGGTTGCCGGCAGCTGGCCCCGCACCGTCACTCGGGTAGCCCGCTTCACGTCCCCCGTCAGGTCCGGTACGGACATGCAGCCCTCACGGGCCTTCTCGTTTCGGCTGGACTCGGTCACGACGGCGTTCACCAGCACGATCAGACCGTGCTTGGTACGGGCCTTGGGGTGTTCGGACACGTCCACGCAGAAGGCCTGCGCCGCCACTCCGACCTGCGGTGCGGCCAGCCCCACGCATCCGGGCGAAACCCGCATCGTCGCCACCAGGTCCGCGCACAGCTGGATGATCGCCGGGTCGACTGGATCGACCTCGGGGCCGGCCTCCGCCAGCACCGGGGCGGGGGCGCGGACCACCTCGAGCACGCGTCCCTCGGGCAGGGTCGCCAACAGGTACGTCACAGCTCGTCGCGCTCCAGGGGTCGCAGGCTGGCGTCGACTCCCAGGTCCGCGGCCACCTCTCGGATGCGCCTCGAGAGCGAGTCGACGTCCACGGTGGGCGGTAGGTCCACCTCCGCGGCGAGCACGTACAGGTCACCGGCCAGCCGGGTGGTCAGGTCGGTGATGTTGCCGCCGACGTCAGCGACGACCCCCGCGAGCCGCGCGACGATCCCCAGCCGGTCCGCGCCGTGCACCGTGATCAGGTAGGAGCTTCCTAGCGCCGGATGCTCCGGCTCCTCCGTGACCTCCCGCACACTGACGGTCAAGGAGCCGTCCAGCAGCGGCGTCAGCGCCGCCTCGATCTGGTCTGCCCGTGCGTCGCCGGAGCAGATCAGCGTCATCGCGAAGTGCCCGCGGAGCAGGGTCATCGAGGAGTCCTCGAGGTTCATGCCGCACTCGGACAGGGCTTCGGCAGCTTGGGCGATGATCCCTGGACGGTCGTGGCCGAGCACGGTAACGGCGAGGTAGGTCACCGCCGCATTCTGTCAGCACGCCGGCAGCTGTCAGGAACCGAGCAGCTCCAAGGCGATGCCGTCCAGGATGTCTGACTCGCTGATCAACAGCTCGTCGGCGGAGATCCGCTGCGCGATCCGGCTGATGATCAGGGTTCCGGCGGTGATCACATCGGCCCGCTGTGGATGCATCGACTTGATCGCCCGGATCTCCTCGACGGTGCTGCTCGACAGCCGTGCCAGCAGGTCACTGATCGCCGGCAGCGGGATCGTTGACCGGTGCACCTGCTTCCGGTCGTACTCGTCGAGGTCGAGGTACACACCCGCCAGCGTGGTGGCCGTGCCCGCGACGCCGATCCAGGTGTGCACGCCGGCGAAGTCTGCGCCGGAGGAGTCCAGCAGCCCGTCCACGTACCTGGCCGCGGAACCCAGCTGCTCGGGCGTGGGCTGCCCATCGGGCCAGAACCGCTCGGTGATCCGCACCGACCCGATGTCCAGCGACCGCGCGAACTCGATGGTCCCGTCTGAGGACCCGATGATCAGCTCGGTCGAGCCGCCGCCGATGTCCATCACCATCATCGGCTCCGCCACGTCACCGACGCCGCTGAGCGCGCCGATGAAGGACAGGTGGGCCTCGCGATCGCCGGTGATCACGTCCGGTTCGACGCCCAGCCGTTGGGAGATGCCCTCGAAGAACACGTCCCGATTGCCGGCGTCGCGGGATGCCGAAGTGGCCACGAAATGAATCCGGTCCGGCGGGACGTTCGCCGCTCGGATCGCCTCGGCGTACTGCTCGGTCACGGCGAACGTCCGTTCCAGGGCGTCGGGGTGGAACTCCCCCGTCGCGTCGATGCCCTGCCCGAGGCGGACGATCTCCAGTCTCCGGTCGAGCTCGACCAGCGACGAATCGGGGCCCGGCTCGGCTATCAGCAGCCGGATCGAGTTGGTGCCGCAGTCCACGGCCGCTACAGCTGTCATTGCGATCTCCTTTGCTGAGTGCGAGGAACTCCCCAGGCACGGGTTTGCCCAGAACTGGCCGATCGAAGCGACCGCCTCGTCACCGAGCGGGTTGACGCCCGGGCCGGCCGCCAGGGCGTGCCCGACCAGTACATGAAGGCACTTGACCCGGGTCGGCATCCCGCCCGCGCTGACGCCGCGGATCTGCTCCGGGTCGCCGAGCTCGGCCCGGTCCGCCAGGTATGCCTCGTGCGCCGCCCGGTACGCCGCCGCCAGGTCCTGGTCGGCGCCGAGCCGTTGGGTCATCTGTGCCATCACGCCCTGGGACTCCAGCGTCGAGCAGGCGGAGGTGGCGCGCGGGCAGGTGAGGTAGTAGGTGGTGGGGAACGGCGTGCCGTCGGGCAGCCGTGGGGAGGTCGTGACCACCGCTGGTTGACCGCAGGGGCACCGGTACGCAACTCCGACGACGCCACGAGGCGGCCGCTGGAGCTGCCTGCTGACCGCAGCCTCATCCTCGGCGGTCATCGGCTCGTACACCCGGCTAGTCTCTCAGAAATGCGGCGGGCGGCTCGACCGGGCGGGGTGGCAGTACTGGGCGCGATCAGCGCCGACCTGACGGTCTTCGGTCGTCAGCTCCCCCGTCCGGGCGAGACCGTGATCGCCGACGAGTTCAGCCTGGTGCTCGGCGGCAAAGGGGCCAACCAGGCGGTGGCCGCCGCCCGGGCCGGCGCGACCACGTACATGATCGGTGCGGTCGGGGACGACCTCTTCAAGCCACTCACGCTGGGTGCCCTGCGTACCGAGGGCATCGACGTCTCAGCTGTCAGGGTGATGCCCGGGCACACTGGAATCGCGCACATCCGGGTGAACCGGAAGACCGCCGAGAACGACATCATGGTGGTCCCGCATGCCAATGCGATGCTGACCAGCTCGATGGTGGAGGGTCACCTTCGGCGGCTCCGGGACCGGGTCTCGGTGCTCCTCCTGCAGCTGGAAGTGCCGATCGAGACCGTCGTCGCTGCGGTCGAGCTGGGTCGGCAGCTGGGCTACACGGTGGTGCTGGATCCGGCGCCGGCGCAGCCGCTGCCGGCCTCCGTCTGGCGGCTGGTGGACGTCGTCACCCCTAATGAGCTTGAGGCGGAGGCGGCCACCGGCATCCTGCCCACCGACCTCGCGTCGGCGGAGTCGGCGGGACGCTGGTTCACCGATCGTGGCGTTGCGGCAGCGGTCCTGACCGTTGGTGAGCGTGGGGTGGTGGTGGTCACTGCCGATGCGGTACGGCAGGTTGCCAGCCACCGGGTGGATCCGGTCGACACCACAGCGGCCGGCGACGCCTTCACCGGGAGCCTGGGCGCAGGGCTGGCCGCCGGGCTGGAATGGGACGAGCTGCTGGCGCGCTCGACGGCAGCCGGTGCGCTGACCGTCACCAGGCCGGGAGCCAGCAGCAGCGTCCCCACCCGAGCGGAGGTGGACGCCTTCTTGATGGCGCGGTCCGGCGAGGTATGAAAGGACCGTCGTGCGCCAGCCGAGACCGGCGGCCGGAGCCACGGTGTGCTGACTTAGCGCCCAGTGTCCGCAGATGACGGCGTGCTGGTCGAGGAGGGGGGGCTGGTCGATGAAGGGGCGGTGTCCACGGTGATCGGCGGCGCCTTCTCCTCGTCCTCCTTCCTGGGCGCGGGCTTGTCCGCAGCCTCGACCGAGCCCCACAGCTTGGACCACCAGGCCTCCTTCGGCGGCTCCTGCTTGGTGCGCTCAGCGTTGATCACGGCACCACCACCCACCGGGTTGCCGTCGGCGTCGACCACCCGGTAGCCCCTCTCCCCCGGCATCACCCAACCCAGCCGGGCCCGCGCCTGGGTCTGGATGTAGGCCGGGTCGTTCCAGCGGGTCAGCTCCGCTTGCAGGCCGGTGATCTGCGCCTGCCGCTGGCTGATCTCGGCCTCGGTGCTGGCAATCTCCTGGCGCTGGGCGAAGTAGATCCGCAGGCTGGAGGCGTACGAGATGGTGAGAATCAGCAGTACCACCGCCAGCGCCACCGCACGGGTGGTGACGCTGGAAGCCAACTTCCGGCTGACGGTGGGCACCACACCTTGGACGGGGTCGGGCAGCGCCGTGCTGCCGCTCGGAGTGGGCGGCTTGGCCGGGGGCTTCGGCGCCGTTGTCCGGGCACGCGGCTTCCCTCGCCCAGGACCGCCGCCTGGGCGAGAGGAAGACCGTGGACCCGCTGGCATCAGCCCAAGGTCCGGGCGTACCGCGGGAAGGCAGATATTCCGGCATACCGTGCTGCGTCGTCGAGGTTCTCCTCGATCCGCAGGAGCTGGTTGTACTTCGCCACCCGCTCGGTACGGGCCGGGGCGCCGGTCTTGATCTGGCCGCAGTTGGTGGCGACGGCGAGGTCAGCGATGGTGGTGTCCTCGGTCTCGCCGGAGCGGTGGCTCATCATGCAGCGGAATCCCGCCCGGTGGGCCAGCTCAACGGCGTCCAGGGTCTCGGTCAGCGAGCCGATCTGGTTGACCTTGACCAGCAGCGCGTTGGCGGCCTTCTCATCGATGCCGCGCTGCAGCCGGGAGACGTTGGTGACGAACAGGTCGTCGCCGACGATCTGGATCTTGTCGCCGACCCGGCCCACCAGGGTGCTCCAGCCGCCCCAGTCGTCCTCGGCGAGCGGGTCCTCGATCGAGACGATCGGGAAGTCGGCGATCCACTGCTCGTAGACCTGAGTCATCTCCTCGGCCGACATCTGCTTCTTGTCGAACGAGTACATGCCGGTCTTCTCGTCGAAGAACTCGGTGCTGGCCACGTCGAGCGCCAACACGATGTCGGTGCCGAGTTTGAGACCGGTGTTGCCCACTGCGGTAGCGATCAGCTCCAGAGCCGCCACATTCTGCGGCAGGCTCGGCGCGAAACCGCCCTCGTCGCCGAGACCGGTGGCCAGGCCCTGCTTCTTGAGCACGCTCTTGAGCGCGTGGTACACCCCGACGCCCTGCTCGAGCGCGTCCTTGAACGTCGACGCGCCGATCGGAGCGATCATGAACTCTTGGACGTCCACGTCGGAGTCGGCGTGCGAGCCCCCGTTGAGGATGTTCATCATCGGCACCGGCAGCGTGTGCGCGTTCGGACCACCGACGTAGCGGTAGAGCGGGAGGTCCGCGGAGTGCGCGGCTGCGTGCGCGACCGCGAGGGAGACGCCGAGGATGGCGTTCGCGCCGAGCTTCGACTTGTTCTCGGTGCCGTCCAGGTCGAGCATCGCCTGGTCCACCAGCCGCTGCTCGCTCGCGTCGTACCCGATCAGCTCCGGTCCGAGCTTCTCCATCACGCCGAGGACCGCCTTGTTCACGGCCTTGCCGCCGTAGTGGTCGTCGCTGTCGCGGAGCTCCACTGCCTCGAAGGCGCCGGTCGATGCGCCGGACGGCACCGCCGCGCGGCCCTCGGAGCCGTCGTCCAGGATGACCTCGACCTCGACCGTGGGGTTGCCGCGGGAGTCGAGGATCTGGCGTGCGCTGATGAACTCGATATTGGCCACGTTGGGTGCTGCCCTTCCTTGCGATGCGGGCCGCCCATCCCGGCAGCCAGCCGGACACTGTTGTCGCCCCACACTAACGGCGATGGCGGTGCTCTGGTCGAACCGCCACCCGATCATCCCGCGTTTTCGCACTCGTGGTCAGCCGGCTGGATGGCTGCTGGCTGTTGGTCGGCCTGGACCTCCGCGGTGCGGGTGGGTAGGGCTATCGGCGGCGGCGACCGTACGCGGCAGCGATGTTGACCGCGACGATGCCGGCCCAGGCCACCATCACACCGGCCAGCCCGGGCTCCACCACCGACCCGCTGATCGCCGTGATCGGGATACCGGCGCCGAGCGACACGATGCCCAGCACGAACCGGTGCCTCTGGTGGGTGCGCTCCGCGGCATCCTCGGCGAGCTGATGCTCATCGGCGTGGCGCAGCTCCGCAGCTCGGAGGGCGACCAGTTGCTCGACCCGCTCGGCGAGTCCGGCCGCGATGTGGTCTTGGTACTCAGGACCCAGCTCTGTCCGTGCCGCCAGCGCGGCAGCCACGTCCCGGCGCGTCTCGGGATCGGGTTCGGGTCGCGCTGGCCAGGGGCCACTCGGGGCAGGCGGTCGGTACGGCGGCCGCGGGGGTTCCGACATGCAGCCAGCGTAAACCGCTGGACTCAGTCCGCGTCGGGGTGAGAACTATGGTCTGACCCCGACCGTACGGGTTCCACGGTGTCCAGCCAGGCGGCCGCCTCAGCAGGGGTGGAGAAGACCAGCAGCTGGGGTGCCAGCGGGTCAGCTGCCCAATGCCGGATGCGCTCCCGTTTCCGCGCGAACGACCGGGAGTGCCAGCGCAGGATCGAGTCCGCGGCGAGTGAGTTGCGGATCGTCTCGCGGTTGCCGTTGCAGGTGGTGCGCCGCAGCGCGATATGGGTGGCCGTGCGGCGCAGCAGGCGAGCGAACGACAGCCACCGGGGGTAGTCCAGCCCGATGGGCAGCTGGACACGGCTGGCGGGGATGTCGAGCCATTTCCCGTGGGCGGCGTCCAGGATCCACGAGTCCCGCGCACAGATGTCGCCGATCCGCTGGCGCTGGATGTCGTCGGCGACTGGGACCCACCCCGGATTCCAGGTGAGGTCATCGACGGCGTACCACGGCAGCCCCGATCGCTGGCTGAGCTTCGCGGCGAGCGTGGACTTGCCCGAACCGGTGACGCCGTAGACCAGGATCCGGGTCTGGCCTCGCAGCGGCTCGAGGAACTCGGGCGGCTCGGCGGAGGTCGGCGTCATTCGGCCAGTGCGTGGCCGAGCCGCTGTCCGGCCTCGGCAGACCGCACCCGTTGCTCTAGCTCGCGGACGGCATCCCGCAGAGCCTGCTCCGGGTCGATCCCGCTGGCCTGTGCGCGGGCGGTCAGGGACAGCAGCTGACGACGCAGTTCCGTCTGGTCGATCGCCCTGTCGTCGAGTCCGACGTCGACCCCATGTGAGCGGGACCGACCGATGATCTTGTTGGCCCGAGCCATCGCCGACATCTGCTGGGGAATCCCCTCCAGGGCCGACCGACGTCCCTTTTCGACGGCTTTGCGCTGTTCCCAGCTGCCGTGCAGGTCTGCCGGCAGCTCCTCACCGGTGAACACGTGCGGGTGCCGGCTGACGAGCTTGTCGGCGACTCCCCTGGCAACATCGTCCAGGTCGAAGCCGTTCGGCCGCTCGCGGGCAATTCCGGCGTGGAACACCACCTGGAGCAGCAGGTCACCGAGCTCCTCGCGGAGGTGCTCGTCGTCGCCGGACTCGATCGCCTCGACCGTCTCGAGCGCTTCCTCGATCAGATACTGGACCAGCGACCGGTGGGTCTGTTCGGCGTCCCAGGGACACCTCAGACGTAGGATCGCCATCACCTCGACCAGCCGGGCGACCTCCACACCTTCTCCGGCCACCTCAGGGACTCGGCGCCGGACCAGGCTGGGACAGTGATCCCAGTTCGCCGTTCAGGATCGGCTGGCCAACGGCCCGGGGATTCCACACACCGTACCGCGGGTTGACGGTGACCGGGGTGGCCTGGATCTCAGCCACGAAGGCCTCGGTCCCGAGCGTCTCCTGCACGATCCGGGAGTCGGCCAGGTCGAAGGCGACCGCCTTGGCCTCCGGGAAGGCCAGCAGGACCGGGTTGGTCTGGGCGGCTCGTTTCTCGTCGGTGAGCGCGATGTTCTTGCGCGCTGCGATCTGGGCCGACACCTCGCCGAGGACCATCGCGGTGATGATGTCCTGCCGAGGCACCGGCGACTCCTCGCCGATGGCTTCGTTGACCCCCTCGACTGCCTTGGTCAGCTCGGTGTCGGTGATCTGCTCGTCGCCGACGTAGGCTGCCACGCCTGGTGAGTTCTGCGAGCACCCCGTCACGACCAGCACTCCGACGGCGAGCGCGGCCGAAGCCAGCCTTACTCGCGTGCCCTGCATCAACGCCATGCCTACCCGTTCCTCGATCCGAAAGTCATCGCGATCCTACAGGCGCGCGCGACCCGCGCCCGGCATCCGACCAGGCCATCGACGGGCTCCTCTCAGGCGAAGATGTCCCTCACTACCCGGGCGCACCAGTCGAGCAGGTCGGTGTCGCGGACCGGGCGACCGCCGATCGGGGCCGTGGTCGGGCGCGGCACCAAGATCATCTTGGCAACGTCCTTGACCACCGCACCCGGGTACAGCCGCTTCAGTCGCATCACCTTGGAGTCCGCCAGGTCGGCAGGCCCGAAGCGGATGAAGTTGCCTTGGGATACCACCTCGGTAATGCCGGCGGCGCGGGCAACCAGCCGAAAGCGGGCCACCGCCAGCAGGTTCTCCACCTCCGGAGTCGGTTTGCCGTACCTGTCGGTGAGCTCTGCGACGACGGCGTCGGTGTCGGCCGCAGATCGCACCTCCGCCAGCCGCTTGTACATCTCCAGTCGGAGCCGCTCGGACTCGACGTAGTCAGTCGGCAGGTGCGCCTCGACCGGCAACTCGATCCTCATCTCCGCCTCGGGCTCGGTATCGGTGCCGCGGAAGTCGGCGACCGCTTCGCCGACGAGCCGGATGTAGAGGTCGAAGCCGACATCGGCGATGTGGCCGGACTGCTCACCGCCGAGCAGGTTGCCGGCGCCGCGGATCTCCAGGTCCTTCATCGCGATCGCCATGCCGGCGCCCAGGTCGGTGTGGGCGGCGATGGTGGCGAGCCGGTCGTGCGCGGTCTCGGTCAGCGGCTTCTGCGGGGGGTAGAGGAAGTACGCGTACCCTCGCTCGCGGCTGCGGCCCACGCGGCCGCGGAGCTGGTGCAGCTGGGACAGCCCAAGCAGGTCCGACCGCTCGATCAGCAACGTGTTCGCGGTGGAGATGTCCAGGCCGGCCTCGACGATGGTCGTGCAGACCAGGACGTCGGCGCGGCGCTCCCAGAAGTCGACCATCACCTGCTCCAGCCGGTGCTCTCCCATCTGCCCGTGCGCCGTCACCACCCGAGCCTCCGGGACCAGGTCGGCGATCTTCTTGGCCACCTTGTCGATGCTGTTCACCCGGTTATGGATGTAGAAGACCTGGCCCTCTCGGAGCAGTTCGCGTCGGATGGCGGCGGTCACCTGGGCGTCGTCGTATGGGCCGGCGAAGGTCAGCACCGGATGCCGCTCCTCCGGCGGGGTGGCGATGGTGCTCATCTCCCGAATCCCGGTGATGGCCATCTCCAGCGTTCGCGGGATCGGGGTGGCCGACATGGCGAGCACGTCGACGGAGGTACGAAGCCGTTTCAGCTGTTCCTTGTGCTCGACGCCGAAGCGCTGTTCCTCGTCGATGATCACCAGGCCGAGATCTTTGAACTCCACCTCGCCCGACAGGAGCCGGTGGGTCCCGACGACAACGTCCACACTGCCGGACTTGACGCCCTCCTTGGTGGCCTTCGACTCGGCGTCGGTCTGGAAGCGGCTCAGCGGCGCGACGGTCACGGGGAACCCGGCGTACCGGTCGGCGAAGGTGGCGTGATGCTGCTGCACCAACAAGGTGGTGGGCACCAGCACCGCGACCTGCTTGCCGTCCTGCACCGCCTTGAACGCGGCCCGGACCGCAATCTCGGTCTTGCCGTACCCGACATCGCCGCAGATCAGCCGGTCCATCGGCACGATCTGCTCCATGTCCCGCTTGACCTCCTCGATGCAGGCGAGCTGATCCGGCGTCTCGACGAAGCTGAACGCATCCTCCAGTTCGCGCTGCCACGTGGTGTCCGGTGAGAAGGCGAAACCCCGGCTGGCCTGCCGGGCCGCGTACAGCTTGATCAGCTCGGCGGCGATCTCGCGGACGGCCTTCCGGGCGCGGCTCTTGCGCTTGGCCCAGTCCCCGCCACCCATCTTGTCCAACGTCGGGTTCTCGCCACCGACGTAGCGGGTCACCTGGTCGAGCTGGTCCATCGGGACATACAGCCGGTCACCTGGCTGGCCTCGCTTGGAGGGCGCGTACTCGATCACCAGGTACTCCCGGGTGGAGCCGGCAACCGCACGTTGCACCATCTCGACGTAGCGGCCGACGCCGTGCTGCTCGTGCACGACGGCGTCGCCGGCCGACAGCTCGAGTGGGTTGATCTGGTTCTTCCGCCGGGCCGGCATCTTGCGGTTGGCCCGATCCGGGGCGCGCTGACCGGACAGGTCGCTGGCGGTGAAGACTGCCAGGCGCACAGCGTCGGCGGAGAACCCGTGCTGCAGGCCGCCGACACTGATCGACGCGATGCCCTCCACCGGCAGCTGCGCCAGGTCGGGCAGCACCCGGGCCGGAATCTCGTGCTCACTGAGCACCTCGGCCATCCGGTCGCTGATGCCCTTGCCTTCGGACAGCAGCACCACCCGCCAGCCCTCGCGGACTCGCCGTCCGATGTCGAGGACGGCCGCCTCGGTGTCTCCGCGGTACGTCTCGCCGGTGTGACCGGAGACCGTGCGCGACGCCACCCCGCGACCGCTGGCAACAGTCTGCAGGTCGACCAGCTCGCCGTCGTCGGTCCGGATGGGGCTCTCCGCGGCCGGCCCCGCAGTGAACGGTGACAGCGACCACCAGGCGAGTCCTTTGGCGAGCGCGGCTTGCCGCACCTCGGCGAGCGGTTGGTACGCCGAGGACCCGAGGTCGATGGGCGCCTTGCCGCCGCCCGCCGCCGCCGCCCAGGACGCGCGCAGGAACTCCTGGCTGGTGGTCACCAGGTCGATGGCGCGGCCTCGGACCAGCTCGGGGTCGCAGACCAGCACGTGGGTGTCTGGTGGCATCAGGTCGACCAGAAGCTCCATGCCATCCACCAGGGCCGGCGACAGCGCCTCCATCCCGTCAACGGCGTGGCCCTGCGCGATCTTCTCCAGCATCTCGATCAGCTCGGGGTGCTCAACCGCGAGCGCCGCGGCACGCGAGCGCACCTCGTCGGTCAGCAGCAGCTCCCGGCACGGCGAGGCGATGACCTCCTTCAGCGTCAGGTCGCCGGACCTCTGGTCGGCGACCGAGAAGTAGCGGATCTCCTCCACGGTGTCGCCGAAGAAGTCGATCCGGACCGGATGCTCCTCTGTCGGCGGGAACACGTCGACGATGCCGCCGCGAACGGCGAACTCCCCGCGTCGCTCCACCAGGTCGACGCGAATGTAGGCCGCGCCGACCAGCGCCGCCGACAGCTCCGCCTGGTCGAAGTCCTCCCCCACGGCCAGCCGCACCGGCAGCAGGTCGGCGAGCCCTTTGACCTGCGGCTGCAGCACGCTGCGTACCGGGGCGACGACGATCTTGGGGGGACGCTCGCTTCCCGGCCGGCCGGCCAGCCTGCGCAGCACCGCCAGCCGTCGGCCGACGGTGTCGGATCGAGGGCTGAGGCGTTCGTGCGGCAGGGTTTCCCAGGCCGGGTAGTAGACGACGTCGTCCTCGCCCATCAGGGACTGCAGGCTGGCGGTGACGTCCTCGGCCTCGCGGTAGGTCGATGTCACCATCAGAATCGACCGGCCGGCTCCCCCGCGGCCGGGCTCAGCCGCGAGGGCCGCCGCGATCAACGGGCGCAGCGGGGGCGGCGCCGTGAGGTCCAGCACCGGCAGCGCGCGCGAGCGTGCATCACCGACGGCTTCGGCAATGGTGGGGTCTTGCGCAATCAGGTCAACGAGTCCCGAGAGGGTCACCGGACCACGGTACCGCGCAGGTCGGACGGTTCTGGGCGGTCGCCGACGGCTGGGCGGCGGCACGGCGCGGCCGCCGCAGGCCCCATCACGGCGGCCCGATGGAGCGGCAGATAATGGGCCCGCGGCCGCGCCGCCCGGCCGTGCGGCATGCGAGAGGAGCACACGATGACCCTGACCGTTGGCTATGCGGCCATGCTGGAGCAGTTCCATCCGACCGAGGTGGTGGACTACAGCGTGTACGCGGAGAGCAAGGGCTTCTCCGGCGTGATGGCCGCCGACCACTTTCAGCCTTGGGTTCCGCAGCAGGGCCAGTCCGCCTTTGTCTGGAACGTGCTGACAGCGCTCGGCGAGCGGACCGTCGGCGACATCGGGCCCGGAGTGATCGCGCCGCACTTCCGCAACCATCCCGCTGTCGTCGCGCAGGCGTCAGCCACCTTGGCGGCGATGTACCCCGGGCGCCACTGGCTGGGGCTGGGGGCTGGTGAGGCGCTGAACGAGCACCTGATCGGAGGCCACTGGCCGGAAGCGGCAGAGCGCTCGCACAAGATGTTCGAGGCGGTGGAGATCATCAAGAAGCTGTTCACTGGCAAGGACGTCAAGCACAAGGGCGAGTACTTCACCATGGAGACCGTCCGCCTCTGGACCATGCCCGAGACACCGCCGGAGATCCTGATCGCCACCGCCGGCCCGTACAACGCCAAGCGGACTGGCCGGTTCGCCGACGGCATGATCACCGTCGGGGCGCCGCTGGAGAAGATCTCCATGCTGTTCGACAAGTTCGCCGAGGGGGCCCGGTCTGCCGGCAAGGATCCCGACACCATGCCGAAGGTGCTGCAGCTGCACATGTCCTGGGCAGCCACCGACGAGGAAGCCCAGCAGAACGCCCTGGTGGAGTGGCCAAACGGCGGGATGAAGTTCCCCAAGGCCGACATCCGCAGCCCCTATGACTTCGCCGAGATGGCCAAGCTGGTCCGCATCGAAGACTTCGACGGCCGGATGGTGATCTCATCCGACCCCGATCACCACCGGGCGTACATCCAGAAGTTCGTCGACCTGGGATTCGACCGGATCTACCTGCACAACGTCGGCCGCAACCAGAAGGAGTGGATCGACGTCTTCGGCGCTGAGGTGCTGCCGAAGCTGACCCGCTGAGCGCGCCCGGCGGTTTCGCCAGCTTCAGGAGTTGAAGGCGCTCTGGGTCTTGTCCAGGCCAACCGTGGCCAGCGACTCGACAGCGTCGGCGGCGCGGTCGACCTCGATCGCGAGCTCGGCTCGACAGCCCGGCGGAAAGTTGCTCAGCAGGTAGTCGGCGGGCTCCTGCCGCCCCGGCGGGCGGCCGACGCCAACTCGTACCCGATAGAAGTCGCCGGTGGACAGCGAGCGGCGGATCGACTTCAAGCCGTTGTGCCCGTTGTCGCCGCCACCGAATTTGACCCGGAGCTGCCCGGGGTCGATGTCCAGCTCGTCGTGGATGACCACCAGGTTGGCGGGCGTGAGCTTGTGGTACGCCAGCAGCTTCGCCACCGGCGCACCGGTCTCGTTCATGAACGTGCGCGACTTGACCAGCGTGGCGCGGGGTACGTCGGCGCCGGGCGGCCCAAGCCGTCCCTCGGCGACCTCGGCGCGCATACCGCGGGGCGCCGAAAACTTCGCTCCCATCCGCCCTGCCAGCACCTCGACCACGAGGTAGCCGACGTTGTGGCGATGGGAGGCGTAGGCCGGGCCCGGATTGCCGAGCCCGACCACCAGCCACTGCTGCATCGCAGCCGGTTACTCTTCCTCGGAGCTTTCCGCGGCGTCAGCCGACTCGGCTGCAGGCTCCTCGGCCACCGTCGGCTCGATGCCGAGCTCTTCCTCAGCCTCGGCCAGCTCAGCCTCCAGCGCCGCCTGCGACTGGGTCGCGGTGACGTTGACGATCAGCACGTCGTCCTCGACTGCCAGCTTCGATCCGCGAGGCAGCGACAGGTCACTGGCCAGAATCTGGGATCCGGGGCGCAAGCCTTCGATGGAGACCGCGATCTGGCTGGGGATGTGGGTGGCCTCCGCCTCCAGCGCGACCGAAGTACGGTCGACGACGACCAGGGTGTCGGGAGCCGCCTCACCTTCGATGTGGATCGCGACCTCGACGGTGACCGTCTCACCGCTACGAACCAGTAGCAGGTCGACGTGCTCGATGGTGTGCTTGATCGGGTCCCGTTGCACCTGCTTGGGCAGGGCCAGCTGCGAGCTGCCGTTGACATCGATCGACAGCAGCGCGTTGGCGGTGCGCAGCGCCAGCAGGGTCTCGTGTCCCGGCAGCGAGATGTGGATTGGATCGGTGCCATGGCCGTACAGCACGGCGGGCACCTTGTTGGCCCGGCGGATCCGGCGGGCAGCACCCTTGCCGAACTCGCTACGCACTTCGGCGGTCAGCTTAACCTCAGCCACGAACTTGCTCCTCAGACTTCTGGAAACGACATGTCGGTGATGCCCGAGGCAAGAGTGCAGCACGCCACTGCTGAACCTTGTCGATCACGGTCCGCTGTGCGCGACCCTCGCCGAGGCAACCTGGCTACCCTAGCGGACCCCGCCCGAAGAGCGAAACCGTTCACATCGCCCCGCCACCCACGAGTGCACCATGGACCGAAGATCGACCTGCTAGCTCTGCCCACCGAACAGACTCGTCACGGAGCCGTCCTCGAACACCTCACGGATCGCCCGAGCGATCAGCGGCGCAATCGAGAGGATCGTCAGCTGCTCGAAGCGACGCTCTCGGGCGATCGGCAGGGTGTTGGTCACCACCACCTCCTCGAAGGCGGACGCCCGCAGCCGATCGATCGCCGGTCCCGACAGCACCGGGTGGGTCGCGGCGGCTATCACCGACTTGGCGCCACGCGACATCAGCGCCTCTGCTGCCTGACAGATCGTGCCGGCCGTGTCGATCATGTCGTCCACGAGCAGGCAGACCCGGCCCTCGACGTCGCCGACCACCTCATGCACGACGACGGTGTTGGCGACGTTGGGATCGCGTCGCTTGTGGATGATCGCCAGCGCGCAGTTGAGCTCGTCGGTCCACAGGTCGGCAAGGCGCACCCGACCCGCGTCCGGTGAGACCACCGTCATCTCGCTGGTGTCGTACTTGGACTGGATGTACTCCGACAGCACCGGCAGCGCCCACAGGTGGTCGACCGGCCCGTCGAAGAATCCTTGGATCTGCGCTGCGTGCAGGTCCACCGACATCAGCCGGTCCGCTCCCGCGGTCTTGAAGAGGTCGGCGATCAGCCGGGCGGAGATCGGCTCCCGGCCGGCATGCTTCTTGTCCTGGCGCGCGTACGGGTAGAAGGGGGCGACCACGGTGATGCGCTTCGCGGAGGCCCGCTTCAGCGCGTCCACCATGATCAGCTGCTCCATCACCCACTCGTTCACGGGTGCGGCGTGGCTCTGGATGACGTAGGCGTCGCAGCCGCGGACCGACTCCTCGAACCGGACGTAGATCTCGGAGTTGGCGTAGTTGAGCGCCCGGGTCGGCACCAGACCCACGCCCATCAGCTCCGCGACCTCATGGGAGAGCTCCGGGAAGGCCCGCCCGGAGAACAGCATCAGGTGCTTCTCGTTGGGCTTCTTCAGCCCGGTCACGCCTGATCCTCCTCCACCGAGGTGACCGCGTCGGCGGGCGCCACAGTGGCGGAGGCTTGGCTAGGGGAGTCGTCGCCGGCATCAGATCGGCCACCACGGCCGGATTTGGCAGCCGCCGCCTGTGCGGTCTTCGTACCGGCCCGTTTCCGGGCGACCCAACCGCTGATGTTGCGCTGCTGACCGCGTGCCACGGCCAGCTGCCCGGCCGCGACATCCCCGGTCACCGTGGACCCGGCGGCCACGTAGGCACCGTCCTCGATCACCACCGGCGCCACCAGCACCGAGTCGCTGCCGACGAAGCTGTACCGGCCGACCTCGGTGGTGGACTTGGTCACACCGTCGTAGTTGGCAAAGATCGTTCCGGCGCCGATGTTGGCGCCTTCCCCGATCACGGCGTCACCGGCGTAGGCCAGGTGCGGCACCTTGGCACCGGCGCCGATCTTGGCGTTCTTGGTCTCCACGAACGTACCGATCTTGCCGGCGGCGTCGAGGATGGTTCCCGGCCGCAGGTACGCGAAGGGACCGACGCTGGCGTCCGCGCCGATGACGCTGAGCGAGGCCTGGGTACGCGAGACCGTCGAGCGCTCCCCCACCTCGACGTCAGTCAGCGTCGTGTACGGGCCGATGATAGCTCCAGCGGCGACCGAGGTGGCGCCCTCCAGGCACGTACCGGGCAACAGCGTGACGTCGGGGGAGAGGTCGACCGAGGAGTGCACCCAGGTGGTGGCAGGGTCCACCACGGTGACTCCCGCGCGCATCCACTTCTCCAGCGTCCGACGGTTCATCTCGGCGTTGATCCGCGCTAGCTGGATCCGGTCGTTGACGCCCTCGGTCTGCCAGCCGTCGGAGATCAGATGAGCACCCACCTGCCGCTCGAGCGACCTGGCCACGCCGACGACATCGGTCAGGTAGAGCTCGCCCTGAGCGTTGTGCGGGGTGATCTGGGTCAAGCCGTGCTGCAGCACCTCGGCGTCGAAGACGTAGATCCCCGAGTTGATCTCGGCGACGTCGCGCTCCTCCGGTGAAGCATCCCTGTGCTCGACGATCTTGGTGACGTGCCCGTCGGAGCTCCGGATGACTCGCCCGTACCCGGTGGGATCGGCCGCCGTGGCCGTCAACACTGTCACCGCGTTCTGCTCTCTCCGGTGCAGCGCCACCAGGTCGCTCAGGGTGTCAGCGGTCAGCAGCGGCACGTCGGCGTAGGTGACGACGACTTCGCCGCGGAGCTCGCCCAGCCCCTCCAGGCCACACGAAACCGCGTGGCCGGTGCCGCGCTGTTCGGACTGGACTGCGGTCTGCACGTGCGGTGCGATCTCGGCGAGATGCGCCTCGACCTGCTCGCGCTGGTGCCCCACGACCACGACCAGATGCTCGGGCTGCATGGCGGTGGCGGCGCTGACCGCGTAGCTGAGCATCGAGTGCCCGCCCACCTCGTGCAGCAGCTTGGACCGGCTGGACTTCATCCTCGTGCCGCCTCCGGCTGCCAGCACCACGACGGCGGCAACCGAGGTCGCGGCTGCTGACGTGGGGTCAGGGGACGTGGGGTCTGGGGAGGTGGGGTCTGAGGATGGGAACTGACTCGGGCTCTGGTCCTGCGGTGCAGACAAGAAATTTCTCCTCGCGAGTGAACTCGAACAACCGCTCCCCGGGTAGGAGTCGAACCTACGTCGCTAATCCTGATTCAAAGTCAGGCGGGCCCTGCCGACAGACCAACCGGGGAATGCGAACGGTCACCGGCCAGCCCGTCGCCAGCCAGGTCAGCTCGAACGCACACGGCCGAACCGGCGATCGACCGACACCAAGAGTACGCATGGCCGACTCGGCCCGCACTCCGACTTGAAACCTACGGTTGCGTAACCTACGCTTGCGTAAGCAAGGTCAAATGACAACTCGATCGATGGGACCCCCTGAATGACCCAGACTCAGCTTGCCGGACCTGACCTCGACCCCTCCGCCGTCGACGGCGACGCCGAGGAGCGCCTGACCCGCAGCGCCCAGATCGCCCTGGGCGTGTTCATTCTGGTGCCCTTTCTTGCACTGCTGGGCGCCATTCCGGCGGCCTTCGCGGGCTGGCTGGGGTGGCCCGACCTGATCATCTTCGCCGTCTTCTACATGGTCTCCGGCATGGGCATCACCGTCGGCTTCCACCGCTACTTCACGCACAAGTCCTTCAAGCCGAACCGTGCGGTGAAGATCGCGCTCGCAATCGCCGGCAGCCTGGCCATCCAGGGGCCGGTCATCCGTTGGGTTGCTGACCACCGCAAGCACCACAAGTTCTCCGACCGCGATGGCGACCCGCACTCCCCATGGCGCTACGGCACCGACATCAAGTCGCTCACCAAGGGCTTCATCTACGCCCACATGGTCTGGATGTTCAACCCGGAGCAGACGCCGAAGCGGCAGTACGCCCCGGACCTGATGAAGGACAAGGACCTGGTCAAGATCGACAAGGCATTCCCCCTGATCCTGGCCTTCTCACTGCTGGCTCCGGCCATCATCGGCGGCCTCTGGTCGATGAGTTGGCAGGGTGCGCTGACCGCCTTCTTCTGGGGCTCACTGGTCCGGATCAGCTTGCTGCACCACGTGACCTGGTCGATCAACTCGATCTGCCACACCTTCGGCGAGCGTCCGTTCAAGAGCCGCGACAAGTCCGGCAACGTGTGGTGGCTGGCCGTGCTCAGCCACGGTGAGAGCTGGCACAACCTGCACCACGCCGACCCGACCTGCGCTCGCCACGGCGTGCTGCCTGGTCAGGTGGACACCTCTGCCAGGGTCATCTGGCTCCTCGAGCGCTTCGGCTGGGTACGCGACGTACGCTGGCCGGTCGCCGAGCGCGTCGCCGCCCGTCGGGTGGCCAACACTCTTGGATAAGTCAGAGTCAGTCGAAATGGCAGCGGCGCGATCAATCGACTCCCGTGAGCCAACCCGGGCCAGACGGCCCGGGCGGGTGCGGATGAGCAGCGCCGAGCGGCGCGAGCAACTCATCACCGTTGCCCGGTCGCTGTTTGCGGACAAGGGGTTCGAGGGAACCTCGGTCGAGGAGATCGCCGCCAAGGCCGAGGTCAGCAAGCCAGTCGTGTACGAGCACTTCGGGGGCAAAGAGGGTCTCTACGCCGTCGTGGTCGACCGCGAGGTACGGACGATGCTCGACGGGATCCAAGGCTCGCTGACCTCCGGCCGGCAGCGTGAGCTGATCGAGCAGGCCGCCCTGGCGCTGCTCGACTACATCGAGAACAACACCGACGGCTTCCGGATCCTGGTCCGCGACTCCTCGGTCGGCAGCGCCGGCGGATCGTTCGCGAGCATTCTCAGCGATGTGGCCTCCCGGGTGGAGGGCATCTTGGTGGAGGAGTTCAAGAGGCGTGGGCTGGACCCGAAGACGGCGCCCATGTACGCCCAGATGCTGGTGGGCATGGTGGCTCTGACGGGTCAGTGGTGGCTGGATGCCCGCCGACCGAAGAAGCCGGAGGTCGCCGCACATCTAGTGAACCTCGCCTGGAACGGCCTGAGCCATCTTGAGGCCAGGCCGCAACTGCTGACGACGCCGGCGAAGAAGTAGCCGACCAGAAGTTGCCGGTCAGTCACCACCGGGCCGAACGCAGCCGGGCGACGAAGCCGATGAGCGGTTCGCCGGCGCCCCATCAAGCAGCGCGCGAACCCCACAACGAGGGGCTCGGACCGCCGATTTGCGGTTCGAGCCCGCATGTCTTACCGTTTTCTAGAACGTTTTAGTAAATCGATCTAGAGAGACTAGTGATGACTGCACTGCTCAGCCCGCCGGCCGTCGCCACACCGCTCGGCAGCCGCGTGGCCGCCATCGCGGTGACCACCCTCTTCGCCGTCAACGGCATGCTGCTGGGCGGATTCGGCGGCTCGGTGCCCTCGCTTCGTGAGCGGCTTGACCTGAGCGCCACGCAGATCGCCGTGATGCTGTTCTGCGGCGGTGTGGCCGGCATTGTCTCCATGCAGGTCGGCGGCCGGTTGGCGGACGCCATCGGCGCCCGCAAGGTCGCGCTGGCCGGTCTTCCGATCATCATCGCCGCCTGCGTCCTGCTCGCCGTGGCGCCGAGCTACCCGATCGCGCTGCTGAGCGGCGTCGGCGTCGGCTTGGGCAACGGCGCCATGGACGTGGCGATGAACGCGCTCGCCGTCCAGGTGGAGAAAGCCCGGCGCAAGCCCATCATGAGCTTCTTCCACGCTTTCTTCTCGGTCGGCAACTTCGTCGGAGCAGGCACCGTGCTGCTGATGGCGCTGGCGTTCTCGATCACCGGCGCTGCAATCGTGCTGCCCGTGATGGTGACCCTGTCGGCCATCGCCATCGGCGTCCTGCTGCTACTGCTGCGCATCACCCCTGAAGCCGCCGTGGTCGACCACAAGGTCGACGGAGTCCGTACCCGGATCCCCCGGATGGCGTGGCTGCTCGGCGGCATGGCCCTGGCCTTCGGGCTCTCGGAGGGCACCGCGGTGGACTGGTCATCCCTCCATGTCACCGACGTCGCTGGAGTCGACTCGACCACCGGGTCGCTGGGGCTGATCGCGGTCAGTGCCTTCATGGTCGTCATCCGACTGCTCGGCGACCGGCTCGTCAGCCGGTACGGCCGGCGCGCGGTCGTCCGCTTCGGGGGCGTCTGCGCCGCGCTGGGCTACCTGGCGGTCACGCTGGTCAGCAGCCTGCCGCTGCTCGTCGCCGGCTGGGCACTGGTCGGCTTCGGGGTCGGCATGATCGCCCCGCAGGTCTACGCGGTGGCGGGTCACATCGGTGGCGGTCGCGTGCTGGCCGTCGTGGTCACCTTCGGTTACGCCGCCTTCTTGATGGGGCCTGCCGTGGTCGGTTTCCTGGTCGACCAGGTCGGCATCCATCACGCCATGGCAGTACCCGCTGCGCTCTGCGCCGGCATCATCGCCCTTGCGGCGACCATGCCGAAGAGCGACGACGACATCGACACCGCGTCCTGATCCTGACGGCCACGCCGCCTCCTGGTCCTTACGGCCACACGCCGGGTCGAACATCTCGACATCAAGACTCTTGACGTAGACTTCCAGATGTGGCAAAGCCGGACGTGGCCGACGGCCCACAGGATGAGGTGGACAGGCTGGTTGCGTCCTGGCAGCAGGAGCGACCGGACCTCGACATCTCCCCGATGGACGTGCTGTCACGAGTCACCCGGCTGGCCCGGCACCTGGACTTGCGTCGGCGGCAGGCGTTCAGCGCGCACGGACTGGAGTCCTGGGAGTTCGACGTGCTGGCCGCCCTCCGCCGGGCGGGCAGCCCGTACCAGCTCTCCCCTGGACAGCTGCTCCGCGAAACCATGGTGACGTCCGGGACGATGACCAACCGGGTCGATCGGTTGGCCGGGCGCGGCCTCGTCAGCCGCACGAACCATCCCGGCGATCGCCGCGGGGTGCTGGTGACTCTCACCTCTGAAGGCAAGGCCGCCGTGGACGATGCCTTCTCCGACCTGATCGCGGCCGAGCACACCATTCTCGCCAGCCTGCCGACAGCTGACCGGCGCTATCTGACCAGCAGCCTTCGAGAGCTTCTGACCCATTACGACGAGATCCGGGAGCCGACCTAGGTATCGGCTGGCCGTCCTCGCTCGACCAGCAGGCTCCTGCACGGGTCATCTGCGGATCGGGTCATCCGGGCCCAGGCGCGCTTCAGCTCACCAGCCGGGCGCCCGGCACCGGGCCACTCACTCGACGGACAGCACGGCAGACTCCGTCGGCGCTAAGCGCGACGCTCAGATCGACGGCCGCGTCCTCGCTCCGTGCCAAGAACGCGCAGGTGGGCCCGGAACCGGAGATCACGGCGCCGACCGCGCCGTACTCCAGGCCCGCATCCAGCACCTGCTGCAGCTTGGGCTGCAAGTCCAGTGCCGCCGGTTGCAGGTCATTGAGGAGTTCCGGCCCGACCTTGGCGGGATCGCCGCTGCGGAGCGCGTTCATCAGAGGGTCGGGTACCTCGAGCGGGTCGGCCCCGGCTGGCGTGAGCTCGTCGTGCCGTCCATAGACCGCCGGGGTCGATAGGCCCTTGTGGCCGAACGCCAGCACCCAGGAGTAGCTGCCGCGGGCCAGCACGGGTACCAGATGCTCGCCGCGTCCGCTGCCGAGAGCCGTACCGCCCAGCAACGCGAAGGGGACGTCACTGCCGAGCTCTGCGGCCAGTTCCTGCAGTTCCTCGCCGCCGATCGGGAGGTTCCACAGCGTCGCGCATGCCAGCAGGGCGGCTGCTCCGTTCGATGACCCGCCGGCCAGCCCACCAGCAACCGGGATGCATTTGCGGATCGACAGCGAGACGCCGAGCGGCTCATCGGCGGCATGCCTGTCGGCCAACAACCGTGCCGCCCGGATAGCCAGGTTGCGCCCATCGAGCGGTACCACGTCCGCGCCCTCACCGGTGACGCTGACCGTGAACTCCCCCGGGCTGGCCCACTCGGCATGTACCTCGTCGAACAGGGACACCGCGTGAAACACCGTCGCCAGCGGGTGGTACCCGTCCTTCCGCGCCGGCCCAACCCTCAGCGCCAGGTTGATTTTGGCCGGCACCCTGACACGGACGCCAACCGGGATCGGGGGAAGGGGGGAGGCCACGCCACGAGGCTATCCCGCTGCCGATTCGGCCGAGCGGCATACCGCCGGCGCCCCCGCACACCCCCGAAGGTGCCGCACACCTTCGAAGGTGTGCGGCGGCGTGGGCGGTGTGCGACGGCCCGCGGAGGCGGCCTGGCCGGGGTCGAGGACCGCCGGAGCGATTCAGGCGCGGAAGATCTGCTCCGCCACCCGGGCGAACTGGTGTACGTCGAGGACCTCGCCGCGGGCCTGCGGGTCGACGCCGGCGGCTTCGAGCAGGGCGCTGGCCGCCGCAGAGGAGCCGGCGAGCCCGGCAAGGGCTGAGCGGAGCATCTTGCGTCGCTGCCCGAAGGCGGCATCCACGACGGAGAAGACCTGCTCGCGGCTAGCTGTGGTCTGGGGAGCCGGACGGCGCACGATTGACACCAGCCCGGAGTCGACATTGGGAACGGGCCAGAACACGGTGGGTGAGACGGTGCCGACTCGTTTGCTCTCGGCGTACCAAGCCATCTTGACCGATGGCACGCCATAGACCTTCGAGCCGGGCGGGGCCACCAGCCGGTCGGCAACCTCCGACTGCACCATCACCAGCCCGCGCTTCCAGGTGGGGAAGGTCGCCAGCAGATGCAACAGAACCGGCACCGACACGTTGTACGGCAGGTTCGCCACGACCACGGTCGGGAGGTACGGAAGCTCGGTGACCCGCAACGCGTCGGCGGTGACCACCGTAAGCGCGGAGGCTCGGGCCGGCATCCGCTGCCGAACCGTGTCAACGAGCGCGCCGGCGAGCAACGGGTCGATCTCCACCGCCACGACCTTGTCGACAGCCTCCAACAGCCCCAGCGTCAGGGAGCCGAGGCCGGGACCGATCTCGAGCACCATGTCGCTGGGGCCGACATTGGCGGTGGCAACGATCCGACGCACGGTGTTGGCGTCGGTGACGAAGTTCTGCCCGCGCTGCTTCGTGGGCCGCAGACCGAGCCGGCCTGCCAGAGCCCTGACCGAAGTCGGGTCCAGCAGGCCGGTTGCGGAGTGCGAGTCAGTGCTCAGCGAATGCCCAGCTTCGAGGTGCAGGCGGGCCATGCACCCCAGCCCTGGCTGGCCTGAACGCGCTTGGCGACGGCGATCTGCTCTTCGCGGCTGGCGTTGTTCGGCATACCGGACCCGCCATTGGCACGCCAGGTGCTCAAGGTGAACTGGAGGCCGCCGTAGAACCCGTTGCCGGTGTTGATCGACCAGTCACCGCCGGCCTCGCACTGCGCGAGCCGGTCCCAGACGCTGCCGGAAGCGACGCTCGGCGACGAGGACCGCGAGGAGCTTGAGCTGGACGATCTCGACGACGAGGATTTCGACGACGTGGACCCGGATGACGAGGAGCTCGACGAGGACTGAGTCGGCAGGCTCTTGGTGCCGACCAGGACCACCCGGCTGGCCGGCTCGGTGGTGATCTTGGAGGAGGTCTTCGTGGTCACCTTGACCTTCCCGTTCTCCAGCGTCTGTCGGTAGGTCACCGTACGAACACCGTCGTGGCCGGCGACATCGACTCGGGTGTTGCCCTTGGTGAGCGTGCGGGTGTTCTTGTAGACGGTCGAGTAGTCGACATCAAGCTTCTTCGTCACCGTCTTGACGTCCACCTTGGTGTAGGTGAACGAGCTCCCGTTGCGAAGCGGCGTCTCCTTCTTGACGCTCAGCTTGTCGTTGCCGTCGACCTTGATCTTGGCCACAGCCAGCGCGTCGGCGACGGTCTGCCCGGTGGTCGTGACCCGGCGCTTCGTGCCGGCCGCATTGATCGTCACGGTCTTGGCGGTGGCGACATTGAGCGCCAGGCCCTGCCGGCCGATCACCGCGCTACGGCTGGTGGACAGTGCGGCGCCGCGGGAGTCGATGCCCAGCGTGTGGAGAGCACCGCCGACGGTGGTCGCCGTGGTCCAGTAGGACTGCGGCTTGCCGTCGATATTGACCTGCAGCTGTCGGCCGTACCGCACCGCGATCTGGGTACCGTCGCTCACCTCGGCGTCCAGGCCGGGGGCGACTACGTCGTGGGCGCCGAGGGCGATGCCCTTGTCCTCGAGGACTTCCCCAACGGTGTCAGCCATTGTGCTGACGCCGGTGTTGGCTCCATCGACCGACAGGTGTACGTCCTTGGTCGCTGTTGCATAGCTGTAGGTTCCGCCAGCCACGGCAAGGGCGGTGGCGCCGGCGACGACAACGGGAATGATTTTCCGCACGGAGTTCTCCAGTAGGTGGCTCGATCTCGGCTCGGGCCAGCACGTCGTCGGGTGGCCAGCCAGCGAGGCTGCTCTTCGGTCACGAAAGCATAACGTTCGCCTCGCAACGAGCCCAAACGATGACTAGACCAGTTGATCGAGGCCGCCGTTCGGCTGTTCGGGCGGCAGCAATGGCTGCCATCGGCCGCGGTGGATCAGCGTGGCGGCGTCACGACGCCGCCGGATGGATGATCCCGCTAGGCCCGCGTCCGCTGCGGGATATCCAAGACTGATCACCCCGACGGAGAGCTGCTCGGCGGGCACGCCGAAGGCCTCACGTACCGCCGGCGTCCGCTCGGGCGGCACGCCGAAGAAGCAGGCGGCTAGACCCCGGTCGACCGCGGCGAACAGCGCCGCCATGCTGGCCATCCCCGCGTCCACGTGCCAGTACGGCGCCGACCATCGTCCCAGGTCCCCGTCCTTCCACCCCTTGTCGGGTTCGGCATAGCGGCGCTGGTACTGGGCGCGGCTCGTCCACACCAGCAGCAGGACCGGCGCGGTCCGCATTCCCCGTAGCCAAGCGTTCGACCGTGCCGGCCCGGCGGTCAGCGACCAGAACAGCTCACGGTCATCCGGGGACTCCAGCACCAGCCAGGACACCCCCTGGCTGAACCCGGCACTGGGAGCCCGCAGGGCGGTCTGGAGAACCGCCTCCACCGCCTCTGCTGGCACCGGTGCGCCCGCGTCGTAGGCGCGTACCATCTTGCGGCGGCGCACCACCTCGACGAACTCCACCTCAGCCCCACGGTCCGCCGAACGCCACGTCCGCGTTGTCGTTCAGCGCGTGACACACCCGCTCGAGATCGGTCTCCAAGACTGCGGCGACCTGTCGTGCGGTATGCGGAATCAAGTACGAGGCGTTCGGCCTCCCTCGGTACGGCGCTGGCGTGAGGTACGGCGCATCGGTCTCGACCAGCACCCGGTCCAGCGGAACGGTCTTCAGGGCACCCCGCAGCTCATCGGCGTTCTTGAAGGTGACCGTGCCCGCGAAGGAGAGGTGTGCGCCCCGGTCCAGGCACGCCCGAGCGAAGGCGACATCGCCGGAGAAGCAGTGCATCACGATCCGCTCCGGCGGACCCTCAGCATCCAGCACGTCAAGCACGGCGGCATGGGCGTCACGGTCATGGATCACCAGCGCCTTCTCGGAGCGCTTGGCAATCGCGATGTGGCCGGCGAACGAATCGCGCTGAACCCGCTGCCCGGCCGAGTCGGGGGTACGGAAGAAATCCAGACCCGTCTCTCCGACCGCGCGCACACCTGGATGCTGCGCCAACGCCTCGATGGCGGTGAGCATCTCTGGGAGCCGCGACCCGGCCCGGGCCGCGTCATTGGGATGCACGGCGACCGACGCGACTACACCGGGCCACCTCTCGGCGGCCGCGACCGCCCACTCCGACCCAGCCACATCACAGCCCACCTGAACGATGCGCGGCACCCCCACGGCAGCGGCCCGCTCGATAGCCTCCGCCGCAGACAGGTCCGAGCTGCCGTCGGCCACGTCGAGGTGGCAATGCGTGTCGACGACCGGACACGGCAGCGGCTCCGGCAGCCCCGGCCGATCGAGGTTGCGCCGATGGCCCTGCTCGGTCGTGGCGGACCGCTGGTCCCGCGCCGCCAACGGCTCAGTTCGGCTCACAGGCTCACCCTAGGACGTGCTACCGACACTCCGGTGTCCCGCAGTTGCCGGCACGGCTCTCAGTCCCCACCTCTTGCGGCCAGCGAGGCATCGTACAGTCGGTTCTTCGAGAGCCCCCGCTCCGCCGCCACCTCGGCCACCGCAGGTTTCAGTCGGAGCCCGCCAGCCACCAGCGCCTGCACCTGGGCGACGCCAGCCGACAGGTCCCCGGCTTGCCGGGCCACGCCGGACACCACGATCGTCACCTCGCCCCGAACCCCGGCACTTGCCCAGTCCGCCAGCTCATCCAGGGAGCCACGCCGTACCTCCTCATAGGTCTTGGTGAGTTCACGACAGACGGCTGCGCGTCGGTCACCGCCGAAAACCTCAGCCATCGCCGCCAACGCCCCACCGCTGCGATGAGGAGCTTCAAAGAACACCAGGGTGCGCTCCTCCGCCGCGATCGCCGCCAGCCGACGGCGCCGCTCGCCCTGCTTGCGCGGCAGGAACCCCTCGAAACAGAACCGGTCCACCGGCAGCCCGGACACGGCCAGGGCAGTCAGCACGGCGGATGGACCCGGGACTGCGGTGACCCGGATATTGTGCTCGACTGCGGCCGTGACCAGCCGATACCCGGGGTCGGAGACCGACGGCATGCCGGCGTCGGTCACCACAGCCACGGTCCGGCCGGCGACCAGCTCGGCCAGCAGTTCCGGCGTTCGAGCCGCCTCGTTGCCCTCGAAGTAGGAGACCACCCGCGCCGACGTCTGAACCTCGAGCCGCTCCAGCAGCTTCCGCAGCCGGCGCGTGTCCTCGGCCGCGATCACGTCGGCGCTCTGCAGCAGTGCCAGCAGCCGTGGGGAGGCGTCCTGCGCATCGCCGATCGGGGTACCGGCCAGCACCACCACCCCCGGCATCGCTGCTGTCGTCACGGCAACCACCTTGACAGACACTCCCGCGGCACCCAGCCACAGGAGCCTGGGCGCCTCGCCCGCCACCTACTATGGGCCGCGTGACGCGAGAGGTACTTGAGATCGGAATGTCGCTGGGACAGCGGGCAGCCGAGATCCAGACCGTCACCGTGCGGCCGGCTCCAGTCACTTCGACGCGGATAACACGGCCTCTCCTTCGGCCGGCGACCACCGTGGAACGGCTCCGCGTGCCGATGCCGACCGACCGGCTGAGCGGCTGGCTGTTCACGCTGGTGATCACGATCACCGCGTTCTTGATCCGGCTGGTCAATCTCGGCTATCCGAACAAGCTCGTGTTCGATGAGACCTACTACGCAAAGGACGCGTACTCGCTGCTCCGGCACGGGTACGAGCGGTCCTGGCCCGAAACTGCCAACGCCTCGGTCGTGGCTGGCAACCCCGACGTGATGCTGAACACACCCTCGTTCGTCGTGCACCCCCAGATCGGGAAATGGCTGATCGCAGTCGGCGAGCAGGCGTTCGGGATGAACTCGTTCGGCTGGCGGTTCTCGTCACTGGTCTTCGGCAGCCTGCTGGTGCTGGTCACGATTCGGCTGGTCCGCCGGGTGTCGCGCTCGACCCTGATCGGCTGCCTTGCCGGTCTGCTGCTCACCCTCGACGGGCTGGCCTTCGTGATGTCCCGGACCGCCCTGCTGGACATCTTCCTCGCCTTCTTCCTGGTGTCAGCCGTCGCCTGCCTGGCCGCCGACCGGGACTGGTTTCGAAGCCGCATCGCCGACCATCTGGAGCGCAACGGAATGCGCGACCTCGGAGGGCGGTTCGGACCGGCACTGGTCGTCCGGCCCTGGCGGTTGGCGGCCGGGCTCTGCTTCGGTCTGGCGCTGGGCACCAAGTGGAACACCCTGTACGTCCTGGCTGCCTTCGCGCTCCTGTCGCTCGCCTGGGACGTGGGCGCCCGACGACTTGCCGGCGCCGGCCGCCGCGCGCGCTGGGCGGTGCTGCGCGATGGCATCGGAGCCTTCGTCTCCCTAGTTGTCGTCAGCGCTCTGGTCTATCTCGCCAGCTGGAGCAGCTGGCTGGCGACCTCGGGCGGCTTCAACCGTGACTGGGGCGCCAAGCATCCGCAGGCGCAGTCGGTACGGCTCTTCGGCGACGATCTCGCCTCCTTCCTGCACAACCAGCTGGCGATCTGGCGGTTCCACAACGGCGACTTCATCAACCGGGCCACCCACACCTACGATGCGCATCCGGCGGGCTGGCTGATCGTGGCCCGGCCGATCGGGATCGACGCCGTCAACGACATCCAGCCCGGCAGCAGCGGTTGCTCCGGACCGGACACCTGCCTGCAGGTGATCAGCGGCATCGGCACACCGATCCTGTGGTGGGGGGCACTGGTCGCGCTGGTCGTTGCCGCGATCTTGTGGATCGGCGGACGGGACTGGCGCTTCGGCATCCCGGTCGTCGGCGTGGCCAGCGCCTGGCTGCCCTGGTTCTCCTACACCGACCGCCCACTGTTCTTCTTCTACGCCATCACCGTGATCCCGTTCTCGGTGATGGCGATCGCCCTCTGCGTGGGACGCGCCCTGGGCCCCCCGACACTCAACAGTGGCGCAGCGGACGTGGGTGGGCCTGCGATGCGCGACCGGCGGATGATTGCCGGCATCGCTGCCGGTACGTTCGTCGCCGTGGTCGGCGCCGACTTCGCGTACCTCTACCCGATCCTGACCGACCAGGTGATCCCGCGGAGCGCGTGGCTGGACCGGATGTGGTTCCGGACCTGGATCTGACCGTGCACCTCACCGTCGGCGCGCGCCGCCCGAAACGTGGGAGACCCTGAGTGGAACAGCCGAGCCACCGCCGGGTTAAAGTCGCCCCGGATGGTGTTCTCACCAGCTGTGTCCTCGGGGACCGATCGTCACGGGGAAGGAGCTTGCTCGCATGGGCCGCTACCTGCTGCGCCGGCTGCTGAACTATGTGGTCCTGCTCTTCGTCGCGGTGACGCTCACCTACTTCCTCGCCGCGACCCAACTCAACCCCCGCGGTCTGTTCGAGGTACGCAATCCACCCCTCGACCCGGCCGCGATCGAGTCGGCCCTGCTGCAGTACAACTTGAGCGACCGGGTGCCGGTCCTGCAGCGCTACTGGACGTGGCTCACCGGCGTTCTGCACGGCGACTGGGGTTACACCGTGGACGGCGGGCACATCAACGACGAGATTCGACGCCGGATGTGGGTCAGCCTGCGGCTGGTCACCGTCGGGTCGCTGCTCGGTATCGGGATCGGGGTCGCCCTCGGAGCCTGGACGGCCACCCGCCAGTACAAGGCGTCGGACCGAGCCGCGACTGTCGGGTCCCTGCTCATCCTGGCCACTCCGATCCTGGTGATCGCCACCATCCTGACCATCCTGGCCACGAAGCTGAACCAGGCGACCGGAACCCGGCTGTTCGAGTTCGTCGGTGAGACCGGCGAGCGCGGCACCTTCCCGCTGGCGGGTCTGATCGATCGGGCACAGCATCTGCTGCTGCCGACGATCGCGCTGACGTTGATCGGCATCGCCTCCTACAGCCGGATCCAGCGGAACTTGATGTTGGACACCCTCGGTGCCGACTACGTCCGCACGGCCCGAGCCAAAGGCCTGCGCAAGCAGAGGGCGGTCATGAAGCACGCCCTGCGTACCGCCCTGATCCCCACCGGCACCTACTTCGCGTTCAGCGTCGCGACCCTGTTCACCGGTGCCACGATCACCGAGCAGATCTTCACCTTCCACGGCCTGGGGATCTACGGCGTCCAGGCGATCCAGCAGCAGAATGTCCACGGAACAGTTGCGGTCACAGCGTTCGCCGGCGTCTGCACGCTGACCGGCGCCGTGCTGGCCGACATCATGGTCGCCGTCCTTGACCCGCGCGTACGGCTGAGCTGAGGCGAGGAGCGCCATGTCTGACCAGTCGGCCAACCGGCTCCCGATCGAACTGGGACTCGGCGCCCAGATCGAGGAGGTTGGTTCGGCCGATGCCCGTCCCCCGGGCGGCGTCCGGCCCACCACCCGACGACTGACTCGCCGCCGGCTGATCCTGCGGCGCTTTCTCCGCAACAAGCTTGCCGTCGCCGGTGTGGCTGTGTGGGTCTTCCTGATCCTGTTGGCAGTGGTGGGGCCGTTGGTGTCGCCGTGGGCGTTCAACGACGTCGACCGACGCGCGTACCTCAAGCCACCGTCGGAGCAGCACTGGTTCGGGACGACCCAAAGCGGTCGCGACGTCTTGGCGCTGACCATGAAGGGATTGCGGAAATCACTGTTGATCGGCCTTCTGGTGGCGCTGATCTCGACGTCGATCGCTGCCCTGGTCGGCTCGTTCGCGGCCTACTTCGCCGGTTGGACGGAGCGGGTCGCGCTCTGGGTGGTAGACCTGCTGCTGGTGATCCCGAGCTTCTTCCTCATCGCGGTGCTGATCACCGGCGGGCCGCAGGGCGCCAACTCCTGGCTGCTGCTGGTGCTGCTGCTGGCCGCGTTCGGCTGGGTGCTGTCCGCCCGGGTCGTCCGCAGCCTCACGCTCTCCGTCAAGGAACGGGAGTACGTCCTCGCGGCCCGCTTCATGGGCCTGGCTGCGCCCAAGGTGATCATTCGGCACATCCTGCCGAACATCTCCTCTCTGCTGATCATCGACGCCACACTGGGGATCGGCGGGGCCGTGCTGGCCGAGACGACGCTGGCCTTCTTCGGCTTCGGCGTGCAGCCGCCGGACACCTCCTTGGGTACGTTGATCGCCGAGGGGCAGCGGCTCGCCACCACCTTCCCGTGGGTCTTCCTGGCACCCGCCACAGTTTTGGTGATCATGGTGCTGAGCGTCAACGCCATCGGCGACGGCCTGCGCGACGCGTTGGATCCGAGCTCCCAGTCCGGCGGTCGAGCGGCGTGAGCATCGACATGACACCGGGCCGGCGGATCCGGCGCACCGAGTCGGGCACGGTGCTGTCGGTTCGCGATCTCCAGGTCACTTTCCCAAGCGAGGCGGGACCGGTCCGCGCCGTTCGCGGGCTCAGCTTCGACCTCGCCGCCGGGGAGACCATGGCGATCGTCGGTGAGTCCGGCTCCGGGAAGTCGGTGACCTCCCTTGCCGTGATGGGTCTGCATCCTGACTCAGCCCGCATCACCGGCTCCATCAGGCTGCACGGCGAGGAGCTCCTTGGCCGCAACGATGCCGCGATGTCGAAGCTTCGCGGCAACGAGATGGCGATGATCTTCCAGGACCCGCTATCGGCGCTGACCCCGGTCTACACGATCGGCGACCAGATCGTCGAGACGATCCAGATCCACCGGGGCCTGAGCAAGCCGGCCGCGATGAAGCGGGCAGTCGAGCTGCTCGAACTGGTCGGCATCCCGAACCCGCAGCTGCGGGTGAAGTCCTTCCCACACGAGTTCTCCGGCGGCATGCGTCAGCGCGCCATGATCGCGTTGGCGATCGCCAACGACCCCGATGTGATCATCGCGGACGAACCGACCACCGCATTGGACGTGACAATCCAGGCGCAGGTGCTGGAGGTGTTGAAGAAGGCGCAGAAGGAGACCTCCGCAGCGGTCATCATGATCACCCATGACCTCGGCGTCGTCGCCGGGATCGCTGACCGGGTGACTGTCATGTACGCCGGCAGACCGGTGGAGCAGGGCACCGTCGATGAGATCTTCTACCGCCCCCGGATGCCGTACACGATCGGCCTGCTCGGCTCGGTTCCCCGGCTGGATGCCCGTACGAAGGAGCCGCTGCCGACCTTGGAGGGCAACCCGCCGTCGGTGGTCAACCTTCCACCCGGATGTCCGTTCGCCCCGCGTTGCCCGATGGTGTCGGACAACTGCCTCGTCGAAGAGCCGCCCCTCTTTCCGACCGAGAACCCGCTGCACAAGGCGGCCTGTCTGTACTGGTCCGACATCGCGGTGGAGAACCGAACCTACCGCGACATCTTCCCGATCCCGACCATCCCGACCTCGCCGCAGGAACAAGTGCCCCGGGACCAGCGTCCGAGCGTGCTGAAGCTGACGGCGATGCAGCGGCACTACCCGTTGATGAAGGGCGCGGTGTTCCGGCGGAGAGTCGGAACCGTCTATGCCGTCGACGGGATCGACCTGGAGATCAAGGAGGGCGAGACCCTCGGGCTGGTCGGCGAGTCGGGGTGCGGCAAGACCACCACCCTCTTGGAGGTGCTGAACCTGCAGGCACCCACCGGAGGCACCGTGGCCGTCTTCGGCAAGGACGTACGCACCCTGCAGAACGGCCGCGCGCGAAAGGCCATGCGCCGCGACGTGCAGGTGGTCTTTCAGGACCCGATGGCATCGCTGGACCCTCGGATGCCGGTGTTCGACATCGTCGCCGAGCCGCTGGGCGTGCATCGGGTGCCCAAGCCCGAGATCGAACGGCGGGTCGAGGAGCTGCTGCGCCTGGTCGGCCTGGAGCCTTCTCACGCCAGCCGGTTCCCCCAGCAGTTCTCGGGCGGTCAGCGCCAGCGGATCGGCATCGCCCGCGCCCTGGCATTGGAGCCGAAGCTGATCGTGCTGGACGAGCCGGTCTCCGCGCTGGACGTCTCCATCCAGGCAGGTGTGATCAACCTGCTGGACGAGCTGAAGGCGAAACTCGGCCTCTCGTACCTCTTCGTGGCCCACGACCTGAGCGTGGTGCAGCACATCGCCGACCGGGTGGCAGTGATGTATCTCGGAAAGATCATCGAGATCGGCGAGGTGTCGGAGGTCTTCCGCCATCCCACCCATCCGTACACGCAGGCGCTGCTCTCAGCCGTCCCCATTCCCGACCCCCGGAAAGAGCGCAGCCGCGAGCGGATACTGCTGAAGGGAGACCTACCCAACCCGGCAGACCCACCGTCGGGGTGCAAGTTCCGGACCCGATGCCAGCGATTTCCGACCCTCACCGAAGCGGAACAGCAGCTTTGTCTGCAAACCATGCCTGACCTCTATGTGGTCGGTCAGGACCACAGCTCAGCCTGTCACTACAACCGCGAACACGCTGTCGTCTGACCCGAATGCACGTCCGCTCGGGGCGCACCAGAGGTCAGGTACGCGACGGCGGGCCAATAGTGTGCTGGGTTTTCAGCGCCGTCGACGCAGAATTGGCGCATTCGTTAGCAGGCTGTGACCGAATGGGCGACGGCCTGCCAGATATCGGCCGTAAGGTCATTCTATTGTCGGCGACCCCAGGGTTGCCGTTGACTGACCACAATGGAGGGCACGTGAAGGCTCGTAAGTTCTTGGCCGTCCCGCTCCTCGCTGTTGCACTGACGATCAGCGCTTGCAACACCGGGGACACCGGAGCCGGCACCACCACCGACCAGCCGAGTGCGGCACCAATCAGCGCACAGGACATCAACGTCCAGGACCGCGCTTCGCTGACACCGGGCGGCACCTTGCGCCAGCCGGTGAGCGACTTCGGAAACAACTGGAACCCGCTCAACGTCAACGGGAACAACGATGAGATGAAGGACGTCCTCGATCCGATGTCGGCGGACTCCTTCGACTACAGTCCCAAGGGCACCCCGACGCCGAACCCCAACTTCGTCGAGTCAATCTCCGATGACGGCGGCAACCCGCTGGTGGTCACCATGAAGCTGAACCCCAAGGCGATCTGGAACGACGGCTCACCCATCGACGTCGATGACTGGATTGCCACGGTCAAGGCCTGCAACGGTACCGACAAGAAGTTCCAGTGCGCGACCACGGTCGGATATGACTCGATCACCAGCGTCAAGCAGGGCGCAGACAAGTTCGAGGTGGTGGTCACCTTCAAGGCTGCCTACCCCGACTACACGTCGGTACTGTCCGGTGTGTTGAAGGCGGAGAGCGTGAAAGACGCCCAGACATTCAACAATGGCTGGAGCGACATCAAGACCGAGTGGATGACCGGACCGTTCAAGCTAGGCAAGTACGACAAGACCCAGAAGATCATCACCTTGGTGCCGAACGACAAGTGGTGGGGCGATAAGCCGCTGCTCGACACCATGGTGTTCCGCGCGATGGATCCCGAAGCCTTCGCTCAGGCCTTCGTCAACGGCGAGCTGGACTCCTTCGACATCGGCCCCGACCCAGACGCATTCGCGAAAGCAAAGACCGTCACTGACGGTGTTATTCGCAAGGCCGCCGGGCCCAACTTCCGTCACTTCACCTTCAACACCAAGGCGGGCGCGCTGGCGGACAAGGTCGTCCGGCAGTCGATCGTCCGGGGCCTTGACCGCCAGGCCATTGGCGAGTCCGACCTCGCCGGCATCGACTGGCCCGCAACCCCTCTGAACAACAACGTCTTCGTCAGCACCCAGGAGGGCTACGAGGACATGGCCAAGGCCACCGGGATCGACTACGACCCGGAGAAGGCGAAGTCCGATCTGGATGCGGCCGGCTGGAAGGTGGGCGCCGACGGCATCCGCGAAAAGGGTGGCAAGAAGCTGACGGTCAAGTTCTCCCAGCTGACGGGCGTGCCCGTGTCGGAGAACGAGGCTTTGCAGGCGCAGAAGCAGCTCAGTGAGATCGGCATCAAGGTCGATATCGTCAGCGTCCCGACGTCGAAGTTCCAAGACGGCACCCTGATGAGCAACCACGAGTTCGAGCTACTCGCATTCTCTTGGATCGGCACTCCATACCCGTTCGATAGCCTCAAGCAGATCTACGGCACCGGGGCCGAGGGCAACTACTCCCAGGCCTCGATTCCCAAGGTCGACGAGCTGATCAAGCAGATCGAGGTGGAGAGCGACCGCGCGAAGCGCATCGACCTCGCCAACGAGGCCAACAAGCTGATCTGGGAAGAAGTCATGACCCTGCCGCTGTACCAGCGACCCGAGTTGGTCGCCACCAACGCCAAGCTGGCCAACTTCGGCGCCAAGGGCATGAGCACATTGCGATTCGAGAACATCGGCTACCAGAAGTAGCCGCCGACCAGCCCGCGAGGGCGTCGGGAGAGTCATCACGACGGGCCGGTGGAAGCCACCGGCCCGTCGTGCGTCTGAGCACTCATCCAAGGGCGGCCAGCTGCGGGCGTCAAACCCGTTCGACGGTGTTCACCACTTCTGCCAGCGCAGTCAGCGCCGCCTCCGGCATCCCGTCGTACGCCGGCAGGTAGACGACGTTCCGCATGGCGAGGTCAGCGCGGGTGCAGGCCGCGTCCAGTGCCACCAGCGTCGACGAGCCGCAGGTGAGGTCAAACCCAGCGGCGCGGCCGGCTGCCACCAGCGCTGCAGGCCTGCCGGAAACCACCGGAAAGAGCCAGTGGTTGTGCGTGCTGGCCGCTCCTCCGAGGTGCACGACCGCCGGATCCAGCGAGGCGGCCAGATGATCACCGGCTCTGCGCCGCGCCTCGACGCGGGTGGGATCGTACGTCGCACATCGTCGCGCCATCATCGCCAACAGCGCCGTGCATGGCCGACGGCGAATGCGGGTCAGCAGCGAGCGGTCGTCGAATCCTCGGGTCAAGTCGCGGACGACCCGGTCGTAGTCCCCGGTGAGCCGGTCGAGCGCCCGGGTGAACATTCCGTAGACGGCCGGGGTGCCGACTCCGAGTAGCACCGCCGTCTTCGCCAACTTGGTGGCATAGCTGAGGCTCGACTGCCGTGGGTAGCTGCGCTGGCGTGACTGCATCCGCTCGCGTAGCAGCGGGTCGCGCACGAGCAGCACTCCGCCGCCGATGCAGGTCGCCGTCTTGATGGTCCCGAAGCTGTACATGGCGATGTCAGCGTCCCCGAGAGCTTGGTGGCCGCCCGCGTAGCACTGCGCCCGATCCTCGATCAGCAGCAGGCCCGCAGATCGGGCCGCCACCGCGAGCGCAGTGATGTCGAGCCGCGCGCCGAACAGGTGCGAGAACACACATGCTCGCGTCCGGTCGCTGCAGGCCGATAGCAACGCCTCGATGTCGAGCTCCATCGTTGCCGGATCGACGTCGACAGCCAGCGGAACGTATCCATGATGTCTCACCAGCGCCGCCATGTGCGGAATGGTCACCGCGGAGAGCAGCACCTCCGAGCCGGGTGGCCAATCCACCGACGCCAGCAACAGGTCGAATCCGCTGCGCACGGACAGGCAAGGCACGACCGCCTCCTGCGGGTGCCAGGTGGACACCAGCCGCCGTGTCACCTCATCGGAGGCTGGGTGCGACAAGCAGGCGACCAGCCCGAACGCAAGATCAGTGGGCGAGATGTCGATGCGCTTGCGCGCATATCGGACCGTGGAGGCAGGTCTGATCGCGGAGGCAGGTCGGATCGCGGAGGCAGGGCGGACCAGCCGCGACGGCACGGGAACCATGCTAGTGACGCACCAACGCGATCCGAAGCACCTGACCTGGCACGGCCTGCGCGGCCAGATCGCTATCGTCCTCGGTGAGCACGGCCGCCACCGGGTAGCCACCCGTCACCGGATGGTCTGCGAGGAAGATCACCGGTTCCCCGCTCGCCGGGATCTGGATCGCGCCACGGACGACTCCCTCCGTCGGCAGCTCCTGACCGGCGTGGGAGGGGTGCCGCTCGAGGGCGCGGCCCTCCAACCGGATACCGATCCGGTCGCTTCGGCTCGACACGGTCCAGGAGGTGGTCGCCAGCATCCTCGGGTCCGCCAGCCAGTCCTCGCGCGGCCCGAGAATCGCCCGCAAGGTCAGCGGTCCCGCGCTGGGAGACGGTACGGGTGCCACGTCGACAACAGGGAAGTGCCGAGGTGCGGGACCCACCGGCAACAGATCGCCGACCTGAAGCGGGTCGGGCCCAAGCCCCGACAGCAGGTCGGTGGCGCGAGAGCCGAGCACGGTCGGTACATCGATGCCGCCGCGAACCGACAGGTAGCTGCGAAGCCCCTCCTGCGGCTGACCGAGCTGCAAAGTCTGCTGGTCGCGAAGCATGAACGGCGCGCAGTATGCCTCCGCGACTCCGTTGCGCCGAGCAGGCGCGCGCGCTCCGGTGAGCACACCCATCACCTCCCCGTGAGCGCGGACGGCCAGACCCCCGAACGTGATCTCGATACTGGCGGCCCGGTAGTCCTGGGCCAGCAGCCGGGCACCCAGCTGGAACGACCAGCGGTCCGCAGCGCCCGACTCGCTGACGCCGACGGCGGCCTGGCCTGGCCGCCCGAAATCTTGAATCAGCGCCAGCGGACCGGTGGCGAGCACTTCAAGCACTGCTCGAGCCGTCATCGGGAAGGCACCCGCTCCGCGTCCACGAAACGCACTCTCGATCCGGGCTGGAGCAATGCCGGCGGCTGCCGCTCGACGTCGAACAACACAGCGTCGGTACGTCCGATCAGCTGCCAGCCACCCGGTGAGGAACGAGGATAGATTGCGCTGAACTCGCCGGCGAGGGCGACCGAGCCCGCCGGGACGGAGGTCCGTGGCTCGTCGCGTCGAGGAACCCGCAGCCGCGGATCACCGTCGACCAGGTAGGCGAACCCGGGCGCAAAGCCGGCGAACCCGACCCGCCAGTCCGTGTTCGTGTGCGCGGCGATGACGTCGGCAGGCGGCAGTCCGGTCAGCTCGGCGACTCGATCCAGGTCGGCTCCGTCGTAGTGCACCAAGATCTCCACCGCCGGGGATTCGTCCTCGGCCGCATCCCGCTGGTCGGCGGTTGGACCGAGATCGGTGCCGAGCAGCGCGGTCAGCGAGCTGCGGAGTCGGGCCAGGTCGCCCCCGTGCCGAACCACGACGAGCAGCGTCCGGGCCGCCGGCACCAGATCGAGCAGTTCGGGGAGCTCCGAGTCCTGCTGCCGGGCGGCGCCACGCACGGCTGCGTACAGGCGAAGGACGTCGTCGAGCCCCGCCACCTCGGCCAGCAGCGCCCGTTCGCCGCAGGCCAGCAGGCGTCCGTTCACGACACGAAGGGGCGGATCTCGACTCCGGCCGCGGCCAAAGCCTCGCGCACCGCAACGGCCATCTCGACAGCACCTGGTGTGTCACCGTGCACGCAGATCGAGTCGGCCCGGACGGCGACCTCGGAGCCGTCGACGGCGCTCACCAGCCCGGTTTGCACCATCCGCACCATCCGCTCTGCGACCTGCTGCCGGTCCTTCAGGAGCGCCCCGGGCTGCGTTCGCGGGACCAGGGTCGCCTGCGGGGTGTACCCGCGGTCGGCGAAAGCCTCAGAGACGGTGCGAAGTCCCGCCCGCTTCGCCAGCGCTACCAGCACAGATCCGGGCAGCCCCATCACCGGGAGGCTGGCGTCGTAGAGCCGGACGGCTTCGACCACAGCCGCAGCCTGCACCTCATCATGGACGGCGGTGTTGTAGAGCGCTCCATGTGGCTTGACGTAACGGACTCGGGTGCCGGCGATTCGGGCGAAGCCATCGAGTGCGCCGATCTGGTAGATCACGTCGTTGGTGAGGGTGTGCGGGGCTACCCGGATCTCCCGTCGCCCGAAGCCGGCAAGGTCTCGGTACCCGACCTGGGCGCCGACGACGACGCCGCGTTCGGCGGCCTGGGCGCACACCCGGCGGAGGATGTCCGGGTCCCCGGCGTGAAACCCACAGGCCACGTTGGCGCTGCTGACCACCCCCAGCAGCGCTTCGTCGTCACCGAGGACCCATGCACCGAACCCCTCACCGAGGTCGCTGTTCAAGTCGATGGTGGGGCTCACCGGGCGGCGCCCCGGCGGCCTGCGCGGTCATCGATCGAGTCGGCATGCAGGTCGATCTGGGACGTCTCCGGAGCGGCCAGTACGCAGGCCGTCGTGATGGCCAGCACCACCAGCACGTACACCGACACCACCAGGGACGTGTCGTAGGCGTCCAGCAGTGCGACCGAGATGATCGGGGCAAGAGCGCCGCCGAGGATGCCCGCGAGCTGGTATCCCATCGAGGCGCCGGTGTAGCGAACCCTGGTCGGGAACATCTCCGCGATGAACGCCGCCTGCGGCCCGTACATCGCCGCGTGCAGGAACAACGCGATCACCGTGGCCAGCGTGATCAACACGAAGCTGCCGGTGTCCAGCATCGGGAAGAACACAAACACCCAGATAGCGGCGCCCACCGCGCCGAACAGATACACCGGCCGCCGCCCGAACCTGTCCGACAGCCTGCCGAACCACGGGATGAGCAGCACCTGGCAGGCGGCGGCGATCAGCACAGCGTTGAGCGCGTAGTTGCGCGGCAGCTTGAGGTAGGTCGCGACATAGGTGGTGATGAACAGAACGAAGGTGTAGAAGGCGACATCGACGCCGACCCGGGCGCCGATTGCCAGCAGCACCTGCCTCGGATGGCGGCGAAGGACATCCACGATGGGAGCCTGTGCCTTGGTCTCGTGCACCTCCACCTCGCGAAACAGCGGGCTTTCCGCGATGGTCAACCGGATCCACAGCCCGACAACAACCAGAGCGCCGCTGAGCAGGAACGGGACCCGCCAGCCCCACGACAGGAACGCGGCATCCGAGGTGACCGCGCCCATCAGCGACAGCACCCCGTTGGCCAGCAGCAGCCCGATGGGTACGCCCACCTGCGGCCAGCTGGCATTGAGGCCGCGGCGATCATGATGACCGGATTCCAGCGTCATCAGCACTGCGCCGCCCCATTCGCCGCCGAGGCCCAGGCCCTGCAGGAATCGGAGTCCGACCAGAAGGATCGGCGCCCAGACGCCGATGGTGGCGTGGGTGGGCAGCAGCCCGATGGCGAAGGTGGCGATGCCCATCAACAGCAACGTGACGACCAGGACGTTCTTTCGACCGAGCTTGTCGCCGTAATGCCCGAACACCACACCGCCGAGAGGACGTGCCACGAATCCGACGGCGTACGTTGCGAAGGCGAGCAGAGTCCCCACGAGCGGCTCGAAGCTGGGAAAGAACAGCTGATTGAACACCAACGCGGCGGCGGTGCCGTAGATGAAGAAGTCGTACCACTCCAGCGACGTCCCCACCAGGCTGGCCACGATCACTCGGCGCACTGAACTTTGGGCTGAAACCCCTTCAGCAGTTGGCATCGGGCCTCCTTCGTCAAGGGTGCCGGGTATCCGTATGACCACGATGCTACAGCGGGTTTCGGTGTTCGGTGAGAGGTCGAGCCGATGGTCGCCGGTCAGTCGATCGGCCGGACAGGCCGTGAATTCGCCGCCGCGGCTGGACTGTCTCGCCACGTCGGTTCGACAATCAGCAGGTGAGCACTACCGCCGAACACGAGCCAGCACGTCGTTCGCGATGCTGGTGCTGCGGCGCGGAGCTGACCTGGGACCAGCTGGTCCACCTCGGCGACCATCCCGAGGTCGGTGTCTGCTTCAGCTGTGCCCGGTATCTGCATCGCCGGGCCGTTGAGCTCCAGGACCAGAACACTTCCGGGCCGGCCCGCCGCTTTCGCTCGATGGTGCGGGCGGGCCGCAACCAGGTCGTCGCTCGAAGCTGGCACCAGCGCCCAGTCCTTGGCCGATCTCTGCGCTGGATCGACCGGATTCTCCCGTAGCCGCCGGGAGGTCCTCAGCGTCGATTGTCGCCGACTTCTTGAGGCCACACTCCCGATCGTGCTGGCAGCACGCCTCAGGAGTGCTGCAAGCGCCGGAGCCGATCCTGCCGCCACCGCTCCAGATTGGCCCGAACGGCCTGTTCCCGGTTGACGATCTCATCGAAATGCTTGACGCTGAGATTCTCGCTGTGCACGGTGTTGATCATCACAACCCGCCTCCGTCGAGTACGCTCTCGTACATCTCAGTTCCCCCCTTGGAACCAGTCCCAGTTCGGGACCTCGCTATAGACGGTAAGACGCTCCACGGGGTGTGCGTGATACGCATTGAGGGGGTCCAGTTGCCCCCATTTGTGGGGTACTTCCTGCAGGCTCCCGATGGCGTCGGTTCAGCTCGGTGACACCGGCAGATATCGCACCATCAGCACCCCGTCGATGGCCCGGATCGCGTCCAGCACTGAGTCCGGCACGGCGCTGTCCACGTCCACGAGGGTGTACGCGAGGTCGCCGCGGGACTTGTTCGTCATCGTCGCGATATTGAGTCCTGCCTCTGCCATCTCATGGGAGATCCCTCCGACCATGTTGGGCACGTTGGCGTTCGCGATGGCGACCCTGCAGGGTGACTCCCGAGGTAGCGTGACGTCGGGAAAGTTGACCGAGTTCCGAATGGTGCCGTCGACCAGGTAGTCCCGCACCTGGTCTGCCACCATCACGGCGCAGTTCTCCTCCGCCTCCCGCGTTGAGGCGCCAAGGTGCGGCAACGAGATCACGCCGGAGTGCTGATGCAGGTGGGGTCCGGGGAAGTCGCAGACGTACTTGGCGAGCTGCTTCTCCTCCAGAGCCTCCAAGACGGCCGCCTCGTCCACCACCCCGCTGCGGGAGAAGTTGAGAACGACGGCGCTGGCCTTCATCTGCGCCACCCCACTGCCGTCGATCATGCCCCGCGTGGCGTCGATCAGGGGCACGTGCAGGGTCAGGAAGTCACTGTGCTTGAGGACCTCCACCAGGCTGTGCGCCTTCTTCACCGAGGCCGGCAGGCTCCACGCCGACTCCACGGTGATGTTGGGGTCGTATCCGATGACCTGCATGCCCAGCTTGATGGCGGCATCCGCCACCAGGCAGCCGATCTTGCCGAGGCCGACGACGCCGAGCGTGTGACCCGCCAGCTCGTAGCCGGCAAACGCCTTCTTGCCGGACTCGATGGCCGCCTCCAGCTCTGGGTCGGTGACATCGAGAGCGTCGACGAATCGGGCCGCCTCCACGATGTTGCGTGCGGCCAGCAGCATGCCGGCCACCACCAGCTCCTTGACGGCATTGGCGTTCGCCCCTGGGGCGTTGAACACCGGGACGCCACGGGCCGACATCTCGGCAACGGGAATGTTGTTGGTGCCCGTGCCGGCACGACCGATCGCCAGCACCGAATCGGGAATGGCCATGGAATGCATGTCCGCCGACCGGAGCAGGACGGCGTGGGGGTCAGTGACGTCGGCCGCGACCGTGAACCGCTCCCACGGCAGGCGCTTGAGCCCGTTGGCCGAAATGTGGTTGAGAACCTTCACCCGGAACTTCTCGCTCACGCCGGGTCACCCTTCGTGGCCGCGAACGCGGTCATGTAGTCGACCAGGGCCTGGACCCCGTCGAGGGTCATCGCGTTGTAGATGGAGGCCCGCATCCCGCCCACCGAACGGTGGCCCTTGAGCTGCAGGAGACCGCGCTTCGATGCACCGCTGAGGAAGTGGGCGTCCAGGCTGGCGTCGGCCAGCGTGAATGGAACGTTCATCCGGGAGCGGTCGGCGACGGCCACCGGGTTGCGGTAGAAGTCAGTCGAGTCCAGGTAGTCGTACAACAACGATGCCTTGGCCACGTTGCGCCTTTCGGCCGCGGCGAGCCCGCCCGACTCGAGCAGCCGGCGGAACACCAGCCCGGCGACATAGATGGCGTACGTGGGCGGCGTGTTGTACATCGATCCGGCGCCGGCGTGGGTCGCGTAGTTCAGCATGGCCGACGGCGCCGGGTCAGCCGCGCCGACCAGGTCGTCACGAACGATGACGATCGTCAGCCCGGCCGGGCCGATGTTCTTCTGCGCGCCCGCGTAGATCAGCCCGTACCGTGCGACGTCGACCGGACGCGACAGCAGGTCCGACGACATGTCGCTGACCAGCGGCACGTCGCCGATGTCGGGAATCCAGTGGAACTCGACCCCGCCGATGGTTTCGTTGGAGGTGTAGTGCAGGTACGCCGCACCGTCGGACAACCGCCAGTCCTGCTGGGCCGGCACGTAGGTGAAGGACCTGTCCTCCGCGCTTGCGGCGATGTTCACCGCCCCCAGGCCTTGCGCCGCTTTGATGGCCTTCTTCGCCCATTCACCGGTGTGCACGTAGTCAGCGACCCGCTTGCCGCGCATCAGGTTCATCGGGATCATCTCGAACTGCAGCGACGCACCGCCTTGGAGGAAAAGGACCTGGTAGCCGTCGGGAACGGCCAGCAGCTCACGCAGGTCTGCCTCCGCCGCCTCGGCAATGGAGGTGAACTCCTTGCCGCGATGGCTCATCTCCATCACCGACTGGCCAGAGCCGTGCCAGTCCAGCATCTCGTCGGCGGCTTGGCGAAGCACATCCTCGGGCAGGGCGGCAGGGCCGGCGCTGAAGTTGAACACTCGGGGCATGGGGTTCCTTCAATCGTGACTTCGCGGGTGGATCGGCTGAGGGTGCAGCGACAGCCAAGCGTGGACATTACCTGGTGTGTGGCTGGCACGTTGACGCATTTCCTACGGGCGAGAAACGACGAGGGGCCCGCCGCAGGTTTGCGGCGGGCCCTTCGCTTGGTTGAGCACACAGCCGATCAGCGGACCGGATGCTCACTCATCACGGTGCTGTGGTGAAGCTCCAGCTGTTGGTCCCCAGCATGTTGCCTGCCAGGTCCCGGATGAGGCTCGCCCCACCGGTGAGGGTGGCGGTGTACTTCGTGCTGCCGGTCAGCGTGACCGCCGGGTCGAGGCTGGCCGTCCGGGTGGTGGAGTTGTAGGTCACCGTGGCCGAGACTGTAGCTCCAGCGGAGCTCTTCAGGGTGAAGGTGGTGCCGCTGACTCCGGTCACCGCCTCGCTGAAGGTTGCTGTCACGTTGGCCGTCTTGCTGGCTCCGGTGGCGTTCGCCAGAGGTGCCCGGCTGGTGACCGTGGGGGGCACACCTGCCATGAACGTCCAGGTCCGGAGCGCCATCGGGTTGCCGGCCGCGTCGCGGATGCCGCTGGTGAGAGTCGCCGTGTATCTGGTGTCGAGCGTCATGTTGTTCGTCGGGTTGAATGTGGCCACTCGGGTCGTGGCGTTGTAGCTGACGGCGCCGCCGATTGTGGTGCCGGCTGCGTTCTTGAGGGTGAAGGTGGTCCCAGTGACCCCTGTCACGGCCTCGTCGAAGGTAGCCATGATGTTGTTGGCCACGCCGACTCCAGTGGCGCCGTTGTACGGAGTGGTCGATGTAACCCGCGGTCCCGGATCGGTGGTGAAGGTCCAGCTGGTGGTGGCCAGGGCATTGCCGCCAGCATCACGGATCGCGGTGGCTCCCCCGGTGAGGGTCGCGGTGTAGGTGGTGCCCGCCAACAGCGTTGCGGTCGGGTCCAAGGTCGCGACCCGGGTGCTCGTGTTGTAGCTGACACTCGCTGCGACGGCGGCGCCTGCGGCAGTCTTCAGTGTGAACGTGGTGCCGCTGACTCCGGTCATCGCCTCATTGAAGGTCGCCGTGACGTTGCCGGCTGCACTCGCGCCGACTGCGCCCGATGCTGGGGTGCGAGTCGTGACTGTGGGTGGTGCGACTGTGGCAGTCACGGTGGCTGAGTTGGCTGACTCGACGCCCGTGTTGGAGACGGAGCGCACGACGTAGGAGTAGCTGCCATTGGCCAAACCGGTGTTGACGTATGACGTTGCGGTGCTGGCCAGTGGTGTTGGGTTCACTGGCGTGGTGGTTGAGGTGGAGCGGTAGACGTTGTAGTTCGCGGCGCCGGACACCGGAGACCAGCCGATCCGAACGCCTCCTGCAGTTTCTGTGGCGGTGACGCCGGTCGGCACAGCAGGCGGTGTGCCGATCCGATAGGCGAATGTGGCTACGGCGCCCAGGTTGCCGGCTGGGTCGATCACTCGTGCCTTGATCGTCTGGGTGGCGCTAACGGCGATCTGCGCGGTGTAGACGGCACTTGCGGCGTCGGGGTCTGTCACCGTCGTCGCCGAGCCGATCTCCCAGTGGGTCTTGCTTGAGGCTTCTCCGGCGGGCTTGTTCAGTGTCACGTTCTGCGTGCCGGCGTAGCTACCCGCGGGCGGTGTGGCTGTCGGAGCCAGCGGTGCAACCATGTCTTTCAGCATCGTGCGCGTGGTCCCGGGGAGTCCATCAAAGCTCGGGGTGATGGCGATATTGCCGTCCGGAAGGGTCTGGAGCTCCGCCTTGGTGACCGGAACCGTCCAGGTCTTCACGCCGGTGGTGTTCGTGGACAAGGTGGCGGCCTTCGCCGGGAGTGCTCCCACGGCGACACTGACACCGGCCACGCCCTCCCGAGCCGTACCCGAGAGTGTGATGTCACCGCTGGCGATGTTCACCGGCTCGAGGTATCCGGAGATGAGGTTGTTGGGCTCAGCCGTGCCGGTGCAGCCGGGGCCAACGCCGCCGGGCTCTCCGAGTTCGGCCAGGGTGGTCTCAGTGATCTGGTCGGACAC
>DASTIW010000023.1:0-38039 GCA_035717205.1 Propionibacteriaceae bacterium | reverse complement strand
TCGTGCTGAACGGCGTCCAGTCCGTGGACGGGGCGCCCGGCGAGGCCCGAGACTCCGATCAGCGCAGGAACGCCGCCGCCACACCGGAGTCGACGGGGATGTGCATTCCGGTGGTCTGGGACAGGTCGCCGGCGGTGAGGGCGTAGACGGCGTCGCCGATGTGGTCGGGGAGGACCTCTTTGCCGAGCAGGGTGCGCTTGGCGTAGTAGGCGCCGAGGTCTTCTTCCTTGACGCCGTAGACGGCGGCGCGGGAGGCGCCCCAGCCGGCGGCGAAGATCCCGGACCCCCGCACGACACCGTCGGGGTTGATCCCGTTCACCCGGACTCCGTGGACCCCGAGCTCGGCGGCGAGCAGCCGAACCTGGTGCGCCTGGTCGGCTTTCGTCGCGGAGTAGGCGATGTTGTTCGGCCCGGCGAACAGCGAGTTCTTGCTGCTGATGTAGATGATGTCGCCCCCGAGCTTCTGCTCGATCAGGACCTTCGCCGCGGCCCGAGAGACCAGGAAGGAGCCCTTCGCCATCACATTGTGCTGCAGGTCCCAGTCGGCCACGGTGGTGTCCAGCAGCGCCTTCGACAGCGACAGCCCGGCGTTGTTCACCACCAGATCAAGACCGCCGAACGCCAGCACCGCCGTGTCGATCCCGGCCTGGACGGCCGCCTCGTCGGCGACGTTCGCCGCGATGCCGATCGCGACATCGGTGTTGCCTATCTCAGCGGCCGCTGCCCGGGCCTTCTCGGCATCGAGGTCAGCGACGACGACGCAGGCTCCTTCGGCGGCCAGTCGGATCGCGATGGCCCTGCCGATGCCGGATGCGGCCCCGGTGACCAGCGCAATCCGGGAGGCGAGGGGCTTCGGCTTCGGCATCCGCTGCAGCTTGGCTTCCTCCAGCGCCCAGTACTCGATCCGAAACTTCTCGCTCTCGTCGATCGGTGCGTAGCTGGACAACCCTTCGGCGCCCCGCATCACATTGATGGCGTTGACGTAGAACTCCCCGGCTACCCGGGCGGTCTGCTTGTTCGCACCGTAGGAGAACATGCCGACTCCGGGGACGAGAATGATCAACGGGTCCGCGCCCCGGATCGCCGGGGACTCCGGCGTAGCGTTGCGGTCGTAGTAGGCCTGGTAGTCGGCGCGGTAGGTCTGGTGCAGCTCGGTCAGCCGTGCGATCGACTCCTCGACGGTTGCCGACGTCGGCAGGTCTAGTACCAACGGCTTGACCTTGGTACGCAGGAAGTGGTCGGGGCAGCTGGTCCCCAGCGCAGCCAGCCGAGGATGCTCGGCCGCGGCGAGGAACTCAAGGACAACGTCTGAGTCGGTGAAGTGGCCGACCATGGGCTTGTCGTAGGAGGCGATCGAGCGGAGCGTCGGAGCCAGCGCCGCAGCCCTGGCACGCCGCTCAGCCTCCGGCAGCGCGCCGTATCCCTCCAGCTCGGGCCCGAACGGCTCTGGCTTGGAGTTCGCGGCGATATACGCCGCTGCGGTGTCGATGATCCACACGGAGTTGGCTTCGGACTCCTCGGAGGTGTCGCCCCAGGCGGTGATGCCATGCCCTCCTAGGACGCACCCGACAGCCTGCGGGTTGGCGCTCTTGATCTTAGCGATGTCCAGGCCGAGCTGGAATCCTGGCCGGCGCCACGGCACCCAGACCACCTTGTCTCCGAAGATCTCCTTGGTGAGCCGCTCACCGTCGGCGGCGGTGGCGATCGCGATGCCGGAGTCCGGGTGCAGGTGGTCCACGTGCGCGGCGTCGACCAGCCCATGCATTGCGGTGTCGATCGACGGCGCGGCGCCGCCCTTGCCATGCAGGCAGTAGTCGAACGCGGCGACCATCTCATCCTCGCGCTCGAGTCCGGGGTAGACATCAACCAGCGCGCGCATCCGATCGAGCCGCAGCACCGCCAGCCCCGACTCGGTCAGCGTGCCCAGGTCTCCGCCCGATCCCTTCACCCAGACCAACTCGACCGGTTCCCCGGTCACCGGGTCGGTATCGGTTCCCTTCGCCGAGGTGTTGCCACCGGCGTAGTTGGTGTTCTTCGGGTCCGACCCGAGCCGGTTGGACCGGCCGATCAGATCCGCTACGGCTGAATTGGTCATCGATCAGGCTCCCCATCCGGACTGAGTGCCGCCCTGGCGCTCATTGTTGATCTTGTTCTGGTAGCCCGACTCGGCGAACGCCTTCATCGGGTCGCGCGGCAGGCCACGGGACTCCCGCCAGTCGGCAAGGTCGGCCCGCACGTCGGTGTAGAAAGCATCCATCAAGATCTGGTGAGCACCCAAGACATCGCCGGCCCCCTGCGCCGCGGCGAGGGCGTCCCGGTCGACCAGCAGCGCGCGAGCGGTCATCTCCTGGACGTTGAGGACCGACCGAATCTGACCGGGGATCTTCTCCTCCACGTTGTGGCACTGGTCGAGCATGAACGCCACGTCGGAGTCCGGCCCGTACCCGCCGCCGCGGACCACCTCGTAGAGGATGCGGAACAGCTGGAAGGGATCCGCAGAACCGACGATGAGGTCGTCGTCGGCGTAGTACCGGGAGTTGAAGTCGAATGAGCCCAGTTTCCCCAGCCGCAGCAGCTGCGCCACGATGAACTCGATATTGGTTCCCGGCGCGTGGTGACCGGTGTCGAGGCACACGGTAGCCCGCTCACCCAGCGCCGCCACGTGGGCGTACGAGGTTCCCCAGTCCGGCACATCCATGTGGTAGAAGGCCGGCTCGAAGAACTTGTACTCCAGCACCAGCCGCTGGTTCTTCCCGATCCGCTCATAGATCTGGGCCAGGCTGTCGCCCAACCGGTCCTGGCGGCCACGCAAATCACCTTGACCGGCGTAGTTCGTCCCGTCGGCAAGCCAGATCTTCAGGTCACGCGACCCGGTCAGGTTCATCACCTCGATGCACTCGAAGTGATGCTCGATTGCCTTCCGGCGCACCGCCTCGTCGACGTGGGTCAGGCTGCCGAACTTGTAGATGTCGTCCTGAAAGGTGTTCGAGTTGACCGTCCCCAGTGACAGGCCCAGATCGGCAGCGTAGGTTTTCAGCGCGGCGTAGTCATCAACCTTGTCCCAGGGGATATGGAGGGCGACCTTCGGCGCCAGGCCGGTGAACTCGTTCACCTTGGCCGCGTCGGCCAGCTTCTCCTGGATGCTCCGCGGCGTGCCCGGGGTGCCGAACACCTTGAAACGGGTGCCGGAGTTGCCGAACGCCCAAGACGGCAGCTCGATGACCTGGCCGACCAGCTGGTCGGCGACGGCTGCGAAGGTGGTCATGATCAGTTGCTCCTAACGTCCGACGTGGTGGTCCGACTCACCGACTGCCCGCCGGTGATGGTCTCGGGTGCCGACCCCGGCAACTCCAGCTGTGCGGTCACTCCCTCCGGGAGGTCCGCGTTCACCCGGAACTCGCCGTCCACGATCTCCCAGGCAACCCGGATCTCGCCGTGTGGTGTGCGCAGCGCCGTCGTGGCCGAGGTAAGACCGCCGCCCGGCCGCGGGGCGATTCGTACGCGTTCATAGCCGGGGGCTGCCGGCTCGATGCCGCCGATGACCCGGTGCATCCAGTCGGCCACCGCGCCGAGCGCGTAGTGGTTGAAGCTGGTCATCTGACCGGGGTTGATGCTGCCGTCCGGCAGCATCGAGTCCCACCGCTCCCAGATGGTCGTGGCGCCCATGGTGACCGGGTAGAGCCACGATGGGCACTCACGCTCGAGCAACAGGCGGTACGCCGCGTCCAGGTGGCCGGTCTGGGTCAGGGCATCGCAGATGTAGGGGGTGCCCGCGAAGCCGGTGGCGATGCGATACCCGTTGGCCGCCGCCTGCTCCGCCAGTCTGTCGCCGGCGAACCGCCGCTGTGACTCGTCCAGCAGCCCGAAGACAATGGCCAACGCATAGACCGTTGCGCAGTCGCTCCGGATGACACCGTCCGAGTCCACATAGTGCTTGTTGAAGGCCACGCGAGTTCGCTCCGCGAGCCCAGCGAACTCCTCGGCGTCCGCCTCGTTCCCGAGGATGCGGGCGACCTCCGCCACTGTCGCCGCACTGCGGTACACACAGGCGGTGGCCACGACGCCCTTGTCAGCCTTGGCGTCGGCCGGCTTGTCCGGCGGCGCGTCCGGGTCCAGCCAGTCACCGAACTGCAAACCCGAGTCCCACAGCCCGTCGGGAGACAGCAGCGTCTCCACCCGGCGCAGATGCGCAACCATTGCGCCGTAGCTGTCGGCCAGGATCTCGCGGTCCCCGTACGCCTGCCACAGCGCCCACGGCACCCAGACCGCAGCGTCGCTCCACACCGCGGTGCTGTCCGGATCGCTGAACGAGTGGCCCGCGTACTTCAACACATCCGGGACGACGAACGGCACGATGCCGTCACCGTGGGCCTGTTCGGCGTCCAGATCGGCCAGCCAGTCGTGCAGGAAGCCCCGAACGTCGAACAGGAACGCCGCGGTCGGGGCGAACACGGCGATGTCGCCGGTCCAGCCGAGCCGCTCGTTACGCTGCGGGCAGTCGGTCGGCACGTCGAGGAAGTTCCCGCGCTGTCCCCAGACCACGTTCTTGTGCAGCTGGTTCAGCATCGGGTCCGAGCAGGAGAACTCACCGATTCGGGTCAGGTCCGAGGAGACCACGACCGCGACCAAATCGTCGCTCGTCAGCTCACCGGGCCACCCGCTGACCTCGGCGTAACGGAAGCCGTGGAAGGTGAAGGTCGGCTCAAAGACGTCGTCTGCACCGCTGAGGATGAAGCGATCTGTCTGCTGCGCCGTCCGCAGTGGCCGCACCCCGAGCTCGCCATGCTCGAGCACCTCGGCATGGCGGATGGTGATGGTCTGGCCTGCTTCCCCGCGGGCTCGGACCTTGAGCCAGCCGACCAGATTCTGTCCGAAGTCAACCAGTGTCTTTCCGGACGGGGACGTGGTGATCTCCACCGGAGCGATCTCCTCGTGGCGAACCACCGGCGGGCCGAGATAGGACACCAGCTTCGTCGTGTCGAATTCCAGCGGCCGCACCCCACCCCAGTCCGGGTCAGTGAAGCCAGGCTGCAGCCATGCCGTGGAGGCCAGTCGGGCGTCGATGGTCTGACCGTTGTAGAGGTCGTTCTCCAGCACCGCAGACGGGCCGGAGGTCCAGCTGCCATCGGTGACCACCAGCTGGCGGTGGCCGTCGGCGTAGACGATCTCCAGCTCCGCGATAGCGGCACGGTCATCTCCGTAAATGTGGCGTCGGCCCGTCCAGCCCAGGTAGCCGTGGTACCAGCCGTTGCCGAGCGCAAGTCCCAGGACGACCGGGCCACTGGCCTCGCGCAGCCTGGCCGTGACGTCATAGTCGCGATATCGGACTCGCCACTCATAACTGGACCAGCCAGGGCTGAGGACGTCATCGCTCACCGGAGCACCCCCGAGGTGGGCCTCGAAGACACCCAGCGCGCTGACCAGCCAGTGTGCGGAGCGAACTGAGCCATGGCCATCGGCCAGGTGGAACTCGGTACGGAGCAAGGGCGCCTCGTGTTCACGCTCGGGCGTGATCATGGTGGCGGTCCAGGTGTGAGACATATGTCCTTCCGGGGGCTGTTGTGGTTTGTCGGAGTGGGTGGGAGTCAGCCCTTGACGGAGCCGGCGGCCATGCCCTCGACGATCTTGCGGTTGAAGAAGATGAACATGATCAACGGTGGGATGGTGACCATCAGGATCGTGGCGAACAGCAGGTGGTACTGGGTGAGGAACTGGCTCTGGAAGTTCAGCAGAGTGAGTTGGACGGTGGCGTTCTCTGTGCCCGGCAGGAAGTACAGCGGGTGCTCGAAGTCGTTGTAGACGCGTACCACCTGCAAGATGATCACCGTCATGATGACCGACCGCAGCACCGGGAAGATGACCCGGAAGAAGATCTGCACCGATCCGGCTCCGTCGATGACCGCGGCCTCGTCCAGCTCCCGAGGCACCGTGGTGATGAAGGCGCGGAACAACAGGACGCAGAACGGTATGCCGTAGGCGATCTCGATAAAAATCAGCCCAGGCATGGTCTTGAACAGCCCCAGGGTCTGGAGCACCCAGATCGTAGGCACCACCGCGGGCGGCACGATCAGGCCCGCCAAGACCAGCAGGTTGATGACGCCGGCGGACCGGCCCGCCCGGCGCTGCCAGACATAGGCAACCATGGCGCTGAGGATGACCAAAGCGCCAACGCTGACGACTGTCAGAATCACGCTGTTGATGAAGGCGATGACCATCAAGTAGTCGCGGGCCGCCAAGGCCTGCCCGAGGTTTTGGAACAGCACGAAGTTTTCCGGCCAGCTGAACTCCAGCGCTGCAGATTCGGTGACGTCCTTGGAGGCGATCAGGAAGATGAACAGGAACGGCACCAGGAAGAAGACCGCGCTGAGCAGGACGGAGACTCCTCCGATGACCACTCCGCGAGTGTTGCCTCGACGACGAGGGGTCGACTCGGTGATGCTGCCGGTCGCGGCGGTGGCGGCCATCAGTGCTCCTCTCCTCGGTTGAGCCACCAGGTCAGCGGGACCACGATGATGGTGACGACCAGGAACAGCACCACGCTGCCCGCGGTGGAGAGGCCGTAGAAGCCTGCCTGGTACTGCTTGAAGATCACCGAGGCGATCACGTCGGAGGCGAAACCGGGTCCGCCCTTGGTCATGGCCCAGATCAGGTCGAACGAGCGCAGACCGCCGATCAGGGACAGCGTGATCACTGTGGCAGTGGCCGGCCTGGCGAGCGGGAGCATGATGTTCTTGAAGATCTCCCAGCTACTCGCACCGTCCACCGCCGCTGCCTCGTAGTACTCCTGGGGAATCGAGACCAACCCGGCGATGTAGATCACCGTGGCCAGGCCCACGCCCTTCCATACATCCACCAGGGCGATGGAGAACAACGCGAGGCTCGGATTGGTCAGCCAGCCGGGGCCTTCGGCACCCAGTGCGCCCAAGGCCTGGTTGATCAGGCCGCGCTCCGGGTTCATCAACACGGTGAAGGTGAGTCCGACGCCGATGGTGCTCACCAGCACCGGAAAGAACACGACCGAGCGGAGATACCCGCGAGCGATGATCTTTGCGGTCAGCAGCAGCGCCAAGGCCATGCCAAGGACGACTTTCATGCCGGACGTGATCACCGCGTAGACCAACGTGTTGCGCAGGCCCGTGATGAGCGCCTGCTCCTGAAAGAAGGTCCGGTAGTTGTCCAGCCCGATCCAGGTCGACGTGAACAGGTCCCACCGGGTGAAGGAGTAGTAGAACGAGGCGAAGGTGGGCACCACGAAGAAGATCCCGTAGATGATCCCCGGCGCCACATAGAACCAGTACGGGTACGGACCCGATCGTTTCTTCCTCGAACCTTGGAGGCCTTGGCCGGCGGGCGCTAGGCCGGTCGCCTCCGATGCGCTCAGTGTGCTCGCCATCGCGAACCCTTTCCGTGGGGTCCTGCCGCCGACCAAAGTTGGGCCGGCGGCAGGACAAGTCGACGTTGACTAGGGCCCCGTTGTGAGGGCTTGACGATCAGTCCCAGCCGGGCAGGCCCAACTGCTGGGCCTGCTTCCTGACGTCCTGGTCGTAGAGTTCCGCCCCCTTCTTCGCCTCCACCTGGCCAGTGCCGACCTGGATGCAGATCTGCTCCAGGGCCGGACCCTTGATGGGTGACTTGAACTCCAGGGCGGGGGTTGCAGCGCCCGCCTCGAAGTAGGCCTGAGTGTCCTTGGCGACCTGCGAGACTTCCGACGGCAGCTGGCACGCCTTGCTCAGGAACGGACCCTGCGGCGGGTTGCCCTTGATGTAGGCGTCACAGCCAGGCTGGGTCGTGGCGAACTCGATGAACTTCTTGGCCGCGTCGAGCTTCTCGCCCTCCACCGCCTTCGGGATGTACATCGCGGATGTTCCCGGCCAAACCGTCATTCCGTTCTTGGAGGCGTCGTCTCCAGGGAGCGCGAAGAAGCCCACATCCTTCGACTTGCCCGGGGCGATGTTCTCGATATTCGCCGCCGAGCCGCCGAGCTGCGGGTAGTGGGCGGCAGCACCGGTTGCGACGGCCTTGACCCCGTCGTTCAGTTTGGCCGAGGCGAAGTCCTTGTTGAGGTAGCCGGCCTCCCGAACTTCTTGTATGTGCTCGAAACCACGCAGCGCCGCTGGAGTCGTGGCGTACTTGGCCTGGTTGGCGGTGTACTTCTCGGCGAAGTCGGCAACTTGAACTTCGACGTTGTGGTAGTCACCGAGCACGAACAGCTGCGAGGTCCACGTCTCGCCGTAGGTCTGCTCGACCGGGTCGACGCCACCCGCATCCTTGATCTTCTTGTTGTTCGCCATGAACTCATCCCAGGTCTTCGGGATCTCCAGGCCCAGCTTCTCGTACACCGGGAGGTTGTACAGCACACCGCCACCGAAGGCAGTGCCCCACGGGCCCCCGTAGAGCTTGCCGTCGGCACCCTTGCTGGAGGCAGCGAACAGCTCATCGATCTGGCCCGCCCACGGCTGGTCGTCCAGCGGTGCAAGGTTCTGCTCCGGCTTGATCGCCTGCAGCAGCGAGCCGTTGTTGTAGATGAAGACGTCGGCCATCTCGCCGGTGGCCAGGCGGGTCTTCACCAAGTTGTCACCCTCCGAGCCCCCTGGACGTGTCTCGTGCGTGACCTTGATGTTCTGGTTGGCAGCTTGGAACGCCTCGATCACCGCCTTCGCGCCCGCTACCTCGTTGTCGGTAGCGCCGGTGAGGAAGGTGATCGTCGTAGCGCCGGCATCGCCTTCGCCGCTACTGCCGAGGCTGCCAGCACTGCAACCTGAGGCGATCAGCGTCATCGCCGCCGCCACGGCCGCGAGCGCCACACTGCGCCGGGCCGACCTTCGATACGTCATTGAACCTCCAAGTAAGGAACGGAGCGCGAAGCGCGCAAACCCAGGCCGTTGTCGGTGGGTCTGAATCGTTTCATCGGATCGTACACGAGCCCGAGCGGGGCCGTCAAGAGAGTCGCGTGCATTGGAATGCGGCACGTCGCCGCGCAACTGGATCGGTTCAGAGCGTGGGCCGGGATATCCGATGCAGACGCCTGCAGACGCCGCTGAAGCGGCCGATGGCTCGGCGGTGCCCTGTTGTGGGGGAACGTCTGTTCCGGTCAATGAACTCGTGGCCCTCCGGTGAGGGCGGGATCCAGGTGTCTCGGCCAACGGCTGCTCGCTCACCCCTGGATACCACCGATGAAGCGCTTTAATCGGAGCCTATCTCAGGCAAATTCAGGCTCGCAAGGGCCACCCCAACATGGGTTTGCGACGTCTCAGGTGACCGGTCAGAGCAGGTTGTAGCGCTTCAGAACGGTGACGCATGCGGTGTCTGACACCGGCCAGATTCGTCCCTCAGCAGCAGTTGTCCGTCGGGAGCTACGCAGCGTTCCGCTCGCCGAAGCCATGGTCAGTCTGGCAGCCGGACCCGCGGCACGCGTTGGCCCCGGCGGGCGGACTCGGATTCTAGTCGGGGCGTCAGGCGGCGAAGGTTCCGCAGGAATCCGACAGTACTCACGAGCCGGTTGCCGGCGAGGCTGAAGTCGCCGAGCACCCGCTCGACATCGAAGAGGTAGCTAGCGTCTCCGTCAGTTCGCACCGAACCGACGAACGTGTGGTTCTCCTGGCCGGTGAACGACTCCGGGTGTGCGTGGAAGGTGACAGCCGCGGGACCTTCGGGCGTTCCGGGCAGGTGTCGACCGAGGCTCAGACGCAATGAGCTCCCGACCTGCTGTACATCCAGCACGGGCACGCTGAGCGGGAACCCATCGGCACCAAGCCAGGCCAGATCGCGCTGCTCCAATCGTTCGATGGTCGGTCCCACCATCGAACGCCAGTCTGCGGGCGGCTCCTTCCAGGGAGCCGGCTGCCTGCCGGGCGGCGCCGGATCAGATGGCGGCGCCACCGTCGACTGGGGCGCTGCCCACGTACCGGGTTCTTGATCAAGGGATTTTGACGGCCACCACCAGATTCGGGTCGGCGTCACCTCAATCCACATTCGCGCGAAATAAGCCTTCAAACTGCGCAGCAGAAACCGCGGCTGTCCCTTGTACGCCTCAGGCATCTTCTGCAGCGACAGCCGTACGTACCTATCCGTATTCGCCTGAATATCGCGGTCACGCACTGTCGCCAGTCCCTGCACAAGAACCACCGGTGGCGCGGCCAGACCGGACCCTACCGGGTCGCTGAACAACAGACAGACCCTCGGGTTACGACGGGCACGCTCCGCTTTGGCCGGGTACGTCACGCCGGTCGACACGTCGATTGTCCTTCGGTCTTCCCCGACGTACGGCGTCAGCGGGGTCATGATCGGCGCACCCGCCTTCGTCAGGCTGGAGTACTCCACAGTGATGGCACGGTCAAACACCGGCAGCACGGCATCCGGCCATCCCGCGGGGTTATAGTTGCCCGGTTGGGAGACAGTCGGCACTCAGGGATGCTAACAGCCGGACGGGGTGCCATCAATGATCCGCCGCACTGCTGCCTGCAGTCAGCCAGCCGCTGAGATACCCACATTTAGGCGGCTCTCCCTCCCTCGGACTCGGGATGCGTTCCCTTACGGGAGTCGCTTACGTTGTAAGCAATTGCGGGTCGAGCTCGGTCTCCTTGAACGGGCTCCTCGCAACTGAATGGCGGCCGGCGCGCCGACGACGGACGGCGCGCCGGCCGTTCAGCTATCCGGGCCGTTCAGCTATCCGGGCCGGTCAGCTATCCGGGCCGTTCAGCAATCCGGGCCACTCAGCAATCCATGCCAGCCAAGTAATCCATGGACTCGACTCCAAGCGGGAAGAAGCTCCGACTCGCCCCGCTGCCTGAAGTACTTCGCCCGATGATTTCCGTAGACTCTCCCGATGAGAAAGCGGCTCCCATGACCCTCCGCAACCGTCGGAGCCGCGAACCTGCGGGTACCAGCCACGGGCAGCCAATCGTCTCGGTCATCGTGCCGGTGTACAACGTGGAGCCGTACTTGAGGGAGTGTCTCGACTCCGTGCTCGCTCAATCGATTGGCCTCGATCGACTCGAGCTGATCGCTGTGGACGACGGCTCGACCGACGGCAGCGCGGAATTGCTCGACGGCTATGCCGGCAGGCATCGCTGCGTGCGGGTTTTTCACGAACCCAACTCCGGCGGTCCGGGCAGGCCACGCAATGTCGGGCTAAACCATGCATCGGGAAAATACGTGTTCTTCGTGGATGCGGACGACTACCTCGGACAGGAAGCGCTGGAACGGCTCGTCGATATGGCCGAGCGCAACGGCTCGGATATCGTCTTGGGAAAGATGGTTGGCATCGCGGGTCGGCGGCTGCCCACCAAGCCCTTTCGGCGCACGCTCCGGCGGGCGGATCTTCGAGACGTCTACCACAGCCTGAATGTCCTCAAGCTGTTCCGACGGTCACTGATCGAGCGGGTCGGAACTCGTTTCGACGAGCTGGCCAGTGGTGGCGAGGATGGCCTCTTTACGGCGGAGCTCTATCTGTCGGCGAATGTGATCTCGGTTGTGGCCGACTACACCTGCTATTACTGCCGCCATCGTCCCGACAGCCAAACGAAGCGCGTGCGGACGGAGGACCCAGCGGACCGCCTCATGCGCATGGCGCAACGGGCGCAGCTGCTTGCCCAGCACCGGCCACCGGGAAGGAAACGGGATCATTTGATGGCTCGACACATCCGTGATCTGCTGCGCCCCTTCAATCGCGGATGGCTCGGCATGGCACCGGAGGACCGCCGCCGGGTCTTCGATGTGGGCAGTGGACTGCTCGACCGGTGGAACAACGCGCGCATCCAGGCCACATTGTCACCGTTCAATGCGTTACGCGCCTACTGCCTTCAGCATGGACTTCTCACCGCCATGGAGGACATCGTTGGTTTTCCGGCGCAGCTAGCCTTCCGGCAGCCGATTGTGGACGGCAGCCGCGTGTTCGCGCGTTTTCCGCACTTCCGCGACACGCATGGAATACCGGACAGCTGCTTCGAGATCACGCGAATGATCAGCCTGCACGGTCGCCTGGATGCTGCGGAGCTGACTGGTGGCAGGCTGGTCCTATCCGGCAAGGCGCGCCTGTCGCATATCGGTGGTGATACCACGGTTGTCCTGAAACGCTGGCCACGGGGTGAGGAGCGCCGGTATCCCACGACGGCGAGAACGACACCCCGAACGCACGGGGCTCATACCGGTTCTTTGAAGGGAGCGTTCGAAGCCGAGATCGACTTGGTTACGCCACGAGACAGGGCGCCGCTCTCCGCTGGGCCCTGGGAGATCCGCTTAGCCGTCGGACCGCCGACGCTGCAGCGGGAGTCACCCGTCAAGCTCACCAAACGCGAGTCTGCGGCCCTTCCCATAGTGTTCGACCTGCCCCGCCGTGACACTGAGACCCGCCTGTACAGGTCAACCGATGGGACGGTGCGGCTGCGGATGGCAGGTGACGCATCCGCGCGCAGCGGTCTTGAGCTGGCACTCGCAGCTGCGGCCCGCCTCGGCCGCCATGCTCGCCGCCGCGTGCGGCATGGTGTGAAGAAGGGACGGAGGAGCCTGAAGGCGCGCTGTCGCGCCGTTCACCATCATCAGCAGTGAACCTCGTCGGCTGGCGGCGCGGCGGTGCGTCGACTTGCCCTAGGCTGACTCGGTGGCGACGGATGTCTGGGATGAGGCCAGCTGGCTCCCCCGCCGTGAGGCCCATCGCGCCCGTGTCGACGGCTGGTTAGTCGAGCACCGCACGCGCCGTAGCCGCGGAGGAAAGCACCCGGTCGAGGACTTCCTTTTCGAGTACTACACCTTCCGTCCGTACCAGTTGCGCCGATGGCATCCCGGACATGGCGTGACCCTCTCCGGGCAAGCGGCTGAGGAGCTGCTGTCCTGGCCCGGCTACGTCCGCGTCGACCAGGGCGTCGCCTTGGACACTGCCGCACTGGTGGCCGCTCGAAGCAACACCATCGCGTGGGTGCATGACCTCCTGTTGAGCACCGCTGGCCGGCCCGGCAACTTCGGCTGCTTCGGGCTGCATGAGTGGGCCATGGTCTATCGGCATGCTGCCGATCAGCGGCGCCACGCGGAGTGGCCGCTTCGTCTGACCCCGGACCGGGTGGCTGAGGTCGTGGATGAGCGCGGTGTCCGTTGCACCCACTTCGACGCTTTCCGCTTCTTCACCCCCGCTGCTAGGCCGCTGAACCTCGTGCAGCCCACACGGGCCAGTCAGCCCCAGCTCGAGCAGCCGGGCTGCTTGCACGCCAACATGGATCTGTACAAGCACGCGTACAAGCTGTCCCCGCTGGTTCCGTCCGATCTCGTCGCGGACGCCTTCGCCCTCGCCCGCGACATCCGTGCCCTCGACATGCGGGCCAGCCCATACGACCTATCAGCGCTGGGTCTCGACCCGGTGCCGGTTGAAACTGCGGATGGACGTGTCGCCTACGCGCAGGCTCAGCGGACATTCAGTACACGATCAGTGTCGCTGAGGCAGCAGCTGATCGAGGTGCTCCAACCGATCCTCACACCGAACGAGGAACATCCAAGATCAGCATGAACCCGAGGCGCTGGTGTCGGCTCCGTGTGGGCTGTCGGTGGGGTCCGTTAGTGTGAGCAACCGTTACGTTGCAGCCCTTAAGGTGCAGTCGCCCGTTGCAGCACAGCCAACCACGGCACGGTCGCCGGAAGGAGAACTGGCATGGAGATCCAGACCCGGATCGAGGAACTGATCGCCCAAATGACGCCGGCGGAGAAGGCGGGCCAACTGACCCAGTACTTCTACTTCCGCTTGCCGGCCGGCATCGAGGCCGACCCAGCTCTTGGTTTCGAGGCGGACACGCAGCCCAACATGGTGGAGTCGGCTCTCCGGGAGGGGGCCGCCGGCTCACTGCTGTTTGTCACCGATCCAGCGGAGATCAACCGCCTCCAGCGGCTGGCTATCGAAGGCAACCGACTGGGCATTCCGGCAATCTTTGGGTTCGACGTTATTCACGGGCTTCGCACCATCCTTCCGGTTCCGATTGGCATGGCCGCCTCCTGGGACCCGGACACGATCGAGCGGGGGCAGTCCGTCGCAGCTCGCGAGGCACGCGCCGTGGGCATTCACTGGACGTTTGCTCCGATGGTGGACATCGCCCGCGATCCCCGCTGGGGCCGCATCATCGAGGGCGCTGGGGAAGACCCGTTCCTGGGTGCTGCGGTTGCGGTCGCACAGGTTCGCGGCTTCCAAGGCCGGGCCGTCGGTGATGCTGACCGCGTCATTGCTGGTCCCAAGCACCTGGCCGGTTACGGGGGTGCCCTCGGGGGTCGGGACTACGACGAGGTGAACCTCTCCGACTCCGAGCTCTGGAACGTGTACTTCCCGCCCTTCCGAGCCGCCGTCGAGGCCGGCGCGGGCAATGTGATGACCGCGTATATGGACCTCAACGGCATTCCTGCCGCAGCAAGTCGGTGGCTGTTCACGGAGGTCCTGCGCGACACCTGGGGTTTCAAGGGCTTCGTCGTCAGCGACGCCAACGTGGTACGAAACCTCGTCACTCATGGGTTCGCGACCGATCTGACCGACGCGGCCGCCCGAGCTGTCAACGCCGGCGTGGACATGGAGATGGCCATCTCCGATGCCGGCTATGCGCACCTGCCGAAGGCGCTCGAGTCCGGCGCGGCCAGTGCGGAAGCGGTCGACGCGAGTGTACGGCGGGTGCTCGAGGCGAAAATGCTCATGGGGCTGTTCGAGGAGCCATACGTCGACGAGGACCACGCCCGGGACGTTCTGGCTGACCCAGCGCACCGGGAGGTGGCCCGCATCGCGGCAGAACGGTCCGCTGTGCTGCTCCGCAACGAGGGCAGCCTCTTGCCGCTGGACGCCGGGAGTCTGGAGTCGGTTGCGGTCATCGGACCGCTGGCCGACTCCAAACGCGACACCGTCGGACCCTGGGTCTTCGACTTCGACCTGGACGAGACGGTGACGGTGCTGGACGGCATTCGCGCCAACGTCGGTGACGCCCTGCGGGTGGACCACGCCCGCGGCATCCCCGTCGTGCAACGAGTTTTTCCCTCGATGTTCGACATGTTCGGCGGAAATAGCCCAGTCGACCCGGAGGGGTTCGACGAGGACGCCGAGTTCCAGCAAGCGGTTGAACTTGCCCGCAATGCCGATGTCGCCGTGGTCGTGGTCGGTGAATGGCAGAACATGATCGGAGAAGCAGCCTCGCGGTCCTCCCTGGAGCTTCCCGGACGCCAGCTGGAGCTGCTGCAGGCCGTGGTTCAGACCGGCACGCCCGTGGTGCTGCTGGTGATGAACGGCCGACCGCTGGACCTCCGCTGGCCGGCAGACAACGTGCCCGCCATCCTGGACATCTGGTACCCCGGCACCCAGGGCGGCGCCGCGGTAGCGAACCTGCTCTTCGGCGATGTCTCGCCGGGAGGCAAACTGCCCTTAAGCTGGCCACGGACAGTCGGACAGGTGCCGATCGTGTACTCACACACCACCTCGCACGAGCCCGAGAACCAGCGGCGCCGCTACTGGGACGAGGAGAGTACTCCGCTGTTCCCCTTCGGGTACGGCCTGAGCTATGGCAGCTTCGAGTACGCCAACCTCGCGGTGGACAAGGCTGCGATCGGCGCGGAGGACACACTCACCGTGTCGGTGGACGTCACCAACACCGCTGACCGGGAGGCGGACGAGGTCGCACAGCTCTACCTCCATCAGCGATACGGCTCCGCGTCGCGACCGGTGCGTGAGCTCAAGGGATTCCAGCGCGTCACGCTCGCTGCCGGGGAGACCCGCACACTCGAGTTCTCCGTGGGAGCCAACGAGCGGCGTTACTGGAATGCCGCTGTACGGGACTGGGTCAGCGATCCTTCCACCTTTGATCTGTGGGTCGGTGCCGATTCGACCGCACAACTGACCACGACATTTGAGGTTGTGTCCTCGTAGGCAACGCGCACCGACTTCCCGGGGTCCGCTCCTTACGCGGTGCCTGAAACCACGGGGAGTCGGTGCTGTCGCGCCAAGGTGATCACATGATCACGAAACACCTGGGACGCCGGAAGCAGCCGCCGCTCCGCAGACCACGCCAATCCGATCTCTCGGACGGCTCGAACGTCGCTGATCTCGAGATAGCGAACACGTCCTCCGCCCTGGCTGGGGGAAACCTCACCCGAGGAGGGGATGATGGCGACGCCTAGCCCGGCCGCCACAAACCCGCGGAGGGTGTGAATGTCCTCACCCTCGAAGCCGACCGTCGGTGAGAAGCCGGACTCCTGGCAGAGCTCGTCGCAGGTCTTCCTCAGTAATGATCTTCGACGGAGCATCAGGAATGGCTCAGTTGACGCATCGGCGAGCCGAATTCGAGAGTCCTTGGCCAAGCGGTGATCACGTGGCACGGCCAACCGCAGCGGCTCGTCGATCAGCCGTTGGCCACGAATGGAGGGGTCGGTCGGCCGAACCGTGGACAGCACCAGATCCGCGTTGCCGCTGTCCAGCACCGAACTGACCAACTCGTCGCGTACCTGAATGAGGTCGAAAATCACGCCCGGGTGCTCGGCCCGAAAGCTGCTGACAAGAAAGGGCACCAACCAGGTGGCGAGGGAAGCCTGGAAGGCAAACCCGACCGTCCCGGTCTCGGGGTCGATGATCTGGTTGACCGCCGCCAGTCCGTCATCGAGCTGGTGCAGGAGCACGTCGACGTGCCGCTTGAAGGCTGACCCGGCATGAGTCATTCGGAGCGTCCGACCGGCACGGCGCAGCAGTGGCGTGCCGATCTCGCCTTCCAACCGGGCGAGGGCCCGGGACACAGCGGGCTGGCTGACCCCCTCGATCTCGCTTACCTCTGTCACGGTCACCCCGTCGGCTACCTGCTGGAACCAGCGCAACGCATCCGTATCCACATGCATAACCGTAGTGCATGGTTTTCATCTGTTTCAGACATTAGACACATGATTGCCCAGCGCCGACACTTAATACATGACCACAACACAGAACACGGAAGCCAACATCCAGCCGACCACGGTGCGTGTCAGCACCGCTGCGCGGATCCGGAACTGGCTCAGCGCTGGGTTCAACTCGTACGCGGACAGAAGCGCCGCACATTTGCGCTACGCCAGCACACATGCACCGGTGCGCCCGATCACCCTGCCTTTCTGATCCCTTCTTAGAGCACCGACCCGAATAGTGGCGAGCCGGCTCGCCACCCTCATCCAGCCAAGTTCACCGCACAGCACCTGTGACGGGTCTGGGCCAATCGACGTCAATGACCCGCTCACCACTCCAGCCTCCGCCCAAGGTCAGTCCTCCTAGCGATCCTTTCGTCGCTCGCTGTTGGTGAGCGGACCCCCGATGCGCTGAGCGTCGCCTCGGGTGGATCCGTACAGTTCACCAAGCTGCGGCGGCTCAGGGCGATCGCGGGAGCCCAGTGATACGCGTGTCACCGCCGCGCGTCACTACCCGCGCGTCACTGCTCGCGTTTCACTGCTCGCGTTTCACTGCTCGCGCGTCACTATCGGCGTCGATCCGCAGTGCTGCGAGTTTCGCCGCACAGCCGAGACAGCGGCCCCAGCTGTGATCAGCCGTGTTCAGGTTTGGATTGTGTGCCGGTGTCGGGCGTACGTCGGCGCCGGCTTTGGAGGTGGCGATGATTCTGCTGCTTGATGATGGGGTGCTGGTGTGGGTCGATCCATCGGGGTGGTAGCTATTCGGGGAGCCGGTCGGTGGTGAGCCGGCAGCGCCAGCCGCGGCTGGCGTAGTGGTGGTGGTAGCGGCAGAGCAGGGTCAGGTTGTCGAGGTCGGTGCTGCCGCCGTCGACCCGTTCGATGATGTGGTGCCGTTCGCACCATTGGGGGGCGGTCGCAGCCGAGGAGGGAGCAGCCGTGGTCGCGGGCGATCAGGGCGTGGGTTTGGGCGTTGCTGGCGATCCGTCGGGTCCGGCCGAGTGTCAGCACGGCGCCGGTGTGGTTCATCACCGCCGGCATGATGTCGGCCTGGTCGGCCATCGTCAGCACGTCGGCGGCGGTGAGAGGTGCCGTCGGAGGTAGTGACGTGAACCACCATGATACTCGAACACACGTTCGAACACAAGCCTTGCCTTCAGATTGCTGTCGCGGTCGAGCTGAGCAGGAATGGTGCGCAGGATCCTCGGATTTGGGCCTTCAGCTCCGAGAGCTCAGCGATCACCGATCCACGGTTTGCGTCCCCGACCCTTCTTTCACCTTGTCCCACCAGGCTGTGCGCCGCGCCCGCACCGTGCGCTACGTGCGGGACGCGCCGCTAGACGATTTCACGGCCCGAACGTCCCTTGCACGGGCAGAGTGCAAGAGCACTTATGCGAGTATGGGCTCGGCGAATAGGCGAGGCATGGGAGCGGCGACGTGACCGAGAACCACAAGGCACCGCGGTTACAGGAGCAGATCCGTAACGTTGTTCTGGTCGGGCCCACCGGTGCGGGGAAGACGGCGTTGTTCGAGCGGCTGATTGCGGCGCGTTCGGCTGGCCGTCCGCAACGCGGCGAGCCACGTCCTTCTCAGTCGTTGGAAGTCGCATCCACCTCCGGCGACGGCGTGGTGATCAACCTGCTCGACACGCCAGGTGACCGCGACTTCATCGGTGAGGTGCGGGCGGGACTTCGAGCGGCCGATGCGGCCCTGTTCGTCATCACCGCCCATGAGGCCGTCGACGAAGCCACTCGGCTGTTGTGGCGCGAGTGCGAGACGATTGCGATGCCCCGAGCGGTGGCGGTGACCAAGCTCGAACATGCCCGAGCCGACTTCGACGAAACCGTCGCTCGATGCCGGCGAATGTTCGGCGACGCCCAACCGCTGGGATTTCCGCTGATCATCGACGGCCGGGTTACCGGAGGGGCTGACGTCCTGCGCCGAACCATCACAGACCATCGCGACGGTGCGGCGATCACGCGGGAAGCCGACGGCGACGAGGCAGATGTGATCGAGGAGCGGCGCGCGGCGTTGATGGAGTCGATCATCGAGGAGTCCGAGGACGAGGATCTGCTGGAGCGACACCTCAGCGGTGAGGACATCGACCTCGCGACCATCCTGACCGACCTCCAAGCGGCGATCCGTACCGCACGGTTCTATCCCATCGTGCCCACCCATGTGCCATCCGGAATGGGCATCGAGGAGCTGTACTCCCTGTTCCAACACGGGTTCCCGTCTCCGGCGGTCGCGGCGATGCCGGCCGTGTACACGCCGTCCGGCAAGCCGTTTGGCGAGCTGACCTGCGACCCGGAAGGCCCTCTGGTCGCCGAGGTCGTACGGACCACGAGCGACCCCTTCGTCGGTCGACTCTCGCTGGTCCGGGTGTTTTCCGGCACTCTCAGCACCGACACCGCGCTCCACGTGTCCGGCCATCTTCAACGCTTCGCCGCTCATCCAACCGACGGCCATTCCGATCACGACATCGACGGGGAGCGACTCGGCCCCCTGACATCCCCTACCGTTGACGGACCGCGAGCGAAGTCGTACGCCGTCGCGGGCGAACTCGTCTTTGTCTCCAAGCTCACCACCGCGGAGACGTCGGACACGCTGTCAAGCACGGCGCGTCCAGCCCTGATCGAGCCGTGGCTGGTGCCGGAGCCGTTGCTCCCGATCGCCATCCATACCAACGCACGGTCGGATGAGGAGAAGCTGGCTTCAGCCCTACAGCGGCTGGTGGCTGAGGACGTCACCTTGCGGCTGACCCAGAATGCCGAGACCCATCAGCTTGTGGTGTGGGCGATGGGACCGGCACATGTCGACAAACTGCTGACCACGCTGAGCGAGGCGTGGCACGTCCAGGTCGAGACCGAACCGGTCCGCACCTCGTACCGAGAGACCTTCACCCAGCCGACGCTCGCCCAGGGACGCCTGGTCAAGCAGTCCGGCGGGCACGGCCAGTACGCGGTCTGCAAGCTGGAGATCGAGCCGCTGGGTCGCGGTGCCGGGTTCGAGTTCGTTGACCGGGTGGTTGGCGGCGCCGTCCCCCGCCAGTTCATTCCGTCGGTCGAGAAGGGGGTCCGGATGCAACTGGATAAGGGTGTGCTCGCCGGCTACCCGGTCGTTGATATCCGAGTCACCCTCCTGGACGGCAAGGCGCATTCGGTGGACTCCTCCGACATGGCCTTCCAGACCGCGGCCGCGACTGCGCTGCGGGATGCAGCGAACGCGTCCAACGTGGCGTTGCTCGAACCGATCGACGCCGTCGACATCACCGTCGCCGACGAGTGGGTCGGCTCGACTCTGGCGGACCTGCGCGGCCGTCGAGGGCAAGTGCACGGAACCGAGACCAGTGAGCTGGCGGGCCACACCACCATCCACGCGGAGGTCCCAGCACAGGAACTGTCTCGCTATGCCATTGACCTTCGGTCAGTGACCCACGGAACCGGGACCTTCACCCGCACATTCCTCCGATACGACTATCTGCCACCCGCCCTCGCCCGCGAGGTGATCTCCTAGCCCAGCGCCAGCCAGGTCCGGGCCGACAACTCAAGGCTGTCGAATGCTGGCTAGCAGCGCTAGCGCCGGCGCGCGATCAGCCGAGCCTCCTCGAGCGACAGATCGGTGGCTGCCGCAGGTCCGGGGCGCCACCCATCGACCGGGACGGGAAGCGTGTGAGCGCCCCGCCGAGCCTTGGTGGCCAGATATCCCGCATTCGCTCGCGAGAGATGCACACCGGTCGGTACCTGCGTTGTCACGCTGACACCGAGCCGGGTGAGCTGGGCGGCCTTGTCGGGGTTGTTGCTGAGCAACGCCACACTCGGCAGCCCCAGCGCATGCAGCATCTGTGCGGCAACGGTGTAGTCCCGCTCGTCCTCGGCGTGGCCGAGTGCCAGGTTGGCCTCATAGGTATCGAGGCCCGCGTCCTGCAGCACGTAGGCGTCGAGCTTGCTGTACAGACCGATCCCCCGACCCTCCTGCCGCAGATACAGCAGGTAGCCGTCTGCGTCAGTGATGCGCTCGACCGCCTCCCGCAGCTGTGGCCCGCAGTCGCATCGCTGGCTGCCGAAGACGTCTCCGGTCAGGCACTCACTGTGCGGCCGCACCAGCGGCGTCGCCATGGTCCCGGTCGGTTGCGCCGCTTCAGCTGCACGGCCCAGCCCTAGGGCGAGGTGCTCCAGTCCATCGACCAGCCCGTCGAAGGTGAACACCCGGGCCGTGGTCGCGTACCCGTCGGGAAACTGCAGAGGAACCCTCACCTGCGTGCGGATTGTCGCGGTGGGCAAAGCGAGGGACATCAAACCTCCTGGAGCTGGTCGGAGCGAAATCGCGTGGAGAGTGCGTACCGCAGGAGTACCACGTCGCCCAGCTGCCGAACCTCGGCAAGCGCCGCCCGCCGACGTGGGTGCCACGGGAACGTGCCGTCACCGACGAACCGCCGGGCGCCCGAGCCGCCGACGAAGAACGGGGCTACGACCAGCTGCAGCTCGTCGGCGACGTCCTCGGTGAGGAACTGGGTGAGTACGGTGCCGCCGCCCTCGACCATGAGCCGCCGGACGCCGCGGCGGTGGAGGTCCTCGCTGATCCGCCGCATGTCCAGCGCTTGCCCACCGTCAACGACAGTCGCCACCGAAGACAACCGACTCCGGGCCTCCTGCAGTCCCGAGCTGGTGGAGTAGACGAGCTTCTCGATGTCCCCGGTGACGAAGAAGCTCGCGCACGAGTCCAGCCGTCCGCAGCCCGTGACGGTGACCTTGATCGGCGATGCAGGCAGCCCCCGAGCCAGCCGCTGGTTCCGCAGCTCCTCAGAGCGGACCAACAGCCGCGGGTTGTCGTTTCTCACCGTGGCTGCGCCGACCAGGATCGCGTCACAGGACGCTCGGACCGAATCCACCCGCTCGAAGTCGGTGGGATTGGAGAGCAGCAGCGGCTTCACCGTCGGGCTGTCGAGATATCCGTCGATCGACATGGCACCGCTCAAAACGGTGTACGGGCGGTCAGCCATCAACACCGCCTGCCGGACGCGGCACTGCCGCCGTCGACAGGCCCGACGCGTCCGCGGTTTCTTGGAGTCGGGTCCTTGAGCCGGATGCGGCGGACCGGCGGCTGGAACGGGGGCTGTTCCGCAGCCAGGCGATCGCGAGCACGACGACACCGGGCAACGTTGCGGCAAGCACCATCAGACCGTACACAGTGGCAGCGGCCAGCCCTCGGTCGGCGCCCAGACCGGCGGCACCGAACAGCCATGCGGCGACACCTTCCCGGGGACCCCAGCCGCCGATGTTGGTTGGCACTGCCATCGCCAACAGGACCAGCATCGCCAGCGGCAGCATCTGCACCATCGGCGCTGTCGATCCAGCGATGTGCGCCGCCAGGAGGAACGTGGCCAGGTGGCCGACAACCACGATGATCGAACCGAGCACGATGCCCGGCCAGGCGTCGCGGGCAAGCAGACCCTGGCGGATGTCAGCGCCGGCCGCCCGCAGAATCCGCGACAAGCGCTGGGCCCTGCGGTCTGGCCGGGCACGGACCACCAGGACACCGCCGGCTACGCCGAGTACGAGCACCGCCACGGCAATCGGGATGGAGGCACGGACGGGGGACGGCAGGATGAGTAGCACCAGCACCGCCAGCGTCACCTGCACGACCTGTCCGGCGACGCGTTCCCAGGCCACTGAACGGACGCCGCGACCCACATCGCCGACGTCTCGACCGTGGCCCACGCCCCGATCCACATCACCGAGGACACCGCCGGGAAGGACGGTATTGAGGAACTGTGAGCGGTAGTAAGCGGCGATGGCGGCGGGAAGCGGCACGACAACCTGCAGTCCGCGCGCGACCAGACTCCATCGCCACGCGGAGCACACCGTGGTTACCACCGCGATGCCCGCGGCCACCGCCAGGGACCAGCCGCTGATTGCGTGCAACCCGTCGAGAAACGGACCGGTTCCCAGCCGCCAGACCAGGAAAGCCAGAATGGCTGCACCGCCGGCACGGCGCCCCCAGGCCCAGGCAGTCCGGATCGGCGTGGCCCTTGGGGGCAGCCGTGAACCAAATCCCTGGCCTGCTGCGAGACTCCGAACAGCTGACGCAGGATCGGCAGGCGCAGGCGCAGGGGGCTTCTCAGAGGAACAGGAAGGCTCATTGATGGACGGGGTGGCAGTCATCGGGGCCGAACCAAGATGTCTAGGTGATGCAGGGTCACGGCCAGCTGCCCCGCCGCCGCGGTTGCCAGTCGGCGCTCACGGTAGTCAAGCGCTGCCTCGGTCAGTTCGAGACGCTGTTCGCAGGCCGCATCAACCCACCCGGTCAACCACTCGGCGGCAAGAGCTGCCGTCGCGGCATCCAGTCGCCATGGGCTGGGCCGGACGTGGACATCGCCACCGAGCCGGCCGAACATGTCGATCGTCGCCTCCACGGCGTCCGGGCCGAGGAGCCGACGGTCGCCACTGGTGCGACGCTGATGGAGATTGAAGGCCTCTGCGATGGTCCAGTCCAACGGGTCGGCTGGCGTCATCTCGACGACTCCGACGACGGAGAGGGTCAACAGAGCCGGGCAGCCAGCCGCGATGCAGGAGGCGGCGATCCGGCCGACTTCGTCTGCCGTGAGCATGTCGAGCAGCGCCGACGCTGTGATCAGCGAGGCTCCGGCCAGCTCATCCCTGCTTAGCCGGGTAATGTCGCGCTGACGGGTCTCGACCGTGACCGGGGCGCCGTCTGCGGAAGCGTCGGGCGCGTTCTCGGCCGCCCGCGCTAGCAGCTCGGGGTCTCGGTCGTACAGCAGCCAGTGTTGCGGTCCGGCCAGCTGGGGTGCGAGCCAACGCCCCATCGAGCCGGTACCGCAGCCGAGGTCGTGGATGATCGTCAGCTCGTCGCCCGCCAGCCAGGGCCGGAGGACCTCGACCAGATCTGCTGCCCGGGCGGCCGCGTCGGCCGGCTCCCGCAAGGCAAGCCAGTCCGGGCTGACTGCAACTGGGGTAGCCGTCATGCCGCCGCTCCTGCTCGAGACTCTGTCAGCACGGCCGCGATCCGATCTGCGGTCGACGTCCAGCCGGACAGGGTCGTTCGCCGCTCTCGCGCAGCCGAACGGAGTTGCTGCCGCAGATCGGCGTGACCAAGCCAGTCCGCCAACGCCTCGGCCAGGGCTTGGCGGTCGCCAGGTCGTACCAGAAGCCCTGGCCGACCTGCGCTGCTGGTACGGCCGAGGGCCTCGGGCACTCCGCCAACTGCTGTCGCAATTACTGGCAGCCCGCGCGCCAGCGCCTCGGTGACGACCATGCCGTACGACTCCGCTCGCGACGCCAGCACCAGGAGGTCTGCGGAGGCGTACGCCTGATCGAGCTCGCCACCGGTGCGCGCGCCCAGGAAGCAGATCCGCTCGCCGATGCCGGCCACCTCGGCCTGACGGCGCAGACTCCGGACGAACTCCGGCTCGCGGTGCACCGTACCGACGAAGGCGCAGCCCCACTGCCGATCGGCGTTGGCCGCCAGCGCGGACACGAGCAGGTCATGACCCTTGTGCGCGGTGACCGCGGCGACGCACAGCAGCCGGTCGCCGGCTTCGGTGCCGCTCACCCGGTGCGCGACATCCACGCCCGGCTCGGCCACATGAACCCGGGCGGACTCCACCGGGTATCGGGTCAGCAGCCGCTCCCGCATCCAGACGCTGGGAACGACGATCTGGCTAGCGGCAGCCAGCACTGCGCTCTCGCCCGTGTCGGCATCGACCACCCGGTGTCCAGGCGGGTCGTCCCCGAGAAGCATGTGGAGCAGGACCACCAGACGGAGGCGACGCGCCTCCGGAACCAGGACGGCAGGAACGGTGGAGGCGATCAGGCCGTCGACCAGCATGGCGGCGCCGTCGGGAATGTCGTGAATCAGCCGGGCCAGCGCCTGCCGCGCGACAACATCCGGCCATGGCCAGCTCCCGGCGACGGGATGGATGTTGACCGTCCAGCCGGCGGCTGCGAGGGCTTGGCACACCCGGTGGTCGTAGCGATTGCCCCCGCTCGGTCTGGTCGGGTCCTCGATGCCGTCCGGGACGACCACGTGCACGGAGCTCACAGTGAACGCTCGTAGCTCGCCCAGGCGATGTGAGACTCATGCAGCGTGACCGCGATGCCGGCCAGTCCCTGGGCGCCCTCTCCGAGCGCGCCGGCCTGGATGCGGTCGGCGAGGCGATCGGCAACGACCTGCGCCAGTGCCTCGGTGGAGGTGTTGACGCCCGCGAAGGCTGCCTCCTCGTCGAGGTTTCGGTAGTTGAAGTCGCTGAGGACCGCGTGCAGTTCCTCGGAGGCGCGACCGATGTCCACGACCAGGTTGTCCGAGTCGAGGGCCGCACGCCGGAAGGTAGCGTCGACGATGTACGTCGCCCCGTGGAGCCGTTGCGCGGGCCCGAACACCTCCCCCTCAAAGCTGTGCGCCAGCATCATGTGGTCACGAACCGTCACGCTGAACACTGCACTACTCCTCACCGTAGGTGATCAGATGGCACAGGGCGGGCAGCCGCCCGTCGGCAAGCTGCGGCATCACCGCTGGCAACTCGTCAAAGCGTGATTCACCGGAAAGGAGTGCGTCGAAGGCCTCGTCGTGCAGCAGATCGAGCGCCAGTGTGAGCCGATCCTTCATCGTCCGCGTTGCCCTGCGCGCCGGCGCAACCTGGCCGACCTGGCTTGCACGGATGCCGAGCCGGCGGGAGTGGAACGCTCCTCCCAGCGACAACGTGACGTCAGCGTCGCCGTACCAGCTGAGGTCGAGCACGGTGCCTTCGGGAGCGAGCAGTTCGAGGGAGCGCTGAAGCCCTGCCGATGTGGCGCTGGTGTGCACCACCAGGTCCTGCTGGTGAGGGGCGTCGGCCGGACTTGCGAAGCGTGCGCCGAGCTTCGCCGCAACGCCGGCACGCATCGGCTCGACATCGACGATGGTGACGCATACTCCCGCAATGCCGGCCAGCAGGCGCGCGACACAACAGCCGACCATACCGGCGCCGACGACGGTGACTCGGTCGCCGATGAGGGGCGCGGCATCCCACAGCGCGTTGACTGCCGTCTCCACGGTGCCGGCGAGCACAGCCCGCGCAGGTGGTACGCCGTCGGGCACGGCCACGACTGAGCCGGCCGGCACCACGTACTCGGTCTGGTGCGGGTACAGGCAGAAGACTGTTCGGCCTCGAAGCTCCGCGGGCCCGACCTGCACGACACCGACATTCAGATAGCCATACTTGAGCGGGCCGGGAAAGTCGCCATCCTGGTACGGCGCACGCATGGCGTCGTACTGGCTCGCCGGAACGCCGCCCCGGAACACGAGCGTTTCGGTCCCCCGGCTGACACCTGAGCGCAGCGTTCGGACGACCACGTCGTCTGGCCCGGGATGCGGCAAGGGCACCGGTCGGATCTCGCCCTTTCCGGGCTCGCACAACCAGAACGCAAGCGCTTCACGCCTCACCCCCTGCCTCCTTAGGACTGCGACATGAACCGCGCCGTCACATCTGCCGTCTTAGAGTTGTACACCAGAGAAGACGGAGGTGGAGGTGCATTCGGTTCAAACCGGCCCTGTCGTCGGGCTGATCGGCCAGTTGGCACTCCTCGCCACGCTCGCGGCCACCGTTGGGCTGGGTCCTGCCGGCTGGCTGATCGGCGCTGCGGTTGGACTCTGCGTGAACGCGACGCTGTTGCGGGGACTCCACCGAGCCGAATCGACAACGTTGGGGCCGGCTGACCGAGTGACCCTGGTCAGGGCCACTCTTGTCGGGGGCGTCGCCGCGCTGACCGTGGACTCGTTCACCCGCCCGGCGGCCGTCGCCGCCATGGTGGTGATGGCAACCGTCGCGCTCGTCCTCGACGGGCTGGACGGCTGGGTCGCGCGCCGAACAGGGACCGCGTCGACGCTTGGGGCGCGCTTCGACATGGAAGTCGACGCCTTCTTGATCCTCATTCTCAGCGTCTATGTCGCCCACGTCCTCGGAGCGTGGGTGCTGGCGGCCGGGGCAGCGCGCTACCTGTTCGTCGCCGCTGGCTGGCTGCTGCCCTGGATGCGCCGTCCGCTGCCAGCGCGCTACTGGCGGAAGCCGGTCGCAGCGGTTCAAGGCATCGTTCTCACCGCAGCTGTGGCGGACATCCTGCCCGACACCGTGATTGTGGCCGCCGTCCTGGTCGCTCTGGGCCTGCTCGCCGAGTCGTTCGGTCGGGACGTCTGGTGGCTGTGGCGGCACGGCCGGATGCATGCGGATCGCGTCTTCCACGCCCACGAATCCGCGCCTGCTCCGGTGGACTAGCTGGAGCCGCGCCCGGCTGCCGAACCGGCACGACACCCGCACCCTGCTATTCGGTAACCCGTGCACCCAGGTGGCGTTCGAGTGCCTCGAGCGCCAAGTCGATCACCGCGTCGAGCGCACCGGGTTCTTCGAACAGGTGAGTGGCGCCCGGTACGACGGCGATCTCCACTGCACCGGCGATTCGGGCTGCCGCCTGCTGGTTGAGTCGAAGCACCTCCCGATCGCTCCCGCCCACGATCAGCAGGGTTGGCGCGTGGACACGTGCGAGCGCATGCCCGGCGAGATCGGGTCGTCCACCACGGGAGACAACCAGCCGAACCCGCTGCGGGCGGTCGGCTGCGGTGCGAAGCGCCGCGGCGGCGCCCGTGCTGGCGCCGAAGGTCACTACCGGGAGCGGCAACAAACGCGGCTGGCTGGCCAGCCAATCCACCGCCGCGGTAAGGCGAGACGCGAGCCGAGCAATGTCGAAGCGGAGTTCGCGGGTGCGGGCGTCGACTTCGTCTTCGCTCGCGGTCAGAAGGTCCATCAGCAAGGTGGCATAGCCGGCCTGCTGCAGTTTCTCGGCGACCCGGCGGTTACGTGGGCTGTGCCGGCTGCTGCCACTACCGTGGGCGAAGACCACCACTGCGCGCGGCCGACCGGGGACGCTGAGGTCACCGTCGAGAACCCCACCTGCTACCGGCACCCGCACCGCGGTCCCGGTCACTGCAGCACCCGATTGCAGCCCCTCGTCACCCGCCATACCGCCAGTGTGCCTCCTCGCAACATCGACGCGGTCGTGCTGGCCGTTCCGCGCAACGGACTGGGTCGGACGGAAGCACGCCAGCCCCCGTTGCCCCGGTGTCCGGTGGCCCCCTAGGCTCGCACTCGGAGCCCGAACCGACGTTCAGCACTCAACGAGGTCGCTGGCTCAACCACCGGCAAAGGGTGCGCAGCAGAGGAGACACCATTCATGAGTGACCACGTGTACCGGGTGACCGAAATCGTCGGCACGTCCCAGGAGGGCGTCGATGCAGCCATTCGGACCGCGATCGATCGCGCCTCCTCGACGGTCAGAGGTCTCGACTGGTTCGAGGTCACTGAGATCCGAGGACACATCGAGGATGGCCAGATAGCGCACTATCAGGTAGGGCTCAAGGTGGGCTTCCGCCTCGACGCCCCGGAGTAGTCGGCCGCGACCGAGCCGGCACGGGAAGCTCCGGGTTGGGGTCTTGAGTCTCGGCGCCGGTGTCGCATCATGATCATCGAGCGCCGAGACTAAGGTCGGCTCAGAGGCCGGCGTACCGTTCCCACCAGGTGAATGGAACGCGGTACTGCACCGGCGTGTTGTCCCAGACATGGTTCGACAGACCGTTGCGTCCCACGTAGTAGTCGGCGACCTGCATGCGATTGGTGAGGCCGCTGCGCTGCCACATGTCCGTGTCACCGATGGCGACTGCGTGAATGTGCGCGGCCCAGCAGCCACACTGCTCCGGCGTACGGAGCCAGGCCGCGAACCCAACGGTCCGCAGCGCGGAAACTGTCCGCCACCGGGCGTCGGCGCTCAGCCCGTAGACGCTGATGTCGACCACGCCCCCGCCGTCGTGGGTTCCGGACGAGGCGTCGGCGCATGGGGTCGGCTGGAAGACGCAATAGGAACCCTGCGACACCCGGATGGTCCACGGCACTCTGCGATCCGCGGCAGCCAGCATGGACGCGGTGCGGCTGTTGACGCGCTTGGTGCCGTAGGCAGCCGTGCGGCTGCCCACGTAGACCTTGTGGGAGATGGTGAAGCGACCGGCACCCAGCTTCGCCAACGACGATGGACCTGGGATGCCGTTCGCGTTGATGCCGGTGTAGCCCAACGAGCGCTGGAACCTCGCGTACGCATCAGTGGTCGCTCGGTTGTACCAGCCGGTGACCGCGACCGGGAAACCCCTTGCAGTCAACGCCTTCTGAATCCGCTTCGTGGACGCGTCGTCACCGAGGCCGGGCTTGTTCCCGTACAGGCTTTCGGCGTGGGCCGCGGCGTCCACGGCGGCCATGTTCACCACCGGAAGGGCTGCTTGAGCTGGAATAGCGGTGCCTACAAGGCCGGACACCAACGCTGCAGAAATTGCTGTGGACAGCACAATGCGACGGAGCATGGAAGTCTCATCTCGTGATCACCCCCGAGAATCACCGCCTGCCGGTAATCAACGGGGGGTAGTTCACCACAGCAGTTGCTCGGGTGTCTAATCGCCGACGCCTATGAAAGGTCGGACGGCACTCTGCTGGGGTCGCGCGATCCTGGCTGGCGGGGAATGCCGGCGTGCGAGCTCGGCGAGGATCGTCGAAGATCGCGTGCACGAGCGGCCGGCCCCTACCAGATGATCATGCAGGGCCAATCCCACCGACCGCCGTCCAGCCGCCTTGGCTTCTCCTGCTGGCTCCTGACCTGGCCTTCCCGCCCGTACTCTTTGTGCCGTGCCGGTAATGTCTGTGCACCGTACGGGTCCTGTGGGTGTCCTGGTCTGCCGGGGAGGAGCAGAGTGGCTTCATGATCAGATACTCGCCCAAGAAGGCATGGAAGGTGAACGCATGGGCGGTGGGCATTGTTGCCGCGGCCGCTCTCATCCCCGCGCAGCTCGCGTCAGCAGCGTCTACGCCCGCGAACCGCTTCGCCCAGGTCGGGGCTGTGGTGAACTGCTTCGGCACACTGGGGGACCTGGAGGCCGGCGCCGAGGTGTATGAGAACTCCTCCGCACCCAACGTGCTGACGGTATTCGTCTCGGGTCCACAAGGAACTCGGGTTACTGACCGCAATGCGCCCGAGCCCGCAGATGGCCTCTTCACCGACGGCACCATCCAGGGCGAGACTCCGCTCGTGCAGCGCAGCGAGGGGGACGAGGAGGGAAGCACTCCCGCCGGAACAGCAGCGGTCGAAGGAACCTACACAACCGCAGGTTCGCCGACCCGCATTCATGAGGCGGTCCGCGACGATGGTTTCGTGATCACGACGACCGGTACCAATACGCCCTTGCGAGCGTCGCTGAACGTGATCGTCGACGGTCTCACCATCCCGCTGACCTGCGACACGGCATTTGCTTTCGACCTCAGCACAGTGAAGCAAGCTATCGGCAACGGCTAGTCGGCTGCGCTATTTTCCAGGGGGACAGGACGTCAGAAGTGGGCCGCATTTTCTGCGGCCCACTTTCCGCGGCCCACTTTGTGGACAGACGGCAAACCGAACTTGGTTAGGTCAGTTGGCCGGGGTGGCGATGGCGGAGACGTCGAACTCCAGCTTGATCCGGTCGCTGATCAGCACGCCGCCGGTCTCCAAAGCGGCGTTGTAGGTCAGTCCCCAGTCCTTGCGGTTGACCGTCGCAGCACCTTCGAACCCGACACGCAAGTTGCCGAAAGGATCCTTGGCGGAGCCCACGACTGTGAACTCCACGGTCACCGGCCGGGTGACGTCCTTTATGGTCAGGTCACCGGTGACCGCGTACACATCCGCATCGAGCTGCTCGACCGACGTCGAGGAGAAGAGGATTTCCGGGTACGTCTCGGCGTCGAAGAAGTCGCCGGTACGCAGGTGCTCATCGCGCTGCTGCTGCCCGGTGTCGACGCTGGCGACCTTGATCCGCAGAGACGCCGACGAGTTGGCGGGGTTCGCGACATCCAGATGCGCGGCACCTTCGAACTCGGTGAAGGCACCACGGACCGTGGTCACCATCGCGTGACGGGTGGAGAAGCCGATCCGGGTGTGGGTCGGGTCCACGACGTAGTCGCCGGAGACGTTCTCGGCTGCGACCGTCGCCGGATCGAAGTCCAGGACGGCTGTGGACGCTGCACTGCCACCAACAGGCGCCGCATTCGCGACGGTGGTGGAGCGAGACTTGCGGGAGAAGATGCTCATCAGATTCCTTAGGTGGGTTGAGGGCTGGTTGAAAATTCAACTTCCTGCCTGTCTCAACCACCGCTGGGCAAGATGCATTCCCAAGCAATAAAACTTTCTTCCCTGGGGTTCCGTCGCAGGGTCCCTCTACAGTGGTCACCGATGTCGCCGAGCGGCGGCGAGAAGGCGAGAAGGAGAGTGGATCAATGGCTGCGGTTGACGAAATTCTTAGCACGATTCCGATGGAGCAGCTGGCTCAGCGGCTCGGCGTCGACCAGTCGGAAGCGGACGCGGCGACCCGACAGGCCATCCCGGCACTTCTGGGCGGCCTGCAAGCCAATGCTCAGGATGACGCAGGGGCCGCCTCCCTGGCTGGCGCCCTCTCCAACCACTCCGGCGACCTGATCGATGGCGGTGTCGACCTGAACCAGGTGGACTCAGCCGACGGACAGAAGGTGGTTCGTAACATCTTCGGATCGAACACCGACCAGGTTGTGCAGACGCTGGGTGCAAACGCAGGAGGTCGTCAGCAGCTGGTGGAGAAGCTATTGCCCATCCTGGCCCCAATCGTGCTGTCGTACCTGGCTAAGCACGTTGGAGGCGGCAAGTACGGGAACGTGCTGGGCTCCGTTCTGGGCGGAACCATCGGCGGCGGTGCGGGTAGTCCGCTGAACGACGTCCTCGGCGGACTTCTCGGTCAGGGATCGGGCCGTGCGCCGACGGATTCGGGGCAGGACAAGGGCGGCGTGATGGACGTCCTCGGCGGACTCCTTGGGGGTGGGCGCCGCTAAGCGGTGCGTCGGCCAGGCGTGTCGTGGATCCGCGGACCGGCTGCGCCTGTGTTCCCGGGCCTACGCTTGTCCGCATGACGGCCCGCAGCGAGACCGAGCCTGCTGCAGAAGGCCGCTCGCTGGCGAGCCGTCGGCACCGTGCCGGATCAACGCTGTGGCGGTTGATGGCGCAGGTGCTCGGCGCGTGCCTGCGGTATCGAGTCACCGGCCTGGCGGCGGAGGCGGCATTCTTCGCCGTCTTGTCCTTGCCGCCACTGATCTTCGGTCTCGCCGGCGCGATCGGCTTCGTTGCGCAACGGTTCGACGTCCAGACCATCGCCGGCTTCCGTGAGCAGGTGCTGGCACTCGCGTCCAAGGCCCTCACACCCGATGCTGTCGTCAAGGTGATCGAGCCGACGTTGGACGAGGTGCTCTCCGGTGGGCGGTTCGAGGTGATCTCGATCGGCTTCGTGATCGCGCTGTGGTCGGGCTCTCGTGCCCTGAACGTCTTCGTCGACACCATCACGATCATGTACGGCATGGCTGGACGGCGAAGCATCGTACGCACGCGTGCCCTCTCGTTCAGCCTGTATCTGGTCTTCCTGCTTGTCGGTGTCGTGCTGCTTCCGCTGGTCCTTGCCGGTCCCGGCTTCGTAGCGGAGATCCTGCCCAACCGGCTGGACGTGGTTGGCCGGCTCTACTGGCCGACGGTCCTGCTGGGCTCGGTCTGCATCTTGACCAGCCTGTACCACTTGTCGGTGCCGGTCCGTACACGCTGGCGCTCGGATCTGCCGGGCGCCACCCTGACGCTGGGGATGTGGATCGGAGGCAGCATCCTGCTCCGGGTGGTGCTGGCAGCCTCAACAGGATCAACCTCCATCTACGGGCCCCTGGCAGCACCGATCGCGGTCCTGGTCTGGCTGTACCTAATCTCCATTGCGATCTTGATCGGCGCGGCCTTCAACGCCGCCGCCGACAAGGTCTTCCCGAGCCTGTCTGGCATGGACCGCAGCGACCGGGAGAACCTGCTCAAGGACGCGCCCGAGCGACCCGCCTGAACCCCCGGCACGCGATGACCCGTTACTTTCGGGAACGGCCCCGCGCACGCCCCGGGACGGCAATCCGGTTGGCCCGCGCGGACGCTCCCCCCGCGGCGCGGACGATATAGCTGACGCGCGGCGGGGGAAGTGACGCGCCGCCTGCCCGCCCGGGCGTACGCAACGCTGTGATGCTCGACACGGAGCAGCCGCCGCACACAGTGGCCCACGCTGCGCGTATCACCATATGGACAACAATCTTGCGATGTGGGATTTCAACTTGATTCGGCTCCCGTCTGGCATGAGGGTTGTGCCATGCGCACCTTCTCCGCTCCGGTCGGCGACTGGCTTCGGCCTGCCCGCGTGGCCAAGCGTGAGCCGTCTGGGTTGACTGCGCGGCGCTTCGTCGACCTCGGTCGGACGAAGTCGATGATCTGTTCTCAGCACGCGTACTGACCCCCGGGTACGCCCCGACGCATCCCGGTCCCGGACCGGCGCAACGGAGTGCCTCCAAACAACCGAGGACGTGAATGACCACCCAGACACCCGCAGAGATCACCGGTACATCGCCGGTCGCCACGAGCGTTCGGCCGCCCGCAGCGCGGACGGCCGCAAAGCCTGCGGCTCGAGTACGGCGTCCCCGCGGTGAGGGCCAGTGGGCCCTGGGCTATCGGGAACCGTTGAACGCCAACGAGCAGTCCAAGAAGGACGACAACCCGCTCAACGTGCGCGCCCGAATCGAGAACATCTACGCGCACCGGGGATTCGACTCGATCGACCCGGGTGACCTCCGTGGGCGGTTCCGCTGGTGGGGCCTGTACACCCAGCGCCGCCCCGGCATCGACGGCGGAAAGACCGCCACCTTGGACCCTCACGATCTCGACGACTCGTACTTCATGATGCGTGTCCGCATCGACGGCGGCGCCCTGACCACCGAACAGCTCCGCGTGATCGGCGAGATCTCGGTCGAGTTCGCCCGCGGATCGGCAGACGTGACGGACCGGCAGAACATCCAGCTGCACTGGATCCGGATCGAGGACGTACCCGAGATCTGGCGTCGCCTGGAGGAGGTGGGCCTGTCCACCGCGGAGGCCTGTGGCGACTGCCCGCGTGTCATTCTCGGCTCGCCGGTCGCCGGCATCGCGGCCGAGGAGATCATCGACCCCACTCCCGCCATCCGTGAGATCGCCGCCCGCTACATCGGCACCAAGGAGTTCTCCAACCTTCCCCGCAAGTACAAGACGGCGCTGACCGGCCATCCGCTGCACGACGTCGTCCCAGAGATCAACGACATCGCCTTCGTTGGTGTCGAGCACCCCGAGCACGGCCCCGGCTTCGACCTGTGGGTCGGTGGTGGGCTGTCCACCAACCCGATGCTGGCTGTCCGGCTGGGCGCTTGGGTGCCGCTTGAGGACGTACCGGATGTCTGGGCGGGCGTCACCAGTGTCTTCCGGGACTACGGCTACCGACGCCTGCGGACCAGGGCTCGGCTGAAGTTTCTGGTCGCCGACTGGGGACCGGAGAAGTTCCGCCAGGTGCTCGAGACCGAGTACCTCAAGCGTCCGTTGCTCGACGGCCCGGCACCGGCCGTGCCGGAGCGCCTCGGCGACCACGTCGGTGTGTCGAAGCAGAAGGACGGCAACAACTTCGTCGGCTTCTCCGCCATCGCCGGCCGGGTCAGCGGCGAGACGCTGGTGAAGTTCGCCGAACTGGCCGAGGCACACGGCTCCAAGCGGATCCGCACCACGCCGATGCAGAAGCTGCTGGTGCTCGATGTCGCCGACGACAACGTCGGCTCTCTGATTGCGAGCGCTGAGCAGCTGGGCCTATCTGGCAACCCGAACGCCTGGCGGCGCTCCGTGATGGCCTGCACGGGCATCGAGTTCTGCAAGCTCGCCATCGTGGAGACCAAGGCCCGCGCCGCCACCGTCGTGGACGAGCTTGAGACCCGGCTGGGCAACCTGGACTCCCCCATCACCGTCAACCTCAACGGCTGCCCCAACTCCTGCGCCCGGATACAGGTCGCTGACATCGGACTCAAGGGCCAGCTCGTGCCCGGGCCCAACGGCGACCAGGTCGAAGGTTTTCAGGTACACCTGGGCGGCGGCCTCGGCCTGGACGCCGGCTTCGGCCGCAAGCTTCGTGGTCACAAGGTGACCGCCGAAGAACTCCCGGACTACGTGGAGCGGCTGGCCCGTGCCTACCAGGCAGACCGTGAGACCGATGAGCGATTCGCGCAGTGGGTTTCGCGCGCGGACGAGTCCGTGCTGGTATGACCGAGATCAACCAGAACAGGCAGGCTGTCATGCACTGCCCGTACTGCTCAGAGGAGGACCTCTTCCCTATCGAAGGCGGCGGCTGGGAATGCCGTAGTTGCCGTCGAGCGTTCCAAGTGAAGTTCCTGGGGTTAACCAATCCTGGACGGTCTCACGAACGGGAGCAGTCATGAGCACGCTGGTCGACCTGAGCCACGTCGCGGCCGAAGCCAACGCCGAGCTGGAGGACGCCACCGCGCAGGAGATCTTCCGGTGGGCGCATGAGGAGTTCGGCACCGGCTTGGTGGTCACCTCCTCGCTGGCCGACACCGTGATGGTGCACCTCGCCGAGCAGGCCGCGCCCGGCATCGACGTGATCTTCCTCGACACCGGATACCACTTCGTCGAGACCATCGGTACGCGGGACGCCGTGCAGGCCGTCCACAACGTGAACCTGATCACGGTCACTCCCGAGCAGACCGTGGCGGAGCAGGACGTGACCTGGGGCAAGGACCTCTTCGCACGCGCTCCCGACCAGTGCTGCGCACTGCGTAAGGTGGCCCCTCTCAACCGTGCCCTCGAGCCGTACACCGCGTGGGCCTCCGGCGTGCGCCGGGCCGACTCGCTGGCCCGCGCCAAGACGCCCATCGTCTCCTGGGACTCCCGGCGCCGGCTCGTGAAGGTGGCCCCGATCGCCCGCTGGAGTGACGCCGACGTCGCCAACTACATCGAAGCGAACTCCCTGATGGTGAACCCCCTGCTCGACGACGGATACCCCTCGATCGGCTGCATGCCCTGCACCCGACGCGCCGATGGGAACGACCCTCGCGCGGGACGCTGGGCCGGTCTGGCCAAGACCGAGTGCGGGATTCATCTGTGAGCGCCGAGGTTCTCACCGGCGACGGCTTGCGCCATCCCGGATCAGTCTCGAGTCACGCCCGATCCCCGCAGCGACCCACAACGGGTGCGACGCTGTGGTTCACCGGCCTGCCGTCCGCCGGCAAGTCGACGATCGCGCACGCATTGGCGGACCAGCTGACCGCGGCCGGCCTCCGCGTCCAGGTCCTGGACGGTGACGAGGTACGACCTCACCTGTCCGCCGGTCTCGGATACGGCAAGGAGGCGCGGGACATCAACGTGACCCGGATCGGCTGGGTGGCGCGGCTGCTCGCCTCACACGGCGTCATCGTCCTGGTCCCGGTGATCGCTCCCTACAGCGCGGCCCGCGGGACCGTCCGCAACGACCATCAGACCGCCGGCGTACCGTTCGCCGAGGTATACGTGTCGACGTCTCTCGACGTCGCCGAGCAGCGCGACGTCAAGGGCCTGTACGCCAAGGCTCGGCGAGGTGAGATCTCCGGCATGACCGGTGTCGACGACCCGTACGAGCAGCCGGAAACCGCCGAGCTGGTGGTGGACACCGCCCAGGTCGACCTGGACAACTCCGTCCGGATGGCCAAGGACCTGCTGTCGGCAATCCTGGAAAGGCAACTGCCATGAGCCCAACCCATGCATCCGGCGTCCAGTCGGTGCTGCGTCCGCTCACCGAGCTGGAGGCGCTCGAGTCGGAGTCGATCCACATCTTCCGTGAGGTCGCCGCCACCTTCGCGTCGCCGGTGATGCTGTTCTCCGGCGGCAAGGACTCCGTCGTGATGCTGCATCTGGCCGCCAAGGCTTTCTGGCCGGCGCCGATCCCGTTCGGACTGCTGCACGTGGACACCGGCCACAACTTCCCGGAGGTGCTGACTTTCCGCGACGAGGCCGTGGAGTTCTACGGCGCGCGGCTGGAAGTTGCCTCCGTGCAGGACTACATCGACGACGGCAGGCTGCGCGAGCGTCCCGACGGGACCCGGAACCCGCTCCAGACCGTACCGCTGCTCGACGCCATCCAGAGCGGTCGTCACGACGCCGTGTTCGGTGGCGGCCGCCGCGATGAGGAGCGAGCCCGCGCCAAGGAACGCGTATTCAGCATGCGGGACGAGTTCGGTCAGTGGGAGCCGCGGAACCAGCGGCCGGAACTGTGGTCGCTGTACAACGGTCGCCATCTCCCCGGTGAGCACGTTCGGGTGTTCCCGCTGTCCAACTGGACTGAGCTGGACGTCTGGGACTACATCGAGGCCGAAAAGATCACGCTGCCGTCGATCTACTACGCGCATGAGCGTGAGGTCGTACATCGCGATGGAATGTGGATTGCGGTGACCGAGGTGACACCCGCCAAGGACGGCGACGACGTCGAGGTCAAGTCAGTGCGCTACCGGACCGTGGGTGACATGTCCTGCACTGCGGCCGTGCTGTCGAACGCCAACACGGTGGCCGACGTGATCACCGAAGTGGGGCTGAGCCAGTTGACCGAGCGTGGGGCAACCCGCGCCGACGACCGGCTGTCCGAAGCCGCCATGGAAGACCGCAAGCGAGAGGGCTATTTCTGATGTCTCCCACTTCGACCACCGGAGCCTCGCTCACCGGTGGGCGTACCCTGCTGCGACTGGCCACCGCCGGGTCGGTGGACGACGGCAAGTCGACGCTGGTCGGCCGGCTGCTCTTCGACACCAACTCGGTTCTCAGCGACACCCTCGACCATGTCGAGAAGGTCAGCAAGCGGCGCGGTCTGGCCCGCGCGGACCTTGCCTTGCTCACCGACGGCCTGCGCGCCGAACGCGAGCAGGGCATCACGATCGATGTCGCGTATCGCTACTTCGCGACGAAGACTCGCAAGTTCATCATCGGGGATACGCCGGGCCACGTGCAGTACACGCGCAACATGGTCACCGGCGCGTCGACCGCGCACCTCGCGATCGTGCTCGTCGATGCGCGGCAAGGCGTCGTCGAGCAGTCTCGCCGCCACGCGCTGATCGCGTCGCTGCTGCGGATTCCGCATCTCTTGTTCGCGATCAACAAGATGGATCTCGTCGGCTGGGACGAGGCGCGGTTCGCGCAGATCGTCGGCGAGCTGCGCCAGTTCGCGTCGCACCTCGACGTTCCGGA
>DASTIW010000022.1:0-68269 GCA_035717205.1 Propionibacteriaceae bacterium | reverse complement strand
GGTCCAAGGCCATCGTGCATCGTGTCCTATCTGTGAGTTCCCTAGTCCGGTCTCACTGACCGTTGCACGATGGCCGTCAACGTCACCGCGGAACACGCGGCGAACGGCCTTGGGAACTACACCACCTCAGGGGACGCATACGACGCGTACGAGACTATGGCTTACGCTCAGAGATGTGTCTGCAAATCCGCTGAACGCCGCATCGGTGCGGCCCCGTTGGTAAGCGGATTGGTAAGCAGGTGGGCGACTGTGCGTCCCCTCGGCCAGGACCTCGCTGATTGGTCCGAGACGGCAGCGCCGGCCATGCGCGCGGCTCAATGAGCCTTGTTGGCTGCCGGTGCTTGATGGTGGCTGGCGGTCATTTGTAACCGCAAGGTGACCGCCCCTGAGGTCGGTTCCGCGCTGAGCCCGGGAGGGAGTGCGGCTGCAGTCAGTGACTGCCTGCTAGCAAACGAGCTCGCTCGCGCTCGGAGCCGGTCCGGTCGCGCCTGGGCGGATGCATCAACGTGTGCAGGAGTGCAGCAGTCGGCGGTGACGTAGTACCTCAGTGTCTGGTCAGGAGTCCGCCAAGTGTCGCTGCACACGCCACTCGCGGCCACGCTCGCTGTCACCTCACTGAGGCAGTCGACCCATCTCGTCGCCCAGTACGACGTGCATGGCGTGCGACCAAAGCAACGGTGTCGCGGTCGGTCCCCACTTGCGGCGCCAGTAGGCCAGCATGTGCGGAGACTGCACGTGGTCCTGTACCTGCTCAGGTAGGTAGCCGTCCTCGGTTGCTGCGCTCTCGATCCAGCTGAACATCCGCTCAGCGAGCGCTTCGTCCCCTGATTTGAGGCCGACCCAGCCGAGGCTGGCGGCCAGGAGAATCCACTCACTGCCGCCGTAGAAGGTATCGCCGAGGTAGCGCCGCACTCCACCGTCGGGGACCACGAGCTCCTGCTCAATCCGGGTCACCGTGTTGCGGAAGACCGGGTCGTTCACGTCAACCAGGCCAAACGGAACGGCTAGCCACAATAAGGACCCGTCGACCCGGGTGTCTCCTGGGAACCGGACAAAGGCGTCAGCCAGAGTGTGCTCCGGCCCGGTGATGCGCTCCGTCAGCCGCCGAGCCGCATTGATCGCGCTCTCGCTGCCGACCATCACACCGGCATCGCGAAGGCCTGCGGCTACTGCTGCCAAGCTTGAGGTGTGCAGGTTGCCGGGATGCTCCTCCCAGCAGTCGAAGCACGGGGTGTCACCAGCTTCGATCAGATAGCGGATCACGAGACGGGCCGCGTCGGTCAGCAGCTCGTCCAACCCGCCACCCCGTCGGATGTGATCGGCCAGCGCCCACAACCAGAAGCCGTAGCAGTCGGTCTGAAAGTTCGGCCACTCCTCCTCACTGTTCGGGTCCTCCTCGCGACCCTCGAGTGTGAAGCGCGCCGGCATCATGACTTGTCCGTTCACGGTGCCCGCTCGGACAGCGGCGAGCGCCTGGTCGAAGCGGTGTTCATGCGCGAGTAGCGTCCGTGCCACCCAGTGGTGCCAGCCTGATACAGCGGACGTCCGACCGGCACGATCGAGCGCGTACGCACACCATGAACCGTCGCGCAGCCATCCGTACTGGTAGATGTCGTGCACAGTGCTCGCTGGGATCGCACCCGACGATGACTGCGCGGACGCCAACAGATCAACGGAGGAAGTGAGGCTTGAAGTCATCAGCACATCTTCCGGCACTTGGGTCGTGTCTCAGCCGAGGGGTCATGCGATGCTGGTCTGAGACGGCTGTTTACACCGCTCGGCGGCGTGGCCCGCAGCGGAGCAAGGACACGCGCCGCCGGCCGGCGAAGCCGGCCGTTGAATTCTGTTAGAGGTTAATTCGGCAGCGCACGGTTCGCCGGCTGCGTTTCTCGTCGACTGACGCGACACTTCTCCGCCAGGTGATGTGCAATTGGACTGGTCGAAGCGCGTGCGGGGGCCTCTTGACGGCGGTGTGCTACGGAGCCGTCTAGAACTCGATGGGGTCGGCTCCCATCACCGCCTGCGGGCATTATTCGAATCGCCGCTGTTGATCAAGACCCATTACCTGAGTTCACGCGGTGCGTCACCGCTGAGTTAATTCCTGTGGGGTCGGCTCCCACCTGGCGGATAAGCCATCACTCGTATCGCCGCTCATGATCATCTATCTCCTTCTGGCCTTACAGCTCTCTCGGCGCCGTTGTGACCCCAGGTGCTGAGATTCTGCCGTCGATGTTCCTCACGTTGACACTGCCGTCCTACGGCAAGATCACGCCCACGGCGCACCGGTGGACCCAGATAGCTATGACTACCGTCGGGGCCGCGTTGGATGCATTGCACTTTCCGAAGCTGGTGGACCGGTTCTGGCAGAACCTGCGTCGTTGCGCCGGCTACAAGGTGCAGTACTTCGCCGCGGTGGAGCCGCAGCACCGGCTGGCCCCGCACCTGCACGCCGCCGTCCGCGGCGCCATCCCACGGGCCACGGTGCGTCAGGTGGTGTCGGCGACGTACGTGAGGTCTGGTGGCCCCAGTTCGACCGGCCGGTCTACGTCCACCGGATTCCGGTGTGGGATGGCAGCGGCTACTGCGATCCCGACACCGGCGAGATTCTGCCGACCTGGGATGAGGCGGTCGAGACGGGGCAGGATTCTCGGCCGGCGCATGTGATGCGGTTTGCCGTCAGGTCGACATGGCCGCCATCATCGCCCCCTCCCCGGACGCAGACCGGGCCATCCAGTACCTGACGAAGTATCTGGCCAAGTCGGTCGCCGACACCTTCACCGACCCCGACCAGGCCGACGCCGAGTATGTGGCGCAGGTGGACCGGCTGCACGCCGAGCTGCGTTACCTGCCGTGCTCGGAGCAGTGCGCGAACTGGCTGCGCTATGGCGTCCAGCCCAGCAACGCCGGACCTGGGCTGCAGGCCGGCTGGTGCGGACCGAAGGCGCATGACCGGGAGAACCTCGGTCTCGGCGGCCGTCGGGCGCTGGTGTCTCGGCAGTGGTCGGGTAAGACGCCCCGTGAACACAAGGCCGACCGGGCCACGGTGGTTCGGGAGGCGCTGCTGAACGCCGGCATCGTCGCGCCAGAGATTGAACGGCTGGCCGCGACGGTGACCCTGCCCGACGGTCGGCCGCGATTCGTGTGGACCGACACCCGCCCCGACTCCAGCACCTACGCGACCGCAATTTTGCAGGCGGTGGTGGAGCGGCTGCAATGGCGGGAGCAGTACGACCAGGCCAAGCGACACGCTGGGATGCCTGTTCGGCAATTCCGACCGACCCGGACGGCTGATGCGCGACCGCACTGCTTCGGCCTCCCCGATAACTGCCGAGCCACACCATCAACCGATCGGGGAGGCCGAAGCTCCCCAATCCCGGCGAAAGGACGTTGACATGGAGAAGGTAGGCAAGGCTGAGCCGCTGCTGACGCTGCTCGAGGTGTCTGAGTTGTTGAGCATCCCGGTGACCACCCTGTACGCGTGGCGGCATCGGGGCGAGGGGCCGGCGGGCTATCGCATCGGCCGGCATGTTCGCTACCGGCTGTCGGCCGTGGAGGCGTGGTTGGAGGAGCAGGCCGACCATCGCGTGGCCAGCTGATGGCGGGGTTCGTGGAACGTCGGGGTCCGGGGCGCTGGCGCGGCAGGTATCGAGCACCGGATGGGCGGGAGAGGTCGAAGACGTTCGCGCGGAAGGTCGACGCGGAGCGTTGGCTTTCGGGCGTGCAGGTCGCGTTGACGCGGGGAGAGTGGAGCGACCCGGCGCGGGGGCGGATGACGGTGGGCGCTTGGTCGGAGAAGTGGCTGGCGGCGAAGGGCGCGACGTTGAAGGCGACCACCGTGGAGTCTTACCGGTCGCTGCCGGCCACCTGCATCCTCCCGACCTGGGCCGAGGTGCCTCTGGCTGCGGTCGGGCATGCCGACGTGGCTGCCTGGGTTGCGGCGTTGTCGGGGTCGGTGGGCGCCTCCCGCTGTCGACGGGCGGCCACGGTCCTGAGCGGGATGATGGCGGCCGCGGTGCGGGATCAGCGGATTGCCCGGAACCCGTGTTTGGGTGTGGCGCTGCCGCGGTTGCCGGAGCAGCGGCAGCGGTTTCTGACGATGGTTGAGCTAGAACGTCTTGCGGAGTGCGCGGGACCGTACCGGACGATGGTGCTGGTCCTGGGCTTGTGCGGCCTGCGGTTCGGAGAGTGCTCGGTATTGCGGGTGCGGTCGGTGGACGTGCTGGGGCGCCGACTGCGCGTCTCGGAGTCGGTCTCGGACGTGGGCGGCCGCCAGGTGTGGTCCTCGACCAAGACGCACCAGTCGCGCGACGTGCCGGCCCCGGTCGCCGGTCGTTCCTCTAGCGGCGGAGATGAACGGGAAGGCGCCGTCGGACCTGCTGTTCACAAGCCCCGAGGGCGAGTCGATTTCGGATTGGGAACTGGCGACGGCGAGTGTGGCAGCCGGCGGTCGCCGCCGCGGGCTTGGAAAAGCTCACTCCGCACGACCTGAGACACACCGCCGCCTCGTTGGCGATTGCGTCTGGGGCGAGCGTCAAGCACGTTCAGAGGATGCTCGGGCACAAGGACGCGGCGATGACGTTGAACGTCTACGCGGCCTTGTTCGAGGACGACTTGGAAACCGTTTCGGACCGTATGGACGCGGCCTGGTGTGAAGCTGCTGCGCCCTGTGTGCGGCCTGGAGGCGATTCGAAGGTTCGTCGGCTAGGCGGCCAGACTGGCTGAAACGTGGATTCACTAGGTGTTATGGCTGGCGCCCCCAGCAGGATTCGAACCTGCGACACAAGGTTTAGGAAACCTTTGCTCTATCCCCTGAGCTATGGGGGCCCGACCGGCGCCGAAGTTTGCACTGCGTTTCGAGTCGCTCAAGTCGCCGCCTGCCGTGCAAGAGGGTACAGGACGACTGGCCCTCCCTTCAGAGCGCAAATCGACCCGCTGGAGGACCGTACGAATTCCAGACGCCTGGCCGCCAACCGCCGCCGCGTTAATGTGCAGGCCATGAGCGAGACCGCAACGACCAGTCGCAACGTGCTGGCCTCGCTCTGGCTGCTGGTAGGCGCGGCGATGATCGCGGTCCCGACCTGGCTGGGTTGGGCGAGTTGGCGCCCGGTGCTGGAGGGTCACCCGGCGCTGCCGGCGGTTGCCCTGTTCTGTGGTCTGCTGGGCGTCGTCGCTGTGGTCTGGGCGGTCGCCACGTTGCTGCTGTCGGACCGGCTGGACCGCGACGAGGTGTCCAAGAGGACTCCCCGGCAGACGAGGCGGCGTGAGCGGCGGCGTATCGTCCTCGCGATTCCGGCGCTCGTACTGTCGCTCGCCCTCATCGGCATCGTCATCATGGCCCGCCCGATCCCGGCAACCGAGGCTGCCATTCGGGAGAGCCTCTCGACCGGCACGGTACGGGTGGCCGACCGGCTCACGTGGCTGGAGTTGGTGCCGACGAGGAAGCAGCCGAATGGGACGCCGATCAAGCCGACCGTTGGGTTCGTGTTCTCGCCCGGCGCGCAGGTCGAGGCTGGCGCCTACGTCAAGCTTTTGAAGCCCCTCGCCGTGGCAGGCTACCTGGTGGCGATCCTCAAGGAGCCTCTGGGCCTCGCGCTGTTGGACGAGAATCACCCCGAGGCTGTGATGGAGGTCCACCCCGAGATCACTCGCTGGGCCGTCGGTGGCCATTCGGTCGGCGGAGTTGCCGCCGCACGCTTCGCCGATACTGAGCCAGGGATTCAGGCTCTCGTTTTGTACGGCACGTCTCCAGGACAGAACATCGCCCAGAGCAACCTCTTGGTTCTCTCGGTCGCCGGCGGCGCCGACGCACGATTCACTCCGGCCGACCAGAACGCGTCCAAGCAGGATCTGCCTCGGGGTGCGCGATACCTGACCGTGCCGGGGGCTACGCACTCATTCTTCGGCGACTACGGTGATCATCCTGAGGATGGGGTGCCAGGCGTGTCACGAGAAAAGGCGCAAGCGCAGATCATCAGCGCCACCGCCACATTCCTGGCCACTCTCACGCCGAAGCGGAAGTAGATCGCGAGTCTGCCCCGCGAGACGTCCCCTGATGAACTGTCATCGTCTTCCCCTACGATCGGCACATGAGCCAAGAGGGACTGAAAAGCGCAATCGAGAAGATGACTGCAGCGGGGGTGCACGAGCAGGCCATCGCCGTATTCGAGCACTATTACCGCGCCCTCGAGGAGGGGGCCACTGGCTTCATCCCGGAGGACACCATCGAGCCGCTTGATGCGCCGCCGCTGCTGGCCGACGTCGCGGTCAGCGATGAGGACGCCAAGGCGGCCTTCGAGAAGACCGTGATCATCAAGCTCAACGGGGGGTTGGGGACCTCGATGGGCATGGACAAGGCGAAGTCGCTGCTTCCGGTGCGCGAGGGCAAGTCGTTCCTCGACCTGATCGTTGACCAGGTGCTGACCGCGCGGTCCGCGCACGGCGTGCCGCTGCCGCTCGTGTTCATGAACAGCTTTCGGACCTCCGACGACACTCTGGCCGCCTTGGCGAAGTACGACGACCTCGAGGTGGCGGGCATCGGCTTGGAGTTCGTGCAGAACCAGGAGCCCAAACTCCGCAAGGACGACCTCACGCCGGTCGAGTGGCCTGCCGACCCGACGCTGGAGTGGTGCCCGCCGGGCCATGGCGACCTCTACACCGCGCTGGCCGCGTCCGGCGTGCTGGACAGACTGCTGGCGGCCGGATTCCGTTACGCCTCGGTGTCGAACTCTGACAACCTGGGCGCGGCGCCCAACGCCACCATCGCCGGCTGGTTCGCCGCCAGCGGGGCGCCGTACGCGGCGGAGGTCTGCCGCCGTACGGCAGCTGACCGCAAGGGTGGACATCTGGCCATCCGCAAGGCTGACGGCCAGTTGATCCTCCGCGACACGGCGCAGACGCCGAAGGAGGACATGGAGTACTTCACCGACGAGCACCGCCACCCGTACTTCCACACCAACAACCTGTGGTTTGACCTGGAGACCCTGTCCAAGACGCTGACTGAGCGCAAGTCGGTGCTGGGCCTGCCGTTGATCAAGAACGAGAAGACCGTCGATCCCGCCGACGCATCCTCACCGGAGGTGGTGCAGATCGAGACCGCCATGGGTTCGGCGATCGAGGTGTTCGAAGGAGCTACCGCGATCGGCGTCGGTCGCGACCGGTTCCTCCCGGTCAAAACCACCAGCGACCTGCTGCTGCTCCGCTCCGACGTGTACGAGGTGGCCGACGACGCCACCCTCACCAAGGTGGCCGATCCGGTGCCACTGATCGAGCTCGACAACTCCTACTACAAGACCATCTCCGCGTTCCAGCAGCGGTTCCCAGCGGGCGCGCCGTCACTGAAGGAGGCGCGGAGTCTGACGGTCAAGGGTGACTGGACGTTCGAGTCCGGCGTGACCGTGACCGGTGTCGGGGAACTCCCCGACAAGGGATCGCCACAGACGGTTGCCTCCGGTACCGTCATCGGCGCCTAGCGACCGACTGGGGTCCCGTCAGACCGCGACGACCGCGTCTTCGTAGTCGAGTCGCGGCTGGCGGGGACGGAAGCCGTCCGCGGCCGGATGGCCGATGTTCATCACAACCAACGCCCGGTGCCGGCCGTCCGGGAAGAACTCCCGGGTGACCCCGTCCGCGTCAAAGCCGGTCATCGGACCGGCGGCCAGCCCGGCGGCGCGGATCGCGATGGTCAGGTAGCCGATCTGCAAGGTGGCGCTCAGGGTCGCGGTCTCGATGCGAGACGACTCGTCGGCGAAAACGTCCCGGGCGCCCGGGAAGACCGGGAACGTCTTGTGGAACTCGTCGTGGAAGTCGTAGTCGGCTGCCAGGATCACCACCAACGGCGCCGTCGCCGTACGGGCCTGGTTGCCGCCGGCCATATGCGGGACCAGCCGGGCGCGAGCCTCCGCGCTGCGGACGGCGACAATGCGCAACGGCTGACCGTTCATCGCGGTCGGTCCCCACTTGGCGAGCTCATAGATCGCCTGCAACTGCGCGTCGGTGACCGGCTCGTCGGTGAAGGCGTTCGCCGACCGGGCCTCGCGGAAGAGCAGATCCTGGGCGGACTGGTCGAGCACCAGGTGTGATGCGAGCTCAGCCTCGTAGGCGGCGAAGTCCAGGGAAGAGTCCAACTGTGTCATATCTAGTTGAACTATCAATCAGCCCGATCACATACCCTCTGATGGCGTGAGACCGCTCACTCTCGCCGACCCCATAGGAAGCCATCTGCCGCGCCCGCTCGTCACAGTGCTGCGAAGCTCAACGCACGCCGGGCCCACTCGAACGACATCTGGTGGGAGTCGAAGCGGGATTCCACGCTCGGCTCGTCCACCTCGATCATGTAGTCCCCGTCGTAGTCCTTCGGCATGGCGGCGATGACGGCGTCGAAGTCGACGACCCCGAGGCCGGGCTCGGCCCACAGTCGCTTGGTCGCCCCCACCTCGTGATAGCTGAGACCTCTGCGAGCGGCCGGGTCCAGGTAGTCGGGGAAGCAGTCCTTGATGTGGATACCGCCGATCCGGTCGGCGTAGCGACGGATCAGGGCGGCGGGATCGATACCCGCCCAGCGCAGATGGCCGGTGTCGGGGCCGAAGCCGATGACGTCCGGGCCGAGGGTGTCGAGTAGCTCGGTGATCTCGGACTCCGTCTCGAAGACCCCGCCGACGTGGGAGTGGTGCAACGGGCGCAGCCCCTCGCTCTGCAGCACCTGGCAGATGATGCCGCAGTTCTCGATCGCGAGCTGCAGGCGGTGCTGGTCAAAGTCGGCACCCACCGCCGGCTCGGCCATCCGCGCCGGCACCGCCATGGATGAGATCATCGTGCGGTCCAGACCCAGTGCCACCTGGTCGCCGGCGAAGCGCTTGGCGCGTTCAATCTCGCCGGTGATGCTGATGGTCTCGTCGAACGGGGAGCTGAACAGGCTCAGCGACGGCGACAGTCCGTAACCGCCGATCCAGTCGGCGTAGGCCGCTGCGGTCATACCCTCGGGTACGTCGGCCTTGACTGCGGTGAAACCGATCTTGGCGAAGTCGTCGAAGGCCTGGTCGAACACCTCCTTGGACTTGTTCACCTGACCGTCGCGCACCCAGTACGGAATCGGGTTAGCGGCCACGCGTGGGGTGCGCCGCGTCTTATCGGTGATGTTGTCGCTGACAGTCATGATCTTTCCCTTTGCTGGCGGTGGGCGGTAGTCGGTGGCCCGGGATTGGGGCGTGGCGTTCAGGCGTACGAGATGTTTTCGGCCTTCAGCAGGTCGGTGAACGCCCGCCAGGCTTCAGTGAAGAGCTCCGGACCGGAGAAGCCGCCGAGGGCGTGGGTTTGGCTGAGGTGGGGCTCGAGGGAGAAGAAGCCGTCGAAGCCGTCCTTTCTGAGCTCACGAATCGTCTCGACCAGCTCACCATCGCCCCGACCTGACGTCACCACCTCGCCGTCGGACAGGTTCGCGTCCTTGATCTGCACATAGGCCAGGTGCGTGCGGAGCAGCCGATAGCCCTCGGTGAACGGTCGGACTCCGACCTGAACGAAGTTCGCTGCGTCCCAGGCGACCTTGAGATGGGGCGAGTCGACTGACTCGATGATGTCGAGGCAGCGGCGAGGGATGTCGCCGTAGATCTCCTTCTCGTTCTCGTGCAGCAGGACTACGTCGGCCTCCTCGGCCACCTTCGCCAGTTCGCGCATCCGGCTCAACACGGTGTCGCGATGGCTGTCGGGGTCGGATCCCGCGGGGATGAAGAACGAGAAGACCCGGATGTACGGCGCATCGAAGAAGTGAGCCACTTCGGCGGCGTGCCGCATCCGCTCGAGGTGCGGCTCGAAGTCGTCCTCGACCGAGATCTTCCCGATCGGCGATCCGATGCTGGACACCCCAAGCCCGTATGCCTTCAGGATATTGCGGGCGTTCTCGAGCTGCTCGTTGCTCAGGTCGAGGATGTTGACATCCCAGGCGCTGCGGAACTCCAGGTATTTGAGCCCGAGCTTGGACACCACGGCGCATTGGGTGTCGAAATCGGCGGAGATTTCGTCGGAGAATCCGGACAGGGTCCACATGAGGACAACCTCTTTCTTGAAGAGCTGGAAATTGGGTGATCTGGGTGTGCTGGGCGGTCAGGCGACGGTGTCGTGGGTAACGTCAGGATCGGCGCCGGCGCCCGGGCTGCCCGCACCCTTGTTGGCCTCGTCCAGCGCGGTCTGTACCGTCTCGACCAACTCGGCCCAGGAGGCGTCGAATTTCTGCACGCCCTCCCGCTCGAGGGTGTCCACGATGTCGTCGAAGTCGATGCCCACGGCGGCCAGGCTGTCGAACACCTGCTGGGCCGCAGCCTCGGTGCCGCTGACCTGGTCGCCGTGGACCTCACCGTGGTCGGCGAACGCCTGCATGGTCTTCTCCGGCATGGTGTTCACCGTGCCGGCCACGACCAGCTCGGTGACGTACATCGTGTCGGGCAGGGCCGGATCCTTGACGCCGGTGGACGCCCACAGCGGCCGCTGCTTGTTGGCCCCCTTCGCCTCAAGGGCCTTGAAGCGGTCGGAGGAGAACTGCTCCTCGAACAGCGCGTACGCCAGCCGCGCGTTGGCCACGGCCGCCTTGCTCTTCAGAGATGCCGCCGAAGCACCGCCGATCTTGTCGAGTCGCTTGTCTACCTCACTGTCCACCCGAGACACGAAGAAAGAGGCCACCGAGTGAATTCTGCCCAGGTCGTGGCCGTTCGCGGCCGCCTGCTCAAGCCCGCTCAGGTAGGCGTCGATGACGTCGGAGTAGCGGTCCAGGGCGAAGATGAGCGTCACGTTGACGCTGATCCCTTCGGCGATGGAGGCGGTGATGGCGGGTAAGCCGGGCTTGGTGGCGGGGATCTTGATCAACACGTTGGGTCGATCCACGATCTTGAACAGTTCCGCGGCCTGGGCGATGGTGCCTTCGGTGTTCATGGCAGGCCGGGCTCGACCTCGATTGATACCCGCCCGTCGTAGCCTCCAGAAGAGGCGTAGATGTCGGTGAAGACGTCGCAGGCGTTGCGTACGTCGTCGCTGGTCAGCGCCTTGATCGTGTCATCGACCGAGGAGTCGAGAGCGGCCAACTCCTTGATCTGGGAGTCGTAGGCCTGGCCCTTGCTCAGGGCCGAGGCGAAGATGGTCGGGTTGGTGGTGACGCCGACGACGGATGAGTCGGCGACCAGCGAGGCGAGGTTGCCGCTGTTGAGACGCTCGCGGGACAGGTCGTCCAGCCAGATCGAGACGCCTGCCTCGGACAGCTCTTTCAGTCGATCAGTCATGGGCGTTGCTCCTGGGTTGGAAGGAATCACAAGAGTGAATGCGGATTGCGATTGGCTCTGCCGGCGTCCATGCGGGTGACGCCGGCAGTGTTGGGCGGCCACGACAGTGATCATGAGACTGCCGCTGCGCCCGATGCTGCGCTGATTCCATTCAGCCACCCAAGCAGCACTTGCACCAGTTGTTGCCATTTGTTGCTGGCGGTGGCGGAAGAATCGCGGCCCCTCGGCCATTCTCGAGGTGGCGACGACTGAGACCGGATCGTTCTCGGCGACAACAAACGGCAACTTGTTGTCACCCAGCCGGACTGTCACCCAGGATGGCAAGCATGTCTTACAACTCTCCTCTCGACGTTCATCCCGATCGGTTGCTTCCGTCGGAGCCGGGGGTGCGCGCTGTCGCACGCGATCTGTACGACAGCGTGGCGGGGCTACCGATCATCTCTCCGCATGGCCACGTGCCGGCGCAGTGGCTGGCCGATGACGTCCCCTTCGCCGATCCGACGTCGTTGCTGATCACTCCGGACCACTACGTCAATCGGATGCTGCACGCGCACGGGGTAGAACTGTCGGCGCTCGGCGTCGGTCAAGGGGCCCTGACGGATGCGGAGTCGCGGGAGGCGTTTCGGATCGTCTGCTCCCACTGGGCCGACTACCGCGGCACGCCGGTGCGATTCTGGTTCGACGCTCAGCTGCGGGAGATCTTCGGGGTGAAGGTGCGGCCGAGCGCGGAGACCGCCGATCAGATCTACGACCAAATCGCCGAGTGCCTGACCTCGCCCGAGTTCAAGCCGCGCGCCCTCTACGCCAAATTCGGCATCGAGGTGCTGGCCACGACCGACGACCCATGTGACGACCTGTCGGCCCATCAGTTCCTACGCGACGACCCCTCCTGGGCCGGACGGGTGATCCCGACGTTCCGCCCCGACAAGTACCTCGAGGCCGCCTCGCCGACCTGGATCGCTGACGTGGACCGGCTGGCCGAGGTGTCAGGTGTCGACACCGGCGACTACTCCGGCTACCTCGCCGCCATGGAGAACCGTCGAAGGTACTTCAGGGACAACGGCGCCGTCTCGTCCGACCACAGCCACGTGGACGCCCGTACCGACGCCTTGGAAGTCCCGGAGGCCGAGCGCATCTACGCGCTCGCCCGTCGCGGCGAGGTCAGCGCAGAGGAGGCCACCGCGCTCCGTCGCCACCTGATGGCGGAGATGGCGCGGATGGCCTGCGACGACGGCTTGGTGATGACCCTGCACCCGGGGGTGCGCCGCAACCACCACCTGCCCACCTTCGAGAAGTACGGGGCCGACGTGGGCACCGACATCCCGGTGCAGGTCGAGTTCACCGACGCACTGCGGCCGATGCTCAACCGGTACGGCACACATCCGAACTTCCGGCTGGTCGTCTTTACCCTGGACGAGACGGTGTTCTCCCGCGAGATCGCCCCGCTGGCCGGCTTCTACCCCTCCGTGTTCGCAGGAGCGCCGTGGTGGTTCCTCGACGCCCCAGAGGCCATCCGCCGCTTCCGCTCCGCCATCACCGAGTCGGCTGGACTTGCCAAGACGTCAGGCTTCATCGACGACACCCGTGCTTTCTGCTCGATTCCCGCCCGCCACGATATGTCCCGCCGTCTGGACGCCGGATACGTCGCCCAACTCGTCGTCGAACACCGACTCGACCAGGACGAAGCCGTTGAAGCCATCCGCGACCTTGTGGTCACCAACCCCAGAAGGGCCTTCAAGCTATGACCACCGACTCGCCACCCCAACGGCTCTCTCGTGCGCTCCCGGATGCGCCCCCGGCTGCCCCCGTGAGGATCGTGCACCTCGGGATCGGTAACTTCCATAGGGCGCACCAAGCCTGGTACACCGCGCACAGTCCCGACGCATCCCAATGGGGCATCGCCGCGTTCACCGGCCGCCGGCCGGACACTGCTGAGGCCTTGGCCCCGCAGGACGGGCTCTACACGCTGATCACTCGCAGCGGCGAAGGCGACACCTTCGAGCTGGTGGGAAGCCTGTCTGCGGTGCATCCGTCCAGCGACCACGCCGCATACCTGGACTATCTGAGCCGAAGCGAGGTCGGGATCGTCACCATCACGGTCACCGAAGCCGGTTACGTCCGCGCGGCCGACGGCGGACTCGACGCTGACCGTGACGTGATCGTGTCCGACGTTGGCGTGCTCAAAGCCGATGCGCGCGGTGGCGTCGCCTCGATGCCGGCGAAGCTGGTCGCTGGGCTGCTGGCACGTCGTACCGCCGGGGCAGGACCGATCACGATCCTGTCCTGCGACAACCTGCCCGAGAACGGGGAGGTCACCAAGCGAGTGGTGGCCGAGCTGGCCGGACTGGTGGACCCATCGCTACCGGCGTGGATCCAGGAGAACGTCGACTTCGCCACCTCGATGGTCGACCGAATCACCCCGGCCACCACCGATGAGGATCGGAGACTGGTCGAGAAGACCTGCGGCTACCTCGACGCTGACCCGGTCCCGACCGAGCCGTTCAACGAGTGGGTCGTGTCGGGAAGCTTCCCGGCAGGTCGCCCCCGCTGGGAGGGCGCCGGCGCCCAGCTGGTCGATGACGTGGCGCCGTTCGAGCAGCGCAAGCTCTGGCTGCTCAACGGCTCCCACTCGCTACTGGCGTACGCCGGCAGCATCCGGGGACACGAAACCATCGACGAAGCCGTCGGGGACGCGGCCTGTCGCTCCTGGGTCGAGAGTTTCTGGGACGAGGCGAGTCGTCACCTGGCGCTGCCGGCGGAAGTCGTCGCCGATTACCGCGGTGCGCTGCTGACGCGCTTCTCCAACCCAAGGATTCGCCACCAGCTCGCGCAGATCGCTGCGGACGGGTCGGCCAAGCTCATCGTTCGCACGGTGCCGCCGATCAAGGCGGAACGAGCGGCCGGACGCGTACCCAGCGGAAGTGCCACCACCGTCGCCGCCTGGGTGCTCCATCTTCGGGGCCTCGGCGCCCCAGTCAAGGACGCCGGTGCGACTCCGTACCAGGAGGCCGCCAACGCCGCCGAACTGACCGAGGCCGTCCCGGCGGTCCTGGACCTGCTGGAGCCGGGTCTTGGCGGCGACGCCGCGCTCGTTGACGCGGTGCTCACGCAGGCACAGGCGATCTCAGCGCAATGAGCGCCGCCGCTGAGGTCATCATCGGGCTCGACGTCGGCACAACCGCGGTCAAGGTGGCCGCGTTCGACGTCCACGGGCAACCGGGGCAGCTGCCCACGGCGCTGCGGGAGTACCCGTTGCAACAACCGGAGCCGGGATGGCAGGTCCAGGATCCGCTGACAATGCTGGCGGCGATCGACGCTGCGGTGGCCGAGTGTGTCGGCCTCCTCGGTAACGCCCGGATCCTGGCGCTGTCCATCTCGACCGCGATGCATGGCCTGATCGGCCTGGACTCCCAGCTGCGGCCGTTGACACCGCTGGTTACCTGGGCTGACTCCCGCGCCGGCGAGCAGGCACGAGCGCTCCGACGACACGGGCAGGCCCTGGAGCTTCTCCAGCGGACCGGGACTCCGGTGCATCCGATGAGCCCCCTGGTGAAGTTGCTGTGGTTCTCCGAGCATGCGTCAGCGCTGACCGAGCGGGTCCGGTGGTGGGTCGGCCTGAAGGACTACGTGCTGCACCATCTCACCGGCGAGCTGGTGACGGAACTGTCGAGCGCATCCGCGACCGGGCTGCTGAACCTGCACGCGCGGGACTGGGACGAGTCGGTGCTGGCTCTGGCCGGAATCACGCGGGACCAGCTACCGCCAGTGCTGCCCACGACCACGGTGCTCACGCTGACGCCTAAGGTCGCCGCCCGGGTCGATCTGCCGTCGGGCCTGCCCGTCGCGGTCGGAGCCGCCGATGGGCCGCTCGGGAACCTGGGCACCGGCGCGATCGAGCCCGGCGTCGCGGGTCTGTCGCTCGGCACCAGCGGCGCGGTACGGATGGCGGTCAGCGCGCCGAGCTTCGACTCCGCCGGCCGGCTGTTCTGCTACGCGCTCACCGACGACCTTTGGGTCAGCGGCGGGGCCGTCAGCAACGGCGGAATCACCCTGCGCTGGGCCGGTGAGACCTTCGCCCCTGACCTCGTCGCCGACGGCCACGCCGACACGGAGCTGCTTGCCCTGGCCGCTCGAATACCGCCCGGCAGCGACGGCCTCGCGATGCTGCCCTACGTGCTGAGCGAGCGGGCGCCCCTGTGGGACCCCGACATTCCGGGCGCCTATCTCGGAGTCCGCCATCACCACACCCGAAGCCACTTCATCCGGGCCGCCGTCGAAGGGGTCTGCCTGCAGATATCGACGATCGTGGACGCCTTGGACACCGTGTCGCCGGTTACGTCCGTCAGCGCCACCGGCGGCCCGTTCCGGTCGCCGCTGTGGCAGAACATCATGGCGGCCACGCTGGCCCGACCGCTGACCATCCAGGCGGGGGCCGGTGGTACGGCACTCGGTGCCGCCGCGCTGGGCTGGTATGCCCTGGGCGGGGCCAGCACTCTGACCGGTGCGCTGACCGCTGTCGGCGGACTCGATCAGGGATCCCTCCGGCCGCCGGTGACGGTCTCGGCGGAAGACGTCGCCAGCTACGCGCGCCTGCGGGCCAGCATGCCGGCGCTGATCACCGCCTACGACCGGGTAGCCGAAGTCTTCGCCTTGGCGGCCGACAACTCTTGAGCGATGACGCCCAGAGCAACTCACTGCCTCCTGGCGGCGACTCCGCGAAGTTAAGTGACAGGCGCCGAACGGCAGCCGGAATGGACCGGCTGCAGCGGCCGCCGCAACCTACGAGAACATGAGGAGACAAAACGATGGCACACAAGGTCAAACTGGGCATTGTCGGGTTGGGCGCGCAGGGGTCGATGTATGCGCAGTTCATTCGAAACGGCATGGTTCCCAACATCGAGCTTGCCGCCTTCTCCGATATCAACCCGAGCAAGGCTCAACTCGTCGAGAGCGAGTACCCGGGGGTGCCGTTCTACTCCGACTACCTGACCATGCTGGGAAGCGGCGACGTCGACGCCGTCGTCACCTGCGTGCCGCACTACCTGCACCCGGAGATGGGCATCGCCGCGTTGGAGCGAGGCGTGCACGCGCTGGTCGAGAAGCCGGCAGGCGTCTACACCAAGCAGGTCAAAGAGCTCAACGCGTTCGCGGAGAGCAAGCCGGAGCTAACCTTCGCGATCATGTTCAATCAGCGCAACAACCCGTTGTACCGCCACATCAAGCAGGTCGTCGAGAGTGGTGAGATCGGAGCCATCCGGCGGACGAACTGGATCATCACCACCTGGTGGCGGCCCCAGGGCTACTACGACCAGAGCGCCTGGCGCGCCACCTGGGGCGGCGAGGGCGGCGGCGTGCTGGTCAACCAGGCCCCGCACCAACTGGACCTGCTGCAGTGGATCTGCGGTGTCCCCAAGTCGGTGTACTCGAAGGTGGCCTACGGGTTCCGCCGGAACATCGCCGTCGAGGACGAGGTGACCGCGGTGGTCGACTACGGTGGCGGCGCCACGGGCGTGTTCATCACCGCCACCCATGACCTCGTCGGGACCGACAGGTTCGAAATCCTCGGCGACCAAGGAAAGATTGTGGTCGAGAACAGCAAGACGGCCACCATCACCCGGCTGCACAAGCCGGAGCGCGAGATCAGCGACGGCATGGACATCGAGGACGTGAAGCGGCTGTTCACCGGCCAGCTCCACACCGACGACTACTACTCCTCCGAGGTTGTCGAGTTCGACTCCGCGTGGGGCTCCCAGCATGCCGGGGTCCTGGAGAACTTTGCGGCAAACATCCTCGACGGCACGCCATTGCTGGCTCCCGGCTCCGAAGGCATCCACGGGGTGCGACTGGCAAACGCCATCCACCTGTCCAGCTGGACCGGCCGTGAGGTGGGGCTGGACTTCGACGAGGACGAGTACCTCGCCGAACTGAACCGGCGCATCCGCGACGAAGGCAGCTTCCCGCAGAGGTGACGGCTCCGCTGCCGACGACGGGACACGGCTCCGCGTGATCGGGGAGAACCCGTTGGCGCATCCCGAGGAAGCGGCGGCCTGCGCGGCAACATGTGGCAACTCTTTGTCCGCAACACCGCCGCGCAGGTCTACTTGAAGCATCAACCATTGGCCTGTCGGGGCCGCTTGAATCAGGAGCCACTTCAATGTCGAAACTCAAGTCGTTAGAGAAGCTGCCGTTCAAGACGGTGGCGGGGTACGGGGCCGGCGACTTCGCCTTCAACCTGGCCTTCAGCCTCAGCACGGCGTTCCTGCTCTACTACTACACCGATGTCGCCGGCATCTCCGCCGCCGCGGTCGGCACCATGTTCTTGGTCGTCCGCCTCTGGGACGCCTTCGCCGACCTGCTGGCGGGCCGGCTCGTCGACCGGACCATGACGCGGTGGGGCAAGTTCCGCCCCTTCATCATGTTCGGCGCCGTGCCGCTGCTGTTCATGAGCTACCTCGTCTTCCACGTCCCGTCGAGCTTCGACGACGGCCTGAAGCTGATCTACGCGTACGCCACCTACGCCATCCTCGGCTTGGTGTACTCGCTGGTGAACATTCCCTACGGCTCCCTGGCTTCCGCGGTCACCCAGTCGGTGCATGAGCGGGCCAAGCTGGTCGCCGCTCGGGCGTTCGGCGCCGGCATCGGCGGCGTCATCTTGACCTTCGTCGTCGGCGACTTCATCAGCGATCTCCGCGGCCAGAAGTCCCAGATCCAGGGTCCGGAGGATCTGGTGGCCTACCAGGCCGCCGTGCAGGGCGTGTTCACCAAGGTGACCTTGGCCTTCATCGTCGTTGGCACTCTGGCCTTCTGGTTCACCGCTTGGGCCTGTCGGGAGCAGGTTGTGCGTACCCAGCCGCGGATCAGCATCAAGGAAACCGTGGCCACGTTGAAGTCGAACAGGCCGCTGGCCTACCTGTGCGCGTCGAGCTTCTTCTACCTGATCGGCGTTTTCGCGGTCGGCGGCACCACCGCCTTCTACGCCCAGTACGTGCTCGGCAACATCGGGTTGGTCGGTCTGATCACTCTGGTCAACACTGGCATTGCCCTGCTCATCACGCCGTTCATTCCGAAGATCATCGACCTGTTCGGCAAGAAGAACGTCTTCCAGTACTGCGGCGTCTTCACGATCGTCGGTGGCGTCGGCCTGTTCTTCGCTCCGGCCAACATGTTCTGGCTGGTCATCCTCACCCTGGCCATCAAGGGCATTGGTGCCAGCTTGATCAACACCGTCATGTTCGGCCTGGAGGCCGACACCGTCGAGTACGGCGAATGGCAGACCGGCAGGCGGAGCGAGGGAGCCACCTATGCCCTGTTCTCCTTCACCCGCAAGGTGACCCAGTCCATCGGTGGTGCGGTGGGCGCCTGGGCGCTGGCGATCGGCGGCTACATCGCCGCCAGCGCGGCCAACCCAAGCCCGGTGCAGCCCGAGTCCGCCATCATTGCGATCAAGGCCACCATCGGACTGCTGCCGGCCCTGGCTGCTCTGATCGCGATGCTGATCTTCATCAAGTACCCGCTGAACGACGAGCGCTTCAAGCAGATCCGCGATGAGACCGAGGCCCGGAAGCTGGCCGAGATCGAGGCACACCATGAGCGCCTTGAGGACTTCATCACCCCGGACCACAAGATCTGACCCCCACTGGCTGTCCCGACGTGCCCAACCTTGAGCGCGTCGGCAGCCACACCGGGACCGTGTGGTGGCGCGAATCGTGGGACACCCGCAGCGGACCGGCCGGATCCGGTCCGCTGCTCGGGGTTGTGGCTTCGGCATGATCGTAGGAAGGTGACGGTATGGGCATGCCTGTCGATACGAGTTATGGCACGATCCCGGGCACGCCCGGCAACGCGATGCAGGTCGGCGGCGTAGGGGAGCGCCTGGACGTCGAACAGGTGCGCGCCTTCGTCGGCAAGGCGTTCGCTTCCGCCGACATTGACGGCAAGCGGGTTTGTCTGGTGGTGCCGGACGCCACCCGTACCTGCCCGCTACCCCTGCTGCTGTCGGCGGCCCGGGACGAGCTGGCCGGACGAGCCGCCGAGGTCACCCTGGTCATCGCGCTCGGTACCCATCAAGGCCTGAGCGAGGAGCAGTTGGCCCGGCACCTCGGCTTCGCCCCCGGAGCGGGCGAGCAGACCTACCCCGGCTGGCGGATCCTCAACCACGAGTCCTGGCTGCCGGAGACCTTCACGACGCTGGGCACGATCGGACCCCGGCGGCTGGCCGAGCTCACCGGGGACCTGATGACCGACCTCTCGGTTGACGTTCGGATTAACAGACACGTCGCCGAGTCCGACGTGGCCATCGTCGTGGGCCCGGTCTTCCCGCACGAGGTCGTCGGTTTCTCCGGCGGCAACAAGTACTTCTTTCCGGGCGTCTCCGGGCCTGAGTTGATCAACCTGTCCCACTGGGTGGGTGCGCTGATCACCAGCGCTGAGATGATCGGGACCCGTGGCGTCACTCCGGTCCGGGCGCTGGTCAATGAAGCCGCGAGCATGATCCCGGCGGAGCGACTGGCGCTGTGCCTGGTGGTCGCCTCCGGCACCGACACCCTGCATGCCGCGGCCTTCGGCACTCCCGAGGATGCCTGGGCAGCCTGTGCCGCAGTCTCTGCCGAAACCCACGTCACCTACCTCGACCGCCCGGTCCGACGGGTGCTGTCGATCATGCCGACCAAGTACGAGGACATCTGGACCGCGGCGAAGGGGTTCTACAAGCTGGAGCCGATCGTGGCCGACGGTGGCGAGGTGATCATCTACGCACCGCACATCACCCAGGTGTCCGTGATGCACCCGCACATTGCTGAGATCGGCTACCACAACCGGGACTACTTCCTGGGACAGTGGGAACGGTTCTCCGACCAGCCGTGGGGTGACCTGGCGCACTCCACCCATCTGCGAGGGCAAGGAACCTGGGACCCGGCGAACGGCGAGCAGAACCGCGTCACGGTGACCCTCGCCACCGGCATCCCCGAGGACGTCGTCCGAGCCGTGAACCTGAGCTACCTGGATCCTGCCTCGGTCAACGTCGCCGACTACCAGGCCGACCCGGATACGTTCGTGGAGCCGCACGCCGGTGAGGTGCTGTACCGGCTACGGCCCGGAGCCGGTGGAACGATCGGTGAGCCTGATGGGCGTACGGTCCCAACGGCAGGCCTGGATGGATGAGCCCGGGCTGAAGCGGTGGCTGGGCGACACCGAGGTGGATAGGTCCAGCTGAGAGCCACGGTAAGCCCCGGTGAACGGGTGAAACAACGGCGAAGATGGGAGACGGCAGATGGTCAGGTCACGAACTGCTCGTAGGAGACTGTGGTTAACCGGTGTGCTTGCTTCGACCGCCGTGGTCGGAGCCACCTTTCTGCTTCCGGCGTATGCCGGCGGCGACAACGATCAGCGCGGAGAGCAGACCAAGCTCAGGGCTTCGCTGACCGGCCCGAAGCAAGTGCCAGGTCCTGGAGACGCCGATGGGCGCGGGAGGGCTCGGATCACGCTGAAGAACGACCAGATCTGTTTTCGACTGGCCTGGAAGAACATCGAAGCACCAACCGCTGCGCACATCCACATCGGCGCCAGGACGGCCGCGGGTCCCGTCGTCGTCCTGCTGATGGAGGTAGATGGTGGGCTGAAAGCACCCGTCAACCGGGTCGGTGGCTGTGCCCCGGCGTCGGCCGACCTGATCAAGGCCATCCAAGACAACCCGCGCGGTTACTACGTGAACATCCACAACGCGACCTTCCCCAGTGGAGCCCTCCGAGGACAGCTGCATCGCTAGCCAGCCTGGCGGCCCGCTGATCCCGGCTCCGGGTCTAGGCTCGAGTGGTGGCTGGCGGCTCAGGGACTGGCGAGGACCGCTGTTGGCAGCAGGCGGTTGCGTACGCATTGACCGGTGGCCCCAGCGACGCCCTCGAGGGCGCCGGTCTGCAGGACCTCGACGAGGTGATCGATGCGCTTGGTGGGCCGGCGGCGATTCTGGAGCACCGAGCCGTGCACCACGACCAGGGCGACTCCTGCTGGCCACATCCAGTGCCGGACGACCTCCGGCAGACGGTAGGCGCGGCACGCCTGCATGCCCTGGTCGCCCAGGCGATCGTAAGGATCCGTGCCGCTGATCCCGCCCGCGGTCAGCCAGTACGCAGCTCGCGCCCGCTCACCGCCGATGAGCAGCGGCTACGACGCGACGTACCACCTCATCACGGCAGCTAACGCGAGACCGGTCGGTCCCGGAGCAGGTCGCGGATCTCAGCCAGCAGGTCCTCTGACGACGCGGCGACCTCCGGCTCGTCGTTCTTGCGAAGGGTGCTGAGCTTGTTGTACGGCAGCACGACGAAGAAGTAGAGCACCAGCCCGGTCAGGAGGAACGCGAACGCGGCCGACAGGAACGCCCCGAGGCTGATGCCGGCCACCGAGACCCGACTGAAGTCGGGCTGTCCGCCGATCCTGCCGATGATGTCCAGCAGGATGTCGGTGAATGCCTTGACGACTGCCGCGAAGGCTGTACCGATGATCACGGCGACAGCCAGCTCGACCAGGTTGCCGCGCATCAAGAAGTCTTTGAAGCCCCTCATGGTTACCTCCGACCGGGTGTTGAGCTGTCGGCTTTCCGGTGTGCCGAAACGCTCCGAGGAGGTTAGCAGGCGCCTCAGTGCAGTACGACCGAAAGCCGGTCGGCGACCGCAGCGTGCGCAAGCGCGAGCGCCGTCGGCACATCCACATCCACCAGCAGCAGCCCACCGCCTCCGGCTGACGGAGCGGGCGCAACGCCCCCTTCGTCGTCGACCTGGGGCACTGTCACCACCCGAGCCTGGCGGGCGACCACAACCGCGCTGCCCCGCTCACCGTCGGCGCTGAGCACATCAACCCGGTCACCCGCGGTGAGCAAGGAAACCACGTCAGCATCCGACAACCGAAGCGGCGCCAGCACCCTCCCCGGCGGCAGAGGTGCGCCGGAGATGGTGCTGTGCTCGGTGAGCACCTGGCCGGCTGGCGCTGCCACCACGACGGTGCGGCCCACCAGCTCGGTCATGCTTGGCATCGCTCCCTCGGGGAGTGCTGCGACGGGAAGGTGGTCAACGCGGAGCTGGTCGGCACGGAGGATGCCGCCAGCGCGAAGCTCTACCGCCGCCCGCACGACCTGGGCTGTCGGCGGACTTGCCGGCAACGCTGCGGCCACGGTGGCCAGCACGGCAGCGACCGCGGCGAGCACCGCGAGCTTGCGGCGATGCCAAGAGACTGCGCGACGGAGGTCGAGCATTCGGAGCCGGTGACGCGGCCGCTGTCGGACGGGACGCGTTCGATCCGGCGCAGGGGAGCGGCGGGCCATGCCGCGACTCTAGGCACCACAGGATCGACCTGGTGCTCACATCCCCAGGTCAGTCGGATGACGGCTTGGACCCTGTGGATGACGAGGATCCGCTGCCCGCGCCGACCGGGACTGAGTCGCCCTTGGACTTCTTCCCGCCGTCGGTGGATGAGCCGACGGTGACGGGCTCCGTCTTCTTCGACTCTTTGCCGTTGGCGCTGTCCTTGCCGTTCGCGGAGCCGGACGACGCACCATCGGTAACCTTCTTGCGGCTGTCCGTCCGGTAGAAGCCGGAGCCCTTGAAGACCACGCCCACCGCGTTGAAGACCTTGCGCAGGGCACCCGAGCAGTTGGGGCACTCCTTCAACGCCGCGTCGCTGAACTTCTGCACCACCTCGAGCTCACGACCACATTCGGTGCAGCGGTACTGATAGGTGGGCATCGGCGCTCTCTTCGCTCCGGCGGCGGGGACCCGCACAGTTGGCTATTTAGCACTCAAGCATAGCGACTGCTAACTGATCTCAGAAATCTGCGTTCCGGCAGGCCCGAGCCTCGCCGGCGGTTCGACACCGGATTCCGGCTTACGCAGCGTCGCCGCTGGTCCGGCAGCCGGACGCTTAGGCTGGCACAGTGCGTCGTCTTCCCCGCTGGCTGATCTTCACCACAGTCGTCGTCGTGCTTGCGCTGGCGAGCCTGTCCAGCCTGGCCGTGGGGACCGCCCGGCGCTCACTGCCCCAGGTCGACGGCCAGCTCAACCTCTCGATGCTGTCCCGCCCTGTCGAGGTGCGCCGCGACGCCCACGGCGTGCCGCAGATCTATGCCGAGAACCCTGAGGACCTGTTCGCAGCCCAGGGATACGTGCACGCCCAGGACCGATTCTTCGAGATGGACGTCCGGCGACACTTCACCTCCGGTCGGCTGTCGGAGATCTTCGGTCCTACCCAGGTAGCCGCCGACTCCTACATCCGGACCATGGGGTGGCGGCGGGTGGCCGAGGAGGAGCTGACCTTGCTGTCCTCGCGCACCCGGCGGTATCTGGATGCGTACGCATCAGGTGTCAACGGCTATATCGCTGAGCGATCCAGCGCTGATCTGTCGCTGGAGTACAGCCTGCTCGGGGTGCGAGGACTGGACTACGAGCCGGACCCGTGGACCGCGGCGGACTCGCTGGCCTGGTCCAAGGCCATGGCGTGGACCCTCAGCGCCAACTCCGGTGAGGAGATCGAGCGGTCGTTGATGACCGCGTCCCTTGGCGCGGATCGGACTGCCGAGCTCTTTCCCGACCATCTACTGGAGCAGTTCGCGCCGATAGTCACCCAAGGCTCCATTGCAGGCGGACGGTTCGACATCAACGCGGGACGCGGCTCCGCGCGGCCCGCTCCACCGGCATTCACCCCGCGTCAGCTGTCGGATGCGCGCAAGGCGCTGATCTCGGCGGACAAGGCGCGTACCACCATTCCGCCGTTTGTCGGCCAGGCCCAGCGCGGACCGGCCAGCGGCTCCAACGCCTGGGTCGTCGCCGGCGACCGGACCGACACGGGCAAACCCGTGCTGGCGAACGACCCGCATCTGGCGACCTCGATGCCGTCGGTCTTCACCCAGGTGGGTCTGCACTGCCGTGCCGTCTCCACGGCCTGTCCCTTCGACGTGACGGGCTTCAGCTTCTCCGGCTCCCCCGGCGTGGTCATCGGGAAGAACGCCCACCTGGGCTGGGGGCTCAGCAACGCCTACACCGACGCACAGGACCTGTATCTGGAGGAAGTGCGCCGCAACACCGTCCGGGTGGGCACGAAGTTCGTGCCACTGGACACGCGCACCGAGCAGATCAGCGTGTTCGGGGAGGACCAGCCCCGCACCATCACCATCCGATCCTCCCGCCACGGTCCGCTGCTCTCCGACGTGGACTCGCAGCTTCAAGCCGTGGGAGCCGCGCCCACACCGCCCTCCGGCAGTTCCTACGCGGTCTCGCTGCGGTGGACAGCGCTCGAACCGGGCCGGTCCATGGACGCGATCTTCGGAATGAACGCGGCGACCTCGGTGCAGGCGTTCCGCTCGGCGCTGCGGCTGGTCGACGCGCCTTCGCAAAACGTCGTCTACGCCGACATCACGGGCAACATCGGCTATCAGCTCGCCGGTTCGGTGCCGATCAGAGGCGCGGGCGACGGCCGTACCCCCGCCCCGGGCTGGGACGCCGCGTACGACTGGAAGAGCGTGCTGCCTTTCGACCAGCTGCCCGAGGTGCAGAACCCACCGCAGGGCTACATCGTGGCCGCGAACCAGCCGATCATCGGCGACCAGTACCCTCGGCCGCTGGGCTCGAACTTCTCGTACGGCTGGCGCAGCCAGGAGATTCTCGACCGGCTGAACGAGACCAGGCCGATCACTGCCGATGCGATGGAGCAGATCTTCTACGACGACACCATCCGGTTCGCCGCCGACCTGGTACCGACGCTGTTGAAGATCAAGGTACGCGACCCCTGGATCGCGGAGGGCCAGCGGACGCTGGTCGGCTGGGACTACTCCGCGGCAGCGGACTCGGCGGCCGCGGCGTACTTCCAGGTGCTCTTCCACAACGTTTTGAAGCTCACGTTCCGCGACCAGATGCCGACCGAGCTCTGGCCGACCGGCGGTGACCGCTGGTACGCGGTGGTCGCGGCACTGGTCAAGCAGCCCGCGAACCCGTGGTGGGACGACACCGCGACTCCCGATGTGGTCGAGAAGCGCGACGACATCCTGCTCGCGGCCATGACCGCCGCCCGAAAGGAGATGACCTCGCTGGTGTCGCGCGACACCGACCGATGGCAGTGGGGCCGGATCCACCGCGTGACCTTGACCAACACCACGCTGGGGGTCAATGGCTTCGGGATGGTCGAGCGGCTGTTCAACCGCGGCAACCTCCCGGTCGGTGGTGGGCCGGCCGTAGTCAACGCGATGGGCTACAACGACGAGGCCGGCTACGCCGTGACGAACGGGCCCGCCATGCGGATGTTGATCAACTTCGCCGAGCTCGACCGCTCCCGCTGGGTGAACCAAAGTGGCGCCTCGGGCCACCCGTTCACGCCCACCTACGACGACCAGCTGCCGATGTGGGCCGGCAACCGGATGTGGGACTTCGTGTCGTCCAAGCCGGCCGTCGACGCTGCCACGGTCGCGCGGCTGGAGATGCAGCCCGGCGGGTAGCTGAGGACCTCGAAAACTCATTGGCGGCCCTGCCCGCCCGCTCCGCTAGAATGACGGCACAGGCAGTGATCCGGCAATCACCGGTGAGCCTCCGGAAGAACCAGTTCGCCGACTCGTCAGAAGTTTCGCAGTGTCCCCAGTGATGGTGCAGCAATGACGGTTCGGCGCCCTGCACTAGAACCGGACGGGTGGGCCCGTGACAGCCTTCGGCCAGAGTGGTCGGGTGCGCCGGTCGACGATCGGTGGCCGGGCAAGCGGGGTGGTACCGCGGTGGAGACATCGTCCTCGTGAGCGCAGGTTCCTTCGCGACTGAGACGAGACGTACCGATATGAGCTATCCCAAGGCCACTGCCGCCCCCGCATCAGGCGAGGCCGCCTTCCGGGTTCCGTCGAGCCCGAAGTTCGCCGCACTGGAGGAGCGCGTGCTGGCGTACTGGAAGGTGGACGGCACCTTTCAGGCTTCGGTGGACCGCAATCCCGCGGGGGAGAACGGCGCCAACGAGTTCGTGTTCTACGACGGCCCGCCGTTCGCCAACGGCCTGCCGCACTACGGACACCTGCTCACCGGGTATGTCAAGGACATCGTCCCTCGCTACCAGACCATGCGGGGCCGACACGTCGAACGCCGCTTCGGCTGGGACTGCCACGGTCTGCCCGCCGAGCTGGAGGCGATGTCGCAGCTGGGCCTGAAAACCAAGGATGACATCCTCGATCTGGGAATCGAGAACTTCAACGCAGCCTGCCGGGCCTCCGTTCTCCGCTACACCGACGAGTGGCAGGCCTACGTCACCCGGCAGGCGCGGTGGGTGGATTTCGAGCACGATTACAAGACGCTCAACCCGGACTACATGGAAAGCGTCCTCTGGGCCTTCAAGACCCTGTATGACAAGGGCTTCGTCTACGAGGGCATGCGCGTGCTGCCGTACTGCTGGAACGACGAGACACCCCTGTCCAACCATGAGCTGCGGATGGACGACGACGTCTACCAGCGGCGTCAGGACCCCGCCGTCACCGTCGGGCTCCGGCTCGAGACCGGTGAGCTCGCGCTGATCTGGACCACCACGCCGTGGACGCTGCCGAGCAACCAGGCGATCGCTGTCGGCTCCGACATCGACTACGTCGTGGTGGAGCACCAGGGTGAGCGGTATCTGCTCGCCGAGGCCAGGTTGGGCAGCTACGCCCGCGAGTTCGGCGAGGACGCCGCGGATCGGGTGGTACGCCGGCTCAAGGGCTCCGAGCTCGTCGGCCTGACGTACCAGCCGCCGTTCTCCTACTTCCTCGGTAACCCGAACTCCCACCGCGTGCTGGCCGGCGACGAGTACGTCACCACCGAGGACGGCACCGGGCTGGTGCACATGTCGCCGGCTTTCGGTGAGGCCGACAAGCAGGTCGCCGACCGCGCCGACATCGTGGCGGTCGTCCCCGTCGACGAGGCCGGCAAGTTCACCTCCGACGTGCCGGACTACGCCGGGCTGCTCGTCTTCGATGCCAACCCGGAGATCATCGACCACCTCAAGGCGCGCACTCGTAACGAGCCGCAGGCGGGCTCCACCACGCCCGGAACGGTGCTGCTGCGGCACGAGACCTACGACCACTCCTATCCGCACTGCTGGCGCTGCCGGAACCCGCTGATCTACAAGGCAGTTTCCAGCTGGTTCGTGGAGGTGACCAAGTTCAAGGACAGGATGGTCGAGCTCAACTCGCAGATCACCTGGGTGCCCGAGCACGTCAAGGACGGCCAGTTCGGCAAGTGGCTGGCGGGCGCCCGCGACTGGTCAATCAGTCGTAACCGCTTCTGGGGAACCCCGATCCCGGTATGGAAATCCGACGATCCGGCTTACCCGAGGATCGACGTCTACGGCTCGATCGCCGACCTCGAGGCCGACTTCGGGGTGGACGTGCCGGACCTGCATCGGCCATTCATCGACCAGTTGACCCGGCCGAACCCGGACGACCCGACCGGTCGCTCCACCATGCGCCGGATCGAGGACGTCCTGGACGTCTGGTTCGACTCCGGGTCGATGCCGTACGCGCAGGTGCACTACCCGCACGAGAACGCCGAGTGGTTCGACCACCACTACCCGGGTGACTTCATCGTGGAGTACATCGGCCAGACCCGTGGCTGGTTCTACACCATGCACATCCTCGCCACGGCGTTGTTCGACCGGCCGGCGTTCTCCAGCTGCATCAGCCACGGCATCGTGCTCGGCAGCGACGGGCAGAAGATGAGCAAGTCACGGCGCAACTATCCCGACGTCAGCGAGGTGTTCGACCGTGACGGCGCTGATGCGATGCGCTGGTTCCTGATGTCGTCCCCGATCCTTCGGGGCGGCAACCTCGTCGTCACCGAGCAGGGCATCCGTGACGGCGTCCGCCAGGTCATGATCCCGCTGTGGAACGCCTGGTACTTCTTCTCGCTGTACGCCAACGTGGCCCGGGCCGGTACCGGCTACCAAGCGGTGCCCAACGCCGGCTCCAGCGATGTGCTGGACCGCTACATCGCGGCCAAGCTCCGCCAGTTTGCCGAGACGATCACCCGCGACCTGGACCAGCTCAACGTGGCGGCCGCCTGTGATGCCACCCGCAACTTTCTCGATGTCTTGTCCAACTGGTACATCCGGCGATCCAGGGACCGGTTCTGGGACGGCGAGAGCGCGGAGTCCTTCGCCGCCTTCGACACCCTTTACACGGTGCTGGAGTACTCCTGCCGGCTGACGGCACCGCTGCTTCCGCTGCTCACCGAGGAGGTCTGGCGCGGTCTCACCGGCGGTCGGTCGGTGCACCTGACCGACTGGCCCGATGCGACCGAGCTGCCGGCCGACGCCGAGCTGGTCGCCGCCATGGACCGCGCCCGGGACGTCTGCTCGACCGGATCGGCGCTGCGCAAGGCTGAGGGGCTCCGAGTCAGGCTGCCGTTGACCAAGCTGTCGGTGGTGGTGGCGGATGCCGCCGCCCTGCAGCCGTTCGCGGCACTGATCGCCGACGAGCTGAACGTGCGCGAGGTCGAGCTGGTGGACCTGACGGCTGCCGGCGACGGCGCGTTCGGCGTGCGGCAGTCGCTGGTGGTGAACGCGCGCGCCGCCGGTCCCCGACTGGGTCGTGACGTGCAGCACGCGATCAAGGCCAGCAAGACCGGGGACTGGTCGATCGGCGAGGATGGCTCGGTGGTGGCCGGCGGAATTTCCTTGTTGGCCGAGGAGTTTCGGCTCGAGACGACCGTCGGCGGCGGCGAGAATGATCACGGTGTCGTCGGGATGCTCCCTGGCTCGGGTTTTGTGGTGCTGGACACCGAGGTCACCCCAGAGCTTGCCGCCGAGGGTCTGGCTCGCGACCTGGTACGCGCTGTGCAGCAGGAGCGTCGCGCGGCCGACCTCGAGGTCAGTGATCGGATCAGCCTTACCGTCAAGGCCGATCCCGACACGCTGGCCGCAGTCACCGTCCACGCCGACTTGATCAAGACCGAGACGCTGACCGAGCTGCTGCAGCTGTCTGTCGCTTCGACGTCGGAGACCGCGGGCTTGCAGCCGTCAGCGACTGTCGGCAGCGATCAGCGGGTCTGGCTGTCGTTGGCCCGGGTCTGAATCAGCCGCGTCTGGGTCACGATCGCGTCGACCGGCCGGTCCCATGGATCGGTCGGTACGACCTCCAGCAGCTCGTCGTCGTTGAGCAGGACCCACGCCTCCGGTGCCGGGTCGACGGCGGACAGCGCGGCGTCGTACCAGCCGCCGCCCCGGCCGAGCCGGTCCCCGGAGGTGGTGGCGGCCAACCCGGAGCAGATCACCACGTCGGCCGCACCGATGGCGGACGGTCCCAGTCGGGAGGTGGTGGGCTCGACGATGGAGAAGGGTCCGAGCCGCAGCTGGTCTGGTCCGCCGTATGCAGCCCAGTCCAGCCGTACGCCGGCAGCAGCTGTGTCCGAGCTCAAGGCGGGGAGCAGGACTCGTACGTCCTGCGACGCTAGCCAGCCGATCAGCTCCAGCGTGCCGGGCTCGGCCGGCGTCGACAGGTACGCGGCCACTGTTCGCACTGCCGGCAGCCGCTGCAGCCCGCCACGGAGCTGCTCGAACCGAGCATGATCATCTGCACTCTTGGTAGTCGGTGATCGACTTTCCCTAGACAGCAGGACGGCGTGCCGGAGGAGCCGCTTCGCCTGTCGGACGGCGGCGGCGTCCGACTGCTGGGAGTCGACCATGGCGTCAGCCTACGGACCCAAGCGTTGCGCTCGCACGGCACACAATCAGTCCCGCAGCGGGTGTGAACGTGGCGGCGCGGTCGTCAGCCGCGGGACGAGTCGCGTCGGCACCTCAATGCGGGTGGGTTCGATGGACCTACCCGCGGCGAGGGCGATGGCAAGATCGGCTGCCTGCCGGCCCATCTGGACGACCGGCTGCTCGACCGTGCTGAGCCCGAAGCGTGCCGACATCTCATGGCCGTCGAATCCCAACAGCGAAAGGTCTTCTGGAATCCTCAGCCCGACCCGGCGAATGGCCGGCAGCAGGTTGAGGGCGATCTCGTCGGACTCCGCGAACACGGCGGTCGGCAGCTCCCGTGCGGACAGCAGTTGGGCGACGATGGCGTCGCCGTCCGCGCCACCCTCGACCGCGATCGCCTGGTGGTCGCTGGCTCCCAGGTCGGCCGCCGCTATCTCAGCGGCGAAGCCCTTGATTCGCTGGGTCGCGCTCCAGGCGAAACCCTCCTCATGGACGCCATGCACGAACGTGAACCGCCGATGCCCCAGATGCAGCAGGTATCGGGTGCCGGTGCGCGCACCGGCGGCGTCATCGATCGACACGCTGGGCTTTCCGGCGATGTCCTGGTTGAGATACACCACGGGCATGGACAGCGCCTCCAGGCGCTCGTGCTCTGCCGGGGTCAGCGCGAAGGATGCCACCACCATGGCGTCGGCGTTGCGGCGAGCCGGCAGTCTTTCGAAGAAGGCACGCCGCTCGGCCAGGTCGGTGATGCGATATACCAGCAGATCGAGGTCGGCGCCTCGGAAGCGGTCGTACATGCCGTCGAGGACGGTGCCGTTGAACCATGGGCCGAGGTGCCCGCCCAGCAGCACCGCGATTCGACCTAGTCGACCGGTCGCCAGGCTCGACGCCGCCCGGGACACCGCGAAAGACAGTTCGTCGGCCGCTGCCTGTACCCGCAGCCGGGTCTGCGCCGACACCAGACTGGAACCCCGCAGCGCCCGGGAGACCGTGGAGACGGAAACGCCGGCACGTGCCGCCACGTCCTCCATGCTTGCCGACGCCATCGTCCATCCTTCCCAACTGACATCCCGCCCCACGCTGCAAGCGCGGTCATAACCCTGTGATCAGCCTAACAGCCTCTCTTCGCGCAGCTGCGTTGACTCGACCGACGCACCCTCCGTAGGCTTATGCAAGCGCTGTCAACCACACCCCTCAAGGACTTCTTGTGACTGATCAACTCGTCGCCACGACCGACTCCTCGCTGGACGCCAACTGGTGGCGGCAGGCCTGCGTCTACCAGATCTACCCGCGCAGCTTCGCCGACAGCAACTCCGACGGCCTCGGTGACATTGCCGGCATCGCGTCGCGAATCGACTACCTCGCCGCCCTCGGCGTGGACGCGATCTGGCTGAGCCCGTTCTACCCGTCCGCGCTGGCCGACGGCGGCTACGACGTTGCCGACTACCGCAACGTCGACCCCAACCTGGGCACCCTGGACGACTTCGACACCATGGTCGAGGCCGCGCACGGTCGCAACATCAAGGTCATCGTTGACATCGTGCCGAACCACACCTCCGACCTGCACCCGTGGTTCCAGGAGGCGCTGGTTTCCGAGCCCGGCTCGGCCGCCCGCAACCGCTACATCTTCCGCGACGGCACCGGCCCGGACGGCTCCGAGCCGCCGTCGGACTGGATCTCGCACTTCGGCGGCAGCGCCTGGACCCGCCTGCCCGACGGTCAGTGGTACCTCCACCTGTTCGCGAAGGAGCAGCCTGACCTGAACTGGGACAACCGCGAAGTTCGCGACGACTTCCTCTACACCCTGCGCTTCTGGGCCGACCGCGGTGTGGACGGGTTCCGGGTGGACGTCGCACACGCGCTGGCCAAGGACCTGTCCGAGCCGCTGCGCAGCAAGCCCGAGCTTGAGGGCAACCTGCCGCTCGACGGCAGCGACCCGCTGTACGACCGCAACGAGGTGCACGAGATCTACGCCGAGTGGCGCCAGGTCTTCAACGAGTACGACCCGCCGCGGACCGCAGTGGCCGAGGCATTCTCCGCGCCCGAGCGGCGCGCCCTGTACGCCCGTCCCACCGGACTCGGCCAGGCCTTCAACTTCGACCTGCTCAAGGCCGACTTCGACGGTCAGGCATTCCATGACGTCATCGCGTTCTGCCTGAACGAGGCCGAGAAGACGGGCTCATCGTCCACCTGGGTGCTGTCCAACCACGACGTGGTGCGGCACGCGACGCGTTACGGCCTGCCGGCTGGTACCGACCTGGATGAGTGGCTGATGACCAACGGCAACTCTCCAACGCTCGACGAGGCCCGGGGGCTTCGCCGGGCCCGCGCGGCCACGGTCTTGATGCTGGCCCTGCCCGGCTCCGCCTACCTCTACCAGGGTGAGGAGCTCGGCCTGCACGAGGTCGCCGACCTGCCGCCGCAGGCCCTGCAAGATCCGATCTGGGAGCGCACGCTGAACGCGAAGAAGGGCCGCGACGGCTGCCGCGTTCCGCTGCCGTGGGTGCACGAGGGTGACTCCTTCGGCTTCGGCAGCGGGTCTGCCTGGCTGCCTCAGCCGGCTGGCTTCTCCGATACGGCGGTCGCCCGCCAGGAGGGTCAGAGTCACTCGACGCTCGAGGTCTACCGGGAGGCGCTGCGGCTTCGCCGTCAGCTCCAGACCGAGGAGTCGTTGGAGTTCGTCAGCACCGACAACCCCGACGTGGTGCACTTCGTCCGACCGGGCGGGTGGCACTGCGTGACGAACTTCGGCGACCAGCCGGTCGACCTGCCCGCCGGCGTGGTGCGCGTGAGCACCTCCCCGATCAGCGATGGCAAGCTTCCCGGCGAGACCACCGTGTGGTTGACGGAGTGGCCGACCGACTGACACCTGTCGCGTCCAGCCGCCGGCCCGGAACACCGGGCCGGCGGCTTTCGCCGTTGTGAGACAGCTTTTGCGGGCTTCGGGGGAGGTGGTGTCTGCCTCCAGCGGCGAGCCGCCGCGGCGCGCGTCGGGATCCGGTCGGACGCGCGCTCCCTCTAGGGTGGGGGCCATGCCTTTGTTCGGCCGCAAGAAGCCTGTCCAGTCCGACGAGGTCGTCCACCTGGAGAAGCAGCAGCTTCCCGATCCGCCGGCCGTCGGTCCGGACGGGCGACGTTCGATGGAGGATCACCGCGACTACCTCTTGAGCTGCGTCGACGAACTGCCGCCGTTCGGTCAACAGATCCTGGACTGTCTCGACCTTGCTCTGTGCGAGGACATCGTGGCGGGCGTCAGCCTGCCGGGCTTCGACAACTCCGCCATGGACGGCTATGCCGTGCATTTCCGGGATGTCGCCGAGGCCACCTCCGATCAGCCCGTCAGCCTGCCGGTCGTCGGCGAGGTCGCGGCCGGTCAGACCGCCACGCACCGGTTGTCACCCGGTACCGCGATGAAGATCATGACCGGCGCTCCGCTGCCCGGCGATGCGGACGCGGTGGTCCCGTACGAGATCACCGACCGGGGTACGTCGGACGTGTCGGTCTACGCACCCGTCGATCTCGGGCAGCACGTGCGCCGGCGTGGGGAGGATGTCGAGCAGGGCCAGCTGCTCTTTCGGTCCGGCGACCAGCTCGGTCCGCGGAGCATCGGGCTGCTTGCCGCAATCGGGATGGACAAGGTACTGGTCCGACCGCGGCCGCGAGTGGTCGTGATCTCGACCGGCTCCGAGCTGGTCGAACCCGGGCTGCCGCTCAACAGCCTCGACCAGATCTATGACTCCAACTCGTTCATGCTCGCGGCAGCGGCGCGAGCCGCGGGGGGCCAGGTGTTCCGGATCGGAGGGGTCGGCGACGACCCTGAGCAGGTCAAGAAGGTCATCGCCGAACAGCTCGTACGGGCCGACCTGATCTTGACCACGGGCGGCGTCAGCCAAGGCGACTACGACGTCGTGAAAGCCGTCATGCCGGAGCTGGGCCTGACGGACTTCTCGGAGGTTGCCATGCAGCCCGGCAAACCTCAAGGGTTCGGGCTTATCGGTGAGGATCGGACGCCGATGATCATGCTCCCGGGCAACCCGGTGAGCGCCTTCGTGTCGTTCGAGGCCTTTGCCCGGCCGGTCATCAGGAAGCTGATGGGTTCGGTGCCGTACAGCCGGACAGCGGTCCGCTGCCAGGTCTGCAGTCCGATCACGTCGGCCGCGGGCCGCAAGCAGTTCGCCCGCGGCATTGTCAGTCTGAGCTCCAGCGGGTCCCGGCAGGTCGAGCTTGCCGGCGGCCATGGCTCTCATCTGCTGGGTGACCTGGCCCGCTCCAACGCGCTGATAGTCCTGGACCAGGACACCGAGTTCGTTGCTGCCGGCGAGGACGTCGACGTCTGGCTTCTCGGGGAGGTGCAGTAGCGGCATGACCGAGGAGTTCCCGCATCTCTCCGGCTCCGGCGACGCCCGGATGGTCGACGTCTCCGAGAAGGCCGTCAGCCTGCGTACGGCCACCGCCGCGGGCACCGTACGCCTCAACTCGACCTGCGTGGCTGCGCTGCGCGACAACACCGTGCCCAAAGGGGACGCGCTGGCGGTGGCCAGGATCGCCGGTATCCAGGGTGCGAAGAGAACACCGGACCTGATCCCGCTGTGCCATCCGCTCTTTCTCAGCGGGGTGGACGTGTCGGTCGACGTCACCGACCTCGGGGTGGACATCACCGCAACGGTGCGGACCACGGAGCGTACCGGTGTTGAGATGGAGGCGTTGACGGCGGTGAGCGTCGCCGCCCTGGCGGTGATCGACATGGTGAAGGCGATCGACCGTGCCGCGGTGATCACCGACATCCGGGTGATGGCGAAGTCTGGCGGTCGCCGCGGCGACTGGGTTCGGGGGGACGAGGGCCCATGAGCAAGACCGCGCGCGTGATCACCGTCTCCACCCGGGCCGCGGCCGGTGTGTACACCGACAGGTCAGGGCCGATCATCGTGGAATCGCTGCGAGAGCAAGGCTTTGAGGTGTCCGAGCCGACCGTGCTGCCCGACGGTGACCAGGTATCGAAAGCACTACGTGAGGCCGTGGATCACGACGTCGCTGTCGTGATCACCTCCGGCGGGACAGGGTTGAGCCCGGACGACCACACCCCCGAGCAGACCAGAGCTGTGCTGGACCGCGAGATTCCTCAGCTGGCGGCATCGATCGCCCGCTATGGGCAGGACCACGGTGTGCCGACCGCGGTGCTCAGCCGCGGGATCGCCGGGACTGCGGGGCGAACGCTGATCATCAACCTGCCCGGATCAACTGGCGGAGCCCGCGACGGAATGGCTGTGATCAAGCCGATTTTGCAGCATGCCGTCAGCCAGATCCGGGGCGGGGACCACTGAGGTGGCCTCCAGCGCTGGCGGGTCGCGCCGGAGCGACCAGCGCATCCAGACGATGTCGGGCGTCGCACGGTGGCCAGTCACGCTGCGCAGCGGTTCGGTGGTGCTGCAGCCGATGAGGCGGCGTAACCAAGCTGAGTGGGAACGCGTCCGGCGGGCCAATGCGGAATGGTTGAAGCCGTGGGAGGCGACCTTGCCTCCGGGCTCGGCGCCCGGCCCTTCCTCCTACGCCGGGCTGGTCCGGACACTGCGTCGGCAGGCTCGCGAAGGGCGGATGCTGCCGTGGTTGGTGTTCGTCGATCCCGGTGGGGAGCAGGACAGACCGCAGTTGGCGGGACAGCTGACGGTCAGTGGGATCGTCGGCGGCTCGGCGTCGTGGGGTCAGATCGGCTACTGGGTGGACCAGCGATTCGCCGGCCGCGGCATCATCCCGACGGCCGTCGCGCTTGCCACCGACTATTGCTTCGACGTGCTGTCGCTGCACCGGATCGAGATCGCGATCCGGCCGGAGAACGAGAAGAGCCTGCGGGTGGTGGCGAAGCTCGGTTTTCGGCCGGAAGGGCTACGGCCACGGTATCTCCACATCGACGGGGACTGGCGCGATCATCTTGTCTTCGCGCTGAACGCCGAGGAGGTCCCCGAAGGGCTGCTCCACCGCTGGCAGACGTTGCGTCGCGACAGCCCACCAAGCCGCTGATTTCGCAGCACAGTAGGAGTTTTCTGCGACACACCGGTGCAGGTCAGCTGTCAGTGCCGCTGGTCCACATACGGTCTGCGTGTGGGAACGACCGGTTTGATCTTTGCTGCAATCGCCATCGCGTGGCTGGCCTATCTGGTGCCGCTGTCGGTGCGTAGACGCAGCGACGACTTCGACGAGCTGGACCCCTCTCACCGCTTCTCCGAATCCATGCGCATCGTCCGGTACGGAACCGCCCCGCTTCTTGATCAAGATCTGGAGCAGATCGGCTCGATCGAGGTGTCCACCCCGTTGACCCGACGGGCAGCCGTCGAAGACCTGCGCCGGCTCGAGAAGATCGCGGCCCGTCGGCGCCGCCGAGTCCTGGTGGCGTTGATGTTCGCGTTGACCGCCGTGCTGTCACTCTCCGCCTTCGCGCTGACCCCCTGGTGGGCAGCGGCCATCCCCGGTGGCCTGCTGGTCACCTTCCTCGTCCTGGCGAGGATGAGTGTGCGAGGGATGCGTCGCCACCTGGACGCCAGGTACGCCGCCATCAAGCAGGGGAGTGACGAGGCCACGGTCTTCCTCAGCCGGAGTGCGCTCGCCAATGCCGGCGAGGTGAAGTCCGGCAAGGCCGACCAGGGCCGGACCGACGTAGCCGCCAAGCAGGGGCGGCTGTGGGATCCCGTACCGATCACGGTGCCCACGTACGTGTCCAAGCCGCTGGCACCTCGCACGGTGCGCACCATCGACCTGTCCTCCCCGGAGATCGCCTCGGCCACCCGGCTGGACACCCCGGTGACAGCGGACGCGCCGGAGCGGGCGGCAGACCGGCCCGCTGACACCGGTGGCGGTGAACTGCCTGCAGCGGCGAGCGCCTGAGCGGTGGTAAAGTTTCGGCGTTGACGTTCCGGCCGGCCGGTCGAGGCGTCGGTTGAGGGGCTATGGCGCAGTTGGTAGCGCGTCTCGTTCGCAATGAGAAGGTCAGGGGTTCGAATCCCCTTAGCTCCACCACCCGGAACTGTGCTGTGACTAGGGCAATTGCCCACCTCAGTAGGAACTTCCACCGGTGCTATTAACGGTAGTCGGCATCACGTTCGCCCCCCATTCGCTCCCCCTGATTCAGACGCGCCAAACCAGCACGATCCGCAGACGTCCCAAGGTGGTGCAGGTAGAGGTTCGTCGTCGACATCGACGCATGACCCATCCACGCCTGCACCGTCACCGGATCCACGCCCCGAGCCAGCCACAGGCAGGCCGCGGTATGCCGAAGATCATGAATCCGGCGGCCTTCAGCTATCCGCGACCACGCCAACGTTCGCTTGAACGCGGACGCATGCAGCTGATGGCCGGACGACGTCACCAAAAGGAGATCGTCCGGAGCGCGTCCAACTGCTAACGCCCGCACCAACGGCAAAACGCGATCAGCGACCGGAACCCGCCGCGACTTCCCCGACTTCGTCCCCTTCACCTCCACACCCTCCGGTGCCGCTCGCTGGACAACCAGCACCGGCAGCGGCACCTCAACGAAATCACGGACACGCAGTGCCCTCAACTCCGACCAACGCAAGCCCGTCCAGCAAGCGATGAGCAGAACGTCAGCCAACCGTTCATCACGCTCAACGGCCGCAGCGTAAACCCTCTCCAGCTCGGATTCGCTCAACGGATACATCTCCGTCCGAGGACCAGGCGACTTCGGCACTCGCGTCGGCACCACCGGATTCGAAGCGATCATCCGCTCCCGAACGGCCCAGGCGAAGAACGCCGACAATGACGCCCGGAAGCGACGGACGGAAGACTCCGCCAAGCCTTGCCGGCTCACTGCGACCAACGCCCGGGACACCTCCCGGTCCGAGACGGCAGCAACGCGCAAAGCGGCTAACGCAGTAGGCACCAAGCGGGGAAGCGCTGCATCTGCCACATACGTCTTCGCCGCAACAGAATGCCGCCGCTCCTCCAGCCACACAGGCAGCAAACTCCGAACAGTGGCACGTCCAGCCCTAGGATCAACCCCGCCGACCAGCGCCGCACGCTCACGGTCGTACCATGCCTGGGCCTCACGCTTGGAACCAAAAGCCTTCCCAGCCACGTAAGCCCGGCCAGACTTCAGTTCAGCGAACCACCGCCCGGACGGAAGCTTCCTGACACTCACGCGACCCGCTCCAGCCAGTCGAGCACATCCTGCCGCACATAACGCGGAATGGTTGACGATAGCCACGTCACCCGCGGTCCCGCTCCTAATGAGCGCCACCGGCAAACAGTCGAACGATTGACTCGCAGCAATTTCGCAACCTCAGCCGTCGTCAACAGCACCGGCAGAGAAAGATCCCTCGCGGCGTCGTTCATGATCGTATTCCCTTCTCCGGTGGTCTGACACCGGTTGAACTAGCTCCCGGTCCGGGTTCTCGGCCTCACCCGAGTTGGATCGTTGGGTCTTCGTCTCGGCCGTCAAGGGCACCTTCGGTGTCGCTGCGCGATTCGCTGCGCTCACCCTGGACTGCCGTTCCTACGACCGAGTGCGGCTGGTCATCGGGTGAGGCCGAGCTGTGGGCGGCCTGGTCAGTCATCCCTCGCGCGGGCGGCTGAGGCGGCGGCCAGGGCGGCGTCACCGGCGGTCAGCCAGCCCATGCCGGCGAACCGCCACGAGCCCACCACCAACGTCGTCTCCTCTTGGGCGTCGTCCTGGTCGTCACCGATGTCCCCGGCAGGCCGAGCTGGCTCGGGGTCGAGGTGCTGTCGGCGGGTGTAGTCACGGCGGGCTTGGCGGAGCCGGCCCAAGGTGGTGGAGTACCGCCGTGATTTCGTGGCGAGGTGGCCGCGGAAGCCGAGCATGTCACCCCACCGGCTCCAGCCCTTGTAGGCATCGTTCTCAGCCGTGGTCGTGCCGGCCATGCCCGTGATGGCGGCACGGCCGGCCAGGTCACGCAGGGTCGCCTTCAACCGGCGAAGATGATCATTCCCAATGCCCTGATCTGTCGGAAGGTCCGCGGCGGATTTGGTGGCGTACTTGGCGATGTAGGCGGCCACCGTCTCGGGGTGCAGCTGCGCGCCGTGGGCATCGCGGTCGGCATTGCCGGTGACTGGTCGGGCGTCGAGCTGCGCACCGAACCTCAGCCGCCGTATCTGATCGTCTCGGTCGACGGGTGGGGCGTCGCACCACACCGATCCGGCCGCCGCGGTTACCAGCTCGGCCAGCGTCGCCGATGTCACCTCGACCGTGGGCGCGGGGTAGGCGTTCTGATCGGTGGGTGGGCCGTCGAGGCGGATCAGGGCGTGGAAGTGAATCACTCCGCGGCGCTGGAACTCGGCCACCTTGGCGAACTGCACCCGCACCCGCGCCTTCGCCGCCGTCTCGGACAGCCCAAGGTGGGCGGCGAGGCGGCGCCTCAGTGTGATGGTGAACCGGCGCCACAGCTCCGGCGCCCACCACTGCCAGACCAGATGGCTCTCGTAGTCGTAGCACTCGGTGCACAGCGGCTGCCCGGTCGCGGGGTCGGCGTGGTCGTGCACCTGCATGCACCAGCTGGGCCGGCCGTGCGGGCACAGCTTCCGGCGGTTGCCGGTGCGGGGGTGGCAGCGGCGGCTGCCGGGCCGGCCGGGTTTCTTCGCCGTATGGACCGGCCCGAATGACGGCGCCGTGAAGGTGGCGAACACCAGCGGATGCGCGCTGACGGTGGCCGGGACGTTTTTGGTGCCGCCGGCCGCACCCGCCATCAGCAGATGCCAGACATCACCCTTGTACTCGTGCGAGCAGGACGGGCAGACCGACGCCCGCCGGTTCCCACACCGCACATAGGTGACACCGTCCGGCTCACCGGCGGAGGAGTAGGAGGCGAGGACTTCGCCGGTGACGGGGTGGATGGTGTCGGAGCCGCCGACCAGCCGGACGGGGCGGGAGCAGTGCCGGACCTGCTCCACCTGCCCCAACCACCTGCCCAGATCCGGCCGCGACAGCCGGTCCGCCACCTGCGCCTGCACCTGCGGCGGCCACGCGTCGACGGTCACGGTCAGGCCGCCCATCGGCGACGGACGCCGTGGACCCGGACGGCGGGCGGTTCTTGGCTGAGGCGTTGGTGGACGAGGGTGCGGCGTTCCTCGGTGGTCAGGCCGCCCCAGATGCCGTAGGACTCCCCGGCATCCAACGCGTACGCCAGGCACGCCTCCCGGACCGGGCACGCCTCGCAGACCGCCTTCTCGACGGTCAGGTCGGTGTAGTTCGGGTTGCCGAACCAGTCACCGTTCCGGCCGGCGCACGCGGCCTGCATCACCCAATCCCGCACCGCTGGGGGTGGTGGGGTGCCGGCCGGCCGCCACCGGGGCAGCACGTGGAACCCCATCAGGCCACCTCCGCCGCATCCGTCTGTCGACTTGACCGAGCCGAGCCGCTGGTGGTTCTGGGGGAGCGGGGCCGCCGCACCGGCTCGCCCTCGACCGCCTCTGGCACGACCACCGGGCGGGGGTTGGCGGCGGGGAACCTTGCCGCGCAGGCCTGGATCATGGCGTCGGAGACATAGCCGGCGCGGACCCGGACGGGCCGGTTGTCCTCCCCGAGGACGTAGCCGACTCCGGGGGTGGAGCGGGGGATCTTGTGGCAGAGGGCGCCGGCGTGGATGGCGCCGTCGGAGAGCACCATGGCGACCTCTTCGCGGTCCCTCAACCGAAGGCCGAAGGACTGCGGGAACAGGTGCCGCATCTTGATGGTCTCCTTGCGGGGGTCTTGGAGGAACCCGAACACGAAGAACCCGACCGCCCGCCCCTGCGACAAGATCAACGCCAGCGCTGTCTCGGCCCGGCGCAGGAGATCCCGGTCGGTCTGGTACGCGACCAGGGCCGCGAGCTCGTCGACCACCACGAACACCAGCGGCTCCGCCGTCGTGGGCGCCTCCAACGACCGCGAGATCCCGGCCAGCCGCTGGGCTCGGGCGGTCATCTGCCCGGCCGCCTCCTCCAACAAGATGACGGCGACCTCGGGGGTTTGGGCGTAGCGGGTGAACAAGGGCCGGCCCATGGCGAACTCCATGCCGCCCTTCAGGTCGATCCCATGCACCTCCACCAGGCCGGCCCGGATGGCCGGTGCGAGGCCGAACATCAGCGACCACACCAGCGACGCCTTCCCCGACCCCGACGTGCCCGCCACCAGCGTCGAGACCCGGACATCCAGCAGCCACGCCGTGCCGTCCTCCGTCCGCCCCATCCGCAACCGGCCCAGCACCGGCAGCTCGGCGTCGACGGTGGGGACGGTCGCGTCGAACGGCTCCCGCAGCAGGTCGCCGAAGGACCACACGATCCGACAGGCCGTGCTCGCCGCGTTGGGCAGCACCCGGCAGCGCTGGGCGTCGACCGCCACCCGGAGCCGCTCGGCGGCGGTCTCGACATCCTCCACCGTCTGCCCCACCAGCAGCCGCGGCGTTGCGACCAGCTGCCCGTCCCGCCACCGCAACCGGTGCAGACCCGGCCCCACCACCCGATCCCGCGGCAAGGCCGGCTGACCCGGACGAACCACCGTTGTGGTGGGGATGCGGCGGGTCAGGCCGACGGCCTCCATCACCAGCGGCCACATCCGCTTCACCCGGCGCCGGACTCGACGACGCCACACCGGCATCCCGACGAACCGGGCGTAGGACACCGGGCCGACCCGGCACCACACCGCCAGCCCGACCAGCGGCGCCACCACCGCTGTCAGCAGCAGCTGCTCGCCCCAATGGATGAGTAGGACACACAGCCCGAGGTAGGCGGTCCAGGCGCAGGGGTGGCGCCACCACAGCCGGGCGGTCCCGGCGAGCCACCACCACACCTCCACACCGGCTGCCCGCAGGGCCCTGCCGGCCACCGCGACGGCGCCTTGGGGGCCTTGGGTAGTGGTTGCCGGGAGGGGCATCAGGCGGCCCTCGACTCGCCCGCCTTGGCGCTCTTGCCGCCGACCGCGTTCGCGATCCAGTCCGACCACTGCCCCAGCGGCTCCACTCGCTCTCCCGTCACCGTGGCCCGGATTGCGGCGTAGTCACCGCCTGCCAGCCGCACCGACAGGCCGCCCTCGACCCGGACCACCGCCCCGGGCACCAGCCCGGTCATCTGCGAGTCCGGCAGCTGCACCGACGCATCCGGCAACAACCCGATCGGATCCGCCAGCACCACCGCCGACACCGACGACAACGGCCGACCAGAGACATCGACCACCCGACCCTTCGCCTTCCGGTCATCACCACGGCCCTCATACATCTGCCGCTCCCGCGGCTCACCCGTCACCAACGCCGTCACCGACACCACCTGCAGCTCAATCGCCATGCCCGTTCTCCTGTCTGGATTTGACTACGGCCCGCACAATTGCTGGGCTCGCGGTTCAAGACTGATTTGCGGTGGACGGGTTCACTAGATGACGGCTGTTAACAGCGGTTAACCAAGATGTCGCACCTATCGAATGTCAGAGGACTCGTGCATGCTTGATTCCAGAGAGCCATCGAGTTTCGGGGCAAGATGGTAAGTCTGCTGAGAAAGGCCACAGAATGACTGCACTTCAGCAAGCCCGTCTTGATCGGCATTGGTCCCAGGCTCGCGCGATCGCCGAACTGCAACGCCACGCCCGCGCCGTCGGCGTGGCCCTGCCGTCTCATTCGTCGCTGAAGACGGAGTTGTCACGCTGGGAGAACGGGCATCGCAAGCCCGACACGCTCTACTGTCGACTCTTTCAGCTGGCGTACGGGCGCACTGCGGAGCAGCTTGGCCTTGGCCAGGTGCAGGACGACACTGCACTTGGTGTCAGCGCTGACTGGCAGGAATGTGTCGTAAATGCCGCCAGGCTCTGGAGTGAAGATATGAACAGACGCGACTTCTTGAAATCTGCGGCCTTCGTCGCAGGCGGGTACGCGGGACCGAGTCTCCATGCCCTCGTCAGCAGCGATTTGCCGCGCCCGCAGCGCGAGATCGGCGAACGCACAATTGGGGCAGCGGAGATATCCGTGATCCAGAACATGACGCGAAACCTCAGTCTGGTCGACAACCAGCATGGCGGTGGCCAGGTCCGCCGCACCGCCCTGGCTTTTCTTGAGGGCGAGGTTTCGCCGCTGCTCAGTACAGGTGCATTCCCCGAAACTACGGGTCGTGACCTCTTCAAGTGCACCGCCGAGCTAGCACGTCTCGTCGGATGGATGACCCACGACGTCGGGCGGCACGGTCTCGCGCAGCGGTACCTTATTCACGCCCTTGGCCTGGCCGAGGCTGCCAACGACTCTGCGCTGATGTCAGAGATGCTCGCAGCGATGAGCCAACAGGCGACCTACATGGGCGAAGCCCTTGAGGCCGTCGACCTGGCCCGCGGCGCACGCAGCCTGGCTGCCCGTGCCGGCGTCAGCGCCCTGGTTGCCGAGGCCTCGGTGATGGAAGCGCACGGGCACGCTCGTGCAGGAAACTCGAAAGCCTGTGCCGCGGCACTGACCGCTGCCGAGGTTGCCCTCGACCAGGCCGACCGCAGCGCAGATCCTCACTGGATCGGCTACTTCGACGAGGCGTACCTTTCGGCCAAGTTCGGCCACTGCTTCCGAGAGCTGGGGGACCACGCGAATGCCATCAGGTTCGCCGAGCGGTCGCTGAAAATGGATACGCGATACGTCCGTGGCCGAGTCTTCAACCTCACACTGCTTGCACACAGCCACTCTCAAGCCGGAAACCTCGACCAGGCCTGCGCCGTCGGACGCGATGCGGGCAACGCCGGAGCCGAGCTTCGTTCTCATCGAGCGGTCAAGCACCTACGCGACTTCCGACAGACCTTGACTCCATTGAATGGCTCAATGCAGCTGGTTGCCCTGGACGACGCACTCGCACCCGTACTCAGAGCTGCCTGACGGCCGCCCTGGCCTTCAGCTCTGAGATCCCGACCACAGAGGCGGCGCCAACAATCTCCCCAGACCGCACCATGTGACTCGCCTCATCGAGGCTGAACCAGCGAACCTCGACAGCTTCATTGATGTCGACGTCGCCAGTGGTAGGCGTGCAGTCATACGCCGCGTACACGTGATTTGCCGAAGTCGCCGCGCCCACCATCGGCTCGAAGGAGACAAGGTGCTCAACGCCTGCCGGCCGCCAGCCAGTCTCCTCCTCCAGCTCACGCACCGCCGCCGCTTCCAGATCCTCGCCATCATCGACGTAGCCACCCGGGAACTCCCACACCCACCGATCCAGGATGAACCGGTGCCGCCGCACCATCAGCACAGACCCGGCCGCGTCCACTGCAGCCACAACGACGGCCTCAGGAAGCAGAATCACGTACTGGTCAAAACTGCCCCCGTCTGGCAGGTCAACCGACACGCGCTTAAGCGACCCACGCCCGAACGCGCCGAGATCCTGCTCATCGTGCACCCGCCAAGAGCCCGCTTCTTGGATACTCACTCTCACGAGCATACGGGCGCATGTCTTGCGCACCCCGCCCACGCCAGCGGGTCCGCCGAACTGGCCCGTGAGTACTTTCTGTACTCGTTCAAGGCCGGCGCTGCGCGCCGGCCCCGCTTCGCGTGTCCTCGCTGCGCTGCGGGCCGCTACGCGGGGACCAGTCCGCCGGGTAGCCGTGACCACACGTGTCGGCGACCTTGACATAGCATGAGCGATTTGCTTCAACCCGGCCGGGCTGACCTTGTCCAAGCTCCGTCACACCGTTGTCGCGGACGCAACCGAACCGAATTACTCGTCTTGGTGCCGCAAGGACTCGATGTCGACGATCGCCTCATTACCAACGGCGAGCACGGTCGCGACGTCGACCAGCACCCGGCCCCGGGCATGCACTGGCACGAACCGCTTCCGCGTCAGCGCAGTCGACAAAGCCGATGTCAGCCCGACCCGGTCCGAAAGCAGCCGAACGCCCGCCGCACCGGCCAGCGGCGCCACACCCGTCCCCGTCATCATTTGACCTGCAACAGGTTGGGCCAGCCGGCACGCTCCACCTCGGAGGTGCTCCTCGATTCGGATCGAATGTGACCTTAGACAAGCCTCAATCTCCCAAGTCAGGAGCACTTTCATATGATCAACACACACCGACAACCATGATCACGAATTTTTCTGGGCTCACGTGGTGATCTGCGATTGGCTAACCCGGTGTGAGCGCGCTCCGGTGTTCTGATGCCGTCTCAATTTGCGGAAGTACCTGCCTGCCGATGCCCAGATCCGAAAAACTAAAAAGACGTTGCGCACCCCTTGACATGGTTAGTGGTAGAAGTAGTACTCTTCGGGCGCGGGCGCGAGCGGCCCTGAAGGGCAACCGGGCCCTGCAACCTCGTTCGCCTTTGCTAAAAGGAGGAACGTTGAGAACGAAACTTGTCAGGCTGCTTTTAGCCTTGGCGACGCCACTTCTGTTACTGGGTTTAGTTGCAACGCCTGCGCAAGCGCACTACTTCGGTGGGCGATTTCCGCACACTCCCGGCACTTGGTTGTACGTGCCATACACCAATCCCTCGCCGTACGTCTATTATCCGAATAATGCGCAAGCTGCAAGCAACTGGTTCAACACTCCTACTCGGGTCTATCCCTACTCGACCACGAATTACAGCATCTCGAAGGTGGACTACTACACTGGTCGATACACTGGGGACTGGTGGGGCCTGGCACAAAACTACAACTATTCTGGCCAAATTTGTTACACTTGTACATATCTGTGGTCCAATCTCTTCATGAACGTCAACACTCTGCAGTCTGAGTCGTCATTCACGAGAACGAAGGTCGCTACCCATGAGTTTGGTCACGCTCTAGGACTGGCCCACACAACTGACTGGTGGTACACGGCCATCATGAAGCAGGGTCGACTCGGCTACAACACCCCACAGAACCACGATGTCGACGACATTAACAACCTTTACAGGTGGTGATCAGAATGATGAGACTCAAGAGTGAGCGGCGGATCGCAATGTGGGCCGTAACGGGGGCGGTGATCATCGCAAGTGCGATGGGTTGCTCTCAGCAGCGCGGTGGTGAGCAGCCAGTATCTACAAGCCTCGCGATGAGTTACCCGACTTACGACTCGCTTGCCGCGCTTTCGCAGCGGTCGGACCTGATAATCGTCGGGCGTGTGAACAGCGTGACAAGCGAATTGGTCGAGATGGCCCCAGCGGAGCAGAAGGATAAGTTGCCAGACTTCAAGAAGTCTAGCACGCAAGTTGTTATGAGTAGCTATGAGGTTTTCACTTCGCGTGCGTTGAAGGGTAAGTCGCCACGATCATTGATAGTCACACAGCCGGGCGGGTCCTATGCGGGCCAGCGCATAGAAAATGAGGATGAAGACGAACTGGTGCAGGGACGCGAGTATCTTCTGTTTCTTTTGCAGGTCGAGGGTGGGTATGCACTAGTGGGCGGAGCACAGGGAGCCTATGTTGTAGATACCACTGGCCGACTTACGGCCCACGAGGCAAAGTCCCGTGACGTGCGATCGAAGCTGCATGGGCGCTCGCTGAAGGCCGTGCAGAACGACCCCGCGATCCGGTCAGTTGGATCTGGGCGTTCAGGTCAACGAGACGATGGACCGAGTGAGCCCCGTCAGACGGCACCCGAGGAAAAATTGGAAGCATCGAAACCGCGGTAGAGCGAGAAGTTGAAGCCCACCCCCATCGGAAGGTGAACGGTTGGCATTAGGAACCTGACTTGGCTCAATTGAGCCTATCCGCCAATTAAGCCAAGTCAGCAGGGAGGGCCTCCTCATCATAGCGAAATCGATACTATCTGGCCGAGACATGCACTAAATCGCAAGTTGTTGATCGGGGTTCGTATGTCGGTGTGTGGCACGTACACCTTCGCGACGAACAGCGACTGTTAAGCTCGCCCTACTCCCAACGCCGTGCCTGCCCAGTCAGGAGGAGGCCCGAGGGATAGGCTCGGCACCTCACGCGCACTCATTGCGGATGACCGATGTGTTTTTCGCTGACCGGGACGGGTTGGTCTCGCCGGGCGGCTTCGAAGGCGAGGCGCGGCTTGAGTTGACGGAGGAACCGAGCCCCTGCCTGGCACAAGTCGTCTGCGGGATTGTGGGGCTGGTGTCCAACGCGATGTACGATATTCGGCCATTGCCGTCGGTATCCCCCTACGAAGAGCCAAGAAGGTTGCTCGATCAGCCGCCCTGATTGAGACGGCGTCACCTTCCCAGATTGATGATGTGGGGCTGCTTGACGAAGTGATTGACAACAGCCGCAACGTGAACCGGTCGACGGAGCACGCTCTTGATCGCCGATTGAGTGACATCTGTCGAGAGCGGCGATCTCAGCCGAGTGCACACCGAAGCGGTGAACCCGCCGGCAGTGAGTTAGCGCCGCTGCTGGTAGTCCGGCGGTGAGCGCTAGTGGAGTGTTAGGTAATTAACTTTACGTCACGATGCAATACTTGGCGTATGGGTCTGGCCACTGCTCCACCGCTGTTGTTGCGCGAGAACGACCATGACGAGCTGGTGCGGCTGACCAGGTCGTCAGCTGGCCGGGCTGGGTTGGAGGCCAGGGCACGGATTGTGTTGTTGGCTTCGGAGGGCACCCCGAACGTGGAGATCGCCCGGCTGGTCGGGGTCAGTAGGCCGACCGTGAACTTGTGGCGGTCGCGCTATGTCGAGGCGGGGGTGGCCGGACTCGTCGACGAGGACCGTCCAGGCCGGCCGGTCGTGGTGGACCAGCTGAACTTCGCGATGCAACTCGTGCCGCAGGGATTTCGACATTCGCCCCATGTTCGCCCCCGTAGCGCACGTCGGTGATTGACAGGCACCCGATGCACCGCGACCCCCGCTCAGCACCCGAGAGGAAGCAGACAGGCGCAACTTTCGCAATGAGAAGGTCAGGGGTTCGAATCCCCTTAGCTCCACCCACTCCAACGCCGGGCTGACAAGGTGCGATGCACCCCGACACGGCGAACTCCTCGCCATGTCATTCCGACTTGTGCCGCCGATTCGGTACCCCCGGCGTTCCGCGCCTGTTGAGACGCTCTGAACCGGCTCGGTCAGCAGCCATCTCGAGATGGTGCAAATACATGTTCGTCGTTCAAATCGACGCGTGCCCCATCCATGCCTGGGTAGGATGCATCCAACTTCGTCCTGATTCACGAATCCGCCTACATCAAGTCAGCCCGCCGCCTCTACCTGACGGCCACGCCACGCCTGTTCGACCACCTGTTCAGTAAACCCCCGTGGGATGACAGCGCCTCACCTGGCATTATGCTCGCACGCGGAGATGTAGTCCTGCATAAGACTCTCCACCGACGCCAGGGCGAGGCTGTGCGCTACTGCGGCGAGGCTCCCGTTGCGAACGGCTTCATAGCGAGCACCCAGATACTGGCCGATCAGGGTCTCCGGCAGTTCGGTGTCTCCTAGAACCTCGAACAGCAGCTCGACTGCCGCGTCAGCATCGCGCTGAGGCCAGTAGTAGCGCATGCGGTCGCTGTAAGAGAAGTGCCGCTGCAGTGCGAGTTCGCTATCGCTGCCCTCGTAGTACTTGGCCCAGTTCTCCGGCGCGGCCAGCATGATCCGTTCCATTGTGGCGCGCAGGGTTTCATTCCTCTTGCCGGGAAACAGCTCCTCAGCGATGGCGTCGAGACCGTATAGGGCTTCGCGCAGGACGAACGTGAGGCCTGGCCCGACCTTGAGGATGGCAAAACCGTCTTGTACCAGATCGGTCAGGTTGGCGCGGGTCTGGTAGTCGGTGGAGTGCGCTTCGAAGACTAGCCCGGGCATGTCCTTCAGCGTGGCGCTCAGGGCCCGGGCCTTGCTGCTGCTGTAGTCGACCACATTGTGACTGCCGAACTCCACACCTGGCTGGACGACGGCGGCGATCACTCGGGTAAAGGCGTCGGACTGTCCGGCCTGCGCAAACGCCGTTTCGTGAATCTGGACGGTCCTGCGGGCGTCCTCTGGGGTGGTCAGCTCAAGTTCGTCCAGCGCGTGCATGGCGCCGCCGGGGATGGGCACCTCGGTGCCGATGACATAGACCGGCTTGGGAGTGTCTCCACCTGGCAGAGCGGATTCTGCCGCTGTGGCCAGGCGCGCGGCCCGGGAAGCGGTCGCGTCGTCCTTTAGCGCCACCGGCTCGCCGTGGCAGCCCATGGAGCAGTCGAGGTGCAGCTTGGTGAATCCCGCGGCCGCGAAGGCGCGGATCATTACCTCGGCCTTTTCCATCGCGTCCTCGGCAGGCAGGATTTTCCAGGGGTTGGGACCGAGGTGGTCACCGGCGAGGATGATGCGCTCGGTGGGGAAGTCGTTTTCGGCGGCGATCCGTTCGACGAAGTTGCGAAAGTCCTTAGGGGTCATGCCCGTATAGCCGCCATCCTGGTTGACCTGGTTGCAGGTGGCCTCGATCAGCAGCGGCAGACTCGTCGGCAGCGTGGCGCGCATCGACGCCGCCAGCACCATGGGATGCGCCGAGCAGACTGAGGGGATGCCCGACGGGCCGGCGCGGTCGAGCCATGTCGCAATGTCGTGCAGCGGGTTCTGGGTCATGGGATTATCCTTTCGTGTTGCCCGAGCAGGGCATCGAGTTCATCTTGGGTCGCCGCGCCCTCCATGGGGCCGGCCTTCGTGACCGCATAGGCGCCGGCGGCGTTGGCGTAGCGAAGTGCGGTTTCGGGCGAAGCGCCTGCGAGCCAGAAGCTCACGAAGGCGCCGCCGAAACAGTCACCTGCGCCGGTCGGATCGACTTCGTCCACGGAGAAGGCGGCCACGTCGGTGCGGCCGCCTCGGTTGAAGTGGCTTGCTCCCCGGTTTCCGCGCTTGATCACGATGTCGGCGACGCCGCGGTCCAGGAGTTCCTTGACTGCAGCGGGCTCGTCGTCCGCCTCGGTGAAGAGATAGATCTCCTCGCCCGAGGGCAGGAAAAGGTCGCATTGGGCCAGCACCTCGTCCAGTGCCGCACGCAGACCCGGTGTTTCGAGGATCTCGGGGCGCAGGTTGGGATCGAAACTCAGCGTCCCGCCCCGCGCCGTGATGCGTGCGATGGCCTCACGTGCCACCTGAGCAAGGCCGGGCGCGGAGAATGCGGTGCCCATGACATGCAAGTGGTCGCAGTTGTCCATGAGCGCCTCGGCGTCGGGCGTGAGAATCAGCTTTCCGGTTGCGCTGTGGGCGATGTTGTAGACGAACGTGCGCGAGCCGTCGGGTCGGTAGCGGACGAAGGCGGAGCCCGTGGCCTCACCCTTCGCCACGGCGATTCCTGAGACGTCGACCCCGTCCGCCGCCAGCCGATCCAGGTTGAGGCGACCGAAATCGTCATCGCCAACACGGGAGACGATGGCTGCCGCCGTGCCGAGACGGCCAACCTGGTCAATGAAGATCGCCGGTGCGCCTGATGGAAATGGGCCGAGCAGGGGCTGTGGTTCGCGGAATCCGTCGCCCTTGGTGGTAGCCACGATCTCGACGAGAATCTCACCGACCGTAAGTACCTTCTTCGACATCGCTTGCTCCTTCTCTGCTATGAAGCGAAATTAACGGGCGGCTAAATTCTCTTCACACGGGCAGCACTTCGATTCCGCAGCGGTGATCATGGACGGGGCGTCTGACTCGTTCGGCCGTCGTGGGTACGAGGACATCGATGGGGATAGAGGGTCATGCTTAAGGGCGGCTCGACTCGTCAATCGCTTCACCGGGACCCGCAGGAGTGCCGTAGGTGTGTCCCGGTGCGGTGTCTGGCCGCCCGAGTCCGGGAGGAGGTCCAGCTCGTCCCCGGTGGCGCCATCCACTCGTCGACACGGGGTGCATGGCACCGTGCCCTCTCCTGCGGGTGAGGCCAATCGAGGAGAAGACACGGTGCCGGCCGGGATTAGACGATCAGCACTTGGACTTGTCAGCGTACTTCGTGCCGTCGGTGTCGATGTTGTCCTTGGTCAACAGGTCGAATCTTCGGCTGGAGCGGCGATTTGACAGGCTGGCCGTCGAGGCGTACCTGGTACGGCATGGCCTCGTCGTGGGGGCAGTGACCTCGATCGCCAGGACGGGAAACCGCCGCACGGCGTCGGACTTCTCCCCAATTAGCTGTGCACGTGCCTCAGTGACCGCGTCCATGTTTCTGTCTGGGTTGTGCGGGACAGGTAGGCGAGTGCGGGGAGACGATGATCGCCGCGAGCGTGACGGCGACGAGGAGTGCGCGGAGGGTGGCAGGCGCGCCGGCTGCGTCGGGATGGTGACGTGGTCGACCAGTAGCCAGGGGTACTGGCCGACGCCCCAGCCGACCACCGATGCCACGGCGGCGGTGCGGTGAGGCGGGATGGTCGTATGTAGAACTCGGTGAACTGGTCGGAATCGATAAATCGCTGGCCCGCCGCGCCGTTCTAGCGTCGCGGCTAGATCTTCCTCGAGTGGTTGAGCACGGGGCCGGGGGCGACGACTGTAGGCCGACGTGAATCACCGACGCTCCTCTGCGAGTCGAGTCGTCGACGGGAAGCAGGGATTGGTTAACATTTGGGCAGCGCATCGGCTGCACAAAGACGTCATCTTCAACAGCTGATGATCCCGCTACAGCGACCGCGCCCGCGTGAGTCAGGTGACGGCGTGCTGGTAGGAGGACTCGATCAACTCCCGGAGCACGTCGAGGTCGATTGCGTCTAGCCGCTTCAGGTAGAGGCACGCTCGGCCGGTCGCATGCGGCCCGAGTCGGGCTAGGAGCTCGTCCCGCCCGTCGAACCCCTCTGCCAGGTACACCGTCAGCGCGGCCTTCCGGGGTGACAGCCCGGCGGCGAACATGTCGCCCTCGCGGCCGGTGGCGTAGCGATAGTGGATGGTCCCAAACCCGATCATGGACGGGCCCCACATGACCGGCTCCTCACCGGTCACTTCCCGCATGATCGTCAGGACTCGGCGGGCGTCCTCCCGCCGCCGGTCGCTATCAACGGCGTCGAGGAACGCATCGACGTCGGCATCGGTCGGCTTCGTCTTGTTTTCGGCCACGCGCCCAAGCCTACGAAGACCGGGCGGCCACGACGGCCAGGCCTCCATATCGGGCTTGAATCGCGGGAGCTAAACCTCCTGCTTGTCCGCGCGCGTCGTTCAAGGCGGCGGATCTCTGCATGGTTCAGCCCCGTCCCCGCGAGCAGTCACGCTCGAGAGCGGCGCGCAGCATCCAACAGCCCTCGTCCCAACTCCGTGATCGCGTATCCGCCGCCCCGCGCAACCGAGAAAATCAGCGCTTCCCTAGGTGGGCTGGCGTCAGGTGAGCAATCGATTCAGCGACCAGCAAGACGGACGCAGGCACACTCGTCATCACCGTGTTGGTGTGTTCGAATCCGCTTAGCTCCACCGACGTGCGCCAGGCGGAAAGCCGGAACACCGCGGTCACTCCAGCGGGTCTGGCCTCCGCCGGCCCTTCACGCCGGCATCCTCCAGTCGCCTTTTGACCTTCACGAGCTTGTAGACGAAGACCGCAGCGGCGGTCACTGCGCCGGCATCGTCGAGGAAGCCGAAGGGTCCAAGCAGCACCTCGGGCAGCACGTCGATCGGGCTCACCAAGTAGACCAGACCCCCGATCATCGCGATCAGCCCGCGCGGCGGGATGCGGTAGCGCCACATGACGAACCCGATGACGGCCACTCCGAGCAGCGCTAGGACGCCGAGCAGCAGGAGCACCAGAGTTAGCGGATCGGACATGTCCATGGCTTCCACTGTGCCTCATGCGCCCAGCGAACGGCTCAGTACCGGTGGGCCGACGGGGTGCCGTGGCCGGAATGGGTTCAAGATCAACTGCCTTCGGTCCATGTCCACCATCTGCCATGGGCCAGGTCGCGATGCCGCATGCACTGATGTGGACGTGTGCGGACGGCGCCTGCGCGGGCACGCGCAACCTTCGCATCGAGAAGGTCAGTAGGTAGGTCCCGCTGTGCCGCGGCGGCTGGCCGGGTCATTGGTTCTTGGTGCTGCCTCGATGCCGGATAAGCCACTGTCTCACTGTTGCTGCGGTTGGGAGGATGGCGTGGGTCTGTGAGGTGTCGATGTCGAATTGGCCGGTTTGCAGCCAACGCCACATCGTGGTGAGGTCGGTGCCGACGAAGCGCTCGAACGCCCACACAGGCATGGGGAATCGTCCCGGTGGTCGCCCCATGACCTCGCGCCAGATCACCCTGCATTCCCTCAGGGTCTGTACCTCTGAGGCGAGCTTGATGTCTTGCCCGATGAATCGTTCCGGGTCCGCAAAGGCTCGAGCTGTGATGGCCCCGAAGTCGTCGAGGCAGAGCCACGGCACCGGCCGGTTGGCTCCCATCAGCTTCGGCATCAGGTGCCACGTGGAGACGGCGGGGAAGAATGTTTTGTCGGTCATCAGTTCCATGAACGCCATCGGTCGCAGCACTGTCACCGGCAGACCGAGGGCCTTCATGTGTGCCTCGACGGCCAGCTTGGACTCCCACGACCCCACGCCGGTACCGGCAACTCCCACTCCAGCGGAGCCGTAAACCAGGTGATGGACGCCGACTTTCCTGGCGGCGTCCGCCACGTTCTTGCCGTGAACGATCTCGGCGTCGACACCACTGATCATTGGGTTCTGTACGCTGTAAAGCCCGTGTGCACCGGCGAACGCACTTCGCAATGACCTGGGATCGCTCAATTCCGCTTGGATCACCTCCGCGCCGATCACGGCCAGTGCTCGCGCTGCCCTGCCTGCGGGTCGGCGAGTCAGGGCGCGGACATGCCAACCATCGGCCAGTAGGTGGCGCGTGACAGCGCTCCCTTGACGGCCGGTGGCTCCGACCACCGCCACAGCAAGTCCGGGTTCCATGCTCCTGTAATCGAAAACTAGTCGGCCCGGGTCGATCGCGCAGGGATAGTGACCAAATCCAACCGAAGAGATGCCGATGACAGATGCACAGCGACCGGCGCGCGACAGCGTGGATCCAGACATCTAGGGTCCGACGAGCCGCACCCGGGTCGACGGCGACTGAGGCGGCCGTCGGGTGCACGTCACTAGGGTGGTAGGAACGTGTGGAACCGGAGGCGGATATGACCGTGGATGACAGGCTGGCGGACGCCCGCGACTGGGCCGATCTGCAGCGTCCCCTGCCCGCGTGGCTGCCTCGGGCCAAGCTCGGCATCTTCATCCATTGGGGCGCCTACTCCGTCCCAGCGTGGGCCGAGCCGAGCGGAGCGCTCGGCGCGGTGCCGGACGATCAGTGGTTCGCGCACAACCCGTACGCCGAGTGGTACGGCAACACGATCCGCATCCCCGGCAGCGCTGCCGCCGAGCACCACCGGGTCACCTACGGTGACGCGCCTTACGACGCCTTCCTGGACTCCTGGACCGCTTCCCGTTTCGATCCTGAGGCGTGGGTGCGGCTGTTCCGCGAGGCAGGGGCGCAGTATGTGATCCCGACGACCAAGCACCACGATGGCATTGCGCTGTGGGACGCACCCGGCACGGGGACCCGGAACACGGTCCATCGAGGACCGCGTCGGGACCTCGTCGCGGCGATCGGGGACGCAGTCCAGGCGGCTGGGTTGCGGTTCGGCGTCTACTACTCGGGCGGCTTGGACTGGAGCATCAGCAACTTCCCGCCACACACGAGTGGTGCCGAGGTCGGCAGTCTGCGGCCCAACGACGCGGCGTACAACTGCTACGCGCTGCTGCACGTTCATGACCTGATCAGCCGCTACGACCCCGACGTGCTCTGGAACGACATCAACTGGCCGGACTCCGGCAAGCGGACCGGCACCTGGTCACTGCATGAGTTGTTCGACGCCTTCTATGCGCACAACCCCGACGGTGTGGTCAACGACCGCTGGGGCGAGACCCATTGGGACTACCGGACCAGTGAGTACGAGCAGGGCACTGCCGTGGAGACTGGGACCAACTGGGAGCAATGCCGAGGGCTCGGCTTCTCCTTCGGCTATAACCAGGTCGAGGACGCGAGTGTCGTGCTCTCCGGACATGAGCTCGCTCGCTTGCTCGGAGATGTGGTGTCCCGTGGCGGCCGGCTTCTGCTCAACGTCGGTCCGACCGCCGATGGTGAGATCCCGGCGATCCAGCAGACGTCGCTGCGCGGCCTCGGCCGCTGGATGTCAACCATGGCGGAGACCATCAGAACAGCGGAGCGCCTCGACGATCCGATCGCCGAACCCAGTGAGGCGCCCTGGCTGCGGTGGCTGAGCACCCCGGACGGCCTAGTCGCTTTGATTGATCAGGTGGGACGGACGACGCTGCGCTTTGACACCAGCACCGCCGATTCGAGACGGGCAGAACTGCTGAGCGGCACGGGATTCCTCGACGCGGACGACGGAGAGCTTGACGTCGAGATCGATGGTTTGCAAGACGGTCCCGCAGCCGTACGGGTGCCCTGGTTTACGCGCAGACGAGGCCGTTGATCAGGCGGACACGCCAGTACAGAGGCATGTCGGACAGCCGCGGAGCAGCACGTGGCCGCACCTGACAGGGTCGGTTGCCATCCTTGAATGTGCGTCGAGGACTTTGCATCCACATGAGTGGTAGCACGGATGTGCGGGACTCCGTGGGGCGACCCGCATCATGCTGGCGGCCACCATTGCCGACAACCATCCGGTCACCATGGGATTCCCGCTGCCGACAAGATCTTCGGCGTCGTGTCACTGCTTGTGTCGTGCCGCGCAGGTAGCAAAGCCAGCCGGATCTACCCTCGCCCAGGATCCTCAGATGTCCCTGGCCTGTACGAGTGCGCATTCGTTGAGGAGTTGATCGACCTGCGAAGTTAACAACTTGGCTGTGTTCCTTGTCGCCGGGCACAAAAACGGGTTGTAATGATCGCCACTGGGAACCAGTACGCCAGTGGAGTGCTCACTCGCCTGTTGCGCAGGCGTCGCCCCGACTCAAGATCAGCAGCGAAGGAGATGGCATTGCGTAGATCACGGTGGATGGCCGCGTTGGCGGTCACCGCCCTGCTAGCCGCTGGATGTGGTGGCTCGGGCGGATCGGGCAGCGAAGGTGGGGAGGGTGCCGCGGAGGACGACGGCACTCTGCTGGTATGGACCACTGAAGACCTCGCGGACCGGGTCAAGACTCAGCAGGCAATCCTCAACGAGTGGGGCAAATCCACGGGGACGACGGTGAAGCTCGTCGCCATCGCCGAGGATCAGATCAACACGGTGATCGCCTCAGCTGAGGCCGCCGGCGACCGGCCGGACGTTATCGCGGCCCTGTCGCTCAACGGGATGAACCAGCTGGCCACCGATGATCTCCTTGACCGCGATGCGGCGGCCGCCATCGTGGCGGAGCTCGGGGCCGACACCTTCTTCCCCCGAACGCTTGAACTTACCAAGGCCGAGGACGAACAGCTGGCAGTTCCAAGCGATGCCTGGGCGCAGTTGCTCTTCTACCGCAAGGACTTGCTGTCGAAGGCGGGCGTGGCTGAGCCGAAGACCTTCGCCGACCTCGAAGCCGCCGCCAAGGCGTTGAACAAAGGCAAGATGGCCGGCATCGTCGCCGCTACGGCGCCAGCCGACTCGTTCACGCAGCAGACGTTCGAGCACGTGGCGATGGCCAACGGCTGCCAACTGACCAATGATGCCGGGGATGTCACCCTGAACAGTCCGCAGTGCCAGGAGGCGATGACCTTCTACACCAACCTCATCAAGAACTACTCGGTCAAGGGCAATCAGGACGCCGACACCACCCGGGCCGGATACTTCGCCGGCACCGCCGGCATGACGATCTGGTCCTCCTTCATGCTTGACGAGCTGGCCGGCCTCCGCAACGACGCGCTGCCGACCTGCCCAGAATGCAAGAAGGACCGGAACTTCCTGGTCGAGAACACGGGTGTGGCGACCACTCTGCAAGGGCCAGGCGGTGCCGAGCCGGCCGCGTTCGGTGAGGTGGTCAGCTGGAGCGTGCTGCAGGACGCCTCGCCCAAGGCACAGGATCTGGTGACCTACATGATGAGCGACGGTTACCCGGAGTGGCTGGGTATCGCCCCTGAGGGCAAGCTGCCGGTCCGCAAAGGCAATGCCGATAACCCCGAGGAATACGTCCAGGCGTGGCAGAAACTGCAGGCGGGCGTGGACAAGAAAGCCCTGCTGTCCTCCATCTACCCCGCCGAGACCCTGACCGCAATCGCTGCTGTCCCGGGCTCCTTCAACCGCTGGGGCATCCCGCAGGGACAGGGAGCGCTGGCCGGCGCAGTGGGTGGCCAGTTCGTGATCCCGCAGGCGTTGGCGAGCATGCTGAACTCCGGCGTCAGCGCCGCTGATGCCGCCAGCAAGGCGCAGGAGCAGGCCGAGCAGATCAAGACCGACGTCGGCGGCTAGTCCACCGGGACCGCGGGCTGGGCCGACACCCGGTCCGGCCCGCGGTGCATCCCTCTCCTGCTTGATTCCGGGCCGGGGGAGTCCTTCAGATCAAGCCGATCACCAGGAGAGAACGATGACGACCCTCGGCGTGCAGTCGACCGGCCGGCGCCGCACCATCAGTCAGCGTGACGCCCGGCTGGGACTGGCGCTGATGTCGCCGACCCTGTTGATCGTGGTGGCCATCGTGGTGTTTCCGCTGCTGTGGTCGGTGTTGATCTCGTTCCAGCGCCTTCGGCTGATCCAGATCGGCCGAGCCGACCCGTTCGCCGAGTTGACGATGGCCAACTATGAGCGCGTGGTGGGCTCGGGAGCCTTGTGGTCCAGTCTGGCCACCACATTCGTGTACACGCTGGGATCGGTGGTGCTGTCGATCAGTCTGGGAGTGCTGGCCGCGATGGCGGTGCGAAAGCCGTTTCGCGGCCGTACCTTCGTGCGGGCCGCCTTCTTGCTGCCCTACGTTGCCCCGGTAGTCGCGGTCACGTTCATCTGGCGCACGATGCTGAACCCGCAGTTCGGCATCATCAACCAGATCGGGGTGAACCTGCTCGGCTGGGACGAGCCGATCGCCTTCGTGTCTCAGGCACGCGGGGAATGGCTCGGAATGCCGGTGCCCACCGCGCTGTTGACAGCCATCGCGTTCGAGGGCTGGCGCTACTTCCCATTCGCGTTCCTGTTCTTGATGGCGAGGCTGGAGGCGATGTCCGCCGAGGCGGAGGAGGCGGCGTTGGTGGATGGTGCGACGCCTTGGCAGTCGTTCCGATTCATCGTGCTGCCGCAGTTGATGCCCATCATCGGGCTGCTGGCCATGCTCAGAACCATCTGGACCTTCAACGAGTTCGACGACATCTTCTTGTTGACCGGAGGAGCGGCAGGCACCGGCGTAGCCAGCGTGCAGATCTACAACCTGCTCACCGTGCAACGCAACGTTGGCGCCGCCGCGGCGCAGTCGGTGGTGATGAGTTTGGTGCTGATCGTGTTGTTGGCCGGCTATCTGTTGATTCTGCGACGCAGAGGAGAGCGGGCATGACGGCCCAGATCGCCCAGACCCCGACGCAGCCGGGCTCCGCTGTCGGCGCCCCGCGTCGGCCGCCGACCGGACGCGCTTGGACCACGGACCGCATCCAGCGCCGTACGTTCGGTATCGGTCGGTGGGTGGTGATCGCACTGCTCCTGGTCGCCACCCTGGCGCCCTTCTACTACATGGCCCTGCTGAGCTTGAAGCCGATCGAGGCGCTGCTGGCCAATCCCAACTCCCTTATCGTGACGCCGTCGGAGTTCACCCTGAGGACGTACGCTTCCGTGCTGTCCTCGACCGCGGCCGGTGGGCAGGGCTTCGGCGGATTCTTGATCAACAGCGCCATCGTGTCCCTGGCCTCGGTTCTGTTGAGCCTGGTGATCGGCATTCCAGGGGCATACGCGATCGCCCGACTCCCGTTCTTCGGTCGCCGCCAGGTCAGCAGCCTGTTCTTGGCGGCCTACCTGTTCCCGGCGATCTTGATGGCCATCCCGTTGTTCGTACTGTTCACCCGCATCGGTCTGCGAGGCTCACTGCTGGGCCTGGTGCTGGTGTACACCGCGCAGACCGTGCCCGTGGCCATCTACATGCTGCGCAACTACTTCGAAACGGTGCCTGTGTCGGTCGAGGAGGCCGGTCTGGTCGACGGGCTCGGGCGCATCGGGGTGCTACGCAGGATCAGCCTTCGTCTCGCGCTGCCGTCGGTGATGGCCACGGGGCTGTTCGTTTTCATGATCGCCTGGAACGAGTTCTTGTTCGCGCTGCTCTTCCTGGTCGACCGGCGGGAACGCTGGACCGTCTCGCTGGGCTTGTCCCAGCTTTCAGGCAGCGTGGAGATTCCGACCACTGTCTTGATGGCGGGATCGGTGGTGCTCACCTTGCCGATCATCATCTTGTTCTTCGCCACTGAGAGACTGCTCACCGGAGGCCTGACTGCTGGCGCCGAAAAGGGCTGACGTCTAGAACGAGGGAGAGGTGCTGGGGATGGAGATGAAGCTGGAGTTGGTGCCGGTTCCGGTCGCCGATGTGGATCGCGCAAAGTCGTTCTACGTAGATTTCGTCGGGTTCGTCGCCGATGTGGACGTTCGACCCGCCCAGGGTGTGCGGGTCGTCCAGTTGACTCCGCCCGGCTCAGCCTGCTCAATCGTGCTCAGTACGGGACTTCAGCACCTCGACACGACCCCGGGCACTCTCCGTGGGTTGCATCTTGTCGTCAACGATATCGACGCTGCCCGCAGCGAACTGGTCGGCCGAGGCGTCGAGGTGGGCGAAGTCGACGATTCCGCTGGCGGTGGTGTTCGGTACGCGCACTTCGCCGACCCTGACGGCAACACGTGGGCGCTGCAAGAGATGTCCTGGCGTACCGGGCCAAACTTCTGACCGGTCCACGGCACAGGTTCGATCGTCGAGACCGCTTTCCGATGATCTCCGCGGCGTAATCGGATCCACGCGCGTATCCGGGCGTCCAGGATGCGACACCTCAATAGGGCCAGGCGTGAGCGGGCTGAACAGGCCTCAGCGTGTGGGGCCGGACCGGTGCACTCCTTCGATCAGGGTGCGGATCTGGGGCAGCAGGGTCGCGTCGATCTCGTGACCACCTGCGTGCGGCATGGCGGTTACCTCGGCGCCTCTGTTCAGCAACTGGTCGGCCAGGCGTTTCGTCATGTCGGCCGTGATCATGAAGTCCCGGTCACCGTTGGAGATGATCACCGGCTTGCCGGTCAGGTCCGCCGCGGGCGGATCGGCGTACGGAACCATGGCCGCGATCAGCACTGCGCCGGCGAGCACGTTGGGACGCTGGAACAGCATCGCCGAGGCGATGTTGGCCCCGTTGGAGAACCCGACCGCAACCAGCGACCCCGGCTCGATCCCGTACAGGCCGCTGGCCAACAGCACGAAGTCGGCCAGCTCGTCGGTCCGTCGCCGAAGATCATCTTCATCGAACACGCCTTCGCGCAGCCGACGAAAAAAGCGGGGCATCCCGTTCTCCAGTACGGTTCCACGAACCGAGAGCACGGCCGCAGCCGAAGACAGGTGGCCCCGCAACGGCAACAGATCATGCTCGTCGCCTCCGGTGCCGTGAAGCAGAAGCAGCGGCGGACCGGTCGGCTCTCCTTCGGCCGGCAGGTAGACATGCGGCCGGTTCAGCTCCGCGGGTGCTGTCACGGCACGTCGACGTCGAGTTGCAGCGGCGGCAGAGCCGATGCGATCTGCTGTCGATTTGGTTCCAGCCACGGTGGCAGCTTCAGGTGCCGGCCGAGTTCTAACAGCGGCTCGTCGACGTCGAAACCAGGGGCATCGGTAGCGATCTCGAACAGCACGCCACCAGGCTCCCGGAAGTAGATGGACTTGAAATACTGCCGGTCCAAGATCTGAGTCACCGACACGCCGCGTTCAATGAGCTCCTGCTGCCAGACCTTCATCGTGGCCAGGTCCGGCGCCCGGAAGGCGACGTGATGCACGGTGCCGCCGGCCTGCAAACCACGGTCCTTCACTCCGCCGACCACATCGACAAGGGCTCCTGGAGCGCCGCCCGCCATTCCAAACCGTGCTCGGTCACCCTCCTCACCGGCGACGCTCATGCCGAGCAGGTCGGTCAGCATGGTGGCCGAGGGATCAAGCTGTCGCTCCGAGAGGGTGATCGCGTGCAGGCCGCGGACCGCGTGCTCAGCGGGGATGTCGGCCACGCCGTCCCAGCCGGATCGATGGTCACCGTCCGAGGCCACCAGGTCGATCACGATGCCGTCCGGATCACGAAAAGTGAGTACCTCGTCCTGGTCACGGGTGCGAGGTGGGTCCACGTCGATCTGAAGCGCCTTGAAGCGTTCATGCCACCAACCCAGCGAGGAGGCCGGGACGCTGAACGCCGTCGCTGTCGTCATGCCCGCACCCTGGCGTCCAGGTTGGACATCTGGCCACGGGAAGAACGTCAGCAGGCTCGACGGGCTGCCCTTCTCGTCGCCGTAGTACAGGTGATACGTCTCGGGCGCGTCGAAGTTGACAGTCTGCTTGACCAGCCGAAGCCCAAGCGCACGAGTGTAGAAAGCAACATTGGACTGCGGGTCGGTGGCGATGGCGGTCACATGGTGCAACCCGTGCGGACTGACCTGGCTCATGGCAGCGGCTCCCCATTCGAGGTTGATTCCCGGTTCACACCCCAAGGTTCCACCCGCAGCCGCGTCGGCGCCAGGGGGACGCTACCGTCGACGGGAAATGTAGCGGGAGGTGCCGATGCGGTCGTTCGTCTCTGACGACGCTGCTCAACGAGTGGTCTTCGGCGTCGGCACCCTGACCACGGTCGGCGCCGAGATCGACCGTCTCTTTGTGCGCCGGGTCGTTGTGCTGAGCACCCCGGGCCACGCCCACCTCGCCGATCGAGTGGCTGAACTGCTCGAAGGCCGGGCAGTTGGCCGCTTCGCCGGCGCGGTACCGCACACGCCGATCGAGGTGACGACGCGGGCGGTCGACCTGGTGAGAGACCTTGGAGGCGATGGGGTCGTATCGGTGGGCGGCGGATCCACCACCGGTCTCGGCAAGGCGGTCGCATCCAGGCTCGGGGTGCCGCACCTGGTCGTGCCCACCACGTACGCCGGTTCTGAGCGCACACCCGTACTGGGGGAGACGTCCGGCGGTGCGAAGACGACCCGATCCGATCCTGCCATCCTGCCTGACGCAGTTCTCTACGACGTCGATCTCACCGCCACGCTGCCCTGGTCGGTCACCGTAACGAGCGCGGTGAACGCCATGGCACACGCAGTGGAGGCGCTGTACTCCAACCAGGCAACGGAGCGGACCGACGCGATGGCGCTGGATGCCATCCGATCGCTCGACCATGGATTGCACGCCGAACGCGCGAATCTAGACGACCTCGACGGGCGCTCCGACCTGCTCTACGGCGCCTACCTGGCCGGCGGCTGCCTGGGCGCCGTGGGAATGGGCCTGCACCACAAGCTGTGTCACACCCTCGGCGGGGCGTTCAACCTGCCGCACGCCCCAACCCACACCGTGGTGCTGCCGTATGCGATGGCCTATAACGAACCCGCGGCGGCCGTCGCGATGGACCGGATCGCCGCCGTCATGCACAGTGATCACGCACCGACGGCCGTGCAGTCGCTGGTTCGCGAGCTAGGCGGACCAACGGCGCTGCGCGACATCGGCTTCGCTGCCGTCGACATCCCAGCCGCGGCCGACCTTGCGGTCTCCGACAGCTACCCCAACCCCCGCGAGGTGACGCGTACGGGGGTCATCGAGCTGCTGTCTCGCGCACTCAATGGTGACCCGGTTCTCCGCACAGACGGCAAAACGTCGGCCTGAACCGCCGGCCCGCTCATCCGTGAAGGAGGCGCATACCGGGGTGGTTCGCCGATTCGACCCATCCGCGGCGTTGCCTACTCCGAACTGGATGCAAATGGTGACTGTCTCCGGCAGGTTCGGGGGTTCGATCGGTCACCCCCAAGCCCATTTCAGGAGGAACCATGCGGAGGACTTACTCGCTCGCTGGAGCGGCGATCGGTGCGACGGCAGTACTGGCGCTCGGAGCCGGCCCGGCGTTGGCCGCCACCGGCAGCGTCAACGCCAATCTTGCGCCTGTCGCCGGCAACGGCGTGGACGGCAGTGGCACGGCCATGGTGGAGGTCAAGGGCACGAAGATCACCGTGACGATGGCCGCGATGGGCCTGCTGGCCGACCAGCCGCACGCTGCCCACATCCACTTCGGTGCAGACGCTCGGCACGAGTGCCCGACCAGCGATGACGACAGTGATGGAAACGGTCGGCTGACCACCAGCGAGGGCGTGCCGGCGTACGGTCCGGTGGTGGTCTCGCTCACCAAGACCGGCGACACCAGCGCCAAGAGCGCGCTGGCGGTTGATCGGTTCGACACGGCATCCGGCGGCGAGATCAGCTACGAGCGTGGCAGCATCACCGTCGACAGCGGCGTCGCCTCGGCGATCGCTGACGGCGAAGCCGTGGTGGTCATCCACGGCGTCGACCACAACGACGACGGCAAGTACAGCGGCAATGCCAAGAGCGATCTGGACCCGTCGCTGCCGGCTGAGGCCACCGATCCTGCCCTCTGCGGTGTCCTGTCGAAGGCGCCGACTGGCGGCATGCAGACCGGTCAGGGCGGAGCCGCCGGCGGCCAGGACAACGGGCTGGTAGGCCTCGGCGGTGCCGCCATCCTCGCCGCAGCCGGCTGGGCCGCAGTCGCGGTACGTCGTATCCGCGCCCAGGTCTGATGATTCAGAACCTTCTGGGTAGGCGCCGTGGCACCGTTGGTGCCGCGGCGCTCGCCCTGGTGCTCGCCGTTGTCGGGATCCTGGCCCTGGTCGCCGGCACTCGGGGCGGTGACGGCCCACCGCAGCCGTTGGAGGTTGCTCAGGCCGCACCGACGAGCAGCACGCCAGCACCGGCATCGTCGGCTGCCTCTTCGTCTGCCGCGGACGCCAGCGGAGCGAAGAGGATCAGTCCGAACACCGGAAAAGCCAAGGCTGCCGAGTCGGCGGCACCAGGGACTGCACCACGCTCGAGAATCGGGCAGTTCCTCCCGGCGTCCGTACCCACCCGACTCGAAATCCCGTCGATCGGAGTGCGGTCCGCGAACTTCGTCGACCTGCACGTCGCTGCTGACGGCACTCTCGAAGTCCCCGGCAGCGCCGATGAGGTGGGCTTCTACAGCGGCGGCCCGACCCCTGGACAGCTGGGCCCGGCGGTGCTTGGCGCGCATGTCGACAGCACAAGAGGCCCCGGTGTCTTCTACAACCTCGGGGCCGTCAAGCCGGGAGCGAAGATCCACATCACCCGAGAGGACAAGTCCAAGATCACCTTCGTCGTCGATGACGTCGCGGTCCATCCCAAGAACCGGTTCCCGACGGAGAAGGTCTACCGCGGCAGCTTCACGAGATCGGAGATCCGGCTGGTCACCTGTGGCGGGCCCTTCGATCCGGTGAAGCACTATCTCAGCAACGTGGTCGTTTTCGGCCATCTCGCCGACGCCGGCTGAGAATGATCATGGTCATCAGTCGACCGGAATGTCAGCCATCACCGTGGAGCAGGCGCTACCTGAGCGGTAGGTCCTGACCACGGCGGAGCCGCCGTCGCCAAGTCTGGAGGATGGCAGTAGGTTCCCGGTGACACGAAGGAGGCGGGAGACATGCGCACAGCCCTGCTATACGGAGCGTTGGCGAGCTCGAGCTTTGTTGTCGGCGTCGTCCTCGGGCTTTTCACCAAACCCTCGCGCCGCCTGGTGGCTGGTGTGGTGGCCTTCGGGGCGGGCGTGCTGGTATCCGCGTTGACCTTCGACCTGATGCGGGAGGCGTTCGACAAGGGCGGCGCCGTCTACGCCATCGGAGGATTCCTGCTCGGTGCCGTCATCTATGTGGCCGCCGACGTGGGCTTGGAGCGGATGGCTGCCAAGTCACCCAAGCGCACTGGCCGGGACGCCACCGACGTCGTGCCCGGAGCCGCAGAGAAGACCGAGAGCCCGAAGGTCGCCGCCGTTGCCGGTACAGCCCTGCTGGTTGGCGCGCTGATCGACGGCATCCCGGAAAGTATCGCGATCGGGGTCAGCCTGCACGCCGAGGGCCCAAGCCTGGGGCTGGTACTGCTGGCCGCTGTCTTCCTCAGCAATGTCCCGGAGAGTCTGGGAAGTGCTGCAGCCATGCGCGAGGAGGGCCGCTCGCGGGGTTACATCATCGGTGTCTGGGCGGCGGTCGCGGTGGTGTGCATCGTCGCCACCGTGGGCGGGTATGCGCTGCTGGCCGGGCTGTCCCCGGGGCTCACCAGCGCTATCTTGGCGTTGGCGGCCGGCGGCATCTTGGCCATGCTGGCGGACACGATGTTTCCGGAGGCGCTGGAGCACGGGGGACCGCGGGTTGCGCTGGCGACAGCGATCGGTTTCGCCTGCGCCATGCTCCTCAGCGAGTTCACCGGGGCATGAAGTGTTATCCGGGTCGCAGCACAACAACCGGCCGGTGCCAGCGGTGGACGTAACGACAGTTTCGGATCAGATAGCGAAATCGACCCCCCACCTTGGGGGTCTCGCTATCCCCTAGCAAGGGGTTGGGCAGAGACCTGGCGGTCCCGCACTATTGAGGTGCTCGTGGAGCCGTCCACGACACCGTTGGGTCTCCAGGCCGCTGGATGACCTGTCCTATAGGGGGGACAAAGATGTCTGTTTCTACACGTCCGCACCGCGCTGCCATCGGCACCGAGCCAGGCCAGTCGCGCACAACCACGTCCACCAAAGCCACCAAGGGTCCGCGCAGAGCCTTCCGCCGCCTCGCGACCGCCGCCGTCAGCACGCTGCTCGCGGCCGCGGCGGCGCCGTTGATGGTGCTGCCGGCCCAGGCCGCCGTCGCCGGGATGGGGCCGGTCGATCCTCAGAACGGATTCCCGACCTGGTACTCCGACGGAACCGTCAAGCTGCAGTTCTGCTATCAGGCCGGACAAGGCTGCTTGAGTGAGCCGCCGAACGCAGGCGCCCCGGCCGCGTACCCGGACAACTTTCCGGAGGAGGCATTCTGGTTCGCCGCCGAGGCAACTGGTGAGAACCTGGGACTGTACGAGGCCGCTCTCGAGGGTGCTCACATGAACGGCGCTGTTGTTCCCGGTGAGCAGATGGGTTTCGGCCGGCTGCGTTTCGATGTCGACAACCTCGTCGCGGGCAAGACCTACACGATTACCCATCCGTACGGTGTACATACCTTCGTCGCCGAGGCGGACAAGAAGAACCCCAGCCTTGGATTCATCCGGCAGACGATCGACGCCGGCGTGTGCGACGCGGCACCGGGTTCCCCCTGCGACTGGGCGGGAGTCGGCAGAGCCTTCCTCGGCGACAACGCTGCCGGCACCACGTCCACCTTCCTCAGGCAGATCGGGGCCGCAGCCGGCACCATCGGTGACATCAACACGGCACGGCCTGTGACGGGGGCGCCGAGCGGCAACAACTTCGTACAAGTTGATGGCCCCGACGCCGGTGGTCCCGGAGTCGACACTCTGAAGGTCAGCACGTTCACCGTGCAGGGGCGGATCTTCAACGGGTCCGGTGGCGAGCCCACAACTCCGGATCTGGTCAGCACCAGCGACAGCGGAAAATCGACGACCGACAACATCACCCGGGTGACCACCCCCACACTGGCCGGCAGCGTGCCTGGTCTGGGTGCCACGGAGACCGACGTCAGCCTCATGGTCGACGGCGCCACCACACCCGCCGTGACCACCCGCACCGTCGGTGGCAAGTACTCGGCTGCCCTGCCGGTGGCGCTGCCGAACGGTGTGCACCGGGTGCAGGCCAGAATCGCCAACCCGGCTCGCGCCACCGATGCGGCCGCGCCCGAGTTCCTGACCTCCCTCACGCTCACCTTCACCGTCGATGCGACCGCTCCGCTGGCAACCGTCGTGGCACCCTTCCCGTCCAACCCATCGGCGGACCGGACCCCCACGTTCACCTTCACCAGCAATCAGCCGCAGTCGACCTTCGAGTGCCAGCTCATCCCGAGCAACACTTCCTGGGCGCCCTGCGTCTCCGGGATCACCTACGACGCCCAGCAAGACGGAAACTACACGTTCAATGTCCGCGCCACCGATGCCGCCGGCAATGTCAGTCCGCTGCTGACGGCGTCCAGCTTCTCCTGGCATCTGGGTGCTGCCGACACCGTTCGTCCGAGCGTCAGTGCCCGTACGCCTGGGGTGAACGCGATGAGCTTCAGCCAGACTGCAAATGTCGCGGCTACCTTCAGCGAGTCGGTTCTGGGCGTCAGCACCAATACGTTCACGCTGGCGAAGGCGAGCACTCCGACGGTCGTCGTCCCGGCAACGGTCACCCGCAACGGTTACACCAACCAGTGGGTGCTCAACCCGACCGCCAGCCTGAGCCCGGACACCAAGTACGTCGCAAAGCTGGTCGGATCCACCACCGGAATCCGTGACTTCTCCAACAACCCGCTGGTCAGCGGCACGGCCACTCCGGTCACCTGGAACTTCACCACAGGTCCGGCGCCGACCGTGACCACGAAGTCGCCGGCCCTCAATGCGACGGCTGTCAGCCGTACCGCGAACGTAACTGCCACCTTCAGCGAGAACGTTGCCGGTGTCAGCGGCACCACCTTCACACTGAAGAGCAGCACGGGTACGACAGTCTCCGCTGCCGTCACCTACAACGCCACCACTCGCGTCGCTGTCCTGAACCCAGGCGTGACGCTGGCTGCCCGGACGAAGTACACCGCCACTCTGAGCGGCGGTTCGACAAAGATTCGCGACGGCGCGCTCAACCCGCTCACCTCCATCAGCTGGAGCTTCACCACCGCTTAAGGACCACGCGGAGAACCTGCTTGCTCAAAGGCTCTCGCAGTTGATCATCACCGAAGGGCCCGCTCCAGATTTGGGGCGGGCCCTTTCAGTCGTTTCCTTGACTAACTAATGCTTCACCCGACCCCCCCAGTTGGGGGTGCGGTCATCCCTCACGAGGGGGTTTTTGCTGCAAGGGCGATGCCTCACTCTTGAAGAAGTCGTGGAGCCGTCCGCGACAGGGGAGGTCTCCAACGATGGGGACCACATCAACAAAAGGGGGACATCGATGTCTGCTTTTGACCATCCGTTCCGCGGCAACCATGCTTCAACGCAGGGACAGCTGCCCATAGTGAATACACACGCCGACCGAGGACAATCCCAGAGCGTCAAGCGCCCACGTCGGGCATTTCGGCTGCTCGCAGCTGCACCGGTGAGCACGCTGATTGCCACGGCGGTTGCGCTGCCGGGCTTGATGCTGACTCAGCCGGCGAGCGCCGCGGTGACAGTTGGCACGAACATCAGCGCATTCCCCAACCGGGATATGGTCGTCGCCGTTGGCTACGAGCCGGGCGAAGAACTTACCGTCGAGGTCGTGCGCAATGGGGTAGTCATCGGTACGACGACCGGGCCAGCGGTCACGACACCAGAAGGCGTTGGCCTCGAGGTCAACCATGGTCCCCTCGGTGCCCCGCTGCCAGGTGATTGCTGGACTGGTGTAACGCCCGACATCATCGGTGGTGATGTGATCAGGGTGACCAACGCCGTTGGGGCGGTCGACACCATGACAGTCAAAGC
>DASTIW010000021.1:0-7811 GCA_035717205.1 Propionibacteriaceae bacterium | reverse complement strand
GCACTCTGTGAACTCGTCGGAGACCTCTCCACTGTCAGCGCCGAATTCCACACCCTCTGGGCCGCTCACGATGTCCGCAGCCGCCATGAAGTGTTGAAAGGGCTCCAGCATCCCGTGGTCGACTACCTCGAGCTCACCTATCAGTCAGCCGAGCTCGCCAACCCCACCTGCTGCTAGATCACTCAACATCTACACCGCCGAACCCGGCACCACCCACGAGCACACCCTTCACCTGCTCGCCAGTTGGTCGGCCACGCCGCTTCCCGATGCCGAACAGCAGCGTCGGCCCTGAACCTGCGCCACCGGGACCCAGACCGTTTCTGCCGTTGTCAATTGCCTGAGGTACCACCCAAGCGGCCGGCATCATGTCCGCAAGTCGTCCCCTCGAGCGTGACGGACGCTCCAGCTGGCCATAACTGTGAGCCCCCGCGAAGTTGTCAGTGACACCGCTGGCGAAGTTGACAGCGCGGGTATAGGCCGGTGGTTGTGGCGTGTGGTGATCGCGCCGTCCCTCGGCCGCTGCGCGCTCGGGACGGGAGCGGGCGGGTGTCAGATTCAAAGACGTTCAAGACGAGCTACGTGCCGGGCGAGCTTCGCGCGAGCGTGGTGTCCGCGCTGCTGGGGGTGCGTCGCACGCAGACGTTGCCGACATGGCGCGTGGAGGCGGCTGCGGCCGAGCTCGGGGTATCGGTGAGGACGCTGTGGCGGTGGCTGGAGATTGCCGAGTCTGAGGATCGGTTGACCCGCAAGCCCCGCGCGTCGTTCCTCATCACCGAAGACGACGTCGTCGAGCTGGCGTACCACCGGGGCGATGTTTCAGCGCTGTGGAAAGCACGCATCGTGGAAGGCCGGCCAACTCCGAGCGTGAGCGTGTTCCGGGCCGCGTTTGCCAGAGTGTTGCCACCGGGGCGGCGTGCTGGTTCGAAGTCGGGCGAACGCACGCGGCGTGACTTTGACACCTATCTGCCGCGGCCTGCTGGTCGCCGCCGCAACGAGTGTTGGGAGACCGATCACACGCAGCTCGCCGTGCACGTCCAGCTCCCGGACCAGCGGGTGGTGATGCCGTGGGTGACGCTGTTCTTGGATCAGGCGACTCGTGCGCTGCTGGGGTGGGCGATCGCAGTGACGCCCAGTCAGGAAAGCGTGCTTGCCGCGCTACGCGCCGCGATAGACGTGGATATACCGAACGGGCCGATGGGCGGTGTGCCGGCAGCGATCAGGTTCGACCGCGGCAAGGAGTTCTTGGCGTCCGCGGTTGGTCTGGCGGCGGCATCGTTGGCGATCGACGCGAAACCGTTGCCGGCCTACACCCCGCACCTCAAGGGCGGCGTCGAACGGATGAACTCCAGCATCGAGCAGCTGTTTCTCGCGACCCTGCCTGGGTTCGTGCATGGTGCCCGAGGTCGCGACGGCCGTCTGGTCGAGGACGGGCCCTTGCTCGGGCTCGAGGCGCTGGTGGAGCTGTTCGCTGCGTTCGTCGTGGACTACAACACGGTCCGCGAACATCAAGGCCTCGGGGGTCGCACGCCGCTGCAGGCGTGGAATGCGGACTCAACACCCCTGGTAGTGGTGCCGCCGCGCCACTTGCGGCATGTGCTGCTGGCTCGGGCGGACCGCACGATCACCAAGCGGGGTGTGCGGCTGGACGGCCGGGTCTACAACTGTGCCGAGTTGTGCGGCTGGGTCGGAGAGCGCGTCGAGGTGCGCTATCTGCCACACCACAACCACGAGGTCGAGGTCTTCCGCACCGGTGCTCATGCTGGTGAGCATCTGGCTACGGCGGTGTTGGTCGACGAGCTCGCGGCCGACGATGTGACCCGGCTGTTGGCGCATCGAGCCAGCGAGGCGAAGTGGCTGGCGAAGACGCAGCGGGCCGCCGCGGCCCGGCGCCGGACCCGGTTCCCGGCGATGACGCAGCCCGGACCGCTGGTCGCGACCACCACGCACACCGCCGACGCCACCGCGGTCGAACGGGCTCACCAAGCCGACGAGGCTCTGCGCCGAACGGCCAGCCGAAGCCTGGTCGACTACGGCCCGATCCCGGCAAGGATGCGCCGCCCCGACACTCACGCCGCCTTCTCTGGCACGGCAAATGAGGCAGCACAGTGAGCCGGCATTACCAGTCGCTGGCCGGTGCGGCGGTCCTGGCCACCGAGGATCTGCTCGATGCCCGTGACCTGATCGGCGACATCAGCGATGCGGTCGCGATGGGCGCCATCTACGGCCCGGCCGGAACCGGCAAGTCGTTCGCCGTCGACGAGGCGATCGCCGATCGTGCCGAGCCCGACCACGTGCGCACCGATTTCCGCGCCCGGCCGACGATGCGCTACGTCCGGCAGGAACTCGGTCGTCTGCTCGGCGTGGGCGCGACGTCCAGCGCCTTTGACGCCGACTGGGCTTTGAAGCGGGCCCTGTCGGAACGATTCCGATTGGTGATCATTGACGAGGCCCAATGGCTGAACCGGGAGTGTTTCGAGTACCTGCGGCACCTGCACGACGACCCCGACACCACCTTCGCGCTGCTGTTCGTCGGGGGCGACGGCTGCTACGAGGTGCTGCGCCGGGAACCGATGCTGGACTCCCGGTTGTATGCCCATCACCGGTTCGCGCCGTTGACACCAGCAGCGGTGCTGGGTGTGATCCCGACATACCACCCGATCTACGCCGAGGCCGAACGCGACGTGTTGCGGTTGGTCGACGACACGTGCTGTCACGGCAACTTCCGTTCCTGGGCCAGATTCACCTGCCACGCGACTCGACCGTGCCAGCGCACCGGCCGGACCGTGTGCGACGAGGAGATCGCCCGCAACGCCTTCCGTACCCTCGGCGGCGGCGGCCGTGGCCGCTAGCCGGGCCCTCACCGCAGGCTGGTGTCAGCCACCGCGGGTGGAGGTGTGTGTCGACCTGGACGACGAGGCTGACGTCATCCGCGGCATCCACCGTGACTTCGTCCTCGCCGAAGGGCACCCCGTTGTCACCGCCGCCCCGGCGAACAGCGCTGACGACCTGATCCGCACGATGCTCCTCACCTTGAACGTGTTGTGGCGCCTCCCCGCCAAGCTGCGACCCGGAGGAGTCTCCCTCCACGACGAGGGCCGAGCCATCGCCGAGTGGGAGATCTCCTGGGCGCTGAGCCGGATCGACATCACCAGCCTGTCGGTCATCGACGCCGACCAGGCGAACCTGTTTGCCTGGCTCTGGCTCCGCCACACCGCTCAGCGGGAAGCCCTACGGCTGTTCCTGCGCACCACGACCATCCCCGACCCCTGGCAGGCGGCGGCACTGGCCGGCTGCCGCGTACGCGCGGTCAGCCCCGAGCAGCTGAAGAACCGGCAGTGCCGGTCCCTGACTCACTCGCCCGCAGGTACTGGTACACCGTCTCTCTGCTGATCCCGAACTCGCGTGCCAGCTCGGCCTTCGCCCGGCCCGCGGCGGCGCCGGACCGCAACCGGTCGACCTGGTCGCTGGTCAGCGACCGCCGCCGTCCCCGGTAGGCGCCGCGCTGCTTCGCTAGGGCGATGCCCTCACGCTGACGCTCACGAATCAAAGCCCGCTCGAACTCGGCGAACGCACCCATCACCGACAACAACAAGGTGGCCATCGCGGTGTCCTCGCCGGTGAAGGTGAGCTGCTCCTTCACGAACTGCACCCGGACCCCGCGGGCGGTCAGGTCACGGACCGTGCCGCGAAGGTCGTCGAGGTTCCGGGCCAGCCGATCCATCGAATGCACCACGACCGTGTCACCGTCACGGACGAACCGCAGCATCGCCTCCAGCTCCGGGCGGTGCAGATCCTTGCCCGAGACATGATCGGCGAAGACCCGGTCAACCTCGACACCGTCGAGTTGCCGGCCGGTGTTCTGCTCCAGCGTGCTCACCCGGATGTAGCCGACCCGCTGACCAGTCACGCGCCGCCTCTCCACCAAAGTGTCAGGTTGAAATCTAAGACCAGCCACCACGGCTGTCAATCAAACCGCCAGCCGACCCTAAGCTGACGCTCGCCCGCCGGGGAGTCCTGACGTCAGCTTGAGGTGTACCCCAACCAGACATCGGGACCCTCGCCAACCGGCGAACCCGGGCGACGGTCGTGGGCTTGGGGCCGATGGCCCCGGACCCGCGACGTTTCAGCGGGAGCGTCGCATAAGCCCGACGGCAACCGCGTGTTCCGACGACCGAGGTAGATGAGGCTGTCGGGACCCGGTGTCATCGGTACGGGTCGGTGATGTCGCGGAGTCTTGTCAGCGCCTCAGTGAGTGATTCGGCCAGTTCTGGCCCGAGGTGCTGCCTCCAGGCGTGTTCGACGCTGATCACCGTCTCACGGGCTCGCGCCGACGCGTTTAGGCCCTTCGGTGTGAGCCGGATGAGCCGCGCTCGCCCATCGGCGGGATCAGGCACTCGCTCCACCAGGCCCTCGCGTTCCAAGGCTGCGATCAGCAGGCTCGCCGTCTGCTTGGTGACCTGAGCCTGCTCGGCGAGGTCGGTCAACCGCGAGCCGTCCGCGGCAATCCGCTGGGCCAGCCGGGCCTGCGCAACGGTCACCTCGAATCCGGCGCCCCGTACTGCGCGCACGACCTGCTCGTCCATCGCGCGGTAAGCGATGTACATGAGCGTTGCGAGGTCCATGCCAACCCCTTGACAGTCATCAGCCATGCTGACCAAAATAGGTAGTCAGTAAGGCTGACATTACTCGGAGTGTGTCATGACCAGAGTTCCTCCCGCTCGTGTCGTCCAGGCCGCCACTGCCGTGCGAACCAAACTGCAGAGGCTGGTAGGGCACATGGTCCCGCCCCCGGTCGCGCTGCTCGAGCTCGCCTCGGGGTTCATAGCGACGCACACCGTCTACGCCGCGGCCAGACTCGGCCTTGCCGACGTCCTGGCCGACGGGCCGCTGTCCCCGACCGACATCGCCGCCGAGGTCGGATCGGACCCCGACGCCACGCATCGGCTGCTGCGGGCGTGTGCGATGTTCGGCGTCTTCTCCGAAGGCTCGGATGGACGCTTCGGGCTGACCCCGCTGGCGGACGTGCTCCGATCCGGGATACCCAACTCGATGCGGCCAGTCATCTTGATGCTCGGCGACCCCCGCTACCAGGGGCCGTGGGGTCGGCTCGCCGACACGATCGAGACCGGCACGCCGGGGGCCAAGATGCAGTTCGGCAAGCCCATGTGGGACTACCTCGACGACGACCCGGAGTTCGCCGCCACCTTCAACGACGCCATGACCCGGTTGTCCGCTCTCGACTGGCCGACGGTCGAAGCGGTGTACGACTTCTCCAGATTCTCCACGATCGTCGACATCGGCGGTGGACACGGCGAGCTGCTGGCGCGGATGCTTCAGGCCTCGCCCACCGCGAAGGGGGTTCTGCTCGAACGCCCCGGGCTCGTCGACCGGGCGGAGGAGCACCTGAGACAGGCAGGAGTCCTCCCTCGTTGTCGCATCCAGGCCGGGTCGCTGTTCGACACCGCCCCGAACGACGGCGATCTCTACGTGATGCGGCGCGTGATCCACGACTACGACGACCACCAGGCCTTAGCGGCCTTGTCCAGCATCCGCCGCCATCTACCGACCAACGCCACCCTGCTCCTGCTGGAATCTGTGGTACCGCCGGGCAACACGCCGCACTTCGCGAAAACGCTCGACCTCGACATGATGATCTTCGTCGGGGGCCGCGAACGCACCGCCCGGCAGTTCGACAGCCTGCTCGACCGCTCCGGCTTCACGATGACGCGCATCATCGCCACGGTCTCGACCATCTCGCTCATCGAAGCCACCCCGGGCAGACAGCCATGAACGTCATCGCGCAACTCAGCGCCGCCTCGCCGCGCTGATCATGATCGCGGTATGTCCACTGGAGGCGTTCCTGATCGACCGTCCCTGGGTCCAGCGATTCCTCGGCATCGAGTCCCACGGCATCGCCAACGTCCACCTGTGGTCGTTCTGCCTCGGCACCCGCAACGCCCTGGCCGGCGCGACCACCCTGACCGGCCTCTGGTTCGTCAACTTCAACGACGTACCGACCGGAACCACCATCGTGATCATCGGCTGCTGCTACATGCTGCTCGCCTCGTCGGCCATGGGACTAGCCGATCTGCTCGGCTACTGGCGCCTCCGCGGCGGCAGCATCAAAGGAACCATCGCATCATCCACCCTGCCCGCGGCCACACTCATCACGATCGCCATCACAACCTGACCATCGCTCCAGCACGATAATGGTCGAACGCACCGTGCCAGACCAGCCGAAAACCCACAGCCACCCAGGGCCACCCCAAACGCGTCAGCAACAGCGTGCTCGCACGAGGGTCCCCTGTGCGCGCGTCCCGCGCGACGGTCGGCTACTGCGTGCTCCTTAGTGTCAAGGTGGCGGTGCCGCTGATGCGGTGGTATGTCCTGAACACCGGTCGTCTGGCTCACTGCGTGCTTGCCGCCCCCTGCCGGGGTTGGCGTTCGTGCGTTCTGCCGGCGGCTGGTGTGAAGGACCGGCCGGCGTGACTTGATAGCCAGCCTGTGTGGCGGCAAGGAGCACTGCGAGCCGAACCCGCCGACACCCTCAGCAGACCACGTGGAATCCGTGGGTGCCTAGCCCTATGGAAACAAGTCAGGAGCGTGGCATCGCCCCCACTAAGGACTGTCCGCCGACCGGCCCGACCTGTCCCTCTTCTAGGTGAAGGAGGCAGCTCTCATGGTTGTCGTCGGAAGCGATGTGCACAAGCAAAACCCACACCTTCGTCGGGGTCGACCAGGCCGCCCGCGAGCTCGGCCATAGGACCTTTCCAGCCACTACGGCCGGCCATCAAGCCGCGATCCGGTGGGCCCGGGAACGGTTCGGCGCCGAGCTGCGGTGGGCGGTGGAGGACCGCCGGCACCTGTCGGCCCGGCTCGAGCGCGACCTGGTGGCCGCCGGCCAGGTGGTGGTGCGGGTGCCACCGAAGATGATGGCCGAGCAGCGTCGGATCGCCCGCACTCGGGGCAAGTCGGATCCGATCGATGCGGCCGCGGTTGCTCGGGCGGCGTTGCGGGAACCGAACCTGCCTGTCGCCTCCCACGACGAGGTCTCGCGGCAGCTGCGGCTGCTCATCGACCGTAGAGAAGACCTGGTCAAGACCAGAACAGCGACGATCAACCGGCTGTTGTGGCGCGTCCACGAGCTCGACCCCGCCTGGGCGCCGAAAGCGCGATCCCTTGACTTGGCCAAGCACCGTCAGGCTCTGCAGGCCCACCTGGACACGGTCGGCGAGGGCGGGGTGGTCGGGTTGTTGGCCGAGCTCGCCCGCGGCGAGCTGGCCGAAGTCGCCGCGCTGACGACCATGATCAACAACCTCGCCGAACGGATCGAGCGCGCCACGCGTGAGGCCGCACCATCGCTGCTGGCGATGCCGGCTGTCGGTGCGTTGACTGCAGCGAAGATCGTCGGTGAAACCGCCGGTGTGGGCCGGTTCACCTCCGAGGCCGCGTTCGCCCGTTACACCGGGATCGCGCCGATCCCGGTGTCGTCGGGCCACACTGCCGGAAGGGTCCGGCTAGCGCCTTCCGGCAACCGGCAACTCAACGCCGCGATCCACCGGATAGCGATCACCCAGATCCGCCTCGGCCACGCCTACTGCCGCAAGAAACGAGCCGAAGGCATGACCGGCCCCGAAGCCCTCCGCTGCCTCATTGGGGGAGTATCGGTGCATTGGGGGAGTATCGGTGATGCGGCCAGGTAATGGGCTTGACCGTGGCTTCTCGGTCGTGTCGGGGGATGGCCTCGTTGCCGAGCCGCTGTGACGGCCAGTTTTAGTGCTGCCACCCTCGACGCGCCGGGGCCCTAGACC
>DASTIW010000020.1:0-167527 GCA_035717205.1 Propionibacteriaceae bacterium | reverse complement strand
GTGATCATAGCGTGAGGGAAACACCCGGTCCCATTCCGAACCCGGAAGTTAAGCCTCACAGCGCCGATGGTACTGCACGGGGAACCGTGTGGGAGACTAGGACGTCGCCGGACAACCACTCCAAGGCTAGCCACCCCCCCTCGCGGGGGGAGGCTAGCCTTGAAGCATTCCCACACCCGAACACGCTGGCGCACCGAATGCTGGCGGCACACAATCCGGTCGACCGTGCAGTGCCTGGAAGTGGCGGACGCGGCTAGGCTGCCGAGATGGCGAAGTACTTCGATGTGCACCCCGACAACCCGCAGCCACGGCTGATCTCCCAGATCACTGAAATGATCCGCTCGGGTGGGCTGATCGCGTACCCGACGGATTCCTGCTACGCGCTTGGCTGCCAGCTCGGAAACAAGTCCGGTCTCGATCGGATCAAAGCCATTCGGCAATTGGATGACCGGCACCATTTCACTCTCGTCTGCGGTGACTTCGCCCAGCTAGGGCAGTTCGTCCACGTCGATAACAGCGTGTTCCGGTCAATCAAGGCTGCGACGCCGGGGAAGTACACCTTCATCCTCCCCGCCACGCGGGAGGTTCCGCGTCGGCTCCTTCATCCGAAGAAGAAAACTGTGGGTGTTCGGATCCCCGACCATGCTGTCGCGCAGGCGATCCTGGAGCAGCTGGGCGAGCCCTTGCTGTCCAGCACGCTGCTGATGCCGGATGAGGAAGAGCCGATGACCGAGGGCTGGCAGATCAAGGAAGCGCTGGACTACGCAGTCGATGCCGTAGTCGACCCGGGTGACTGCGGGGCTGAGCCCACGACGGTCGTCGACTTCTCCCTGCCGGAGCCGGAGGTGGTACGTCGTGGAGCCGGCGAACCGTCCCGATTCGAGTAGACCCGATCCAGTCGGCCAGTTCGGGTAGGCGGAGTCGCGCAGATCAGCTCAGCGGAACGCCGGGTAGTACGGCTCACCGCCGCCAGCCGTCGACCATCGCCGCTCGAGAGTCGCAACGGCGGCCTCCAGCCAGCCACGGAACCGCGGCAAGACCTTAGACGCTGCAGCCGACTCCGCCGCGGTGACCATCAGCTGCAACAGCTGGCCCCGCTCGGTCCATCCCGTCGGCTCCAGCCGGTGACCGCTCTCCTGCACGTCGGGCAGCCGGGTGAGCCGCACGACTCCCCACGCCGCCGTGGCCATCGCCACTCCGGTCTGATAGTTGCGGTCGTCGGCCATTGAAGGAAAGGCCGGCAGCAGAGCCGATCGGTACGTCCTCTCGGCCAGATCAGCGACATCACGAGGCAGCCGGCTCCAGCACGGCGCAGCCGCGAAGGGCACCCGCAGATGTACCGCATCCAGCAGCAGATGCTGGAAGCCAGCACCCTCGAAGTCAAGCAGCCGCACGCCGGATGAGGCGACGCGGCTGTTCTGCGGCATGAAGTCACCGTTGGTCAGCGCCAGCAGTGAGCCCGCCTGATCCAGCCAGTCGAACATGGCGACTGCGTCGGGGGCACACTCGTCGACCGCCGGAAGACCCGTTGCGGCGACGGCGGCACGCAGTCGTTCCCATCTTCGCCGAAACGGCATCACCTGGACGCACACCCGGTCGTCGGCGCTCGTGAGACCGTGGCCCACCCGGCCGTAGAAGCGCTCAACCTGGCCGGCGGTCGCGGCCTGCATCGTCGCCAGCGCGCGGGCGTGCCCCAGCACGGCGCGCACTGCCGCACCGCGGTCGGATCCAACCAGGATGTCCTCAACTGCCGGACCACGACCGAGGTCTTCCAACAGCACCAGGCCCAGCTCATCATCGATGGCCACCAGCCGGGGCGCCACCGGGCAGGACAGCTCCGCCAGCAGATCGAGGGCAGCATGCTCACGAAGTGTGGTGTCGGTGCCGCGCCAGTGGTCGGCTGGACGCTGCGTCTTGACGATGACCGTGCGGCCGTCGTCCCAGCCCGCCAGCACCAGGCGAGCCAGCCAGGGGTAGCTCGACAGCGACGGCGAGAACCCTTCAGCGGCCGGCTCGACGCGTTCGACCCGAACGGCGGATCCATCTGAGCTCAAGAGGGCGGCGGCCCGGTCGATGACCGTCGCCGAGACCGAGGTCGGTCGAGCTCCCATGTGAACAGCCTGCCATGGGGCTAGCCGGCAGCCGACAGGAGCGGACAGCCTCCGACGGCACGAGCCGAGAGCCTCCGACGGCACGGGCACCCGACGACTCCGCATCCGAGCTGATGTGCCGCCTGATCAGTCCGCTTTCATGCGGTGCATCAGCCAGTTCTTCTCCGGCTGGTTCCTTCCGCCAGTGTGGATCAAGGCGAACTTGCAGGTGCCCTGCAGCCCGCCGCCAGGCCGACCGTGCAAAGTGACGATGACCTCCTTTCCCTCCCGCCACTTGTGCAGTTCGTACGTCCCGGCATCCCAGATTCGCACCTCACCACCGCCATACTCACCTCGCGGGATGGTGCCCTCGAAGACGCCGTACTCAATCGGATGATCCTCCGTCTGGACCGCCAGATGGTTGACCCCTGGGTCGGTCGGCGGTCCCTTGGGCACCGCCCAGCTCACCAGCACACCGTCATGCTCGAGACGGAAGTCGTAGTGCAGGCGGCGGGCATGATGCTCCTGGATGACGAAGGTTCGGCCACCGAGGTCGCGCGGCGGTTCCGCCGGCACAGGCTCCGGCGTCTTGCTGGCATCCCGCATCCGTCGGTAGATGCTGAGCCGGTCAGGCACTCCGGAACGTCCCTGGGCACCCATCGCCGCGAGCGGGTCACCTAGCTGCGACAGCCGATCCAGCACCTGCTGATATCCGAGCTGAGCCAGATCGGGATCATCCAGCTCCTTCCACGTGCGTGGTGCCGCGACCGTCGGCTGCCACCGACCGCGGAGGGAGTACGGGGTGACTGTCGTCTTGGCGCCGTTGTTCTGGCTCCAGTCGATGAAGACCTTGCCGGTCCGGTCAGCGCGCCGCATGTTGCTGACAACTGCACTCGGGTGATTCGCCTCCAGCGCCTGGGCCAGCTCCCGCGCCAGCTCGGTTGCTTTCTCCGACGTCAGCGACCCGTCCAACCCGCAGTAGAGGTGGATCCCCTTGCTGCCGCTGGTGACCGGCACGGGATCCATCCCGATTCCCGCCAGGACCTCGCGAATCCACGAGGCCACCTGCACACACTCCGCCAGTCCGGCGCCGTCCCCCGGATCAAGATCAAGAACGAGCCGGTCCGGGTTCTCCGGGCCACCTTCAGGACCGAAGCGCCACTGGGGAACGTGGAGCTCCAAGGCCGCGAGCTGGCCGAGCCAGGTCAGTGTGGCGGTGTCATTCACCAGCGGGTACTCGTTGTCGTGGTCTGCGTGCTTGATCACGCGGCGCTCCACCCATTCAGGAGCCGATCGGCCCAGATCCTTGTTGAAGAACGCTTTTCCCGGGCTCTCCGGGGTGCCGACTCCATCGACCCAGCGTTTGCGGGTAGCCGGGCGGTCAACGAGATGGGGCACGATGATCGTCGACACCTCGGCGTAGTACGCCAGCACGTCAGCCTTGGTGGTCTGCGTCGCCGGATACATGATCTTGTCGAGGTTGGTCAGGGCAATCGTACGACCGTCGACCTGCACCGCCTGGGTCATGTGCGGGTTGCTCACAGCCTCCATCATCCACAGCGGTCTTGACGCCGCGCTAGGCACCGGCTAGCCCCAGGATCGTCCAGGTGGCGCGTCGAGGGCTCGGGTGTGGGCGCGAGGCGGCAATGGAGCCGCCTCCTATGCTTGACGCAAAGCGGGCGGCAGCGTGTGCCGCCTACCTGACACCAACAGAAAGCACAGGATCATCATGGCCATTGGCAACAAGCTGAAGTCATTCCTCGCAAGCCCCAGGGGGCAGCAGATGATGGAGAAAGGCCGCCAGCAGATGGCGAAGCCGGAGAACCAGGCGAAGATCAGGAACCTGATGAACAAGGTCGAAAGGAGCCGCTGACTCCTGGGCGTTAGGGGTCTGGACGGACCGGGGCCGCTGACAACACGGTCGCTGTCCCTCGCACGCTCACGCCGACGACGGAGCCCGGTTGAGGCCGGTCCAGTCCGACTGTGCGTGACATGATCACCGGGCCGCCGTCCGCCACCTGAGCGCGGACGGCGGCGTCGTGTCCGTAGTAGTACACCTCCAGCACCTCGGCCGAGATCCCGTCCACAGAGCCGCTGCCCACATCGGTGAGCTGAATCTGCTCCGGACGCACCAGGACCTGCACGGGACCATCGGCGGCGGGCACGGTCAGCGGTATCCTTCCGAGCGCGCTGTCGGCACCTCCGCCTGACACCGTCGCGTTCAGAATCACTGCTTCACCAAGGAAGCGTGCCACCTCGGCATCAGCTGGGTGATTGTAGATCGCGCTGGGCTCGTCCGACTGGACCAGCCGCCCGTTCCGCATCACGGCTACCTGGTCAGCCATCGACAGTGCCTCGTCCTGATCATGGGTCACCAGCACAGCCGTCGCGTCCGACGCCCGCAGGGCCTTCGCGACGCCGCGGCGGGTGCCTTCCCGCAAGGCCGCATCCAACGACGAGAACGGCTCGTCGAGCAGCACGAGCGCTGGCTCCGGCGCTAACGCGCGAGCCAGCGCGATCCGCTGCTGCTGGCCTCCGGAGAGCTGGTGCGGATACCGTTCAGCCACGCTGGAATCCAGTCCGACCAGCTCGAGCAGGTCAGCAACCCGGCTGCGCTGTCGACGCTGCGGCCGAGGAAGCCCGAAGGTGATATTGGCTGCGGCGGTCAGGTGAGGAAAGAGCGCTCCCTCCTGGGGTACGTATCCCACCCGCCGCCGCTCCGGCGGGATGTGTCGTCCTGGCCCGGCGACGACTGTGTCCGCGAACGCGATGGTACCGCTGTCAGGGTCGGCGAACCCGGCGATCAGTCGTAGCAAAGTGGTCTTGCCACATCCCGATGGTCCCAGTACAGCGGTGAAGCTGCCATTCGGGACGACCAGGTCGATGCCATGCAGAACCGCTGTGGTGCCGTAAGACTTCCGCAGCCCGCGGACAGTCAACGAGCTCATCTCGCTGTCTCCTTTCGGGCTTGCCGGGTCAGCAGATACGTGGCCGGCGCCGAGATCACCACCATGAGAACCGCGTACGGCGCCGCTGCGCCGTACGCCATCGAGCTGCTGAGTGACCAGAACTTCGTCGCCAACGTCTCGGTACCGATCGGCGCAAGCAACAACGTAGCGGTGAGCTCGGTGACGGTGGCCAGGAACACCAGGGCCGCACCGGTTCCCAGTCCTGGGGCGATGAGTGGCAGGGTGATCCGCCGAGCCGTCTCCAGCCGCCCGTGGCCGAGCGACCGGGAGACCTCCTCCAGCAGCGGGGGAGCCTGCGCCAGCCCGGCTCGCACCGACACCATCGCGCGGGGGACGAACATGATGGCGTACGCCACGAGCAGCATGGCCGTTGTCTGGTAGAGACCCGGAACACCACGGATTGCCACCGTCACCAGCGCAAGAGCCACCACGATGCCGGGCAGGGCGCTGCCGATGTAGGTGCTGCGCTCAATCAAAGTCGCCCATAGGCCGGGGTAGCGGGTGTAGAGCCAGGCGACCGGAACGGTGGCAGCCGTGGTGACGATCGCAGCCAGTGCAGCCAGGCCGACCGAGCTGACGCCGGTCGAAATCAATGACGGGGCATCAAACGCCGTGGATGTTCCCGTGGTCAGCCAGTACCCCAGGCTGCCAAGCGGGACGCCGACCGCAAGCAACGCAAGGCCGGCCATCGCAACGAAGCAGGGCAGTGTGAGGCGCCCCAGGCCCATCGGTACAGCCGGTCGCGCACTCCCCGGGCCGAGACGCGAGTACCGGGCGCTGCCGCGCAGCCGAAGCTCGCCGAGCAGGAGCAGCAGGCAGCAGACGACGAGGACTCCGGCAATCATGTTCGCCGCCTGGCCGTTGAAGGAGCTCTTGTACTGGTCGTAGATGGCGGTCGTGAAGGTTGGGAATCGCAGCATCTGCAGGGCGCCGAACTCGGCCAGCAGATGAAGTCCCACCAGCAGCATCCCGCCAAGGACCGCCGGACGCAGTTGGGGGAGCACCACCCGGAAGAAGGTCAACAGGCGACTGCTGCCCAGTGCGCGCGCGGTCTCCTCCAGGACCGGATCCAGGCCGCGTAGCGCGGCGGCGGCGGGAAGATAGACCAGCGGGTAGTACGACAAGGTCACCACCAGGAGTGCACCCCAGTACCCGGACGCGCTGGGGATGACCGACACCCAGGCGAAGGAATTCACGAAGGCCGGGATGGCGAGCGGAGCAACCAGCAGAACGTGCCAGACCCGGCGACCGGGCAAGGCCGAGCGCTCAACGATCCAGGCCGCAGCGGTGCCGATCACCGCGCAGGCCGCCATGCACCCCACTGCGAGCCGGACGGTATTCCAGAGCAGCTCACCGATGCGAGCCCGCCAGACGAGCGCAGCTCCTTCGGCTGGACCGATCGCCACCGTGTAGCCCACCACGAACAGCAGCGGAATCATGGCGACCGAGGCCACGAGCACCGAGATCACCAACAGCGCAGGTGGATAGTGTCTGCGCGCGCGGCCCAACTCTACGGATGGGTCGCCGACCGGGTCGGACAGGACGCCGATATTGCCGCCGACATTCAGATCGGCGGCACCATCGCTGCGGCCCGGCTTGGTCAGAGCAGACCCGCTTGGGTCATCAGCTCGACAACCTTCGGACCGTTGAGCTTGGCGATATCAATGACGGGCGGGTTCAGCTCAGCAAGTGGCCTCAGCGCGGGATTGGTGGGCACGTCCGGCGACAGCGAGTACTCCAGTGCGGTCGATCCCGCCACGATCTTCTGGCCGGCCTCGCTCGTCAGGTACGCGACGAACTGCTGAGACTCGGAGGGACGGTCGGTGCTGGCGACAACACCGGCACCGGAGACACCGACGAACGCGCCCGGATCCTTTTTGCCGAAGAAGTGCAGTTTCACATTCTTGGTGTTCTCGCCGGACTCCTCCTGATCCTTGTACCAGTAATAGTGGTAGATCACCGCGACGTCGATCTCCCCGGCGTTGACTGCCTTCATCGCAGCGATGTTGCCCTGGTAGATGTTCGCGTTGGCCTTCAGCCCCTTGAGCCAGTCGGCGGTGGCCTTCTCGCCCTTGAGCTGGAGGACAGCACTGACGATTGCCTGGAAGTCGGCACCCGCGGCAGCGATGCCCAGCTTGCCTGCCCACCGCGGATCGGACAGATCCATGATCGACGCCGGCAGCGGCGAGTTGGGAACCTTGGTGGGGTTGTACGCCAGTACGGTCGAGCGGGCGGCCCAGCCGACCCAGCTGCCGTCGGCAGCCGCATAGCGGTCCGGGAGCTGAGCTTTGGTGCTGGCATCGACGGGGGCGAAGCCACCCTTGCTGGCCACGAGCGTCATCGATGGCGAGTTCTCGGTGACGAAGACATCAGCCGGGGATGCCTTTCCCTCCGCCAGGATCTGGTTTGCCAGCTCGGGGTCGGAGCCGTTCCGCAGCTCGACCCTGACGCCGGTCTGCTGGGTGAAGCCGTCGACGAGCGCCTGGGTGAGCTCCTCGTGCTGGGCGTTGTACAGCACCAGGGCCTCCGGGTCGCTCCCGCCCGCCTCGCCGGAGCCTCCGCACGCAGCGGCCGAGAGAGCCAACGCGAGCGCACCGGCAACTGCGCCGACGGCGCGTCCGAACTGCATACTGTCACCTTTCATCACAACAACTTAGGACAGGCTACCTTACCTAGGTCGCTGCGTTTCTGGGTTCGGGTGTGCGATCGGCCACGTGCAGTTCAGGGGCCCGGCGCAATGCCCAGACGGCTGAGTAGGGCCATGGCGTCTCGTGGGGCGTGCACCTTCACGTCGTTGTCGAAGTACACGTAGACGTCGTGGTCTTGTGCCCAGGTTCTGACCTCTGCCGCCCACTGGTCCAGCGCCGCCGAGCTGTAACCGCTGGTGTACAGCTCGGTGTCACCGTGCAGCCGGATGTAGACGAAGTCGGCGGTGGCTGCTCTGATCAACGGCCACCTTCCAGCGGTGTCGGCGATGACAAGGGCGATGTCGTGTCGTCGCAGGAGCGGCACGAATCCGGGGTCGTGGAAAGAGGAGTGGCGAACCTCAAGACAGTGCCGCAGCTGCTGGCTCGGATCGACGGCCGTGGTGAGAGCGCGGTCGTCAGGAATCTTCGCGTCGTGCCGCGCAGCCAGCTCGGCGGCCTGACCGGCAGTCCGAGGCAACTGGACGAAGAACTCCGCCAACCGCCGCTCGTCGTAGCCAAGGGTGGGGGGAAGTTGCCAGAGGAAGGGACCTAGCTTGTTCTCCAGTCCGAGCACCCCCGAGGCGAAGAAGTTCGCTAACGCGGTCTCCACCCCAGCCAGCTTCTTCATATGAGTGATGAAGCGACCGCCCTTGACAGAGAAGATGAAGTCGTCGGGCGTCTGGGCGTGCCATGCCCGGTAGCTGGACGGACGCTGGAGCGAGTAGAACGACCCGTTGATCTCGATCGAGTTGACTCGGCGGGCGGCGTAGGCGAGCTCGGCGCGGTGCGCCAGACCTTCGGGGTAGAAGACCTTGCGCCACCGCGGATACGTCCAGCCTGAGATCCCGACCCGAATCACCGACGAACCACCACGACGCGCACCACTCGAACCTACCGATCGTCGGAAGCGGCTGGCAGCGGGGTTTGTATCGAGAGGGTATACGATTGAGTGAGTTTTTTACGCAACTTCGAAGCGGTGGCGACCTTTGTGTGCCAGTGTCAGGGGTCGAACCGTCGAGAAGCGGCTCGGGGAATCGGGAAGTCAGGTTCTGCTGCCGGGCTGGTGCAGTCCCAACCAAAGGGGTGTGATGGAAACCGAGGATGCCGACGTGCTCGGAGAGGTGTCCGCTGCGATCGGGGAGGCGTCGGGTGAGTTCTTGTCGGCGCAGACGATTCAGGACATGCTCCTGGTGCTGACCAGCATGGCGGCTAGCCTTGTGCCCGCGGCGATCGGAGCCGGCCTGACCTTGGTTGACGGGAATGGCGAGTACCTGACCACAGCCAGCACAGTTCCGCTGGTCGCCGAAGCCGACGACCTGCAATACGGCTTCGATGACGGCCCATGCCTGGCCGCTTGGTCGACTGGCGTCCTGGTTCGGATCGACGACCTCGAATCCGACGACCGCTGGTCGCAATGGAGCGAGTTGGCGCTGCCGCTGGGCATCCGGGCGGTGCTCAGCGTTCCGCTGCCAGCCGAGCTCGGCGCAGCAGAGCCGAGCCGACGGGCCAGCAGGCCATCGGGGACGCTGAAGGTGTACGCCAATCGGACCTTCGCATTCGACAGCCGGACAGAGGCCGTGCTGACCCAGCTAGCCGAGCACGCGGCCCGCATGCTGGCCAGCTTGCGGGCGACCCAGGGGCCGCTCAAGGTTCCCTTGAATCTTCATGCTGCCCTCGCCCGCAGCCGCACTGTCGCCCTCGCGCAGGGGATGCTGATGGAGCGGGACGGCACTGATGCGGCCGAGGCTCTTCGTTCGCTGGTCGAGTCCGCGCGTGCGCACGACTGGTCGGTCTTCGAGGAGGCAAACGCAATAGCTAGCGGTCGACGCTGACCGGTCTCTCTCGGCAGCGTCGACTCTTCTGCTAGCTCAGACGTCGTTGACTGGTGGGTCTCACTTCTTGCGTGGCTCGGCCCCTCCGAGCGCCGCCTCAACAGCTGGAGGCGGGACGTGGACCGCCAAGGACAGTCCCTGGAACGGCTCCAGCGACACGGCAAAGCTGTGCAGATCGTCCACCGTCGCCAGCCAGTTCTCGGTGAACATGTCGATCACGTCCGCGCCCGGTGGCAGATGCTCAGAAATCACGCTGCCGGAGACTGTCTGGGCGGCGAAGTTGAGCACCGTGACCTGGAGCTCGTCGTCCTGGCCGAGCTGGTGGACCATCACGAGCATGCTCTTGTGAGCCACCTGGGGTACGTCCAGCTGCTTGCCTACGGCGATCCCGTAGCGCTTCCGAACCTCCAGAATCTTGGCCAGCCGACGGCCGAAGGAGGTGGGGTCCTCCAACTGCTGATCAATGCTGCCGTAGAGGCTGACCCCCCGCGGCATCTGCGAAGCGGAGCTAGTGGCTGACGGCTGGTAGTTCAGCAGGTCGTACGCCGCCCGGTGGATCCATCGGGTGTCCCCGGTGGACAGCAGCGCGGCTACCTGCTTGCGCTCCAGCGGAAGCATCCCGCAAAGATCCCATCCCGAGAGCGCGAAGACGCCCGGCTGCAGAGCGTTGAACATCGCCAGCAGCAGGTGTGCCTCCCGGATCTGCTCGACCTGCTCGGCCGACAGGTTCGAGATATCGGTATAACCCAGCGAGGCGGCGATGATGCTCGCCGTGGTGGAGGCAATGCCGTTGGTGGTGAACGTCGCGTTGTACGGGCCGGCCTCGCCGGTCAGTCGCTCGATCAGATCGTTTCGGATGGTGACGGCCAGCTCACCACCGGTGGTCTCCCCGCCGCGGAACGTGAAGGTGTCGTTGGAGTGCAGGGTCGCGAAATGAACCAGCTCGTAGGTCATCTCATCGTGGTTCTGCAACGCGTGGACCAGCGACACCGGCTCAACTCCAACCTCGCGTGAGGCATTCAACGTGAGGCGCAGGAACTCGGTGTCCCCGGTGGCCATCGCGTGATGGTAGGCCGGCCGGTTGACGAAGTCGTACGACAGGTCCGCACCCCGCGCAGAGGTGTTGAAGATGTCGTCGATGGTGAGGTTGAGCTCCTGGAAGGTGAAGCCTCCCACCTTACGTACCATGCTCGCGATCAGCTGGTTGGCGGCCTCAGACAGCGGGTGACCCTCAGACCACGCGGGCGCATCTTCGGTACTCTTCTCCACCCCGAGGAATCCGTTCGCATCGAGGCGAAGGGCCCCAGTGCCCAGGTCGCCAAGTGAGTGCAGCGCGTCGCCGATGACCAGGCGCATCCCGGCGAAGGTGGGGTCGAGCCAGTTGATCGAGGGCTGGCCCTCCTTGAAGTAGTGCAGGTAGACCCACCGTCGCTTCACGCCATCGGGGCCGACGACGGGCGCTGTCGCGCTCCAGTTCGTATCCTTGACGCCTGGGTGATGGAAGATCACCCGCTGCAGGCGACCGATGATGTAGCCGGCCTTCTCCAGCTGGTCCTCCGCCTCCACATCGAGATTGATGGAGTCGTGACCCCGGCTCACCTCCGGCAGCAGGTGCCAGTCCTGCTCGGGGATCTCCACCATGTGATAGATGCCTGGGTAGTCACCGACCTTCATCTCCGCGAGCCTGAAGTCGGCCCCCTTGCCGGTGTGCCCTGGAACGATGTCATCGATCACGGTGCCGCCGTGGACGGCCGCCACCTCGCAGACGGTACGGAACTCCGCCTCCGTCCCGAATGCCTCGTCGATCTGGGTGCTGATCCGGTCGAAGTGCCCGTCGACGCTGGGCGTGGAGTCCCAGCCGGACAGCCCGCCCGCCTGCTTCACCGGCCCGGTGTGGATACCGTCGATGCCGATCGCCTGAAATGCTCGCCAGAGGTCGTCGTCGCCCAGGGTCCCCAAGAAGGAGGCTCCCGGCTTGGTGATCAACGAGATCGGATAGGCGGTGAACCAGACAGACGTCTTCTCGATGGCGGCGCGAGGGTCTGGGTTCGCGAAGGGGTTCTGCCACATGCTGCCCTGGCCGGTGAACTGGTTGGAGATGGCGACGGCGTCGGCGAGCATCGAGTGCTCCGTCAGCCACTTCACGTACTCGGGGTTGTCACCGCTCGGCTTTCCCGTCCGGCCGGTCCGCGTCCGCAGCGTGAAGAGGTCACGCAGTCGCGCGCGCGGTCTCAGTCGCTGCGGACGCGCGGGGTAGAACTGCTCGTCATAGGTGATCTCACTTGGCTCGTGCGCTTCGTTGACGGTCGACTCTTTTTTGAGCGACTCTGGCTGGTCCACGTGTTTTCACTCCGGTTCGTCTTGGATGCCGCGGGCCCCTGACGGCGCGGCCACTGATCCGTTCAAACCTATCGTTTGGACGTCCCGGTCGTTTCCCGACCATCCGGGAAGTGACCCGCAGCCTTGAGGGGGCGGACCAGGAACAGGTGGCGGCGGGAGACGTGCGCCCCTGAGTGGACGCCGGCTCGGCGGCGCTCCCGGCGATGCCATAGCGTGTCAGGGCGCGCCCGCGGCGACTGCCTTCCCGCAGGAGGCCTCGAGCCGTTGGGCTGGGCCGGAACCGGGTCTTGGAGGTGGGACGTGCGCGAACAAGCTGCCGCCGCAGTCGATGTACTGGCGGTGTCGGAGGCCGAGAGCTTGCCCCATGGTTGACGGTGTCGGTCTGCTCTACGCCGCAGTCGGTCTCGCTGCCCTGGGAGCTGCACTGTTGCCTCGGCTGCTCGGTCGGGTGCCGGTCTCGATGCCGATGGTCTTCCTCGGCTCCGGGATGCTGGTGTTCGGGCTGGTGGATCGGCTGCCCTCACCCGACCCGATTGCGCAGGCCTCGTTCACCGAGCATCTCACCGAAGCCTGCGTGATCATCTCCTTGATGGGTGCCGGGCTCGCACTCAACCGGCCGGTTGGTTGGCGGCGGTGGATCACCACCTGGCGCCTGCTTGGCATCACCATGCCGCTGTCTGTGGTGGCGATGATCGTCGTGGGCCAAACGCTGCTGGGACTGAGCATCGCCGGTGCGGTGCTGCTCGCGGCGGCGCTGGCGCCCACCGACCCGGTACTTGCCGGCGAGGTGCAGGTGGGCGAACCGACTGATGATCCGGAGAACTTCGACGACGAGGCGCGCTTCGCGCTCACCTCTGAAGCGGGCCTGAACGACGGACTGGCCTTCCCGATCACCTACGCCGCGATTGCCATCAGCGTTGCCGGCGCTGACCCCGACGGCTGGCTCGGTCATTGGCTCGCAGTCGACGTGGTGTATCGCGTCGCAGCGGGCGTCGGCATCGGCCTAGCCGCCGGCTGGATGCTCCGTACGCTGTTCTTCTCCGTTCCCTCGGAGCGCTTTCGGCTGGCTGAGCACGCCGAAGGCTTCGTCGCACTCGCTGCAACGTTCCTGGCGTACGGGGCGGCCGAGCTTGCGCAGGGCTACGGCTTCCTGGCGGTCTTCGTCTGTGCGTGCACCATTCGGGCCGGTGAGCGGAACCACGGCTACCACCGCGTCCTCCACCAGTACGTCGAGCAAATCGAACGGTTGCTGACTGTCTCGATCCTGGTGCTGCTCGGCGGCGCTATCGCCCGCGGGCTGCTGCACTCGATTGGATGGGCCGAGGTTGTGGCAGCAGGCATCTTCCTGGTGATCATCCGGCCGCTCACCGGCTGGGTGGGGCTGATGCTGGGTCGCACCGGTCCGCAGGAACGGTCGGTGATCGCCTTCTTCGGCGTCCGCGGAATCGGATCGCTGTTCTACATCGCCTACGCCGTTGCCGAAGGCACCTTCGAGGAGGGTGACCGTATCTGGGCGATCGTCGGGCTGGTGGTCATGGGCTCAGTGTTGCTTCATGGTGTGACGGCGACTCCGGCGATGATCCTGCTGGACCGAAAGCGGGACCTGGTCGCGGAGTCTGACAGCGGGCCCGACCAGGCGAGGGCGACACACGTTTGAAGAGAGCGCGATGGCCAGACCACGGCAGTGGTCTGGCCATCGCGCGACTGAGTTCTTGCTCGCCCCGTCGGTCAGGTCAGGCGCAGGATCACCAGGATCAAGATGATGACCACCAGGATGCCGACGATCGTGCCGATGACGCCTCTGTTCATGAGTTCCTCCAAACCGGTTGGGACTTTCCCTGTTCCAGCAACATAACGGGTTACGCACCGATCGGTCAGCGCTCCGCGCTGAAAACGTCGAGTTCATTGACAAATCTTGATCAAAATGCTGCGCCAGAACCATCCATCGACCGATGAGTTTTCCAGCCGCGGATGGTCCAACCAGGTAAGGCAGTCAAAGCCGCTGCACTGCAGCCACACCAAGGAGGAACAGCATGAACGGACTCACCCCTTGCCTATGGTTCGACACCGAAGGCGAGGAGGCAGCGAAGTTCTACACGACCGTCTTTCCCGACTCCCGAATCGTGGATGTGGCGCGGTACTCAGAGGCCGGCCCTGGGGAGGTCGGCTCGGTGATGACCGTGACCTTCGAGCTGGCTGGGCACAGGTACGTGGCTTTGAACGGTGGTCCGAGCTTCACGTTCAACGAGGCGGTCTCATTTCAGATCGACTGCGCTGACCAGGACGAGGTGGACTACTACTGGAGCGCCCTGTCCGAGGGCGGCGAAGAGGGCCCGTGCGGATGGTTGAAGGACCGGTTCGGACTCTCCTGGCAGGTCGTTCCGGCAGCACTGCCGACGTTGCTCTCCGACCCAGATCCTGACAAGGCGCAGCGGGCCATGCGGGCCATGCTTGGCATGCGGAAGCTGAATGTGGCCGAGCTGCAGCGAGCTGCGGACAGCACGCTCACGGCCGGCTGAGACTCGTTCGGTGGGCGGTGACGCCCGCCGACGGCTAAGCCGCCCGGCCCTATTCTCGGAAACCAGGAACGCGTCAGGCCAGCGGAAGGGTGACCTGGACGACGGTCCCGCCGGATGCCTGGGGGGCGATCAACATGGACCCCCGAAGGTTCGCAACCCGGTCGTGCAGCAGCCGCAGACCGAGGTGCCCCTCGGCACGTCGGTCGACGCGACTGGGATCGATGCCGGTGCCGTTGTCTGCGATGCGCAGGCAGATGCTCTTCGCTGGACCTTCCGACCCGTCCTTGACCGACCTGAGGTCGATCGTGACGCGAGTCGCCTGAGCGTGCTCGCCGACGTTGGACAACGTCTCGCGCGCGACCCGGTACAAGGTGGTGGTGACGTCGAGGTCGAGGTCGGGCGGTGGCGGCTCGATAGTGGCTCGAACCTCGACGCCGTGTGCCTGGAGCGGAGAGGCCAGCCCTCGGATGATGTCGGGCAGCTGGCTGCTGGTCAGGTCTGGTGGATAGAGGTCGACCATGAGGACGCGAAGCGACTGGATGGCGCTGTAGAGCGTCTCCTGCACCGTGGTCACCAGAGGCTGATGGTGGGCAGGCACACCGGGGGAGATGGCGCCGATCGCGTAACCCACACCGGCGAGGTCTTGGATCGGGCCGTCGTGAAGGTCGGCGGCGATCCGCATTCGCTCGTGGTCTGAGATCGACAGCGTGCGCTCCAAGAGCTTGGCCCTCTCCGTTTCATGCCGACGAAGTCGCCGCGCGAGCGAGGCGCCGATCGGAAGCTGAACCAGCTGCAGGATGATCAGCGGCACGATCACCAACGGAGCGATCTGCCGCAGCAGGTAGTCGGACAGCTGCTGCACGGTCTCGTAGTCGTAGTACGCCTCGAAGGCCAACTTCTGTCCGTTGAGGCTGATTGGTACATACACCTCGACGAACCGCTCGGGGACAGTCCCGACCGGCTCGCCGACCTCTGCCTCGGGATGATCTTCGAACGCAGAGCTCACGGTATTGAGGTCGATGGCGGCCAGCACCTCCGTGGGCACGTCAACGACTTCACCGATGAGGTGTGCTTCGTCCGCATAGACGACGCGGCCGGTTCGGTCCCACACTGTCACCTCGGTCAGGTAACCGTCAGCAATGCGGTTGTGGACAACCTTGTCCACCTCCGCCAGGTTGGGAGGCTGCGACCTGAGTGCGTCCGCGAGCAGGGGGCCCACCACCGATTTCGACATCCGGGTGGTCATCCGCTCGGCATCTTGGAGCGCCTGCTTCTCGGCGACCGAGCGGCTGGCCAGGAAGGCCCCGACCACGACAACAATCAGGGCGAGGACGGCCACCCCGTAGAGGACCGCGAGCTCGCGGCGAACGCCGACCCGAGGTGATGAGCGCTGCGCGCTCCCGTCACTTCTCATCCGGCGAGCCGATGAGTCCGAGCTTCTGCGCCTTGATCACCGTCTCCAGCTGACTGCTGACACCGAACTTGTTGTGCAGGGACTTGATGTAACCGCGGCACGTGTGCAAAGTGATTCCCAGGACGCGGGCGATTCCCTTGGCCTGCATCCCTTGGCCGAGGTAGGTCAAGACCTCCATCTCCCGCTGGGTGAGGGCCGGCACCGCCTGCTCTTCGGTGTCTCGGGACCGAACCGGTGTGCCGCGGAAGGTTGATGGAGCGACCAGCATCTGGCCCTGCCGTACGCGGGTCAGCACGTCGATCATCTCCAGCAGCGAGCCGTCCTTGGGGATGAATGCCGAAGCGCCGGCCTGAGCCGCGCGGGAGACCCACTCGGGGTCGCGATGCGCGGTGACAACGGCGATGACGGTGTCGGGAGCGACCTCGCGGATGCGCCGGGTCGCCATCAGACCGTCCTGTCGAGGCATCTGGATGTCCATCACCACGACCGATGGCCGCAGCCGCTCAGCGGCGGCGACCCCTTCGGCAGCGCTCGATGCAGTACCCACGCAGCGCATACCCGGGCAGCTGTCCAAGGCGGCAGCCAACAACTCTGCGAAGGATCGGTGATCATCGACCACCAGGATTGTTGTTGTGCGCTCGGCATCCTCGATCGTGGTGTCCATCGTCGAAGCGCTGCCTGACAAAGCCATTGTTCCCCCCGAAACCTAGGCGCGGCCGCTCTGGCCTGTGTCCATTATGTACGGCTGATCCAACGCTGTCTGCCAAAACGACGAATTTACCTAAAGGTGACCCTAAAGTTGGGGGTCCCCTGGGGTGTGAACCATGCTCAGGATTGACTCTACCGACCCCCCAAGCCTGGGTGGGCTCAGTCGCCGGCGACGCTGGCCACGGTGCGCACCCACAGTTGGGGGGACCGCGTCCCCCATCATCGGGCTTTTGCGCGCGCCCTTCGGAGCCGATGCTTGCTGTGTTGGGGGCGCCGAAGCCGCGGCGATCTGCCCGGCGTTTCTGGGCTCAGGTCCAGCGGTCCCGCGACTCCTCGACAACGCCATATCGGGGATCGAGTTTGAGGATGCAAGCCAAATGAACATGAATCGGAGAGACGCACTGAAGCTGGGCGGCGTGACCGCCTTGGGGGTGGCGGCGGCTGCCCTTCCGTTCGGGGGACCGGTAAGTGGCAGCACCCCGAGCACCCTGTCGTCGAAGTACCTGCCGAGGCCCTTTCGCAGTGAGTTCAAGCGGCTGGAGGTGCTCGATCCGGTGGCACGTTTCGAGGATGCCGACGGCTGGGTCGAGCGGTACGATGTGACAGCCATGGAGGGCAAGGCCACTATCGTCTCGGGTCTGTCGACGCCGGTGCTGGGCTACCAGGGATTGGTGCCGGCCAAGCGCATCGACGTCGAGCAGGGCACGCGGGTAGAGATGACCATGCGAAATCGGCTGCCCGCGGTGCACCCGACCTTTGGAACTCCGCTGAGCATCTCCACCCATCTGCACGGGTCCGCGTCGCTGCCCCAATATGACGGGTACGCAAGCGACCTGACGCCGCATAACTACGTGAAGACGTACAAGTACCCGAACTTCCAGCCGGCGCGCACCCTGTGGTACCACGACCACGGCGTGCACTACACCGCTCAGAACGCTTATTCGGGGCTGGCGTCCCAGTATCATTTACATGATCCGGCCGAGCGCGAGCTGCTTCCGCAAGGTGAGTTCGATGTGGCTCTCACGCTGAACGACATGATCTTCACAGCGAGTGGCGCGCAGTTGTATGACGATCGGAGCCACTCCGGACTGTGGGGCGACGTGATCGTAGTCAACGGGTCTCCATGGCCGGTGATGAAGGTGAAGAGGCGCATCTACCGCTTCCGCATCCTGAACGCGTCACTGTCGCGGTCCTACCGAGCCAGCCTGAGTCCGAGCACACCGATGTACGTGGTGGCAACTGATGGTGGCCTCGTCCCCAAGACCCAGGCTGTCACCCAGTTTCGGCAGGCGCCCGCCGAGCGCTACGAGATCTTGATCGACTTCTCGAAGTTCGCGGTCGGGCAGCGGATCGAGATGCGCAACCTCAGCAACCCCAACAACCGCGACTACAACGACACCAACAAGATCATGGCCTTCGACGTGGTCGACGACTCGTTCGACAAAGGCGATCCGACGGCATTTCGGCTGCCGACGTTGCTTGATCCCGGTAACGACGTGATGGCGCTGCAGCCAAGCTCGGGTCTGAAGGTGCGCAACATCCGGGTGAAGCGAGACGATGTCACCAACGAGTGGAACCTCAATGACCAGACCTGGCGTGATGTGGAGGCGTCCGGTTTCCGGTCGGTGTTGGCCAACCCCACCCTTGGAGACACCGAGATCTGGAATATCGAGAACGGCTCGGGAGGATGGTTTCATCCGCTCCACATCCACCTCGTCGATTTCAAGATCCTGAGCCGGAACGGGAAGCCGCCGCTGAGCCACGAGCTCGGCCCCAAGGACGTCGTGTACGTCGGCGAGGGCGAGTCTGTGAAGCTGATCATGAAGTTCGGCCCGCACCGTGGCAAGTACATGGTCCACTGCCATAACCTGCCTCATGAGGACCATGACATGATGCACCAGTTCAGCGTCGGGCTGAATGACGACTACGTGGATGTCAACGACCCGATCGAGGCCGACAAGCCCATCTGGGATGAGGAGTCCTGAGGCGAATGGGTTGGAAGGCTGCGGTGGCGACGGGGCTGGTACTGGTCGCCACCGTTGCCGTGGTACGCACCCAGCTTGTCCACGTGGTATCGGTTTCCTCGGACAGCATGGCGCCAACTGTGTGCACCGGCGGGTACGTGTTGATCAAGAAGCTGCACGCCGACAGCCCCGTTGCGGTCCACGACATCGTGACGCTCCCAAGTCCGCAAGACGGTCAGACGGTCGTCAAGCGCGTCGTCGGGACGGCCGGATCGACCGTTGCCATCGAGGACGCCGAACTCGTCGTCGACGGTCGCAAGGTCGACGAGCCCTACGTTGATCATGACACCATCGACGGGGTTTACTACGGTCCGGTGACAGTCCCTGAGCGGTCGGTGCTGGTGATGGGCGACAACCGGGAGGTTTCCATTGACTCTCGGACCTTTGGACCCGTTGCGACGTCAGACCTCCAGGGCCGGGTCGTGTGGGTGATCCGAAGGAACTGCTGACCCGGCGGGTGCTGCACCATCAGACGACCGCGGAGCCGGCTGATGGCGACCTGCCGTTGGCAGCTGCAACCCCGGCTGGGGCGCCCGGGGGGTAGGGCGCCCCGAACCCGGGGGCTACATGTAGCCGGCGTCCGCCCAGGAACTGGGTCCGCCGGTCGTCATGGGGGGATGACACTCGCGGAGCCTCAGGTCGCAAGTTGCGGTAACCGGCTACGAGGCAATTCTCTCGGCTTGTGCACCACCATCACAATCGGCCATTGGTACTAGTACTGACCGGTCGAATTCGGTCGGGCCGTCGCAGGTCTGGCCGCTGATCAGGGCCAGTCACCGAGAGCGTCCCGCGCTGACTCGCCGCTCGGCGCAGCATCGCCATCTGGACGAGGCGGATCCGAGAGGAGTACTAAGGTGAGTGAACGAAGACTGAGCGAATGGCCCGTCCGGCAGCACAGGAGCGGTGGTGCCAGGGTTCACCGAGAATGGAGATGGCCATGAAGTTGAAAAACCTGCTGCTTCTCAGCGGCGGTGGTGCAGTCGGCTACGTCCTCGGCACGCGCGCCGGACGTGCCCGCTTCGAGCAGCTGAAGGCTCGAGCCAACCAGTTCGTGCACAGCCCCACCGTGCAACACGGTGTGGCCAATGTCGCCGACAAGGCGCGCGAGTCGGCGGATCGGATGCCCGGTCCGGCGGCAGGGATTGTCAAGGGTGCCGCGGACAAGGTCAAAAGCGCTGTCGATCATGGACCGGAAACGCCGCCCATGCCCTGATGCGTCTGCTGTGCGCTGGTCGAGCACCGGCGTGCGATGTCAACATCCCGCCCCGAGCAAATGATCGGCACGGACGCGGCACGGTGCGATGACGGCAGTCCGAACAGGAGCACACGATGGTCAACACAGCAGTGATCAACACGGAGCCGTATGTGCGCTTCGAGCGCATTGACTCGGTAACCGAGACTGGGCGGGGGATCCTCGCCGACTTGCACGGTGAGCAGCTGCGAGTGGACCTGGTCGCGGCGGACCTGGTTCGGGTCAAGATCAGCCGGGGCGGAACATTCGATGAGTCGCCCACCTTCGCTGTCTGTGTGGATCCGCTCGCTGACGAGGTGCAGGTTCGCGTCGAGCGTGACGAGGACGCCGTGCGGATCCGTACCTCAGCGGTCGTCGTGACCGTTGGGCTCGACCCTTTCCGACTGGATGTGCACCGCTTGGACGGCAGTCCCGTTGTCGAGACCGCCCAAGACGAGGATGGCCGCTACTGGCCCTATGCGACGCTGAACGACGCGTTCACCGTCCGCCGCCGGTGCCGTCAGGAAGACGCCATTTTTGGCTTGGGCGAGAAGACCGGGCGTCATAACCGTAAAGGGCGGGACTTCACGTTGTGGAACACCGACGTGCTGGACCCGAATGCCGCCGGGAAGTTCACTGCGGGGCGGTCAGGGGAGGACCCACGATCGGATCGGACCAGCACCGAGTTCGACCCGTACTACATCTCCATCCCATTCTTCTACCACCAGACCTACCCTGCCGGTGCAATGTCGGGATCCTTTGTGGACAACGGATACCGAGCCGGCTACGAGTTCTCCCACCCGGAGGAGTATCGAATTCACTTCGCCGGGGGACAGTACACCGAGTACATCTTCGCCGGTCCTTCTATGTCAAACATCCTCCAGCAGTACACCTGGCTGACTGGGAGGACGGCGCCACCTCCGATGTGGTCACTGGGATATCACCAGTGCCGCTGGTTCGACTACAGTCAGCAGGCGGTGGAGGAGCTCGGTGCCCGGCACCGGCGAGCCAGCATCCCGTGCGACGCGCTCTGGCTCGACATCGAGTACATGGACGGCTATCGGGTTTTCACCTGGAACACGGACTCGTTCCCGGACGTGCCCGGCATGCTGAGCCGCCTGTCGTCGGATGGCTACCGGGTGATCACCATCATCGATCCCGGCGTGAAGTACGACCCCGGCTACGCGATCTTCGACCAGGCGATCGAGCGCGACGTGCTCTGCCGTACCGAGGGCGGAGACATCTACATCGGACAGGTGTGGCCGGGTAACACCGCCTTTCCCGACTTCGTCACGGAGGAGGCGCGGACGTGGTGGGGTGAGCTGAACGCTGCACACGTCAAGTCCGGCCTGGCCGGAATCTGGAACGACATGAACGAGCCGGCCACCGGCAGCATCGAGCCCGAGCGCATGCGCTTCGACAGGGGCAGGCAATCGCATGAGCGGTACCACAACCAGTACGGCCTGCTGATGGCGATGGGCACCACGGCGGGGTTGCTGGATGCGATGCCGGATCGGCGTACATTCGTGCTCTCCAGGGCAGGGTTTGCCGGGATCCAGCGGTACGCCGCCAACTGGATGGGCGACAACATGTCGCGCTGGGACCACCTCTGGCTCAGCATCCCGATGGGAACAGGCTTGGGCATCTCGGGTCAAGCATTTGTTGGCGCCGACATCGGCGGCTTCATGGGCCATTCGAACGCCGAGCTCTTCCTGCGGTGGATGCAGTACGGCACCCTCACCCCGTTCTGCCGGAACCACTCCGCCATGGGCAACGTCGACCAGTACGCGTGGGCGTGGGGTGATGTTGTCCAGGGACTGGTTCGAGAGGCTGTCCAACTCCGTTATCGGCTGCTGCCCTACATCTACGCAGCCTTTCTGGAGGCGGCGGCCACAGGGGCGCCGGTGCAGCGCCCGTTGGTTTTCGACTTCCAGTTCGACCCGACGGTCCGCGATATCGACGACGAGTATCTCTTCGGCCGCGACCTGCTGGTTGCACCCGTCATCGAGGCAGGGACGACGGCTCGGCAGGTCTACGTCCCCGAGGGCATCTGGTACGACTGGCACACCGACGCCGAGATCGCCGGAAACTCCTTCGTCCGCACGGACACCCCGATGGACCAGATCCCGCTCTACGCCCGGGGTGGGGCGGTGATCCCGATGTGGCCGGAGGCGCCGGCATCCACGGCGGACTACCATCCGTCGACGATTGAGCTACACCTGTTCGTGCCGGAGGATGGCCAGGAGCGGCGCTCGACGCTGCAGGAGGACGACGGCCTGACGTTCGCCGCGTCCGACGGTGCTCGCTACACGACGTCCTTCCTCGTGCGCCGAAGCGGCGGCCGGGTGAGCGTGCAGGCGGATGTCGACGGCGACGGCTATCCCGAGTTCGCTCGCGAGGCGTTCCATCTGGTCATTCATGGGGCAACGCCCCAGCTGGTAACCCTGGACGGTCAGGAGGTGACGGCCGCTGACAACGGGACCTTCGTGCTGCCCAACGCGGGATCAGGCTTCTCCGTGGAGCTCGAAGTCTGAAGTACGGCTCGCCGGCCGGTGACCAGCTGGTCGGTCTGGGTCAGATGACGGAGCGTGCCTTCGGCACGGTGCGAGCGGCCCTGGATGGGTATGTCACGGTGGAGCCGCCTGGCTCCACCCCGTACGCGGAAGGAATCCTCAGCCATGTCCACAGATGCGATTGTCGTTCTCCGAGATGACCATAAGGAGATGCGACGCCTGTTTCGTGCCTTCAGCTCTGCCGGGGACGATGCCGACAAGGAGCGGGGAGAGATCGCTACCAAGATCATCGAGGCGCTGACGGCGCACACCTACATCGAGAACGAGATCATGTATCCCGAGGTCCGCAAGCTTCTGCCTGGCCTGGAGGACGACATCTTGGAGTCGTACGAGGAGCACCACGTCGCCGATGTCCTCACCATGGAGCTGGCCGCGATGAAGCCCTCCGATGAGCGCTTCACCGCCAAGATGACGGTCCTGATCGAGAACGTGACCCACCACATGGACGAGGAGGAGCAGGACTGGTTCCCGAAGGTGCGTGCGGGACTTGGCCGCAAGCAGCTCACCGAGATAGGGGAGCGGCTGCTGGAGCAGAAGAAGACCGCGCCACGTTCCCCCGTCCAACCCAGCGCCCTCAAGAAGACCATCGACGCGGTCATCGCCTAGGCCCGCGAGTCCTGCCTCGGAGGGGGTCAAGTTTCCCACGTGAACGTGGGGAACTGTCACTCCCCGCGCGTTATAACGTGCTCAGAGTGCCAACATCGTGGGTGAAGTGGGCCTGCATTCCAGGCGCCGAATCGTCCGACGGTGATGAACACTGAGATCATGACTGCGTCCGGCGCCTTCGAAAGTCCGGTGGCCGTCGAGCTCGCGGTACTGGCCGAGTCGATTCCACCGGAGCGACGCCTGCCCGGCGGATGTGTGTACGAGCCCAAGTGGGATGGGTATCGTCTGGTGATCTTGCGGGCGGGGGATCGCGTCGCGCTGTGGTCGCGGAACGGTACGGAGCTGACCGGCCGCTTCCCCGAGATCGCCGCTGCGGCAGCCGAACAGCTGCGCTGTGATGCGGTGATCGACGGTGAGGTCGTGGTCTGGGACGCCGGCAGGCTGAGTTTTGACTATCTCCAAAAGCGCCTTGGTGGAAATGCATCGGCGTTGAGGGATCTGGTACGACGTCACCCGGCCTCCTACGTCGGCTTCGATCTGCTGGCGTGTCGCGAGGCCGATCTTCGGCCCCAGCCGTGGACGCTCCGCCGCCAGACGCTGGAGGAGCTCGCAGCCGGTTGGCGGCCGCCACTTCAGCTATCTCCGTACACCAGGGACGTTGCGGAGGCGCGGCAGTGGTTCGAGGACTACCGGCCTGCCGGTGTCGAGGGTCTGGTCGTCAAGGGCGCGGCCAGCAGCTACCGTCCCGGCCGGCGCGGCTGGATCAAGATCAAGAGTCGCGAGACCTTGGAGGTCCTCGTTGGTGCGGTGATCGGACCGATCGACCGGCCCGAGTCGTTCATTGCCGGCCTGTACACCACCTCCGGTGACCTTGTTCCTGTCGGCCGCAGCGCCGCGCTGTCCAGCGGTCAGTCTGGGCAGCTCGGCCGGATCCTCACCCCGGCCGGCGATACACATCCCTGGCCGGAGACGATGGGAGCCGGTCGGTTCGGCGGCGCGAGGGACAAGATCGTGCTGACCCGAGTCGATCCGGTGCTGGTCGCCGAAGTGACCGCCGACACCGCCCTGCAGGGCGGGCGCTTTCGGCATCCGCTGCGGTTTGTACGGCATCGGCTGGACGTTCAGCCCGAGGATCTGGCCCCCATCCCGCCGGGCTGACGAAACCAGGTGTCAGCTCGGAGCAGGCGCGATGCCACCGCGGAGGTCTGATTGGCGGCAGGTAGTGTGGGCCGGTGACCGACGCAAGCGGGCTGAATCTGACGACCGAGCCGGTGCATCTGGACGGTGTTGACCCCGCTGACCCGCCATGTGAGCAGTTGCCCGGTCGCCTGTGGCACGGCGGCTGCCCCGTCGACTACGCATGGGTTCGAGCCGCTGGCATCGACACGGTGATCGACGCCGCCGACGAGGATGCCTTTCCGCCCCCAGGATCGCTGGACCATCTCACGTATCTGAAGTGTCCGCTGGTCGACGACGACAACGTTCCGGACCCGGGGTTGACGCTTCGGCTGGCCACGTTGGTCGCCGGGTTGATCGCTGACGGTCGACAGATCTTCGTGCACTGCACTTTCGGACGGAACCGGTCCGGTCTGCTGGTGACCCTGATCGTCCGCGAGGTTCTGGGACTCACCGGCAAGCAGGCACTGGCCCATGTTCAGACCCGGCGCCGCCGGGCCGTCAACAACGAACAGTTCGCCGACTGGCTGAGGTCGCTCCCCGCACCAGCCGGCTCGGTGACCTGACTCCTCGCTACAGCGGTGTACGCCACGTGGCGACGGCGTCCTCAACCCAGCTCAGGTCCCGACCGTGGTGCCGGCTGTCCCACAGCCGAAACGCCACCCCGCCCAGATCGGCGATCCGGTCCACCAGCGGCAGGCCGTCCCACTCGCGAACGTCAAAGCCGTAGCGACGGCAGAACTTCCGGTACGTCCGGGCGTCGATCTCGCCGCTGAGGAGCCGACGTGCAGCGCTGGCGAGGTCGTACTCCCGGGGACCGCGCGCGGCGAAGTCCAGGTCGATGAACTGCGACCCATAGGGGCCTGCTAGCACGTTGCTCGGCGAGACATCCCCGTGGATGAGGCCGTCTCCGACCACCGATCCGACGCCCGCCAGCGCGTCGAGCAGCACGTCCCGGGCGTTGAGAAGCACCTGAGCATGATCTGGCATCAGGCCAGCAACCAGGGGAGGCAGCCGGCGAAGCGGCACCCAAGGCGGAAGGTTCGCGGTGGCGGCCTCGGCGTGGAATCGACGCAGCAACCTCCCGAGCCGCGGCCAGCTCACCGGCTTGCCGTCTGCCAGCCAGCGACTGATGGCGACAACCCCGTACGACGTAACGATCGGCGCCCGCTCCAACAGAACTGCCGTGTCCGAACCCGCCAGCGCCGCCGTGATGGCCCACAGATGCTCCGGATCTGTACCGGGCGGATAGACCTTCACCGCAAGCTCGCCTGCCCGCAACACCACGGTCGTCAAAGCGCTGACGACCGTGGCCTCGGGTATGTCGAGGACCAGCCGCGCCTCAGCGACGGCGGCCTGCGCCTCGACCGGGCCCCATCCCAAAGTCGGTAGGGGGAGTGGCTCGCTGCCGCGCAGCAAGTGCGCTGCGGTGGGGGGTGCGGCCGTTACGGTCACCTGTGGCTCCCGGCTGATGGAGGTATGGATGGCCACCACGCGACGTCTTGGGCGAACTTCCTCGACCGGGTTGGTGAGGGAAGAGTACTCCCTTGCCACCCGCAGCGGAAGTAGTCGCCGCACCAGTACCCAACTGGCCTACCGAAGGATAAGAGCATAGCCACACTTCGCTTTACACTGGAAACCTGCCGTGGCGGCAGGTTCTCGTCGGTACCCAGTGAGGCAATGTATGAGCAGCTCGACAGCACACCGACTCGACCACGGGTCGGATCAGCCGGCGACGGCCATCTCGCCCGACGCCGGATGGGGACTGCTGGCGGTGCCGATCCTGATCGTAGCCGGTCTGGTGCTGTACGTACTCCTCATCTAGAGCGGACGGTCATCTAGATCGGACCGTCAACCGGAGCGGACGGCTCCTGGTGGCAGATCACCAACGGTAGCCAGGGCGAGGAATTCCGGGTATACCACTCCTCGGCAGGAGGGCCGAGATTACCGTACGCCTGAGACGTTGGGTACCGCGGCCGGGTCGCCCTCGAGCGAGAGTACGAACGCGATCTCCTGGTCGCCGAAATCCGGGTTCTGCACCCGGATGGGACGCCGACGCGAGGTCAACCGGAAGCCGAAGTTGCTGGCGAAGGCGATGCCGCGCCCGTTCTCTGTGCCCACCCAGTAGAAAAGCTGCGTGCAGCCTTCATCCGCTGCGAGCGCGGCGGCGGCCTCAACGAGTCGCCACGCCGTACCGGTGTGGCGCGCATCCGGAGCCACCCATAGGCCGAACACGTCGGCGGATCGGGGGTCGTCGGGGAAAAAGCCGACGGAGACCGTGCCCTGGGGATGGCCGTCCTGCTCAGCGACAAGACGCTGGCTGCGCCTCATCCGAGCTCGCCAGTAGTCCTCGTCGTAGGCGGACTCTTCGTCGTAGGTGTGGAGAAATGCTTCTGGGGAGTCCTGGAGAGCGTCCAGCCGGACAGCGCGGTACAGCTGCCAGTCTTCCTCTCCGAGCACACGTACGGTGATCGCGGTCATGCGACATGCTCGCACGAGTCGACCCACAAGACATGAGAATTCCGTAATGAGGGCCAAAGAAGGTGGCCGGCGCGGTTCGACGGCGGCGCGGCCGGCGTTGCGGATGGCAACGCCGACCGCCCATGATGAGTGCGTGACGCCTCGCCCGATGCTGTTTCTGATGGTCGGTCTGCCCGGGGCTGGCAAGACGACCAGGGCACGAGACATCGAGCATCACGACCGGGCGCTCCGGCTGACACCGGATGAATGGATGATCCCGCTGTTCGGCGATTCCGACGCCGCCGGCAAGCGGGATGTGCTGGAGGGCCGGTTGATCTGGGTGGCCCTGAGGGTGCTGTCCGCGGGCGCCAACGTAGTGCTCGACTTCGGCTTCTGGGGACGCGACGAGCGGTCGGCGCTCCGATCGCTGGCGCACTCCGTCGGCGCGGACTGCACGGTGATCTATTTAGCTGTCGATGAGGTGATCCAGCACCAGCGGATCTCGGAACGCTACGACAAGACGGCCGAGCACACCTTCGTCGTCACCGCGGCAGAGCTCGCGCTCTATCGAACACAGTTCGAGGTGCCCGACGATCGGGAGATCGCCGGAGCCTCAACGGATCCGCCACCGGCCGATTGGGCTAGCTGGTCCGCCTGGGCGTCGGACCGCTGGCCATCCTTGCCACTCGTGTGAGCACTGCGAGCGTTGCTCGGGTCCGGCTATGCCACTGTCTTGCCGACATCCGAACGCTCCCGCAACTCGCTACGTTGGCTCCATGCAGGCTGACCAGGTCCTCCCGGTGTTGGATATCTTCGCTCGGATCGGCACCCGCGCCTGGGTTGCGGGCGGGTGGGCCGTCGACGCCGTCGTCGGACGTCAGACCCGGCCGCATGGGGACCTCGATCTTGCCGTGGACGCCGAGCAGCTTCCGGACACCATTACCGCGCTCCAGTCGGCGGGCTTTGTTGTCACCGTGGACGCTCTTCCGTCCAGGTTGGAGTTGCGCGCGAGCGACGGCCGTTGCGTCGACCTGCACCCGGTCCGGTTCCTGTCCGACGGAAGCGGCGTCCAGGACGGGCTGGGGGAAGAGACCTTCTGCTATTCGGCCGATGGGTTCGCTACCGGGACTATCGGGGCTGTCGAAGTCGCCTGCCTGAGCACGGCTCAGCAACTGGCGTTCCGCGAGGGCTACGAACCTCGAGACGTCGACCTGCACGACGTCAGACTTCTGCGTGCTCGGCTCTGACCGCTGTCATTCCCGCCCGACCGGTCAGCTGCCGTCGATCGAAGCGCAGATTGCTCTTCCTGAACGGATTTATCAGCGACTCGGGAGTGTCGCGCGACCTCATGGGTATGATCCGAAGATCAGCCGACTTCACGAAGGGAGATGAGAATGACGACTGCACGCGAGCTCATGACACCCGGGGCCGAGTGTGTCGGTGAGAACCAGGATCTGGTGGCCGCCGCCAAGAAAATGAAGGAGCTTGACGTCGGCGCGCTGCCCATCTGTGGCGAGGACAACCGGCTCAAGGGAATGCTCACCGATCGCGACATCGTGGTCAAGTGTGTGGCCGAGGGAACCGATCCCAGCTCGGTACGGGCCGGTGATCTTGCTCAAGGCAAGCCCGTGACGGTGGGCGCCGACGACTCCGCGGAGGAGACGCTGCGGGTAATGGCGAGGTATCAGGTCAGGCGGTTGCCGGTGATCGACGGCCATGATCTGGTGGGGATCGTCGCTCAGGCCGATGTTGCGCGTGAGCTGCCCGAGGATGTGGTCGGGAGAGTGCTGGCCGAGGTATCCGAGGAGTGATGCCCGCCGACTGCCGCCACTCCGCCTTTCCGCAAAGCTGACAACGGTCGGTTGCAGACCGAACGTCATCACACAGGCGGCGCTCGAGCACGTACAGTTCGCACAGTTCCGGCCGGGGCACGTGGGTCTCGGCCGGAACTGTCGACCAGCCGTTGCTGGCCGTTCCCGCCGAATGCCTGGTGCTGAACAAAGCCGCCACTGTTCAGACTCAGGCCGGTGCACGAGTACTCGAGACCGCCGAGGGCAGGACGAGGAGTTGCCACCCCACGCGGGCGGACCATCAGGGAAAGCGAGCGTGACGCAGATGCGCCTCATGCCGGACCGGCGTCGCTTGACTCCGGTGCCTTTTGCCACGGCCAGCGGCCGGTGATCTCCAGCTCAAGGGCGAAGCTCAAGAACGTACGGATGATCACGATGGCGGCCAGAACCCCGACGCTGGTAAACGTCGGTGCGACCGCGACGGTCCTGATGATGTCGGCGGCCACCAGAAACTCCAGCCCCAACAGGATAGAGCGGCCCAGCAGCCGGCGGTAGGACTCGTACGACGCGGGCTCGCGCCTCACGACCCTGGAGACCGCGATGACGGTGGCAACCAGGACGCCGAGAACCACCACCGCCACGCCCGCCGCATCGACGGCCTTGCCGACGACCTCCACCACTTCGGAGAAGTTCACGAGCATTGGTCCTTCCATGGGTGATCAGCAGATGTTGGAGCGCGGGTCGGGGACGAGATCGACCGCTGAACTCTGCGTCAAGCCTGGCTGCGGATGCCTGACGTAGTCGCGGGCCAACGACGTGGTTGTCTGTTTGGGAGCCCAGCTTCCCAGCCAGCTCGGCGAGGTGCTCCAGCCGGGCAAGGTCAGCTGAGGAGAACCTCTCGCCGTCGGCTCGTCCCACCACCACAGCCCTGGCCGGGGAGACTGGAGCTACCACGGCGGCAGTGGAAGACCGACCGTCGGTCCAGCGGTCGGTGAGAACCAGCTGGTGGGCGACATCGAAGGGTGCGAGCAGGTGCAGCTGGCGAGGCACAAAAGGAGGCGTCAGCGGGCTGCTGAACGCCACGCAGGTCGATGGGGTGGTGCGTAGCACCACCCCCCAGTGCGCATGGAAGAGCAGCGGGGCTGCGGTGGCGAGAACGGTGGTGGCTTGATCGGGTTGGGCAGTCATCTGTTGTACTGCCTTGAGGTCGTAGTGCAGGCCGCCGGCCGAAGGGTACGGAGCAATGCAGGTGACCCGGACGCCATCGAGCCGTTCACAGTCGGCCACCAGCACCTCCGGCAAGCAGCCGTCGGGCAGTTCGACCAAGAAGGTGACGGTCGCGCCGGAGCCCTCGGTTCGACGGCTTTCAAGCCTGCTGATGTTGACCCCGGCGTCACCGAGTACGGCGGCCACAGCACCCAGAGATGCCGTTCGGCTAGCCAGGAAGATCTGCATGGCGTACACGAGCCGGAATACCCGCGGGAACGGCTCGTTAAGCAGGCCTCCATCTGGCGTGGCTGGGACGCGCCGAGGGTGTCAGTCTGTCACGCGGCATATCGACAGCTTCAGCGCTTCGCTGACGGGTTCAGTAACCAGCTGACGGTTCAGTAACCAGGTGACGGCACGCCGCAGCAATGCGACGTGGCTGAGACTGTCGTAGGAGGCGGTGTCGTGGCCAAGAGCGCTGTAGACCACCCGACAACGCTCGGTTTCCCGGGTCCAGACGACCGGATGGCGGACACTCTGGTAGTCGTGCTCGTAGAGCACCGTGACATCCGGCTCGGTGGCCAAGTAGCTGTAACGCTCGTCGACGACGTCGATGTCGCCCAAGCCGGTGGTGATGGGATGTGTCGTGTCGGTCCGGATGATCTTGGCGTGTCCCTGCGTCGGATGCATGGTGATGCCGGGGACCCAGCGTCCGCCGAGGATTCGCGGCAGCGCGGTCACCGTGGCGCTGGAGTGGATGCCGAGCAGTGCGCCACCGCCGTCGAGGTGGCCTTGCAGGCCGGCGCTGACAGCCGTCGTCGGCCCTGGGTGGGACGGCTGGGGGTTGCCGATGTTGATCACAAGAAGCCGGCACGCCGGTGCCGCGAGGGCCGCCTCGACGTCGTCGGTCACCTCGACACTGTGGCCGAGCCCGGCGATGATGTCCGCGAGCCGTCCGGACGTCTCCGCAAAGCGGTGCCATGCGTCGGCGTAAGGGCCGCCGCCGCTGACGACGAGTGCGTCAGGCATGGGTAATCCTCCGTGCCGTCTTTGCGACACCTGACATAAGGTAGCTTATCGGACAGCCGGAAGCGCACCTGCAACACATTGAACGCGCCAGCCGGTGTGGCTCTGTGGTCATCAAACTGCCGATGTGTCGTGGCGACCAACGGCTGAATCGGAGTTTCCACCGTCATACTGATGACATGGTGTCATTAAGCAAACGCGGTAAGGGGCCAGACCTGCTCAAGGCCATGCAGGTGGAAGCCGCAGTGTTGATCTTCCTGGCCGTTGGCCAGGCGGGGCTGGCGGCCGGAATGATCACCGGTAACCCGGAGCTGCGGCCCATCCACCGGATCAACGCGTACCTGATCATCTCGGTAACCATCGCGATCTTGATCACGGCCATCGTTCACTTCCGCCGAGGTGGGCCGCGCTGGCCCGCGGCCGCGGCCGCCGTGCTCGTGGTGGCGGAGGCGCTTCAGTCGACGCTGGGCAGGATGGCTGTGACGGGCGCCCACATCTTCATCGGGGTCGTCTTCGTCGCGTCGGTGGCAGTCCTGACGTCATATCTCTTCAGGCCGGGCGTATCCCGTGGATCGCTGCGGTCCTGACGACCTGATGCTCTCCTTCTCAGCGACGGGACCGCCCGGAGGTCTGCTGCGCTGAGCGACGGGACCGCCCGGAGGTCTGCTGCACTTGGTGACGGTGACGCGACCGGGGCTACTCGCTGGTGGTGAAAGCAACCACGACAGCCCGGTTCTTCGGATCTGAGGACGGTTCCACGATCGGCTTGGTGCTGCCGTACCCGACGACCTTGGTGATGTTCTTGGCGGGCACCTTGAGCTCCCGCAACAGCGCGGCAACCTCCGTCGCCCGTCGAGTCGACAGGTCCTTGGCGAACTCGTTGTCCTCACCGGCGACACCGGCGGTATGTCCTTCGACGGTGATCTTGGTGGTCGGCTTCACGTTGCCCACGCACTTCTTCAGCGCCTTCAGGGTGGCGCCCTTGTCGATCAACGCTGCCTGATCGGACACGAACAGCGCTGGTGACGGCAGCGTGCAGGTGGTTGTCCGCGCATCACGCTGCTGCGCGTTGATCTCATCGTCCGGCTTCTGCACCGGGATGGCCGGGATGGTGCCGGCCCCAGGAGTGGTCCCAGTACCGTCGAAGAACGTCACCTTCTTCGCCCCCGAAGCCTTTGCAAGGTTCTCCCAGATGGCGCGCTGATAACCCACTTGGAGCTTCGACAGCTTCTCCTGCTCCCCCGCCACCGGCGTCACCACGAAGGTAACCTGGCGGCCCTTCAGATTCGGCAGCTTGCCCGCCTTCTGGATGGTTTTCACTGCGCGGGTCGGTGACTCGTCGAAAGCCAACTGGGTGAAGTTCAGCGGGGCCTTGGTGTCCAGCATCGGGGAGAAAACCCAGACCGGGTCAGCGGCGCTGGACTTGATGGAGCTCAGACCACTGAGGGCCGACCGGCCCGGAGCGGTGGCGTCGAATGCGTTCATCGCCTCAGCCAGGGCAGCGACCTGGGCGGCCGCATCACCGGTGAGATCGGCCGGCTCGCGCGTGGCGGTGCCATCGCCGGCGACCTTGACCAGTTCGACGCCGAGGCCCTTGCTGCCGAGTGCAGCCCACTCCTCCTCGACCGGGCCTGGAACCACCACATCCATCTCATTGGAGGAACCGGCGGTGGTGACCACCGAGCCGGCCACCTTGACGTCCTTGGGAGGCGTAGACGCCGCGGGCTCCGGTGTTGACGATCCGCAGGCCGCACCTGCCAGCAACAGGCACAGGCTGGCCACCACACCGGTGACCTTGGTGGTCGTCCGCCAGGGAAGATGGGAGGAAGGCATATATCAGCGTAGACACGGATTTCTGCACCCCCCAAATTCTGAGCGCGTGACCATTCTCTCCCTGGTGTGACGAGTCACGATCCTCCCGATGGCGGGAAAGCGGGGCGTGGATCCGTGATATGCGTAGGACACGAATGGTGAGCGCGACCCCCCGCCAACCCCCCGATATAGAGTGTCGCTGTCCGGCCACACGGCCAGCCCGGATCTGCTCTCAGTGAGGTGGCACATGTTTGATGTCGACGACATCCGCGACTGGCGCGGGCTGGCAGTTGTTGATCAGGACGGATCCAAGATCGGCACTTTGGAGGCCGTCTACTTCGACACCTCGACCGACGCGGCCAGCTTCGCCACCGTCAAGGTCGGCGTGTTCGACACCAGGCTCATCTTCGTCCCGCTCAGTGGTGCTCGGGTGGCTCCCAAGCACCTTCGGGTGATGACCGACAAGAAGACGGCAAAGGAAGCCCCCTCGATCGACACCGACGGTCAGCTGGAAGCATCAGCCGAAGCGGGCATCTACGCTCATTACGGGCTGCCCTACGAGCGTGGTGCGAGCGGCGAGCGGCGACTCGGACGCCGCTGAGTCTTCGCCTCGGCTTTCGCCGCTCGCTTGGACTCACGCACCTTCGTCAGCGACTCGGAGTCGACCACATCGGCCACCGACCGGAAGGACTGGTCCTCGCCGTACGGCCCGGCCGCTTCTCGCCAGCCGTCAGGCCGGACGCCGCACTGCTTCCCCAGCAAGGCAACGAAGATGGAGGCTTTCTGCTCCCCTAGCCCCGGCAGTGCAGCCAGGGACCGCTTGAGCTCGGCACCGTTCGCGGCGGCGCTCCACAGATTGGCCGCGTCGGCGTCGTACCGGTCGACCAGCACCCGACAGACCGCCTGGATCCGCTTGGCCATCGCAGCCGGGAATCGATGGACCGCTGGACGCTCCGAGCACAGCGCCACAAACTCCTGTTCCTCCATCGCCGCGATCTGAGCGACGTCGAAGGAACCGCCCATTCGCTCGGCGATGACGGCCGGGCCGCTGAATGCCTTCTCCATCGTGACCTGCTGGTCGAGCACCATGCCGATCAGCAGCGCGTTGGGGCTGGCGGACAGCAGTATGTCGGCGGACTCGTCTCCGGTGAGGTGCAGCGCCGGCTGGGAAGCGGTCATGGTTCTATCCTGCCGCACCGCAACCAGGAGGCTGGTCGGTCGAGCGCATCGCGGCATGCTCTACCGCGACACCGTCGCCAGCGGTAACCTCCTTCCCAGGAGGTCGCCATGCGGATCAGTGAGATCCTGTCCAACAAGGGGTCCGAGGTCGTACTGATCAGTGCGACGGACACCGTCGCTCACCTGGTTTCCTTGCTGAAGGAGCACCACCTCGGTGCCGCGGTCATATCCGATGACGGCATCGCAGTGCAGGGCATCGTCTCCGAGCGAGACATCGTGCGTCGGCTCGCGGATGGCACCGAGTTTCTCGCTGGGCCGGTGGCCGACATCATGACCACCGACGTGCACACCTGCGCACCGACCGACTACATCCAGTCCGTCATGGAGACGATGACTCAGCGCCGCATCCGCCACCTGCCGGTGATCAACTCTCATGACCGGCTGTGCGGGATCGTCAGCATCGGAGACGTGGTGAAGTGGACCATTGAGGAACTGCGGTTCGAGCGGGACCAGCTGGAGGAGTACGTGTACCGGTAGACCGGGACCGCGCGCGTTTGCTTGACACCTCTTCTGCGGTCTCCCTACTGTGAGAGCGCTCTCTCGGCTATCGGAGACGCTGAGTAACGGAGCACCAGACGCGCATGAAGAGGGAGACTCACTGATGGCTGATGCACGGACGTTCGATCCTGAGTTCATGTTCGGTGCGGCGACAGCCGCCTTCCAGATCGAGGGCGCACATCACACGGACGGTCGGACGGACTCGATCTGGGACACGTTCTGCCGTGTCCCGGGCGCGGTGATCGACGGCCATGACGGCTCAGTCGCGTGCGACCACTACTCCCGGTATGCCGATGACGTCGACCTGATGGCCGACCTGGGGCTGCAAACATACCGCTTCTCCACGTCGTGGTCCCGAGTCCAGCCCGACGGCGGTCCGGTGAACAGTGCCGGCCTGGACTTCTACGAGCGCCTCGTCGACAAGCTTCTGCAGCGCCAGGTGATGCCGTGGCTGACGCTCTATCACTGGGACCTTCCGCAGGCCCTCGAGGACCGCGGGGGCTGGCGCAACCGTGACACCGCGTACCTGTTCTGCGACTATGCGATGAAGGTGTATGAGCGACTCGGCGACCGCGTGCCGGTGTGGACGACACTCAACGAGCCGTGGTGCGCGGCGTTCCTGGGCTACACAGCAGGTGCTCACGCCCCCGGCGTACAGGATCGAAGCGCCGGCCTGGCGGCGGCACATCATCTGCTGCTGGGTCATGGGCTGGCCGTCCAGGCTCTCCGCGACGCCGACCCAACACTCAGCCTCGGCATCACCTTGAACATGACAGTGGCGAAGCCGGCCGACCCTCACCGTCCGGGCGACGTCGACGCTGCACGTCGAGTAGACGGTCAGATGAACCGGATCTTCTTGGACCCCATCTTCGGCAAGAGCTATCCAGCCGACGTGCTCGCCGACGTCGCGGGCCTTGGGCTGGAGGACCACATCCGTCCGGGTGACCTCGACGTCATCTCGACCCCGATCGATGCCCTGGGGGTGAACTACTACCACGGCCAGGCGCTCAGCGACCGTCCGCCGCGGGTCCCGATGCACGGTGAGGCACCGACCTCCCGGCCGGTCAGCTCGCCGTTTCCCGCCGCGGACGGGGTCCACAGTCACAGCCAGGGCCTGCCGAGGACGGCGATGGGCTGGGAGATCCAGCCGGACGGCCTCCGCGAGCTGCTGCTCCGCGTCCACCACGAGTACAGCGCACCGGCCGGTGTGGACCTCTACGTCACCGAGAACGGAGCCGCTTTCGACGACCAGCCGGAATCAGACGGGACGGTCCGAGACAGTGACCGGGTGGCGTTCCTGCGCGCCCATCTGAGTGCCATCCTGGACGCCCGCGACCAGGGTGTGCCGGTCCGCGGATACTTCTACTGGTCGCTGCTGGACAACTTCGAGTGGGCCTGGGGCTACCACAAGCGCTTCGGCATTGTCCGCGTCGACTACGAGACTCAGCAGCGGGCGGTCAAGGACTCCGGACGCGAGTACGGCCGGATCGCGACGACCAGATCTTTGACCTGCGCACCGGCTGAGGCGTCCGCAGTATCGGTATAGCGTGGTGACCGTGTCCATCGACGAGCTGTCGCCGGCCAGCGCTGACGCCGACCAGCCTCTGAATGGATCCGGCCGTGCGTCGAAGGCGCCGCTGCCGACTCTGGAGATGGTGGCTGCCGAGGCGGGCGTCAGCCGGTCCACCGTCTCCCGGGTGGTCAACGGCTCACCCAAGGTTCGACCGGACGTGGTGAGCGCCGTCAACGATGCGATCTCGCGCCTCAACTACGTGCCCAACCGGGCCGCCCGCTCGCTGGCCAGTGCCCAGACGTACGCCATCGCGCTGGTGGTGCCAGAGGACGTCACCAGATTCTTCGGTGACCCCTACTTCGCCTCGGTGGTGAAGGGCATCACCTCGCGGCTGGATGCCACCGAGTACATCCTCAACCTCCTGGTCGCGAGCTCGGATCCGAGCGGGAAGACCAGGCGCTACCTGCTCGGCGGGAACGTCGACGGTGCGCTGGTGGTGTCCCACCACGTCGGCGACAGCGACCTGGCACAACTCAACAAGACCCTGCCGGTGGTGTTCGGCGGACGCCCCAGTGCGCCGCAGCTGCTCGACAGCTACTCCGTCGACGTCGACAACGTAACCGGAGCCGTCCTGGCGACCGAGCATCTGATCCGGCTGGGGCGACGCCACCTCGGAACGATCACCGGGCCTCCCGACATGCCTGCTGCCATCGACCGGCTGTCGGGTTGGCGACAGGCGCTGCGTAAGCGGGCTCTGCCAGACGACGCGGTCGAGCACGGTGACTTCACCGTCCACAGCGGGGCGGCGGCGATGCGCCGGCTGCTGCGGCGGCATCCGGCGCTGGACGCCGTGTTCGTCGCCAACGACCTGATGGCCGCCGGAGCGCTCACGACGCTGGCCGAGCACGGCATCTCGGTGCCGGGCGAGATCGCCGTGGTGGGTTACGACGACAGTCCCGCGGCGACGTCGGGTCCGATTCAGCTCACGACCGTCAGCCAACCATCGCAGCTGATGGGTGAGCGGATGGCCGACATGCTGCTGACGATTCTGTCCGGCCGCGAACCGGAGCAGCGGGCCTGGCTGATGCCCACCCAGCTGGTCGTCCGGGACTCCGCCTGACGCCTGAACCGACGGTCGGGCTGACTCCCCGGCCGGCACATCGGCGCACCCTGGCTGGGCGCCCGCCAGGGTTGCCTCGCGGGAAGGGGCCGTCGGCGGACTCAGAAGTTGATCATGTGGCCGCTGATGCCGTGAGCGACCTCCTTCAGCGTCTCCGAGAGCGTCGGGTGGGCATGAACGTTGCGGGAGACCTCATCGGCAGTGAGGTCCCACAACTGCGCGAGCGTGAGCTCGGGCAGCAGCTCGGTGACATCCGGTCCGATCATGTGCGCGCCCAGGATCTCGCCGTACTTGGCATCGGCCACCAGTTTGACGAATCCGGTGGCATCGCCGAGGCCGTGTGCCTTGCCGTTGGCGGTGAAGGGGAACTTGGCCACCTTGACGTCGTGTCCCTTGTCCTTCGCCTGCTGCTCGGTGTAGCCGAACGAGCCGATCTGCGGCTGACAGTAGGTCGCGCGCGGGATCATGTCGTAGTTGATCTCCTGGGTCTCGGCGCCGGCGATCACCTCGGCGGCGACGATACCCATCGCCTCGGCCGTGTGCGCCAGCATCAGCTTCCCGGTGCAGTCACCGATCGAGAAGATGTGCGGAACGTTGGTGCGCATCAGCCCGTCGATGGCAATCGCGCCTCGCTCGGTCAGCTCGACGCCGGTGTTCTCCAGCCCGTAGCCCTGCGTCCGTGGCGCGAAGCCGATGGCCTGGAGCACCTTGTCGGTCTCCAGCACCTGGCTGTCGCCACCGGCGGCCGGACTGACCGTCACCTTCACCTTGTCGCCGGAGTCGTCGATCGTCTCCACCTTGGTCGACGTGAGCACCTTCACACCCAGCTTCTTGTACGCCTTGAGCAACTCCGCGGACACCTCGGGCTCCTCCAGCGGGACCATCCGATCCAGATACTCCACGATGGTCACGTCGACGCCGTAGTTGGCCATCACGTACGCGAACTCGACGCCAATCGCGCCGGCACCCGCGATCACGATGCTGGCCGGCAGGTTGTCGGTGACGATCTGCTCCTCGTAGGTGACCACACGCTCGCTGAGGGAGGTTCCCGGCAGCAACCGGGTCGTCGCGCCGACGGCGATGATGGCGTTGTCGAAGGTGACAGTCGTCTCTTCCCGGTCGCCCTTGACCTGCATCGTCTTGGCGTCGGTGAACTCCGCCCACCCGTTGATCTCGGCGATCTTGTTCTTCTTCATCAGGAAGTGCACACCCTTGACCATGCGCTCGGAGACGCTCCGGCTGCGCTTGTGCGCCACCCCGAAGTCGAAGCTGACGTCCCCGCTGATGCCGAAGGTGCTCGCGTCGGCGGTGAAGATGTGTGCCAGCTCGGCGTTGCGCAGCAGCGCCTTGGTCGGGATGCAACCGACGTTGAGGCAGACACCACCCCAGTACTTCTCCTCGATGATGGCGGTCTTCAGCCCGAGCTGAGCAGCGCGGATTGCTGCCACGTACCCGCCGGGTCCGGCACCGAGAACGACGACGTCATAGTGTGCGGTCATGGGGCAACTCTAGGAGCAACCGGGCTCGGCGACCAGCAAGGGGTGGTCCGCGCGACACGCGGGCATTCCGAGAAAATCTCAGATATGAGTTATTGTCTTCCGGTGACTGATACCTACCTGGACCGTATCGGCGGACTGATCCGCGACGCACGCAAGCACCGAGGGCTGACTCAGCATCAGTTGGCTACCGTGCTCGGGACGAGTCAGAGCGCCGTCCATCGGATCGAAGCCGGCAACCAGAACCTCAGTCTGGACATGGTCACCCGGATTGCGGAAGCCCTGGACTCCCCGCTCATCTCCGTCGGCTCGCACGGCCCCACCCATCTGCGGGTGCGCGGCGGCGCGAAGCTCACCGGGAGCATCGACGTGCGCTCGTCGAAGAACGCAGCGGTCGCGTTGCTGTGCGCGAGCCTGTTGAACCGCGGGCGGACGACGATCCGCGGCATCGCCAAGATCGAGGAGGTCAACCGGATCCTCGAGGTGCTCACCAGCATCGGCGTCCAGGCAACCTGGTCCCACGACATGGCCGACCTGACCCTGGTGCGGCCGGACAAGCTCGACCTGGCCTCCATGGACGCCGAAGCTGCCCGTCGTACTCGTAGTGTGATCATGTTCCTCGGTCCGCTGCTGCACTCCTACGACGAGTTCCAGCTTCCGTACGCCGGCGGCTGCGACCTGGGCGCTCGCACCATCGAGCCCCACCTTCAGGTACTGCGGCGCTTCGGTCTCGACGTCGTACCGACCGACGGCTTCTACAACTGTGCAGTCGACGAGGAGATCGAGCCGACCCGGCCGATCACCCTGACCGAGCGTGGTGACACCGTCACCGAGAACGCGCTGCTGGCGGCCGCACTGTACGACGGTGTCACGGTGCTGCGCAACGCCAGCCCCAACTACATGGTGCAGGACCTCTGTGTGTTCCTGACCCGGCTCGGCGTGCAGATCGACGGCATCGGTACCACCACCTTGCGGGTACGCGGTGTCTCCGACATCAACACCGATGTGGTCTTCGCGCCCTCGGAGGACCCGATCGAGGCCATGAGCCTGCTGACGGCGGCCATCGTGACCGAGTCCGAGCTGACCATCCGCCGGGCGCCCGTCGAGTTCCTGGAGATCGAGCTCGCCATCTTGGAGGAGATGGGCCTCGACTTCTCCCTCAGCGAGGAGTACGTCGCGGACAACGGGCACACCCGCCTGGTGGACGTGTCCGTACGCCCATCGGTGCTGAAGTCCCCGATCGACAAGATCCACCCGATGCCCTTCCCCGGCCTCAACATCGACAACCTGCCGTTCTTCGCGGTGATCGCCGCCACCGCGCAGGGCAAGACCGTGATCCACGACTGGGTGTATGAGAACCGGGCGATCTATCTGACCGAGCTGAACAAGCTCGGCGCACGGGTCCAGCTTCTCGATCCGCACCGGATCATCGTGGAGGGGCCCACCCGCTGGCGCGGCCAACAGGTGGTGTGCCCACCGGCGCTGCGACCTGCGGTCTGCATCCTGTTGACCATGCTCGCGGCCCGCGGCGAGTCGGTCCTTCGCGACGTCTACGTGATCAACCGCGGCTACGAGGATCTGGCCAACCGGCTGAACGCGCTTGGCGCCAACATCGAGGTGTTCCGGGACTGACCAATGGGAGGATCCAGGAACCGACCCCTGATCTCGAGGATCCGCGCGGCTCGCCGGCGGACCGGGCCAGCGCCTGACGGGGGGTCGGTTCCTGGACCGTTCCCCGATACGGCGACCGACCGGATTGATCGGTACCGAATTCTTGCGGGGTGCGCCGAGCGATAGCGCGCGCCGGGGTGAACCTGCGGTGCAGAAGGTTGTGGGCTCGGTGGCCAGCGGTTCCACAGCACCGCGCACCAGCCGGAGATCAGCGGGCTAGGTGTGCGGTGCGCGCGCAGCGTTCATGAGTCCTTCACAACGATGGAGTCCCCGAACAAGGTTCCCGAATCTGCCATCCACAGCCTTATGGAGGGCTCGTCCAGCGGTCCCCGCGCCTGAGAGCACCATACGCAGGTAGAGCTGCGTCGGTCTACGGTGGAGGTCAGGACAACTGCCGGACATCGAACCGCATCGTGGGGCAGACGATCTCCTGCTGGGCGGCCACCAGCTGAAGCTCAGCCTCCCCCGAGTCGGCGGTGGCCTTCAGCACGCCGTGCACGATGGCCGCCGTCCGGGCCAAGGCATCGGCCAGGTCCGCAGATCGCAGCACATGGGCAAGGAACGTGGCGGCGGTCAGGTCCCCCGCGCCGGTGAACACCTGCGGCAGCCTGGGCGTGCTGACAGCCCAGGCACCGTCGGCGTCCACGGCGATCATCTCCAGCCGATCTGGCGCCGTTGCGCTGTGGACTGCGCTCGTCACCAGCACGATGTCGGGCCCGGTGCCGCGCAGCAGGCGGGCGGCCGCCAGCAGGTCCTCCGGCGTCTCGGTGCTGCGGCCGGTGAGGAACTCCAGCTCGAACTGATTCGGCGTGACGATCTGCGCGGCCGGTACCACCCGGTCGCGCATCAGCTCCGGGATACCGGGCCGGACGAAGAACCCTCGGCCGACATCGCCCATCACCGGGTCGCAGCAGTAGATCGCCGCTGGGTTCCGCCGCTTGACCAGGTCAACCGCGTCCAAGATCACCGCGCCGACATCGGGGCCGCCCTGGTAGCCCGACAACACGGCGTCGCAGCGCGCCAACACTCCCCTGTCGTCGATCCCGCGGATCACCTCGGCCACCTCCGCTGCGGCCAGCAGCGGCCCGCGCCACTGGCCGTAGCCGGTGTGGTTGGAGAAGTGCACCGTGAGCACCGGCCAAACCTCCACGCCCAGGCGCATCAGCGGGAATGTTGCGGCGCTGTTCCCCACGTGGCCGTACGCGACCGATGACTGGATCGACAAGATGGAGGTCACGGCGGGGATTCTTCCACTCCCGATCGTCTCCACCACGTCATCGGGTTTGCCCCAAGACCCTAGAGTGGTGCCATGTCGGCCAGCGTCGAGAACGACACGCCCTCGGAGGCGAACTCACGAGGCGGTCGGGATCGAAGCGGTTCCGCGCCGGCGGAGCGCGTTGACACGACCTACCGCGACGACAACATCTTGATCGACGCGCACGAGGACCGCTGGCACTGGCGCCGGAAGATCCGGCGGGACCCCCGCAAGCTGGCGCTCTACCGGTTCGCGGTCGCACTAGCTGGCCTGGTGCTGGTCGCCCTCGGCTTCCTCACCGGCCCGTTGCCCGGGCCGGGCGGAATCCCGCTGGTGCTGCTGGGGTTGGCTGTCTGGGCGAGTGAGTTCGAGTGGGCCCACCGCCTGATGCAGCGCTTCAAAGCCCACCTGCACCGCTTCCGCTCATGGGCCACCTGGCAGCAGACGCTGTTCTGGCTGGCCTTTTTCGCGTGCTGCGCGGGAGTCGGCTACGGCTGCATGCTGATGTTCGGCATTCCGGGCTGGGCACCGGACTTCGCGAGCAGTCTGCTGGGGCGGCTTCCCGGCCTGTAACGGTGCCGCGGCCGACCCGGGGTTTGGCGCGCCTGGGGCCGAGGTCAGAGATAATGCCGCTATGCGGGCCGCCGACTACTCCTACTTCGACGCCCCGTTCCTGGCCTTCGCGCACCGTGGCGGCGCCGCGTACCCGCCCAACCTGCACCGGGAGAACAGCCAGTACGCCTTCGACCAGGCCGTCGCGCTGGGTTACCGCTATCTCGAGACCGATGTCCATGCCAGCGCCGACGGGGTGCTGCTCGCGTTCCACGACAACCAGCTCGACCGGGTCACCGACTGCCAGGGGGCGATCGTGGATCTGCCCTACGAAGACATCCGCCGGGCCCGGATCGGCGGGCGGGACCCCATTCCGCGACTCGCCGACCTCCTCGTCCGGCACCAGCAGGCCCGGTTCAATATCGACGCCAAATCCGACGCCGCCGTCGACCTGCTGGTAGACACCATCCGCGAGTACGACGCCTATGACCGGGTATGCGTCTCCTCCTTCAGCGCCGCCCGGCTGCACCGGTTGCGTCGTCAGCTGGGGAACCGGGTTGCGTCCTCGGCCAGCAACCGCGGGGTGGCTTTGAATCGGTTCGCGCCAGCTCTGACCCGGCTCATCAACACCCCCGCGGCGGTGCTGCAGATGCCGATCGAGCATGTGGTGCTCGGCCGCACCGTCCGGGTGCTGACGCCCTCGCTGGTGGCCGCGGCCCACCGTGCCGGGAAGCAGGTGCACATCTGGACGGTTGACGACCCGGAGACGATGAACGAGCTCATCGATGCGGGTGTCGACGGCATTTTCACCGACCGAGTCGATACGTTGAAGGAAGTCCTGCAGCAGCGCGGTCTGTGGACCTGACCGGCTCGGGTCGCTGCTGGCTTGCGGCTCGTCGACCAGGATCCGCGGCAAGGACCATTGAGAGGGAGCCATGGCAGCAGCACACGGTGAAGTGACCGACCCTCGCCCTGCCCTTTCCGGGACACCGCGCCGGACAGTTGCGTCCTGGGCTTGCTGGGACTGGGGATCGTCGGCGTACAGCACCATCGTCACCAGCTTCGTGTTCGCGCCGTACCTGGTGAACGCCGTCGCCGCGGACCGGCCGGCCGGCTCGTTGGGCGGCTCCACCTGGCTGGGCATCGCCATGTTCGTGGCCGGAGTCGCGGTGGCAGCCATCGCCCCCGTGACCGGTCAGCGCGCCGATGCAGGCGGCCGGCGGCGCCGCAGCCTCGGCTTCTGGAGCGCGCTGGTGATCGCGTCCACTCTCGGCCTGTTCTTCGTCCGCGACGAGTACTCCTACCTGTGGCTCGGGCTGGTGCTGCTGGCAGCCGGCTCGGTGTTCATGGAGTTCGCCGGCGTGTCGTACAACGCGATGCTGCAGCAGATCTCCACCCCGGCGAACATCGGCAGGATCTCGGGCATCGGCTGGGCGAGCGGCTATGTCGGCGGCATCTTCGTGTTGCTGCTGTCCTTCGTGCTCTTCATCGCGCCCGACGTCGGACTGTTCGGCGTGACCGAAGAGGGCGGCCTGAAGTATCGCGTGCTGGCTCTCGTGGTGGCCGTCTGGTTCACCATCTTCGCCATTCCGGTTCTGGTGTCGGTGCCGGAGATCCCGCCGACGGCCGCCATCGAGCGGGTCGGGTTCTTGGCCTCATACCGGGTGCTGTGGCACGACGTACGTGCGCTCTACCGCGCCGACCGGCACTCGGTCTACTTCCTGCTCGCCAGCGCGCTTTACCGCGACGGCCTGGCAGCGGTGTTCAGCTTCGGCGCGGTGCTCGCTGTCAGCGTGTACGGGCTGACCGCCTCCGACGTCATCATCTTCGGGGTCGCCGCCAACATCGTCGCCGCTGTCGGGGCGTTCGGAGCCGGCTTCCTGGAGGACAAGGTCGGACCGAAGAAGGTCATCCTGGTCTCGCTCGCCGGGCTGGTGACCACCTCCACCATCTTGTTGTTCTCCTCAGGGCCAGTGCTGTTCTGGGTCTTCGGACTGGTGCTCACGCTGTGGGTGGGTCCGGCTCAGGCGAGCTCCCGGTCGTACCTGGCACGGCTGGCGCCCGAGGGGCGCGAAGGTCAGATGTTCGGGCTGTACGCCACCACCGGCCGCGCGGTGTCGTTTCTGGCACCCGGGCTCTTCGCCCTGCTGTCCGGAGCCTTCGACTCCGACCGGATGGGCATCATCGGGATCGCGCTGGTGCTGCTGATGGGCGCCGTCGCACTGTGGCCGGTGAAGCCGCCACCCTCGCATCAGCCGTCCGCCCTCGAGCTGGCCGGCTGACCATCGCCGACCCGCGTGCGGGGAACAAACCGGGCCCGCTGGCAGTTATTCAGGACAGGGGAAAGGCACGACGTTCGTCAGGTCGGAATCGAGTCGGGAGTTTGCCATGGCAGATCGTTCGTTGAAAGGTACGGGTCTGGGATCCAAGAGCTTCGAGGACGAGACCGGAGTGGAGTTCGCACCACGCCAGGAGGTCGCCTACGACTGCTCGCGGAACCACCATTTCAGTTTGGTGTTCTCCCAGGAAGCCGAGATCCCGATGGTGTGGGAGTGTCCCAGGTGCGGCAGCGAGTCGCTCCGCTCTGACGGCGAGCGTCCCGAGATCAAGGAAGAGAAGCCCATCCGCAGCCACTGGGACATGCTGCGCGAGCGCCGCTCCATCGCAGAGCTCGAGGACCTGCTGGCTGAGCGGCTGGATCTACTCCGGTCCGGCGAGATGGGTCCGCCTGAGCTGGCCCGTACGGCCCGCACCAGGAAATCTGCCTAACCCGCTTTCCTGAGTCTCCTCGCATTGCGGAACTGCCTGCATCTGCCGGGACTCAGTGCACTGCTCGACATCGCGGGACTTGTCGCGCCCGAGGCCCATCAAGCGACGGCCTCGGGCGCTGCCGCGTCCTGGCGCTCTCAGCGGCGGTACTGGTGCCACGCCATCCGGCGCCCTAGCGCTGGTCGTCGATCTCCCCCCGAATGGTCCGCGGACCGCCCGGGTCGGAGCTCTGGTCTGGATCTGGGACCGTCTCGCCGCGGATGACGCCGTCGGTGTGAAGACGGCTCACCGGGGTCGGCAGGCCCAGGCTGTTGACCCGGCGGGCCACCAGGTAGCCCACCAGCTTACGGGCCAGTGGGCGGGTCAGCGGCAGCAGGAACAGAAAGCCGATCACGTCGGAGAGAAATCCCGGCAGCATCAAGAGCACGCCGCCAACCAGCACCAGCGCCGCATCGGTGAGCTCGGCCGACGGCATCCTGCCGGTCTGCAGGGCACCATTGAGTGCAGTCCAGGCGCGAGTGCCCTCGCGCTTCATCAGCCAGGCTCCTACCGCCGCCTCTACGACCAGCACACCGATGGTGGCGAGGACTCCGATCTGTTCACCGACTTGGATCAACAGCCAGACCTCGACGATCGGGAGTGCGACCAGCAGCACGATGAGCACCGGCAGCAGCCAGCCTGAGCGGCGTCTCATGGCAGCGCTCGCTCGGGTCGAACCCGGTGAAGCAGCTGGTTGCTGCGGTGGGCGATCCCCCACAATGTGGTGCGGATCAGCGCCTCCACAACGATCTTCTGGTTCATCTTCGAGTCGCCGCGCTCCCGTTCGATGAACGTGATCGGTACCTCCTTGACTCGGAAGCCGGCCTTGATGGCCCGCCAGGCCAAGTCGACCTGGAAGCAGTAGCCCGCCGAGACAACGTCATCGAGGTTCAGTCCTTCCAAGGTGCGCCGGCTGAATGCCCGGTAGCCGCCGGTGGCGTCCCGCAGCGGGATTCCCAGTGACATCCGGGTCCACAGGTTGCCACCGCGGGAGAGGATCTCCCGCGATTTTGGCCAGTTCACCACGGTGCCGCCCTTGACCCACCGCGAGCCGAGCACCAGGTCGGCATCCGCCAGCGCCGCCAATAGCGACGGCAGTTGCTCGGGCTGGTGTGAGCCGTCGGCGTCCATCTCGACCAAAACGTCGTACCCACGCTGCAGGCCCCATTCGAAGCCGGCGAGGTAGGCCGCCCCCAGGCCCTCCTTCCCCAGCCGGTGCAGCACGTGGATTTTGCGATCCTTGGCCGCCAGCGCGTCCGCGAGGTCGCCGGTCCCGTCGGGTGAGTTGTCGTCGGCGATCAAGACGTCGGCCGCTGGCACTGCCGTACGCAGTCGTCCAACGATCCACTCGATGTTCTCCGCCTCGTTGTAGGTCGGGATGATGACGAGGGTGGTTCTGGGTGCCGGGTCAGGAGCGTTCACTCACATCGCCTTTCGTCGTCTCGGCTGGCGCCGGTTGCTCGGTCGGTGTCGCCTCGTCCCGGGAGGTGTCGTCGAAACTGCGCCGGTGACGCCGTGCGGCAACCGATTCATCTTCGCGTACTGCTCCCCCACCGCGCGAGCCGAGCCGCCGGAGCGCCACGATCCCGGCGACCGCGAATACCAGTCCGAGCAGGGCGATGCCGCGGTCGACCCACGGCGCTACGGAGATGGCCGGGGTCAATGCTGTCCGCACCGGCATGTCGTCGACCATTGAGGCTGCGGTGAACTCGGCGGTACGCGAGACCACCCGACCGTTGCGGTCGAGGAAGCCGGACACGCTGTTGGTCGTGGCCACCGCGATCTCCCGCCGGGTCTCCATCGCGCGGGCGCGGGTGATAGCGAACTGCTGCTCGATCTGCCCCGTCCCGCCGTACGTCGCATTGTTGCTCTGCACCACCAGAAGCTCCGCACCCGCGGTCATGGTCTCGTACACCGTCGCGTCATAGGCCAGCTCGAAGCAGATCACGTCGCCGACGCGCAGCGCCTCGGAGCCGATGGTGGCGGTCAGCACGCCCGGAGTCGTCCCCGGGATGGACTGGGCGCCGACCTGGGCAAGCAGCGGGATCACCGGAAGCAGCTGCTGTCGAAACGGGATCCACTCCCCGAAGGGGACGAGATTGCGCTTCGCATACCGGTCCAGGACTCCTCGTTGCGCATCCCACCACAACGCTGTCGTCTGCCGCTCGTCGGGCCCCGGCCCAGCGGTCACCGCCCCGACCAGGATCGGCACGCCCGAGACCTCCGCGGCGGCCTGCACCACCCCTCGGGTGACCGGGTCCAGCAACGGGTCGATGTCGGTCGAGTTCTCGGGCCAGAGAATGAAGTCCGGCTGCGGCACCAGACCGACCCGGGCACGGGTGGTCAGCCGGATGGTCTCGCTGAGATGGTTGTTCGTGACCGACCGAGCCCGCCCCAGAGCTTCGAGGCCCCGCCCGGGGACGTTACCCTGCACGATGCCCACCTGGACGCTGCCGGCCCTGCCGGCCGCCGGCTCGACCTGGTAGCCCCTCAGCCCGAAGCCGCTGAGCAGGATCGCCACCGTCAGCGCCGGCGCCAGCAGCAGCCGGGAGGGTCTCGACGGGGAGGCCCCACGACGACGCAGGTGGTTGCGGACCTGCACCACGAGCCAGGCGATCAGCTGTCCGATCAAGGCGAGCAGGAACGACACGCCGGCGACGCCGATGACCGGGAAGAAGCCTGCCAGCGGAGTGTCCACAGCGGCGTACGCGATCCTGGTCCAGCCGAATCCACCGAATGGCACCCGCGAGTAGCTGAACTCGACCAGCACCCAAGCGCAGGCGCCCGCAACCGGCCACATCCGGAGACGAGCCGTCAGGCTCACGATCAGGCCCAGTAGACCGAAGAACACCGACTCGAAGGCAATCAGGGCGATCGCGACCCACCAGCCGAGGACGTGTACCCAGGAGATCGCCACCAAGAGCATGGCCAGCCCGAAGCCGTACCCGAACCCGAAGGCTTGGCGCGGCCGCGCGCCGCGTACCGCCAGCGTGAACGCCGGCAGCGCCAACGCGAGCAGCGGCCACGCGTTGTAGGGCTGGAAGCTCAGTCCGAGACAGACTCCCGAAGCCAGCGCACCGACGAGCCGCAGGGCTGCTCGACCTCCGCTGACACTCCGCACGCAGGCGAGCCTACCCACGCCACCGAAGTCCCCACGCCACCGAAGTCGCAGCCCGCTTCAGGACGGAGGGCGTTCAGATTTGAGGGCGGTTCTCGTAAGGGATGGACAGCACCGTGGTGGTGTGCGTCGACACCTTCCCGTCGGCGCGGATCTGGGCCAGCAACGACTCCAGTGCGGCCATCGTCGGGACCTGGACCTTCAGCAGATAGTTCGGGTCGCCCGCAACCGAATAGCAGGAGACGATCTCGGGAATGTGCTCCAGCCGCTCCGGCGCATCGTCGGGCTGGCTCGGGTCGAACGGCTTGATGGCCACGAACGCGGTCACCAGCAGGCCGAGTTCGGCCGCATTCAGTCGGGCCGAATAGCCCGTGATCACACCACGATGCTCCAGTCGCCGGACCCGCTGCTGCGCCGCCGAGGTGGAGAGCCCCGCCTCCTTGCCGATATCGGTGAAGGACATCCGACCGTCCCGGGCCAGCAGCGCGAGAATGCGGCGGTCGAGGCTTTCCATGGCCGTCATCGTGCCAGTATTCACTCGTGCACCCGCCGCGACTCTTGCTGTTGGATACGGCTTCGTTGTACTTCCGGGCGTTCTTCGGAGTGCCTGACTCGCTGAGGGCTCCCGACGGCACGCCGGTGAACGCCGTCAGGGGGCTGCTGGACTTCACCGCCAAGCTGATCGACACCTACCATCCGACCCACCTCGCGTGCTGCTGGGACAACGACTGGCGGCCGCAGTGGCGGGTGGAGCTCATCCCCAGCTACAAGGCCCACCGCGTCGCGGACCTGGGAGGCACCGTGGTCGCCGAAATGGCCAGCTCCGCCGACACGATGGGCGAGGCGGCTCCGGATGATCTGGCGGTGCAGGTGCCGCTGATCGTGGCCACGCTGCAGGCGCTGGGACTCGCCATCGTCGGCAAGGACGGCTACGAAGCCGACGACGTCATCGGGACTCTGGCCAGCGCGGCACCAATGCCGGTGGACGTGGTGACCGGCGACCGGGACCTCTTCCAAGTCGTCGACGACCAACGGCAGGTGCGGGTGCTCTACATCGCGCGTGGTGTCGGCAGGCACGAGCAAGTCACCGACGACTGGGTGCGCAGCAAGTACGGCATCCCACCCTCGGCGTACGTCGACTTCGCGACCCTGCGCGGGGATGCGTCGGACGGACTGCCCGGGGTGGCGGGGATCGGTGAGAAGACCGCCGCCTCGCTGCTCACCTCTCACGGCGACCTGGAGGGCATCCTGGCGGCCGCCAGCCAGCCCTCCGGCGGGGTCGGGAATGCAGTGCGGTCTCGACTCGGCGCGGCAATCGACTACCTGGCCGTCGCCCCGACGGTGGTGGCCGTCGCCCGGGACCTCGACCTCGACGTCACGATGGATGACTTGCTGCTGCCAGCCGCTCCCCGAGATCCCGACGCGTTCGACGAGCTCCGTACCTCGCTGGGCCTCGGCAGCAGCGCCGACCGCATCCTGGCGAGCCTGACCGGTGCCGGCTGACGAGTCTCGCCGGCTCACTGATTCCGTGGCGCACCCGTTTGCGGTGCCGCTCGGCGACGGGCCGTCCCCTCAGGCAGTCCTGCGGTGCCTGACCGCTTCGGACCGGCCCGGGTGCCTGTGGGGGCAGTGGTTCGGCGGTGGCGTCGTGCTGCTGCGGCGCCCGCTGCACGTCGTTGATCCCGAGCACGCAGCCGCCGGCTTCGACATCGTCGACCGGCAGCCGATCGTGGGCTCAGCGGGGTTCGCCGGTTTGGGCGGTGGATGGCTGGTGTCACTCGGCTACGAGCGGCATCGCCGGTGGCTCGGGTTCTACGACCAGCTGCTGCGGTGTGGACCGGACGGCCGGTGGACCTTCGAGTCGCTGGGCCTGCGGGGCCGGGAGCAGGCCATGGACGAGGCTTTGCGGGACTGGCGTGCGCTGCTCGCCGGCGGCCAACCAGCCGGGACCGGCTGGCAGGTGGGTCCCCTCCAGACGCTGCGCGACGCCGACGACACCCGGGACCGATACCTGGCCGAGGTGGAGGACGCGATCGGCCGGATCCGTCGCGGCGACTTCTACCAGGTGAACCTCTGCACGCGGCTGTCGGCGGACTTCTCCGGGTCGATCACGCAGCTGTTCGCTGACATGGCGGTCAACCTGCATCCGGCGTACGGCATCCTGGTCGGGAGCGAGCAGCCGCTGGCGAGCTTCAGTCCCGAGCTCTTTCTCCGGGTCCGGGCGGACGAGGTGACCACCTCCCCGATCAAGGGAACGGCACCGCGGCTGGCCGAGGAGATCGACTCGCCCGTTCTCCGGGCGTCGGCGAAGGACGCCGCCGAGAACATCATGATCGTGGATCTGATGCGCAATGACCTGTCTCGGGTCAGCCGTCCCGGAACTGTCGTGGTGCACAGCCTGCTCGACCTGGAGCCGCATCCGGGGGTCTGGCATCTGGTCTCCACCATCACGGCGAGGCTGCAGCCCGGCGTGGAGATGTCGGGGCTGCTGGCAGCCACCTTTCCGCCGGGCTCGGTGACCGGAGCCCCCAAGTCGAGCGCGACCGCCGCCATAGCCGTGCTCGAGCCGGTGTCGCGGGGTGCCTACACCGGTACGGCGGGTTTCCTCAGCCCATGCGGATCGGCCGAGCTGAACGTGGTGATCCGCAGCTTTGAGATCTCCGCCGGCCGGCTCGAGCTCGGCGTCGGCGGCGGCATCACCGCCGACAGCGTGCCGATTCGGGAATGGCAGGAGTGCCTCGACAAGGCCGCTCCCCTAGCCGCCGCGGCGCACAGCGCTTTGGACCCACGGCTCCGGCGTGCCGGAGGGCAGCCGCTCGGCGACCTCCGCGGCGATGGCGTGTTCGAGAGCATCCTGGTCTCCGGAGAAGCCCCGGTCCGTCTACCGGAGCACCTGGCGCGACTCGACCGCTCCTGTCGTGAGCTGTACGGGGTCGGGCTGCCGGACACCCTTCCGGCGGAGATCAGCGATCTGCTGACCACCGGGAGGGCGCCCGCGCCGACGACGCGGCGGGCGCTGCGCGTGCAGGCCATGCCGGCAGCCTGGGGCTCAGCCGTTGACGTCACCGTGACCGTGCGACAGCTCGGCCCGCCCGCTACCGAATGCACGATCGCGTACCATCCGAGGGACCCGGTGAGCTGGCGACACAAGTGGGTCGACCGGACGTCGCTGGAGGACGCCGAGCGGGCGGCGTTCCCGGACCTGCCCTACTTCACCGCGGACTCATCCGTGGCGGACGACGCGCGAGTCACCGAGACCTCCCGTGGCAACCTGTTCGTCCGCCGTCGGGATGGAGTGTGGCTGACTCCGCCGTTGGACGACCACGTGCTGCCGGGGGTCACCCGTCGTGCCGTGCTGGACCTCTTCGACCGCGTCGGTCAGGAGTACCGGGTGGAGCCGGTGACACGGCCCGTGCTGCGGCACTGCCGAGCCGCCTTCTGGACCAGCAGCCTCAGCGGCGCGGTGCCGATCGCCGCCGTCGACGGTCTGCCGGTCGCAGACCATGCCGTCGATCCGACCGTGTCGCTGGTCGGGGAGTCGCTGGGATTCTCCGACCCCTTCACAGGTCAGTCGACGATCACGGACCGGACGGCATCCAGGAACGGCCCGTCGTCGCGCGGCCGGTCGCCCAGGTAGCAGCGCGTCGTGGATGCGCGCCGTTCGGCCAGCGGGTCCTCGGTCAGCATCTGGTCCAGGGCAGGCACCGCAGCCTTCCCGGCCCGGAGGTCGCCGATCGGTATCAGGTACGCCGATGCCACGGTCGGGAACCGCTCCGCTGCGGTCTGGTCGTCCTCCCCTGCGGGCAGCACGACCGCGTACGGCTTGCCGGTGACGAAGTAGTCCACCAGCACGCTGCCGACGTCGGTGACCATCGCGTCGCTGTCGTTGAAGACGTCCACCAAGTCACGGCTGCGCTGTTCCGCGGCGAGTACGTGTGGTCGCCCGCTGGCGGAGCGGTCCGCGTCCAGCAGCGCATCCGTCGCCTCGATCACGGCCCGCTCGGCGGCGCCCAACCAACTGAAGGGATGGGGCCGGAAGATCACGGCGGCGCCACGGTCGATCAGCTCACGCGCCAGCCGAGGTGCCACCGGCAACGAGCTCAGCGTCGTCTTGGTGTTGTACCCGCGCCACGTTGGGGCGACCAGGACCCGGGCGGGCGCCGCCTCGCGGACAGCCCGATGCGCGCGCTGCGCCGCCACCAGCTGGGGGCGCCCGACCACGACGAACTTGTCCTCGGGGATCTTCACGCCGCTTGCCGCATAACGGCTCCGCGCCGCCGGCCCGGCGACGAAGATCTTGTCGAACATGGCGTGCGCCGGGTGGGTGGACAGCTCCTTGTCGGAGTCGCCATGGCCCAGGTAGATGTGGGTCATGCTGCGGTAGAGCACGAAGTTGGCGTTCTCGGCCACCATGTTCACGTAGAACGCCGCCCGCAGCGACTCCACGGCGACACAGTCCAAGTCGGAAGCCGACGGGCAGCAGATCACCGGAGCGTCGGTCACCCCCGCCACGAGTGGTACGGCGGCCGGGTGCCGTACCACCACGATGTAGGGCAGGTCGAGCTTCTCCAGAGTCGGCAGCCACATCCGTACCTGGTAGGTGGCGTCGTTGCGGCGGCCGGTATAGATCGCGAACCTGGGCGCGTGGCGGCGTAGTCCCGCCGAGATCCGAGCACGCTCAGCCGAGCGGCCCCGGATCCGCAGCAGCGCGACTCCGAGCACGGCTGCGACGGCGAGTCCGGCGAGCAGCAGCACAGCCGCGGCCCACCAGACGGAGAACCAGGCGGTGATCACCAGCGCGAAGATCACGACGCCGGTGCCGAACCGAATCCAGTGTGGGCGCGGTGGTCCGAGGGGTTCGCGGTGACCAGGCAGATTCCTCGCCGTCAGCTTCTGCTGCCCGGCGACACGTTCGGCGACTGCCGCGGCGAGGACCAGCACGCCGGCCAGCAGCGCCACCCCCCAGACCGCCGCACTGGCCGACGGTGCGCGGCCACCGCCGACCAGCACGATGGTCACGGCCACCGCGACGGCAAGTGGCACCTGCGCAACCAGCATCCGCAGAGCGCGCGGGGCGCCGCTGGTCAGCAGGCCGGACCGGGCGAGCTGCGGTTTGGTCATGCGCGATCAGCGTCCACCACGGCGCGGGCTGCCGCGAGGAAGCCGTCGGCATAGTCCTCAGGCGGGAAGTCGCCCAAGTAGTAGACCCGCGTCTCACTCCGGATGGGCGCCAGTGTGTCGGTGACCAGCAGCTCGTCGAGAATGACCTTCAGATTGGTCAGGTCTTCTCGCAGCACATAGGCGGCCCTGGCGGCCGGCGCATCCGCGAGAAGCTGTGCAGGGCTGCGGCCCACCGACACGATCGAGAAGGGCTTGTCGGACTGGAGATAGTCCGAGACCACGGCGGAGACGTCGGAGATCATCGCATCGGAGGCGTTGAAGCACTCCTCGATCGTCATGTCGTGCTCGGCCGCCGGCCCCCAACGGTGCGCCCGCCCGGTGCTCTCGGAGTCCGCCGCGAGCAATCGGCCGATGGACTCGATCATGGCAGCGGCGTCCGGGAAGCGGTAGTTGAACGGGTGCGCGCGAAAGATCACGGTGGCGCCCCGCTCCAGCAGCGCGGCGACGATGTCAGATCCCAGCGGCACCGAGTAGACCCGCGAGTCGGCGAACGGTCCGCGCCAGGTCGGTGCATAGAGAACTGTCGGTGTGCTGATCTGGCCGATGGGTGCCCGGGCCTTGCTGATCGCCTCGACCTGCGGCCTGCCGACGATCTGGAACTTGTCCGCCGGGATATGAACGCCGTGTCGGGCGTACCGGTCGATGCCTGCCTGCCCGGCAACGAAGATCCGGTCATAGATCGCGTGCACCGGGTTGTAGCAGGCGGGCTTCTCGGAGTCGCCATGGTTCAGCCAGATGTGGCTGAGCTGGCGCCGTTCGATGAAGTGGGTGTTGCGGACCGCGTTGTTGACGTAGAACGCAGTCGTCATCGAGTCCACGATGACGTCCTCGAGACTCCGCAGGGTCGGACGGTAGATCACCGGCACGTCGTCGACGGACTCGAGCTGGCGAAGACTCGCGATCGTGCGGGTGATGATGATGAACGGCCGGCCAAGCCGCCTCAGGTAGGGCAGCCACATGCCGACCTGGTACGCGGCTCCGACGGTGGAGGCAAAGTAGACGGCAAACTGCGGCCGGTACTGCTGCATGGTGGCCCGCAGGTGCTCCTCTGCCCGAACGGAGCGGTGCACCCTCGTCAGTGCGCGAGCCAGTGCCTCGCCGAACGCCAGCAGCAGGGCCCCCGCCGCGGTTCCCAGCAGGACCGTTGGTAGACCCGCCAGCACCACGACCCAGCCGACAACGAGTACTGCCCAGGTCAGCATCGTCGTCGTGCCCCAGGGCAGGATCGGCCGCACCGAAAGTTGGGCCCCTGGAAGATTGACCGCCTCCAGGCCCTGCGGCCTCAAGGCGGACTCGACGATCTGCTCCCCGATGATCGCCAGCACCACAACGCCGGCCACGACCAGCACGGCGACCCCGGGGCTACTGACCTCCACCGACGCCACCACCAGCGCTGCCAGCACCAACGTTCGCGGAATCACATCGGTACCCAGCAGACGCACTCGGCGCGGTGCGGCGAGCCATCCACGCCGGAACCACACCACCGCGGCAAGGGTGAGAACGGCTGCTCCTGCGGCCGCCAACGGTGCTCCCACAGCGGCCAGCGCCGTCGACAGCGCACCCAGTCCGACCATCGCAGCATCTCGCACCAGGTTGGCGAACCGCTGTTTCAACGAAGCGCGGGTCGATGGCGGCGGCGGCTCCTCCCCACTCTCGATACCACGCGCCCCGTGGTCTGGAGGCTGGTCCACGACCCGACGCACCGCGCTCACGAAGGCGTCTGCATACTGCTCAGCCGGGAAGTCGCCCAGGTAGTCGACCTTCACCGATCTCCGCCGACTGCTCATCGGATCGGCGCCGAGCATCAGGTCGAGCACGGCGTCGAGGTTGGCCAGCTGGCCGTCGAGCACGTACGCCGCCCGCGCTATCGGGTACTCCTCCTCGAAGGTGTCGATCCGGGTGGACACCGCCACCATGGCGAACGGCTTCGCGGAGAAGAGATAGTCCGACGCGACGCTGGAGACGTCGGAGATCATCGCATCGGAGGCGTTGATGCAGTCCAGGATGCCGAGCTCGCGTTCGGCCGCCGGTCCCCAACGATGGCTGCGACCGGTCTTGCGGGCGTCGTCGGCCAGCACCCGGTGGATCGCGCGGATCGCCTCACGGTCGGCCTCGAAGTCATAGCTGAACGGGTGCGGCCGGAAGATCACCGAGACGTTGCGCGCGAGCAGTGCTCGAACGATTCGCTCACCCACCGGCAGGGAGTACAGCAGGGTCTCCTCGACGTGACCGCGCCAGGTCGGCGCGTACAGGACCACCGGCTGGTCAACCGCGGAGATCGGTCCTTCGCCCGGACGTACTCCCTCCACCTGGGGCCGTCCGACCACCTCGAACTTGTCGGCCGAGATGCTGACCCCGTGAGCTGCGTACCGACGGATTGCGGCGGGGCCCGCGGCGAAGATCCGGTCGAACATGGCATGGGTGGGGTTGTAGGACGGCGGCTTGTCGGAGTCGCCATGACCGAGGTAGACGTGCGTCAACTGGTGGTAGCGGACGAGCGCGCCATTCCCCGAGCTGGCGTTCACGTAGAAGGCGGCCCTGGTGGCCGGGGTGATCACGGTGTCGAGGTCGGTCAGCCGCCGCCGCTCGACGATCGGGACGTCGGTGACCGCCGCCAGCGCCGCCGCCGGCACCGTCTCCCGGGTCACAATAATGAACCGCCGCCCGCTGCGCTGCAGGTACGGCAGCCACATGCTCACCTGGTACGAGGCGTCATCCGGGCGAGCGGTGTAGACCACGAACTCCGGTGCGTACGCCGCGACGGCCTTTCCGATCCGCTTGTCCAACGCGATTGCGGCGAGAACCCGGCGACGGCCGAGTATCGCAAGCGCCAGCACAGGAGCCGCCGACGCCAGCACCACCACGGTCCACAGCCACTCCGACAGCGGAGGCTGAACCAGCACGGCGAGCCACGATCCGAGCACGCTGGTGACCAGCGCGCCGGCCGCGACGGCCGGGCCGAGCGGAGGCAGTGCCGGCAGCCGGTCGATACCGGGCAGATGCGCGACGTACGGCAACTGTGCCGCCGTGAGCCGTTCCAGGTGGCTTTCAACGCCGATCAGGCTCACCGCGACGATCAGGGCCAACAGCACCGCAGCCGCAGCCGTGGAGAAGCCGGCCTCGCGGACCAGGCTGACTGCTGACGCCGAGACCAGCAATGAGCGTGCGCCCGCCGACTGCCCCAGCCAGCTCTGCCCGTCTGAGCGAGCCGCCAGCCAGCAGCGAGTGGCCACACCAACCGCCGTGAACGTGACCAGTACGGCTGCCAACACGGGGGCGGTGCTCAAGGCGGCAGTGAACGCCAGTAGCGCCATGACGGCCAGACCGATTTCCGCGACAGCCTGAGCAGCCAGCACCAGGGTTCGCCGGGACGCCGGTCCGCCGTCGTCGGCGTCGTGCGTCGCCGCAGCCATCGTTTGCCCTTCCTGTCAGTTTCAGAGTTCAGGTGTGAGCAGCCTAGGGCTTGGCGTTCGTGCCCAGCGCGCTGGCGATGTCGGTGTGTCGAGCTCGCCCCGCTCAGCCCGTCGAAGTCGTCTCCGCGCCGGGGCGCGGCTCCGGCCCGAAGAACGCCCGCACCACCCGGTCAGCCGCCTGCCCGTCGTCCAGCGGGTGAAAACGGGCCTTCAGCCGCGCTCGGGCATCCGCGTAGTCGGCTGACAGCCGGTCGACCCGGTGCAGCGCCGCCGTGACCGCCTCCGTCGAGGACAGCAACGGCCCGGGTGCGGTTGAGGCGAAGTCCGACAGCTGCGGCCGAGCAGCGAGGTAGCGGTCGGCGTCGGGCACGAAGAACAGCATCGGCTTCCCGGTCGCGGCCCAGTCGAAGCGAAGCCCGCCGTAGTCCAGGATCGCAACGTCGGCAGCCAGCAGCAGGTCGCCGACCCGGGGATAGTCGGTGACGTCGATGACCTGCGCCCGCGGCGCCTCATCCAGACACTGCGGGTCCGCGGCTGTGGGCAGGACCGGGTCGGTGCGGCGACGTGACCGGCTGTGGTCTCGAAGCAGCAGCGCATGGGGGCCGATCGCCTCCGCCACACCCTCGATATCCAGCTCGACGCTGCCGTCACCGGCTCGCGCCATCGTGGCTCGAACGTCGACGTCACTCGGCACGTACAACACGGCCCACTGGTCGGGCAGGATGCCCAGCTGTCGCCGGACCGTCGCCCTGCGGCCGCGGGCGTTCGACTCGTGGATGGCGTCCATTCGGGGGCACCCCGTGACCAGAACGTCCCCGGTGTAGTCGAACTCCTGCCGGTAGAGGTCGGCGTAGGTCGAAGTGGGGGCGACCAGCGCGTCCCAGTCGTCGCAGCGCTTCGTGCACTCGGCAGCGATTCGCTGCGGTGAGAACCCCTTGCGCGCCCAGGCCGTCCTGCCGGGCGGCTCGACGTCATAGTCGGGCCAGGTCCGCAGGCAGCGCTGGAAGGGCCGCTTGGCGAAGTACGGGTCCAGGTCGACGTTGGTGCACACGAAGATCGACGTCGCCAGGCGGCGGTACCAGCTCTTCGTGCCGATCACCACCGCAAGCGCGCCCTCGGGAACGGACTCGGACAGATCGTGGACCCCCCAGTACACAGTCAGGTCGGGTCGCTGGTTGAGCAGTGCCCGGCACAGCTCGGCATGATCGTCGGTTGAGAGTCGGCGGCCGTTGTGGAACAGCACGCTGTGGTCTGGCCCGGCCTGCAGGGTGGCGTACCACTCCTTCAGCCGCCGCTGCGCCCAAGCGCCGCTCTCGGCATCGGTGAGCGGCGCGTCAACTGTCACCGAGAGCTGGCCCTGTTTGGTGGTGGCGAACAGCACCCGGTGGCGTGCGGTCACCCTGTCAATCGGCAGTACCGGATGAGCGGTGGGCGAAATCCACACCGGATAGACCACGCTGGAACCGATCTCGGCGCGGTACTCACCGCTGGGCAGCGGTTGGGCGGGGAGACCGAACCGAGTCGCCGACGTGGAGAACCGGAGCACCACCCCCCCGGTCGGGTCGTACTCGTGAGCCATCAACGGCACCTGGACAGGTCCGCTGAGGCGCGCGGTCTTGACGTCGCTGTCGGGCAGATTGCCGGCTTCGACGGTGATCCGGATCTCGTCGTCGGTGGCGCCGACCTCCACAGCCACGATCTCGACGCAGTCGACCATCACCCGCACCGATCCCTGCGGAGCGCGCCGCCAGAAGGCTGGGGCTGCACCGTCGCAGGCGAGGCTGGTCGCCACGAGCTCGGGCGGCCACTCGAGGGGCCGGTTGCCGCCGCCTCCACCGACAACGTGCAACTGCCACTCGGCCCACCGGATCGCGTCCCCGTCGCTCGACGCCGGCAGTGGTACGGCGAAGGGGTACCCGCCGTCTGGGTCACGGCTTACCCGCGACTCCACGACGACGCCAGTCCGACGACTCGTTGCCCGGATCGACCGTGGGGAGAACACCGAGCGCTCCGCGGTGGTGAGCTGCCCGCGAAAGGTCCGCTCGACCACCGTGCCGGACAGTTCCGAAGCGACCACTGTTGAGGGGCTAAGGGTGATCCCGAATCCGGTCGCCGGGTCGAACCGCGGCATGGCGTGCAGACCGGTACCGCCAATCGGCTGCGATGGCAGGGTGGAGCTCATCGCCGAGGAACCACGAAGTGCGTCGAGCGCGACTCCCTCCCGGTAGACGCCGTGCACCCCGACCCGAAACCGCAGCTGCCACTCCCCCTCGCCGGTCCCAGATCCCACCAGCGCGGACACGTCGACCACGGTCTGGAAGCCTGCGGTGTCGCACCCGGCATGAGGCTGGCGCGACCACCGGGTGGCTGCAATGGAGGCGAACTGCTCGACCGGAACCTGGACCACCTCACCGGAGGTCTTCTCCACCAGCTGGCAGGTCGTCTCGGGAACCGCCTCGGCGAAGTCGACATTCCTGATGTAGGACCAGCCGGTGAGGCGCAGGGTGGGCCCGTCCCAGGTGGCCTGCGTGAGGCAGGTCCGAAGCGCAGTCTCGCTGCGGCTGAGCTCTCGGATGTGAGCCGGCAGCTGAACACCCAGCCGCTCGGAAACGGCATCGCTCACCAGCACCCTGCCGTCCACAACGACGGTGGGTGGGACGGACCCGACCTCGCGGAGATAGGCCACCAGCGGCTCGATGCGGTCCCAGGCGCCTTGGACGACCAGATAGTTGCGCAGCTTCTGGCGCACCCGTACGTACTGCAGGGCCTCCGCATCGGCCATGGCGAGGTAGCCGGAGATCGCAGCTTGCAGCGTCTCCCGGTAGTGCTCGTCGGCCACAACTGCATGCCGGATGAATCCGGAGAGATCGGTGTCGACCACCCGCCCGACCCAGGCCGCGAGAACCGAAGGTGACGCCTCACGACGGAGGATCTCCAACGCCTCGGTCTTGACCTGGATCCGGTCCCGGAGATTGGAGAAGTCGTGCTTCTGCTGCCCGGTCGACGTCTTGTCTTCCCGGATCCGCCAGTGGTACGTCACTCTCGCCAACACGTCGAACGAGCTGGCGCGAACGTATGCGGCCACCATCGGCACGTGGTCTTCGTAAACGCTGCCGCCGCGGAAGCCACCGATCCGGTTGACCCAGAACTCGCGTCGGAACATCCGGTTGCAGGCGATCACATCCAGCAGCGCGATCGGGAAGTCATCGATCGTGATCCCGAGCCGGTCACGCCCGTGGACTGACGCGGTCCACTCCGGCGCGCTGAGTCGGCCATGCTGCATCCGCATCACCGAGCCGGTGGAGAAGTCCGAGCCGGTCCGCTGGAGAGACTTGACCAGGTAGCGGTAGGCACCGGGTGGAATGATGTCGTCGGCATCCGCGAACGTGAGGAACCGGCCCCGTGAGTGCTGCACGCCAAAGTTGCGGGCGGGACCCTGGCCGGCGTTCGGCTGCCTGAATGCCCGGATCCTCGGGTCACGTCGGGCGAACTCCTCGATGATCTCCGGGCAGCTGTCGGTCGAGCCGTCGTCGACGACGATGACCTCCAGGTCCTGAAGGTCCTGCGCCAGCACGCTGGTCAGGCAGGCCGGAAGGTAGGCCTCCACGTTGTAGACCGGCACCACGACACTGAGCGCTGGCCGAACCCGTCCGGCTCGTGCCTCCCGTGCTAGCAGCGTCGTCAGCCGGCGTGGCACGCCCGGCGGCACCCATTGGATGATTCGTTGCGGCACTCGATGCCGCAGGGCCCTGAGCAGGTGTCGGACGGAAGTCACCTTGCGAGCCTCTCTGTAGAAACCGCAACATGCTAGCCCAGGGGCGCTGACCAGGCCGGTCCCCGCCTCGGACGACAGCGGCTGCGGACCTTGGCCGCCCTATAGTAAGCAGCCTCATGATGCCCCGACCGATGGAGACCCCCCGGTGACGGCGACTGCGCAGGTGCCGCGCGCCCTCACCACATCGTCGGTACGTCGCCCCCGGCCCAAGCAGGCGTTTCGGGCCGACATCCAGGGGCTTCGGGCGGTGGCTGTTGCCGCCGTCCTGCTGTTTCATCTGTGGCCCGACGAGATCAGCGGCGGTTTCGTCGGGGTCGATGTGTTCTTTGTGATCTCCGGCTTCTTGATCACATCGCACCTGTACGCAAACCCCCCACACGATCGGCATGACCTGGCCGCGTTCTGGTCGCGGCGGGTGCGCCGACTGCTGCCGGCGTCGCTGCTGGTGCTCACGGTCACGATCGTGGCGACCCGGCTGGTGGCCCCCGAGACTCAGTGGGCTACCACTGCCGCCGAGGTCATAGCCGCCGCCCTCTACGTCGAGAACTGGCAGCTCGCCCGTACCTCCGTGGACTACCTTGCGGCTGAGAACGCCGCATCGCCGGTGCAGCACTTCTGGTCGATGTCGGTCGAGGAGCAGTTCTACCTGATGTGGCCGGTGCTGATCTTGGTGCTGGTCGCCCTCGCGCGGCGTACCGGGCGGGCCCAGGCCGCCATGGTGGGCGGTGGGCTGGCGGTGGTTGTCGCGGCCTCGCTGGCTTTCTCCGTCTATGCCACTGCCACCGAGCCGGCCGGCGCCTACTTCATCACCCCGACGCGCATCTGGGAGCTGGGTGTCGGCGCGCTGCTGGCACTCGGTACGGCAGCATGGCCGCGCCGGGGAAGGTTCCCGCTCTCCATGACCGGCCGGACGGTGCTCGCCTGGCTCGGCCTGGCGGCCATCGTGCTGACGACCCTGATGTACACCGACCGCACGCCGTTCCCCGGATGGCAGGCGTCAGTTCCGGTGCTCGGCACCGCCGCGGTGATTGCTGCGCTTGCACCACCGACCGCTGGCTCGCCGGTGCGGTTGCTGGCTGTGCGGCCGGTGCAGTTCCTCGGGGACATCTCCTACTCGGTGTACCTGTGGCACTGGCCGCTGGTGATCTTGGTGCCGTACGTGACCGGTCAGCTCGGCTGGCTCGAGAAGAGCGCGATCCTCGTGTCGACGATCCTGCTCGGCTGGGCCAGCAAGGTGTACGTCGAGGACAGGTTCCGGTTCGCCGTCCAGGGCGCGTCTGCACTGCGGTCCTTCCAGGTCGCGGCACTCGCGATGGCTGTCGTGGTCGCTCTCGGCGTCGCGCAGGTCATCGAGGTCCGCCAGCGCGAGGACGCGGCGAAGGCAGATCTGGCGCAGGCGCTGGCGGCCGGCGGCGCGTGCTTCGGGGCCGCAGCGCTGGCAGCTCCACGAGGCCGCTGCGATCAGTCCTCGACCGGCGACCCGGTACCAGCGCCTGCTCAAGCCCCTGATGACAAGACCGAGGCGTACGAGCGGGACTGCTTCTCATCGGCGCCATTCCAGCACCTGAAGCGCTGTGAGTTCGGCGACCCCAACGGGACCGTGTCCATTGCTCTGGTCGGCAACTCCCACGCCGGGCACTGGCTGCCGGCGGTGGAGCGGATCGCCAAGCAGAAGGGGTGGAAGGTCACCACGCTGCTGGCCTCAGAGTGCACGACCAGCACCACCCCGGTGGTGTGGAACGCAGGAGTGAAGCAACGCGGCTGCCTGCGCTGGGCCGACAGGGTGCTTCGGGAGACGTCCTCTGGGGACTTCGACCTCATCGTGACCTCACAGCGCAACGGCCGCCCAGCGCTCGGATTCTCCTATGCCGACAGCTACCCGTCGTGGCTGGACGGCTACCGGCAGGTGGTGGACGGTTGGGTCCGCGCTGGGACCAGCGTGGTCGTCATCCACGACACGGCGACCCCTGGAGCGACGCTGAAGTCGGTGCCGGACTGCCTCGCGCAGCATCCCGATGACTATGCGGCCTGCTCCGGACCGCGCAGCGCATGGGTGCCTCGAGACCCATTGGCGCAGGCAGCCACCGAGGCGACGACACCTCGCATCTCGGTGGTGGATCTCAACCGTCTTCTGTGCGACAAGGACACCTGTCCTGCGGTCATCGGCGGCGTCACGGTCTACTCCGACGCCTCGCATCTGACCAAGACCTTCGCCGGCACGCTGGCGCCGTACCTGGAGCCTGCGCTCGCGAAGGCGGTGGAGCGTGTCGGGGGTAGGTGAGCCTGCCTCCTCCCGCGGACCGGTATTCTCTGCGCTCACCGACCCTTCCCGTGTGTGTTTCTCGGGAGGCCACCGGCCGCCCATGGAGAGGAACAGCGCCAACCGATGACGACCAACGAATCGACAGCTGTCGAAACGGCACCGACCTACTCCATCATCACAGCCGTCTACAACGTCGCCACCTACTTGGAGGAGTTCATCGCCTCCATCGACGCCCAGGATTTTCCCGAGCAGCGGCTGGAGGTCATCGCCGTGGACGATGGCTCGACGGACAACTCCTTGGAGCTGCTCCAGGCGTGGCACCGGCGCCGCCCCGACCTGGTCACCGTCCTCACCAAGCCGAACGGGGGGCAGTCCACAGCACGCAATCTGGGGCTTGAGGTCGCAACCGGCGACTGGGTGACTTTCACCGACCCGGACGACGTGATCGAGCCGGACTATCTCAGCGAGGTTGACGCGTTCCTTCGGGCCAACCCGACGACGCTGATGGTCGGGACCAACCGGATCATGCTCAACGACACCACCAAAGAGCTCACCGACAGCCACCCGCTTCGAATGCACTTCCGCGCCGGGAACCGGCTGCGCAACCTCGATGAACTCTCGACGTACTTCCATGGCAGTGCGCCGGCCGCCTTCTTCAAGTCCGAGATCCTGCGCCGACACGGGCTCCGGTTCGACCCTGAGGTTCGGCCGAACTTCGAGGATGGTCACCTGTGCTGCCGGTACCTGCTAGCCGAGGGTCCGCCACTGGTGGGTTTTGTCGCGACCGCCCGCTACCATTACCGGAAGCGCCAGGACTCCAGCTCTACGCTGCAGCGAAGTCTGACAGATCCCGACCGCTACACCAAGGTGCTTCGAAACGGGTATCTGGCGCTGCTGCGCGACAGCTCGGCGGCCACCGGAGCGCCGCCGGAGTGGCTGCAGAACTATGTGCTGTACGAGCTGTCGTGGTATTTCAGCTCCCAGGACAGTCACGCAGGCGCGATGTCGGCCGCCAGCGGCGACGTGGCCGATGAGTTCCACGAGCTGATGAAGCAGATCCTCGAGCGCATCTCCGACGATCTGATCACCGGGTTCACGCTTCGACCGCTCAAACGCATCTGGAAGGAGATCTTCCTCCACTCCTACGCAGACGAGCAGTGGCACACGCCCTTCGTGGTGGTGACCGGGCTGGACGACGAGCAGAGCCTGGTCCGCCTGAGCTACCACTTCACCGGCAAGCTGCCGACTGAGGAGTTCCTCGGACCGGCGAACCCGATGAGGCCACGGCACGCCAAGATCCGCGATCTTGCCTACCACGGTCGAACGCTGCTGCAGGAGCGGATCGTCTGGGTGCCGTTGAGGCCGCTGCGCGTGCGCCTCGACGGACGCTACCTCGACCTACGCTTCTCAGCACCCGGTTTCCCGGTCCATGCGCTTCGGGTGGGCGACATCCGGCGAGTGCTGGCAAGGTCGAAGAAGACCGTGGTGAAGAAGCCTGGTCCCGTTCAGAGGAAGCCGACACGGAGCGCCGAGGACCGTCTTGCTGCCCGGCTCGCCGATACGCCAGCGGTCCGCTCGCTGTTCGGTAACGCCTGGGTCCTGATGGATCGGATCCACGATGCAGACGACAGTGCCGAGCGTTTGTTCCGCTATCTGCGGGAGAAACGCCCCGGCATCAACGCCTGGTTCGTGGTGGAGTCCGGGACACCGGACTGGGACAAGCTGCGATCGGAGCCCTTCGCGCGTCGCGTCATACCGCATGGCTCGCTGCGGTGGAAGCTTCTGATGGCTAACTGTGCTCACCTGGTGTCGTCGCACGCCGACGTCCCGGTGATGCGGCCTCCGGCCATCCTCAGCTTCACCGAGCCGACCTGGCGCTTCACCTTCCTGCAGCACGGTGTGATCAAGGACGACCTCTCTCAGTGGCTGAACGGCAAGCGCATCGACCTGTTCATCACCAGCACGCAGCCCGAGCACGACTCGATCGTCGGCGACCACTCGCCCTACGTCTTCACCACCAAGGAGACGAAGCTGACTGGGCTGCCCCGGTTCGACCGACTGCGTGAGCAGGGTGAGCGCTTCGGGCCTTCCCAGCGCGATCTGCTGCTCATCTCCCCGACGTGGCGCAACTGGCTGGTGCCGCCGCTGGTCGCCGGCTCCCAGAAGAGGGCACTCGCTCTCGACGACTTCCTCAAGACCGACTACGCGCGGAACTGGTTGTCGGTGCTGGAGTCTCCCGAACTGGCGCGGACGGCCGCCGATCGCGGGCTGACCATCGGGTTCCTTCCGCATCCCAACCTGCAGTCGATTCTGGATGAGCTTGCGCTGCCCTCGTACGTGAAGGCGCTGAACTTCCACGACAATGACGTTCAGGAGCTCTTCGCCCGGTCGGCGCTGCTCGTTACCGACTACTCCTCGATCGCCTTCAATGCCGCCTACATCAACCGGCCAACGGTGTACTTCCAGTTCGACAGCGACCTGGTGCTCAGCGGCGGTCACGTGGGTCGACAGGGTTACTTCGACTATGTCCGAGACGGCTTCGGTCCGGTTGCCTACGACGTCGACGGTGCCGTCAAGACGATTGTGGCGGCGCTGGAGAACGGGCCGACCCCATCGGCTGAGTATCAGCAGCGCATCGACAAGACCTTCCCGCTTCGTGATGGACGGTGCTGTGAACGGGTAGTGCGCGAGATCGAGAGGTCCACCGTCAAATGGGGCGCCAAGCCGCCGCGTCCTGCGCGTCGGGGCCGTCGGTTCGCTCGCTTTCCGCTGCTGCGTCGAGTCGCCGATATCACCCGGCCCGCACGCACCGCCATCCGCTCCCGCTCGTCCCGCTGATGTCAGAAGCCGGCGTGCCGCTGAGGGTTGCTGTCCTGGGAAGCTGCATCACCCGGGACAACTTCAACACGAGGTTCAACGCGGAGTACAAGCAGTGGTACAAGACGGTCCTGATGCAGAACCAGTCGTCTATCATCAGCCTGATGTCACCTCCCAGCCCGATCGCGACAGAGGAGCTGGGCACCGGCACGGAGTATGACCTTTGGAATGTTCGAACGGACTTTTCCAAGGAGTTCCTCACCGAGCTGGGTCGGCTCAGCCCGGAGTACTTGATTTTGGACTTCTTCGGCGACGTCCACTTCGGAGTTCTTGATCTTGGCGGTGGTCGGTATGTCACCGACAACCGGTGGAAGCTGCACAAGACGCCGTACTACACCGCGTTGCAGTCATCGGGTCCGCAGCGGACGCTGCGGCTGGAGCGAGACACCGATGAGTATCTGGCCCTCTGGAAGGATGCCTTCGACCGGCTGGTGGCCCATGTGGCCGACGTAGCGCCAGAGACGACAGTCATCGTTCATCGCGGCCATAACACCGGTACGCTGCGATTGCAGGAGTCTGGGCGGATCGTCAAGCTGCAGCAGCACCGAAATCTCGCCCGTATCGACGTCGCCCGGTATAACCAGCTGTGGAGACAGCTTGACGACTACGCGTGCGACTCCACCGGCTTCGCCCGTATTGACCTGACGGGGCGGGAGTATCCGAGCCCAGAGGTCCATCCCTGGGGCCCGTACTACGTGCACTACTCGATGGACTACTACGCCGATTTCTTGGCCGAGCTCAACCGGCTGCATCTCGAGCGGGTCCTTGCCGATCGGGACCCCGTCCTGCAGGGCATGTTGACACAGCTCCTGACGCGAATGGGCGAGCGAGCGGCCGCAGACAGCGAGCGGCAGGAGGCGACCATCGTGAGCCAGCGTGCCCGGATCAAGAAGCAGGCTGATCGCATCCGAGCGCTCGAGGCGGAAGCCCCGCGGGTCCTTGCCCGCAAGGCGATCGGCAAGCTGCGGAAGCGCTTTCACTAAAGGTCCGGCCCAAGGCTCTCACCTCGCCCAGGCGGCCGCGAGCGCTTCCGGGCTGCGGCCAGCGACGGCGATACACTCCCCGGTGTGACTCGATTGCGAAACGTGGCCGTGATCCTCGCTGGTGGCACCGGTACCAGGGTCGGCCTCGACATCCCGAAGCAGTTGATCAAGATCGCCGGGAAGCCAATCATCGAGCACACGATCGCTGTCATGCAGCAGTCTCCGGTTGTCGACGAGATCTTGATCTTGATGGCGCCAGGCTACCTCGACCAGGTCCGCGCCATCGTGAAGCAAGGAAAGTACACCAAGGTCAGCCAGATTCTCGAAGGTGCCGGTACCCGCAACGACACCACGGCAGCAGCGCTGGCGGCGCTGGGTGATCAAGAATGCAATGTGCTGCTGCACGACGCCGTTCGACCGCTCGTCTCCCAGACCATTCTCAATGCCAACGTCAAGGCGCTCGAGACCCATCGCGCCGTCGACACCGCCATCCCCTCCGCCGACACCGTGATTCAGGTCGCGGACGGCGACGATGTGATGGCTGACGTGCTCCCCCGCCACCTGCTCCGCCGGGGTCAGACACCACAGTCGTTCCGGCTGTCGACGATTCGGGCGGCGTACGCCAACGCTGCCAAGGACCCCAATTTCACCGCCACCGACGACTGCACCGTCGTCCTGCGGTACGCACCGGAGGTACCTATCGCAGTGGTGCCAGGACATGAGCGCAACATGAAGGTGACGGAGCCGATCGACGTGTACATCGCCGACAAGCTGTTCCAGCTGACATCCGCCGACCAGCCGGAAGCGCTGACCGACGACGAGTACCGGGCACGGCTGGGGGGCAAGACGATGGTGGTCTTCGGCGGCTCGTACGGGATCGGTGGAGACATCGCTGAGCTGGCGGGTCGCTACGGGGCGACGGTGCGCACCTTCTCCCGCTCGTCCACCAACACCCACGTCGAACGCCGGGAGGACGTGGCGGCGGCAGCGCAGTCGGTGGTCGCGGAGACCGGCCGGGTCGACTTCGTGGTGAACACGGCCGGCATCCTTCCCCGGGGTGACCTGGCCGAGACCAGCGACGAGACCATCCATCTCGCCACCGACGTCAACTACCTGGCCCCGGTGTTCATCGCCCAGGAGTTCTATCCCCACCTGGCGGCCAGCCAGGGATCCCTGCTGCTGTTCACGTCGTCGTCCTACACCCGCGGCCGCTCCGGGTACTCGCTCTACTCCTCCGCGAAGGCGGCGGTGGTCAACCTGACCCAGGCCCTTGCCGATGAGTGGACCGGCGACGGCGTACGGGTCAACTGCGTGAACCCCGAGCGCACCGGGACGCCGATGCGGACCCGCGCCTTCGGGGAAGAGCCAGTCGGCACCCTGCTGGAGTCGGTGGAGGTGGCTCGCCAGTCACTGGGCGTGCTGCTGTCCGGACAAACCGGCCATGTGATCGACATCCGGCGCGAAGACGGACCCGCCGCGCTGGGCAACGGCTGAGGCCCCACTGACCGTGCAACCGAGCTGGCTCTGTCAGCCAGTTCACGGACGCCAGCGGGTGGGCTGCCCGACGGTGCCCTCAGAACACCACCGCGAACAAGATGATGAAGATGACGACCATGACCGCGAAGATCGATCCGAACACCAGGAGCAGACGGCCCTTTGACTCGAACATGCGCTCATCCCTTCGGTGCAACGAGGTGCACGACTTCTTGACGGGAGCGGTGTTGCTACCGCCACACGTGACCACCGACCTGCACGACGGCGGCTGCTTGAAGCGTAGTGGGTGCTGCGGCGCCTGGTCTCAGCCGACTCTCCGGAACCGCTCGGCGCTTCCTGCGGTGCGCTGTCCGTGCGGGGGCTCAGTCAGCGCTCCAGACAGCTTCCAGCTCGTACGCCAGGTACGGCGTCAGCGTGCGAGCGTACGTGGCCGTCAGGTGGGAGACATCAAAATAGACCGGAACGCCACCCACGGCTGCCGAGCACAGCGTGCTCTCACAGATGTAGTCCGACATGTCGATCATGGTGATCCGCTCGTCCCGCATCCCGGCGACCGCAGCAGTGAGCGGCTCGGGCGGCAGCCAGGTCGCGCGGGTGCCGCTGCAGGCGTGATAGTTCTTCGGATGGGCGGCGAGGCAGCCGGGCACATCGATGGCTGGCGACGGGGTGTCCCGGACGCCGACGACGCGCAGCTGGGCACGTTGAAGTCGTTCGAGGACACGGGCGTACCCCTGCTGGAACAACCGCGTGCTGGCGGCTAGGGTCTGGCCGCGCACGCCGCGAGAGATCTTATTCGTGAGGATGACGAGGTCGAACCCGCCCCGCGCGACCCGATCAGTCACCTCGCGTCCCCAGCGTTGGCAGTTGCTGGAGATCTGTGGCGTGTCGAAACCCTGTCGGACGTCGGCGAGCGCGCACTGCGAAGCCAAGTAGGTCGTGACCCGCCAATGTTTTTTGGCCGCAATTCGTTCGATGGCGGGCAGCCATTGGCCGGCGTGGGAGTTCCCGATCAAGGCAACGGAGGTGGTTGCTCTCGGGTCCCCGAAGGTGCAGGTCGTGACGGGGAATCTCGGGAGGTCGGCGAAACAGTGCTTGCCGCCGGAGATGTATCCGTACGCGCGGGACTTGTCTCGTCGCGCGACCGCCGGTTGGGGCGTCAGCCTGCCGGACCGCGTACTCCGCGGGCATGCTCCGGTCGGCGCTGCCAGCGCGTCCGCGCCGAAGCAGCCAGCGACGTAGGCACCGGTGTGCGGACCGCCGAGGTCGTCAGCTGTCTCCGGGGCTGGCTCAGCAGCAGTGACGGACGGCGACGCCGAGGCGCTCGGCGGCACTGTGATTGGCGCTGCGGCGCCCCGGTACCCGACCAACCCGCACGCCGACATCACCAGGGCAACGACGAGCAGCAGAGGTGTTCGGGCACTCATTCGCGGGATCTTCCCACATCGAGGGTCCAGACGTCATTTCACCGCTGTGTGATGGGACAGCTGACTTAGCCACCATGCCCGACGCGCGCCCCGACGCGGGCGGCAAGCCGCCGGGGGCACCTCAGTCCACAGCTGCGGAGGTGACAGCGGGCGCTCCCGCCGGTTCCACCGCTGTCTCGGGGTGCTGGTCGGCCTGCTCCACGACCACCGCTTCTTTCGTCGATGCGGGGCCCTTACTGGGCTTGAACGCCGAGCATCGGTCTCGGCCACACGTGCCGCAATCAGTGCCCCGGCGATAATGCGAGTGGGCCTCTTCGCTGTGTCCGCACTGGCAGATCATGTAGCCCTCCTCGGTCGGCACCCTACTGCCTGTCATGCTGTCAGCGATACCCCGCCTGATTCAATTCTGAACACCGCAAGACGCCGTTCATTTCCGTCGTCGATCGCCACGCCATACCTCTCGATCGGGTCGGACTCGCCCCGGATCAGTGCCCGATCCTCACGCGCTGAATTGTGGTGGAGAGTGGTCAGGCTGACGACGACGCCTGCGGGCTGTCAGCGGGACCGTCAGACCCGCATAGTCGGGCCCGACGGGCTTGTTGCAGTCCCATGAGGCCTTTCACCAAGTCGGGCTGACAGGATTCGAACCTGCGACCCCGTGACCCCCAGTCACGTGCGCTACCAAGCTGCGCCACAGCCCGCTGCGGCACCGGGTTGGGCGGGTGCCACGAGGGGGAACTCTACTAGCCCGACCGCCCGAATTCCCAATTCCACCCGCGCGTGTCCGGACCGCCTGAGCTGGAGCGGCGGGCTCGCAGGCCGGTCCGGTTCAGCGGTCCTTGCGCTTCTCGCGTGCGCGTACCTCGACGTGCACCGGAGTGCCGGTGAAGCCGAACTCCTCGCGAAGGCGACGCTCGATGAAGCGGAGGTAGCCGCCGTCGAGCTGGCCGGAGGTGAACAGCACGAAGGTGGGCGGTGAGATCTGAGCCTGGGTGCCGAACAGGACGCGGGGCTGCTTGCCGCCGCGAACCGGGTGTGGGTGTGCGGCGACGATGCGGCCGAGAAACGCGTTCAGCTTCCCGGTGGAGATCCGGGTCTCCCAGCTGGTCAGGGCCTGCTGGATGGCGGTTCCGAGTTTGTCCACGTGCCGACCGGTCTGAGCCGAGATGTTGATCTTGCTGGCCCACTCGAACTGCACCAAGTCTCGTTCGATCTCCCGGTCGAGGTAGCGGCGACGTTCGTCGTCCGTCAGGTCCCACTTGTTGAAGGCGACCACCAGCGCGCGGCCGGCTTCTTCGACGGAGCTGAGAATGCGCAGGTCCTGCTCGCTCAGCGGTTCGCTGGCGTCAACGACCACGATGCAGACTTCGGCACGCTCAATCGCGCCGTGGGTGCGCAGGCTCGCGTAGTACTCGTGTCCGGAGGCCTCCTTGACTCGGCGCCGGATGCCGGCGGTGTCGATGAAGCGGTAGGTCTCGCCGTCCACCTCGACCAGCTCATCGACCGGGTCAACAGTTGTGCCGGCAACGTTGTCCACGACAGCGCGCTGTTGCCTGGCGAGCTTGTTCAGCAGGCTGGACTTGCCCACGTTGGGCTTGCCGACGAGCGCTACACGTCGTGGTCCACGCTCGACGCTGTCCAGCTCACGCGGTGCGTCCGGCAGCGCTGCCAAGATCGCGTCCAGCAGGTCACCGCTGCCCCGGCCGTGCAGTGCCGACACCGCGTACGGCTCACCGAGACCGAGGTTCCACATGCTGGCTGCCTCGGCCTCGCTGCGCTGGTCGTCCACTTTGTTGGCGGCCAGCACGACCGGCTTCTTGCTGCGCCGCAGCACCTGGACGACAGCCTCATCGATGTCCTGGGTGCCGACAGTGGCGTCGACCACGAACAACACGGCATCTGCTGCTGCGATCGCCAGTTCTGCCTGCTCCGCGATCTGAGCAGCCATACCTTTGGCGTCGGGTGCCCAGCCACCGGTGTCAACCACCACGAACTCGCGGCCGTTCCAGTTGGCGTCGTAGGAGACGCGGTCCCGGGTGACGCCGGGTACGTCCTGGACGACGGCCTCGCGTCGTCCGAGGATTCGGTTGACCAGCGTGGACTTGCCTACGTTCGGTCTCCCTACTACAGCGACGACCGGCCGGGTGCGGGTCGCCACGATCGTAGAGTCAGTCATGTTTCACCTTGGATGTGATCAGGTCAGGCGGGGTTTTGCCTTGGGGGGCCCGGGCAAGGGTAGTCCAGTCAGGGCCTGTGCGGCGATTACATGCTCGGCGAGATGTGATCGAACCCTCTCGGTCAGTTCGGCTACCGCCGCCTTGCGCCGTGGCCAGTCTGACCGGGCGACCTGCAGCGGCTCTCCGTAGACGACATGCAGGCGGGTTCCGCGGGGGGGCATCTGGCCGGCGCTCTGGCCCGTCTGACGTGTACCCAGCAGCGCCACTGGAACGATCGGCGCGCCGGTGACCATGGCCAGGTACGCTGCGCCCCCTCGAGCGTAGGCCACCTCGCCGGTGCCGCGGACGCCCTCGGGAAAGACGATCATCACCCGATCTGACCGCAGCACCTGGATGGATCGGTTGATGGCGTGCTTGTCCACGCCACTGCGGTCGATTGGGATCTGCCCGACTCTGCCGAGGAACTGGCCCAGCGCTCCCTGGAACAGTTCACGCTTGGCCAGCACAAAGGACAGCCGCCGGGTCATCGCTACCAGAACCGGCCCATCAAGGAAGCCGATGTGGTTGGCGGCCAGGATCACCGGACCTTCAGTCGGCACGTGTTCGGCTCCGTGGACGCTGACCCGCCAGTAGGTGTGCAGGATGAGCGCCGCGACCGGCTTGGCGATGCTGAGGTAGATCTCCTTGATCGGCGGCAGGTGCCCCAGGTGGGGTAGGTCGGGGCTGATCTGGCCGGTCATCGTGATGCGGGAAGCGTGGCCGCCTCCGCCAGCGCGCAGATAGCGTCGACGACCTCGTCCAGCTCGAGGAACGTGGAGTCGATCACTGTCACCCCGGGCGCGGCGGCGTGGAACTGGGCCACCGTGGAGTCGTCGCGATCTCGCCGAATGACCTGGTCGGTGACGGCGTCCTGGTGGACCGACTCGCCGAGCTCGGCGTGCCTGCGCGCCACCCGCGCCGCCGGGTCGGCGACCAGCAGCACCCGTACCTGAGCCTCGGGAGCCACCACGGTGGTGATATCGCGGCCCTCGGCCACGATTCCGTCGGTCGCGTCCGCGATCAGCTGTCGTTGACGGGCCACCAGGTCGGCGCGAACCTCGAGGTTCGTGGCGATCTTGCTCACTGCAGCGGAGACCTCGGGCTGCCGGATGGCCGTCGTGACATCAGTGCCGTTGATGGCGATCGTCGCCTGGTCCGGGTCGAGGCTCACGCTGTAGACCGCCTTCGCGACCAGCTTCGCGACCGCGACCGGGTCGTCGATCTCGGTTCCGCTGTCCAGCACCAGCCAGGTGGCAGCTCGATACATCGCGCCGGTGTCGAGGAAACCCAGACCGAGCCTGCTGGCAACGGCTCGTGAGGTACTCGACTTGCCCGACCCACTCGGGCCGTCGATGGCAACGACAAGGGGACGGGTTTGCGGCTCGACCTTGAACACGTGCGTCATGGTACTTGGCTCAGCCGACAACGTCTGCCGGCGCGGTGCCGCCTCGCCAGGGGATTTCCCGGCAGCCGCTGGCGGTTACGACTGCACCAGCCAACCGTGGCCGACCATGGCAGCAGTCAAGTTCGACGCCTGGTCGGGGTTGACCGACAGAGCCAGATATCCGACCTGCCGAGCCTGGTCGTGCTCGATCGAGATGTCCTCGACATTGACCCCGGCCTCGCCCACCAGCGCGAACAGGCGACCCAGAGCCCCGGGTGCGTCGGGGATCTCCACGACCACCTGGGTGTAGTCGACCGGATGGGTCCCGTGCTTCCCGGGGATCCGATGGGTTCCCGCGACGCCACGTGCCAGCTGCGTCTGGAGGTCTGTGGTAGCGGGGTTCTCCACCGCCTTGATCACCTCGTCGAGCTGGTCCTGAACCGAGCGCAGCTCAGCCAGCACCGCCGCGGAGTTGGCCCGCAGGATCTGCGCCCAGAGCTCGGGGTCGCCGCCGGCCACCCGGGTGACGTCTCGCAGACCCTGCCCGGCCAGCACCAGATGCTCACGGGGAACTGAGTTGAGGTGGCTCGCCACCAGCACCGACATCAGGTGCGGCAGGTGCGACACCCGGGCGACCGCGGCGTCGTGGTCATCGACGTCCATCACCACCGCTTTCGCTCGGCAGTTCCTCACCATGGCCTCGACGTCTGCAACCGCAGCGGCTGAGGAACGTCGGTGTGGCGTAATCACCCAGGTCCGATCCTCGAACAGGTCAGCGCGGGCGGAGAGCGGGCCCGAGTGCTGCGACCCGGCCATCGGATGCGACCCGACATAACGGTCAAGGGGCACCCCCGAGTCCCAGAGCGCGGCCAGCACACCGGCCTTCACCGAGCCGGCATCCGTCACGGTGGCCTTCGGGTACGTCAGCAGCGAATCGGCGATGACGTCGGGCAGCGCCTGGGGAGGCACTGCGGCCACCACCAGGGTGACCTGCTCGGACACCGGTGGATCGACGGTGCCGGCCCCGAGCTCCGCGGCAACGCGGGCATGTGACCTCTTGTGATCCCGCAGATGGACCGCGATCCCGCGAGCTGTCAGCGCGCAGCCGATCGATGCACCGATCAGGCCGGCGCCGATCACCACCACGACCGGCGCAGCGGTCGGTTCTGTCACGCCTCTGAGCTCGGTGGATGCGGCGTCTGGTGCAGGTCGGTCACCGGCAGGCCTTCCTGCTGAAGTACCGCGGGCGGCGGCTCCCGGTCCGGTTCGCCGGTCGGCTGAGCCGATTCGGCATGCAGCAGCGCAGCCAGCCGCTCACCGCGGATCCGACGGAACTTGCGCGGCATCGCCCGCGTTCGGTCCAAGATTGCCACTTCCAGCGCTTCGTCCTCGATGGTGCGGGGCTCGGCGTTGGGCCCTCTGTCGGAGCTGAGCGCGGCGACGGCCAGCTTGACCGCCTCCGACAGGCCGAGGTCGCGCTGGTAGCCACCGCGAAGCGACTCGGCGACAACCTCGGCAGATCCTCCCATCACGGCGAAGTTGTCCTCATCCCCCACCGAGCCGTCGTAGGTCAGCCGGTAGATCTGGTCAAGGCTGGGCTCGGCACCGAGCTCAGCGACCACGATCTCCACCTCGTAGGGTTTCTCCCCGCCGGAGGAGAAGATCGTGCCCAACAGCTGCGCGTAGGCATTGGCCAGGCCTCGAGCCGTGACATCGGTGCGGTCGTAGCTGTATCCGCGCAGATCGGCATAACGAATGCCAGCGGTGCGAAGATTCTCGAACTCGTTATAGCGGCCGACGGCGGCAAAGCCGATCCGGTCGTAGATCTCGCTGACCTTGTGAAGCGCCTGCGACCGGTTCTCCGCCACGAACAAGATGCCGTCGGCGTAATGCAAGACGACAACTGACCGACCGCGGGCGATGCCCTTGCGGGCGAAGTCGGCGCGGTCCTTCATCTGCTGCTCGGGAGCAACGTAGAACGGCATGCTCATGTCAGCGGGGCCCCCGGTCCGTCCGGGCGGCGCATCCGGGCCTCCACCACCTCGTTGACCATCTCGGCCACCCTGGACTCGGCCACCCGTTCGACCCCGTCGGTGGAGGCCACCATCACCACCGGATAGATCTTCCGGGCGAGGTCCGGTCCCCCGGTAGCGGAGTCGTCATCGGCGGCGTCGTACAACCCCTGGATCAACGCCATGGCGGCCCCGCCGGCGTCGAGATCCGGGCGGTACAGCTTCTTCAGCGATCCGCGGGCAAAAATTGAGCCAGACCCGACGGCGAAGAAAGAGTGCTCCTCATACCGTCCACCGGTCGCGTCATAGGAGAAGATCCGGCCCTCGGAGCTGGCCAGGTCCCAGCCGGCGAACAGGGGCACGACGACCAGGCCCTGCATGGCGAGCGGCAGGTTGTGCCGGATCATCGTCGCCAGCCGGTTCGCCTTGCCCACCAGGGACAGCGGCGCGCCCTCGAGCTTCTCGTAGTGCTCCAGCTCCACCTGGAACAGACCCACCATCTCGACGGCGATGCCCGCGGCCCCGGCAATCCCGATGATGGAGTACTCGTCCGCCGGGTAGACCTTCTCGATGTCGCGCTGGGCGATCAGGTTGCCCATGGTCGCTCGACGGTCACCGGCCATCACCACCCCGCCCGGGTACGTCGCGGCGACGATGGTGGTGCCATGTGGTGCCAGGTCCCCCGCCGCAGGTCCGCCATGCCGGCTGGTGGGGAGGACGTCAGGTGCAACGGACGCCGCGAAGTCGGAGAAGGACGAGGAGCCGGTCCGAAGGAACTCCGGTGGCAAGCCCGCCGCGGTATGGCGGCGGGTCACTGGCCGCCCTTCTGGACGAACGACCGCACGAACTCCTCGGCGTTCACTTCCAGTACGTCATCGATCTCGTCGAGCAGCGAGTCGACCTCTGAGTCGAGCTCCGCCTTGCGCGCGCTGTCGGCGGGCGTCAGCTCGCTGACCTCCTGGTCGTCTGCCGACCGGTGGCTCTTGCGTTGACTGTGTTCAGACTCGGCCATGGTGCTCCTCACTGGTTGTGCTCCAAGCCTAGTGCGAGGCGGTGACAGTCAAGACGACGCCGCGTCTCAGGGCTTCGCCGGCGCATCCTCCACGCTGGCCACGACGAACGCCGAGCCGATGCGCCGACCCGGGAGACCCCTCCGCCCCGGCGGTCAGCGTCCGAGTGCAGCGAAAAGCTCGGTCACGTCGGCACAGGAGTCGAGCATCTGCCCCACCTGCTCACGGGTGCCGCGCAGCGGATCCAGCAGCGGGATCCGCTGGAGCGCCGGCCGGTCCGGTACGTCGAAGATCACCGAGTCCCACGAAGCAGCCACCACCGACGTGCCGAACTTCTCCATCACCCGCCCGCGGAAGTAGGCCCGGGTGTCGTCTGGGGGTGTGGTTCGGCAGCGCTCGATCTCCTCAGGCGCCAGCAGAGTCTGTATCTTGCCCTTGGCGACCAGGGCCTGATGCAGGCTGCGTCGCGGATCGACGTCGGCGTACTGGAGGTCGATCAGGGCAAGCTTCGGCGAGTCCCACCGCAGCGAGTCGCGCTCCCGATAGGACTGCATGAGCTTCAGCTTGGCCACCCAGTCCAGCTGGTCTGCCAGCTCGAAGGGGTCACGCCGAAGCGCGTCCAGACAGTCCTGCCAGCGGCCGAAGATGTCTTTCGCCTCCACCTGAGCTGACTCGCCCAGGTCCGTGGCGACAGTCTCGAAGTGCCTGCGGGCCCCCTGCAGGTACAGCTCCTGCAGATCGATGGCGCTCATCACCCGGCCATCGGCAAGGGTGATCATGGCGCTCGCGCTGAGATCGTGGCTGACCGCCCGCATCGTGCTGACCGGCTGCGCCAGCCGTACGTCGCTGGTCAGCGCTCCGGCTTCGATCATCCGCAGCACCCAGGACGCGGACCCGACCTTCAGGTAGGTGGAGATCTCCGAGAGATTCGCATCGCCGGTGATGACATGCAGCCGGCGGTGCCTGCTGGCGTCGGCGTGCGGCTCGTCCCGGGTGTTGATGATCGGACGGTTGAGGGTCGTCTCCAGGCCGACTTCGGCCTCGAAGAAGTCCGCCCGCTGACTGATCTGGAAACCGTGCTGCTGGCTGGCCTGGCCGATGCCCACCCGGCCGGCTCCGGTGATCACCTGACGCGAGACCAGGAAGCCGGTGAACTGGGTGACGACCCGGTCGAACGGCGTCGCCCGGGAGAGCAGGTAGTTCTCGTGCGTGCCGTACGACGCGCCCTTGCCGTCGGTGTTGTTCTTATACAGCCGGACAGAGCGTCCCAGGGACTGGCTGGCCCGCTGGGCGGCCATCGCCATCACCAGGTCGCCTGCCTTGTCGAAGCGGACCACGTCCATCGCGGAGGTGACCTCCGGTCCGGAGTACTCCGGGTGCGCATGATCGACGTAGAGCCGGGCGCCGTTGGTCAAGATCAAGTTGGCCATGCCCAGCTCGGTATCGGTCAGCTGGTCGGGATGGGCCTGCGCCCGGGTCAGCTCATAGCCGCGGATGTCGCGCAGCGGCGTCTCGGTCTCGTAGTCCCAGCCTGCTGGGCGTCCGGGGGCGAATGTGCCGTACGCCTTCACAACATGGTTCGACAGCTGCATCGGGTGCAGCTCGACGTCATCGGGGGCTCCGAGGGCACTGATGCCGTACTCGGTCTCGATCCCCATGACCGTCGCCTCTGCCATGGCACCCAGAGTAGTGCCCGGCACAGCAGGCTCCTCGGACTTGAGTGCCGTGCCGACCGAAGGGGCCGGACGGTCGCGCAGCTGAGAGCTGACCGGCACGCTGGACGCGTCGGCTGGGAATCCGGGCCAGGTGAATTTCGACCGGCGTAGAGTGCGACCTGTGAAAACTTCCCGCGCGCTAGCCGTGGACGTGCTCGGAGTCTTGACCTTCGCGATCCTTGGCAGGTCCAGCCACCACGAGACCCTGACCATCGTAGGCGTCGCCGACACCGCCTGGCCCTTCCTCGTCGGCTGCGCCATCGGTGCTGTGGCGATCAGTCGCCGAAGCCGGCCCGATGCCGTCGGAAGCGGTGTGGTGGTCTGGGCCTGCACCGTGGCAGGCGGAGTCACGCTGCGAGTGCTGACCGGAGACACCGCGCAGCCGGCGTTCGTGGTCGTCGCATCAGTCAGCCTGGCCGTACTGCTGCTGGGCTGGCGGGCGGGGTACGTACTGATCCAGCGGTCTCGCCGGTCCAGCCACCAGCGAGCATCCGTCTGAGGACTGCCCGCTGCCGGGTTAGAGGTACTGACCGGTGTTGGTGACGGTGTCGATCGAGCGGCCCGGCTGAGTGCCCTTGTTGGAGGAGATCAGCGTCCGGATGAAGACGATCCGCTCCCCCTTCTTGCCCGAGATCTTGGCCCAGTCGTCTGGGTTGGTCGTGTTGGGCAGGTCCTCGTTCTCCCCGAACTCGTCGACACAGGCCTGCAGCAGGTGGTCGATCCGAAGACCTCGCGAGCCACTGTCCAGCAGGTCCTTGATCGCCGTCTTCTTGGCCCGGTCGACGATGTTTTGGATCATCGCGCCGGAGTTGAAGTCCTTGAAGTACAGGATCTCCTTGTCGCCGCCGGCATAGGTGACCTCGAGGAACTGGTTCTCCGGCGACTCCTCGTACATGCGCTCGACGGTACGGTCGATCATGGCCTGGGTGGTGGCGTGCGGGTCATGATCGAACTCGGCCAGATCGTCAGCGTGCAAGGGAAGCGTGGGTCGGAGGTACTTGCTGAAGATCTCTCGGGCAGCCTCGGCGTCAGGACGTTCGATCTTGATCTTGACGTCCAGCCGGCCCGGCCTAAGGATCGCCGGGTCGATCATGTCCTCCCGGTTCGATGCGCCGATGATGATCACGTTGTCGAGGCCTTCGACGCCGTCGATCTCACTCAGCAGCTGCGGCACGATGGTGTTCTCCACGTCGGAGGAGACTCCGGAGCCGCGGATCCGGAACAGCGAGTCCATCTCGTCGAAGAAGACGATCACGGGCATGCCGTCGGAGGCCTTGTCGCGGGCGCGCTGGAAGACCAGTCGGATGTGCCGTTCGGTTTCGCCGACGTACTTGTTGAGCAGCTCCGGACCCTTGATGTTGAGGAAGAAGCTTCGGCCCTCCTGCCCGGTCCGTTCGGTGACCTTCTTGGCCAAAGAGTTGGCGACCGCCTTGGCGATCAGGGTCTTTCCACAGCCGGGAGGCCCGTAGAGCAAGATGCCCTTCGGTGCCTTCAGCTCGTACTCGGCGAAGAGCTCCTTGTGCAGGAACGGTAGCTCAACGGCGTCTCGGATCGCCTCGATCTGGGAGCTGAGCCCGCCGATCACCGTGTAGTCGATGTCGGGCACCTCCTCCAGCACGAGCTCCTCGACATCCATCTTCGGCACTCGCTCGTAGGCGAAGTGCACCCGGCGGTCGATGAGGAGGGAGTCGCCGGCGCGAAGATGCTCGGCGCGGAGCTCGGTGGCCAGTCTGACCACGCTCTCCTCGTCGCCATGCCCCACCACCAGGGCGCGCTGACCGTCCTCCATAACCTCCTTGAGCAGGACCACCTCACCCACGTCGTCCAGCGCCATCGCCTTGACGACATTCAGCGCCTCGTTGATCATCACCTCGCGGCCCGGAGTGAGCGTCTCCAGATCGACGTCAGGGCTGACGCTGACCCGCATCTTGCGCCCGGAGGTGAAGATGTCGGCGGTGTTTCCTTCAGCAGCAGCCAAGAAGACGCCGAAGCTCGCCGGCGGCTGGGCCAGCCGATCGACCTCTGTCTTCAACGCGATGATCTGGTCCCGCGCCTCCCGCAACGTCGCGGCCAGTCGCTCGTTGTTGGCCGCGGTGGTTCGCGCCTCCGACCGGGCTGTCGCCAGCCGACGTTCGAGGATTGCGAGGTCATGCGGATGGGAGGCGAGCCGGTCGCGAAGCCGTGCGATTTCCTCCGACAAGGTGTTGACCTGCGCGACCAGCCGGTCGTGGTCCTCTGGGCGGCGGTCTCCGAACGGTGTGGTCATGTCTAACCTCCTGTTCGAAAGATTACCCGCGTTATCGACGTGGGCCGGTGTAATCCTCGCCATACGCGCCGGGGGCGGGGCGGCGCTTGGGCACCGGAGCAGGCACTCCAGGGGCCATCCGTCGGGTGGTGAGCAGGAACCCGGTGTGTCCGACCATGGCATGCTTGGGCCGGACGGCAAGCCCCTCGACGTGCCAGCCGCGGACCAGCGACTCCGTGGACTCGGGTTCGGTGAACCCGGTGTGCACCCGCAGAGTCTCCACGGTCCGGGCAAGCTGGGTGGTGGTCGCCAGGTAGACGCACAGCACCCCTCCGGGGACCAAGACGTCGGCGACGGCATCCACGCACTCCCACGGCGCGAGCATGTCCAGCACCACCCGGTCGGCCGGCTCCTCCCGGATCGTCTCCACCAGGTCACCGACCCGGATCTCCCAGCCGGGATGGGGTCGGCCAAGGAAGCTCTCCACGTTGCGCCGGGCGATGTCGGCGAAGTCTTGCCGGCGCTCGTACGAGGTCAGCCGTCCGGTCGGGCCGATCGCTCGCAGCAGCGCGCAGCTCAGTGCGCCGGAGCCGACGCCGGCCTCGATCACCCGTGCCCCCGGGAAGATGTCGGTCCCCATCAGGATCTGCGCCGCATCCTTGGGGTAGATCACCTGCGCACCGCGCGGCATGGTCACCACGAACTCGCTCAGCAGCGGGCGCATGGCGAGATAGGGAACTCCGCCGACCGAACGCACCACGGTGCCTTCCGGGCCGCCGATCAGGTCGTCGTGGGCGATGCCGCCTTTGGAGGTGTGGAACTGCGCACCCTCGGCGAGCACGATCGAGTGCCGCCGGCCCTTCGGATCGGTCAGTGTGACCCGCTCGCCGGAGACAAGGTCTCCCAGTCGTACGCCGGAGTAGTCCTTGGGTTCTGCCACTGGTCAACCGTCCTTCATGCCGAAGAGGCCCAGCTGCCAGCCGGGGCCCCAGGAGGTCTCCGAGACCTCGACACCGGCGCGCACGAGCAGGTTCTCATCACCTTGGCTCACTGGCAGGACGACGGCGTCCAGCGCGGCCCGGTCCTGCAGCGCCGCCAGCAGCTGCAGCGCCTCGCCGTCCTGGGTGGACGCCCGGTACTTGGTCTCCAGCGCGCTGACTGTGGGTCGGCTGCCGGCCAGTGGCGAGTCGAGGTAGGGCTGCAGCCAGGCAAGAGCGGTAGCCGTCCACGCCTTCCGGTCGACCAGCTGGAGGTCAGCGGAGGGGTCGTCTGGGCGGACCCGGACGCTCAGCCCGCCGGTGTCCTCCAGGCGCGTCCGGATCTGGTTTGCCAGGTCCCGGCCGTCCGGCATGGTGGCGTCATAGCCGAGCGTCAGCTGGATCCGGTTGGACCAGCTCACCTTCGGCGTTGCATTGCCGCCGGCCGCGAAGCTGGAGGTGTGCCCGGGAATCCCCGCGGGTACGACTGAGTCGGAGGTCCGGTCCTCCTGTAGGGCGACGGGCAGGGCTCGGCGCAGCGCGGGATTGTTCCGGTTCGCGGAGGAGGGGTTCCACAGCAGCTGCCGGACCCGGATGCCGGGCAGGGTCCGCAGGGAGAACCGGTCGGCGGTCAACTCCTCCGCACTGGAGCGCACCTGCTGGCTCAGCCGAATGAGCGCCGCCGAGCTCAGCCCGCGCCAGACGACGTCAACCGTGCCGGCGGTCATCGCGGCCTCGATCGCCGCGGAGTCCTGCGCGGTGCGGTACACCAGGGATCCCATTCTGGCCGGCGTCCGGCCGACGTAGTTCTCGAACCGGGACAGCTTCACCGATGACGCGTCGATCGCGGTCACGGTGAAGGGTCCAGAACCGATGATCGGGTCCGAGCCGGCCTGGACCTCGTCGGCGTCGTAGAGCTCTTCGTCGACGACGGAGGCGGCCGGTGAGGCGAGCGCCCAGCCGAACTGGGTGTCCACCCGGCTGAGCACGAACCTGGCCGTCAGCGGGTCCGGCGTCTCGATGCGGCGAAGTGAGGACAGCAGTGAGGCGGAGGATCCGGGCACAGCGAGCCGGGTGGCGCGCTCGATGCTGAACTTGATGTCGCTGGAGGTCAGCGGATGGCCGTTGGAGAACTCCAGCTCCTGGTTCAGGGTGCAGGTGTAGACGGTGGCGGCGGTGAACAGGCAGTCCCGGGCGGCGTCCGGCTTGAGCACGTCCGCGCCCGGTGCTGCGGTCATCAGGCGCTGGAAGACGTTCTCGGTCAGCACCGCCGAGCCAGGTTCGGTGACCGCCGCCGGGTCGACCACGCGGATGGGGTCGGTGGACATCACGGTGAACGGGTGCTTCGTTGCCGTCGGGCTGGGGGTGGGGTCTGAGTCGGTGCTGGCCAGGGTGCACCCCGTCAGACCCAGGGTCGTCATCAGCGAAGCCAAGGCCAGCGCCGCCGGACGACTAACCGGCATTGGCGGCCTCGAGCAGCCGCGCGACGGCCGCCGGGTCGAGCTCCTTCATCGAGCGCACATGCACCCGGCGGGGCGCGGGCGGGATGTGCACGAGGTTCTCCACGGCGATCACGAGCGCGCCGGCGGCGTTGCCCGCGCGGGCTCCGGTAGCGGAGTCCTCGAACACGACACACTGTCGCGCCTCGACCCCCAGCTGGCGGCAGGCCTTCTCGTACGGCTCCGGATGCGGCTTGCCCAGGGATACCTCGTCACCGGCCACCGACACCTGGAAGGTGTCGGGCGGCAGCTGGCTGAGTGCCGCGTTCAGCAGCACCCGGTACGAGGCCGATACCAGCGCGCACGGGATCTGCGCCTCGTTCATCGCGACCAGGAGCTCGCGGGCGCCGGGGCGCCACGGGATCGGGGTGTTCCGCAGCTGACCCACCACCCTGCTCAGCAGTTGCTCAACCACCCACTCCGGGGTCAGGTCGTGACGGTTGATGACATTCAAGATGTAGGCGCCGGAGTCCAGCAGCGAGTTGCCGACCAGCTGCTCGGCGTGCTCGTCGCCCCACTCGTGGCCGAGGCCGTTGATCAGGTCGTACTCGGCAGCCACCCAGAGCGGCTCGGTGTCGGCCAGCGTGCCATCGAAGTCCCACAGTGCTGCGGCAAGCGTCGAGGTGGACGACGGCACGGTCGGTTCTTTCATGGCTTGGTCATTGTTCCAGAAAGACTCCGATTCGAAGAACCGATCCCTGGTCCGGGTACCGGCGCCGCGTCTCGGACTAGCGCGCGTTGAAGTACTTCGCCTCGGGATGGTGAACGATGAAGGCGTCGGTGGACTGCTCCGGGTGCAGCTGCAGCTCCTCAGAGAGCTCGACACCGATCCGCTCCGGCCGGAGCAGATTCACCAGCTTGGCGCGGTCCTCCAGGTCTGGGCAGGCCGGGTATCCGAACGAGTAGCGCGAGCCGCGATAGGCCTGGTCGCGGATCATGTCGTCCATCTCGCCGTCCTCGCGTGAGAAGCCGAGGTCAGACCGCACCCGGGCGTGCCACATCTCGGCCAGCGCCTCGGTCAGCTGGACGCTGAGGCCGTGCAGCTCCAGGTAGTCCCGGTAGGCGTTCTTCTCGAACAGCACGCTGGTCGCCTTGGCAACCGCAGAACCCATGGTGACCAGGTGGAACGCGACAACGTCTGGTCCCTTGGCCAACGCCAGCCGGCGATCACGGAAGAAGTCGGACAGGCACAGGAAGCGGCCGCGGGTCTGCCGGGGGAAGGTGAATCGGTGCAGCTCTGCGGCCGGATCGGCTACGTCGCCTCCCGGCTGCAGCACGACCACGGTGTCACCCTCGCTGTAGCAGGGCCAGTAGCCGTACACGACGGCGAACTCGGCGATACCGTCGGTCGTGATCCGATCCAGCCACATCCGCAGCCGGGGCCGGCCCTCGGTCTCCACCAGCTCCTCGTACGAGGGTCCGCTGCGGCTGCCCTTGAGGCCCCACTGCCCCCTGAACGTCGCGCGCTCATCCAGGAAGGACGTGACGTCCGCGAGCGAGATGCCCTTGACGATGCGGTCGCCCCAAAACGGCGGCGTCGGTACGTCGATGTCCACGGCAACGTCGGAGCGGGCCGGGATGTCGACCTCCTCGACCGGCTGTGCGGTAGCCCGGCTCTTCACCCGGCGCTCCCGTGGAGCAGGCAGCGCAGCACCCTCCTCACCCCGCTTGACTGCCATCAGCGCATCCATCAGCCGCAGCCCCTCGAACGCGTCTCGGGCATAACGGACCTCCCCCGCGTACACCGCACGCAGGTCCTGCTCGACGTAGGCGCGGGTCAGGGCTGCGCCGCCGAGGAAGACCGGGTACCCAGCGGCCAGGCCCCGAGCGTTCATCTCCTCGAGGTTCTCCTTCATCACCACCGTGGACTTCACCAGCAGCCCGGACATGCCGATCGCGTCGGCACGATGCTCCTCGGCCGCGTCGACAATGGTGCCGATCGGCTGCTTGATGCCGAGGTTGACGACGGTGTAGCCGTTGTTGGTCAAGATGATGTCGACCAGGTTCTTGCCGATGTCGTGCACATCGCCCTTGACCGTTGCCAGCACGATGGTGCCCTTGCCCCGGCTGTCGGCCTTCTCCATGTGCGGTTCCAGGTACGCGACGGCCGACTTCATCACCTCAGCCGACTGCAGCACGAACGGCAGCTGCATCTGGCCGGAGCCGAACAGCTCGCCGACTTCCTTCATCCCGGCCAGCAGATCCTCGTTGATGATCGCCAGCGCCGGCTTGCCTTCCGCCATCGCCACGTCGAGGTCCTCGCCCAGCCCCTTGGCCTCGCCGTCGACGATCCGGCGTTGCAGCCGCTGGGTGACCGGCAGCTTCGCCAGCTCGGCGGCCCGCTCCGCTTTGGTGTCGGCTGTGGTGACGCCGTCGAACAGCTCGAGGAAGCGCTGCAGCGGGTCGTAGCCGTCACGTCGGCGGTCGTAGACCATGTCGAGGGCCACCTCGCGCTGCTCTGCTGGGATCCGCGCCATCGGTACGATCTTCGCGGCGTGCACGATCGCGGAGTCCAGTCCGGCGTCGATGCACTCGTTGAGGAAGACCGAGTTCAGCACGATCCGGGCCGCCGGATTGAGCCCGAAGGAGATGTTGGACAACCCCAAGGTGGTCTGCACGTCGGGGTAGCGCCGCTTGATTTCCCGGATGGCCTCGATCGTCTCGATACCGTCGCGGCGGGTCTCCTCCTGCCCGGTGGCGATCGGGAAGGTCAGCGCGTCGATGATGATGTCGCGGGTGTCCATTCCCCAGTTGGCCGTCAGGTCATCGATCAGCCGGCTGGCGATCCGGACCTTCCAGTCGGCTGTCCGGGCCTGACCTTCCTCGTCGATGGTGAGCCCGATGACGGCGGCGCCGTGCTCCTTCACCAGTGGCATGATCCGGCGGAACCGGGAGTTCTCTCCGTCGCCGTCCTCGTAGTTGACCGAGTTGATCACGCTCCGGCCCGGCAGGCACTCCAGCCCGGCCTGCAGCACTGGCGGCTCGGTGGAGTCCAGCACGATCGGCAGGGTGGAGGCGGTGGCGAACCGAAAGGCCAACTCCCGCATGTCCGCGGCGCCGTCCCGGCCGACATAGTCCACGTTCAGGTCCAGCAGGTGGGCGCCATCACGGATCTGTGACCGGGCGATGTCCACGCAGTCGTCCCAGCGCTCCTCGAGCAGCGCCTCACGGAACGCCTTCGACCCGTTGGCGTTGGTCCGCTCACCGATCGACAGGTAGCTGGTGTCCTGCCTCAGCGGCACGTCCGCGTACAGCGAAGCGGCTGCCGCGACGGTGACCGGCTTGCGGGGAGTCTGCTCCCTGCCGTGCAACCGGTCGACGACCTGGCGGAGGTGTTCTGGGGTGGTGCCACAGCAGCCACCGACCAACCCGAGCCCGAACTCGCCGACAAACTGCTCCAAGGCGTCGGCGAGCTCACTCGGTGAGAGTGGGTAGCGCGCCCCGTCGGAGGTCAGCTGTGGCAGGCCGGCGTTCGGCATGCAGCCGATGCCGATCTGGGCGTACCGCGAGAGGTGACGAAGATGTTCGCTCATCTCAGCGGGTCCGGTGGCGCAGTTCAGCCCGATGACGTCGATGCCGAGCGGTTGCAGCGTGGTCAGGGCGGCGCCGATCTCGGAGCCGAGCAGCATCGTGCCGGTGGTCTCCACCGTCACGTTCACGATGACCGGCAGCGACAGCCCGCTGCTGTCCAGGGCGCGCCGGGCAGCAATCGCGGCGGCCTTGGTCTGCAGGAGGTCCTGAGACGTCTCTATCAAGATCGCGTCCACCCCGCCGGCCAGCATGCCGTCGATCTGGGTCCGGTACGCGTCCCGCAAGGTGGCGAAGGTGACGTGACCCAGAGTCGGCAGCCGGGTACCCGGGCCGACGCTGCCGAGCACCCAGCGGGGCCGGTCCGGCGTCGTGAACCCGTCGGCCGACTGCCGAGCGATGCGGGCTGCGGCTTCGGCCAGCTCATAGATGCGGTCGGAGATTCCGTACTCGCTGAGGGCGGCGAAGTTGGTCCCGAACGTGTTGGTCTCCACCGCGTCGACACCGACGGCGAAGTAGGCGTCGTGGATGTCTTTGACGACGTCGGGGCGGGTGACGTTCAGGATCTCGTTGCAGCCTTCAAGCTGCTCGAAGTCGTCCAGCGTCAGGTCGTACCCCTGCAGCATCGTGCCCATCGCCCCGTCCGCAATGACGACGCGGTGGGATAGGGCTTGGCGCAGGTCCTCAGGCACGTTGTGAGGATAGTCGTCAACCCGGGGGCGTCGCGGAGTTGTCAGGATGTGGCCAGCGTGTCCTGATCGGTCCGCAGACCCGCTCCGCAGGCCCGTTGGTGGGCCGCGGGAACTAGGGTGATGCCATGACCGGTACGGAGGACACGCACCCGCAGGGGAACGCCGGGCTGCGCGGCCTGCATGATCCGGTGGTGGTGATGGCCTTCGAGGGCTGGAACGATGCGGGCTCCTCCGCCTCGGCTGTAGTGGAGCACCTGGCGGACATCTACGACGCCGAGCTGGCCTTCTCCATCGACCCTGACGACTTCTACGACTTCCAGGTCAACCGGCCGCACGTGACGCTGGACGAGGACGGCCGATCCGAGATCACCTGGCCGACCACGGAGGTGCGGACGGCGAAGCTGCCGGATGGGCGCGACCTGCTGCTGGTTCAGGGGCTGGAGCCGAACCTGCGCTGGCGTCCGTTCTGCCAGCTGCTCGTCTCCGCACTGATCTCGGCCGATGCGAGGCGGGTGGTCGTGCTGGGGGCATTGCTGGCCGACACGCCACACACGCGCCCGGTGCCAGTATCGGTGTCCAGCAGGGACGAGGCCCTGAACGCCGAGTTCGGCCTGGAGCAGTCCAGCTACGAGGGCCCGACCGGCATCATCGGGGTGCTGGCGGACGCTCTGACCCGTGCCGGCATCCAGGCGTTCTCGGTGTGGGCGGCCGTGCCGCACTACGTATCACATCCGCCCTGCCCCAAGGCCACCTTGGCGCTGCTGTCTCGGATCGAGGACCTGGTCAGCGCCCAGTTCGAGCTGGGTGACCTGCCCGAGCTGTCGCGGGCCTGGGAGCGCGGCGTCAACGAGTTGGCGGCCGAGGACAGCGAGGTCGCCGAGTACGTCACCGCGCTGGAGGAGCAGCAGGACGCCGCCGAGCTGCCGGAGGCCAGCGGCGACGCCATCGCCGCGGAGTTCGAGCGGTACCTGCGGCGCCGCAACGAGAGCTGAGCTGGTGAGCGCGGCGTCAGTGCGACGCCGCCAGCTCCCGCAGTGATGCCACCATTGCGTCGGGGTCGTCGGCCCCGAAGACCGCCGATCCGGCGACGAACGCGTCCGCTCCCGCGTCGACACAGCGCTCGATCGTCTCGACCGAGACTCCCCCGTCGATCTGCAGCCAGACGTCCCCGCCGACCGCGTCGAGGAGCCGGCGAGTTCGGGTGATCTTGGACAGGGTCAGGTCGAGGAACTGCTGGCCGCCGAAGCCCGGCTCCACCGTCATGATCAAGACCATGTCCAGCTCCGGCAGCAGATCGACGTAGCCGTCGATGGCGGTGGCCGGCTTGAGCGCCATGCCGGCCCGGGCCCCTTGCCGACGGAGCTCGCGGGCCAGCCGTACCGGAGCCTGAGCGGCCTCGATGTGAAAGGTGACCGACTCAGCGCCGGCTTCGGCGTATGCGGGCGCCCAGCGGTCGGGGTTCTCGATCATCAGGTGGATGTCGAGCATGGCCGAGGTGGCCTTGCGGATCGACTCCACCACCGGCAGACCGAGCGTGAGGTTGGGGACGAAGTGGTTGTCCATCACGTCCACGTGCAACGCGTCGGCACTCGGCACCGACTCGATCGCAGTCTGCAGGTTGGCGAAGTCGGCCGACAGCAGGCTCGGCATGATCTTGATTCCCACGCCTGCACTGTAGCCAAGCCACTGGGTCGGCGTCAGTCGCGCCCGACGCGCAGGTAGGCGGCGAACATCGCGTCGGTGCCGTGCCGGTGCGGCCAGAGCTGGAGGAAGTCACCGCGTTCGGCATCCACCACCTCCGGCAACAAGGTCGCGGCCGGTTGGACCGACACGTCCGGCCGGTCAGCGAGCACCTCCTCGATCACGTCGGTGGTCTCCCGTCGATGTGGCGAGCAGGTCACGTACGCCACCAGACCGCCTGGGGCCGCCGCCTCCAGGGCCTCCCGGAGCAGCGCCAGCTGGAGCGGGTGCAACTCCTCCACCGACTCGGGGCCACGTCGCCAGCGGGACTCCGGCCTGCGGCGGAGCGACCCGAGACCAGAGCACGGCACGTCGGCCAGCACCCGCGGGAAGCTGCCGGCTCGCCAGGCCGGGCGGGTGCCGTCCCCAACCACGAGCGCGACTTGCTCGCGGCCGAACGCCCGGACGGCATCGGCGACCAGCTTGGCTCGATGCGGACTGACCTCGTTGGCCAGCACCCGGCTGCCCTGATGGCTGGCCAGACCCGCCAGCAGCGCGGTCTTGCCGCCGGGGCCGGCACACAGGTCCAGCCACCAGCCCGGGGCCGCCTCACCGCGGGCCAGCGCCCAGGCGACCAGCTGGGAGCCTTCGTCCTGGACACCAGCGGTGCCCGACCGGACGGCGGCCGAGTCGGCCGGGTTGCCGGGCCAGGTGACGGCGAAGGGTGACAGCCGGCCGGGAACGCCGCCGGCAGCGACCAGCTCAGCCGAATCGAGGAGTGTTGGGCGCACGACCAGGCTGGTCTGGGGCGCCAGATTGTCCGCTGCCAGCGCGCTGTCGAGCTCGTCGGCGGGCAGCAGGTCGGCGAACGCCTCGACGACCCAGCGGGGGTGGGCGTGCTGCAGCGCCAGCCGGTCGAGACCGTCCAGGCCGACCGTCAGCTGGTCGACCCACTCCTGGTAGGGCCGCGCCGAGACCTTGCGCAGTACGGCGTTCGTCAGGCCACTGACCCGTTCTCCGACGGCCGAGGACGCCAGGTCGACGGTGGCCGTCACCGCCGCATGGGTGGGGACGCGCATGCCGAGCAGCTGATGCGTGCCGAGCCGGAGGATGTCCAGCATCGCCGGCTGCAGGGTGTTCGGTTTGCGGCCCGAGGCGGCCTCGATGATGGCGTCGTAGCTGTGCTGCATCCGGCAGGTGCCGGCAACCAGCTCGGTGGCGAACGCCGCGTCCCGACCGGAGATGCGCCGTTCCCGGAGCAGGTTGGCGATTGCCAGGTTGGCGTACGCGTCGTCGGCGTGGACCGCTCGGAGTGCGTCGAACGCGACCCGGCGGGCTGGATCGACGCGGCGTCGCCTCACCGGCGGACGGCACGCATGGTGAGGCCGGCAGGTTGGGGGTGGCGGGAGCGTAGCGGGGACGTCATCAGGAGAGGGCGAACGCCTCGGCCGGGCTGAAGGTGATGCCTCTGGCCCAGTCGGCGGCGCTCATCGGCTTCTTGCCCTGCGCCTGCACCTGCCCCAGCTCCAGCGGCTTGCTCCCGGTTCCGACCAGGACCGACCGTTTGCTGACCAGCAGCTCACCCGGCGCCAGCGCAGCGGCATCGGGCTGCGGTGAGGCGGAGTTGATCTTGAAACGCTCAGCACGGAAGGTCGTCCAGGCGCCTGGAGCCGGGTTGCAGCCGCGGATTAGTCGGTCGATCGTCTCGGCTGGCTGCTGCCAGTCGATCCGGGCGTCCTCGACGTTGATCTTGGGAGCCAGCGTGATGCCGTCGTCGGGCTGCTCCACGGCGGTCAACGTCCCGGCCGCGATGCCGTCCATCGTGTCGGTCAGCAGCCGGGCGCCGGATTCCGACAGCCGGGTCAGCAGGTCACCGGCGGTGTCGCTGGGGCCGATCTGGTCCGTGACGGTGCCGAAGATCGGGCCGGCGTCCAGCTCGGCCACCAGCCGGAAGGTGGTAGCGCCGGTGACGCTGTCGCCGGCCAGCAGCGCATGCTGCACGGGTGCTGCGCCCCGCCAGGCGGGCAGCAGCGAGAAGTGCAGGTTCACCCAGCCGTGCCGGGGGATGTCCAGGACCCGCTGCGGAACCAGTGCTCCGTACGCCACCACCGGGCAGCAGTCCGGCGCCAGCTCGTTCAGCCGCTCGATGAACTCGGGCTCTCGCGGGCGGGCCGGCCGGAGCACCTCGATCCCCAGCTCGAGCGCGCGGGCGGCGACCGGGCTTGGCCGCAAGGTCCGTCCGCGGCCACTGGGTGCGTCGGGACGGGTCACCACTGCGATCACGTCGTGGTCGGAGTCGATCAGGGCGTTCAAGGAGGGCAGCGCCACCTCGGGCGTACCGGCAAAGACGAGTCGCACCGCAGGAGTCTACCGAGATTCGCTCGCCGGACCCGATCGCGCAGCCGGCGGCGGGGCGATGGCGTGGCCGCTACTCGATCGCCACTGGATCGACGCGGATGCGGAGCGCGCCCGCACTCTTGCGTGCACTCCGGATCGCGGTCACGTCCTTGACCGCCTGCACGAGAGCAGCCCCGGTGGCCGCAGGGGTCCGGAGGGTGAGCCGGTACAACGGCTCATCCTCCGGGTCGGACATCGAGGCTGCGACACCGTTCGTCCGGCGCCGCTCGATCTCGACGGGCCCCAGAACCTCCGTCGGGTCGGGCAGCTCGGCCAGCTCGGTGAACTCGGCAAGGGCCGCGCTGATGCCCTCAACGGAGACCATCTTGACCACCGGCGTGAACCGGGCCTCCGCACGCTCGGCCAGCTCCCGCTGGGCTGCGCCCTGCGGGTCCAGGCGGACCAGCGCCTGCAACGCCCGCCCGGAGCTGTCGCCCACCGCGATCACCGATCCGCCTTGCTGTCCGCCTCTCACCAGCGCCACCGCGTTCAACCAGCGCCGCAGCGCCTCCTCCCCCGCACGGAGGTCCGGTCGGAGCAGCAGCAGCTGCGTGTCCAGCAAGACGGCAGCGGCATACCCGCCGTCAGCGGCCGGCTCGGCGCCAGGAGTGGCGACGACGATCGAGGGCGTCGCCGGGACCTTGGCGAGCACCTGGCTGGACATGGAGCGGCGTACCGGGGTGCCGGGGAACGCCTTGCCGAGCTCCTCCGCGGTTCGAGCGACGCCGACGATTGGCGACCGGATCCGGCTGGAACCGCAGATCCGGCACCGCCAGTCGGTCTGCAGCCGACCGCACCAGCTACAGGCGATCGACGTCGGGCCGTCGGAGGTGGAGCGCTCGGTCCTGGTGGGGCCTCCGCAGCCGGTGCAGCGTGCGGGCTCCCGGCAGGTCTGGCAGACCAGCGCCACCAGGTAACCACCGCGTGGCACCTGGACGAGCACGGGGCCTTGCGGCAGGGCGGACCGCAGCAGCGCAAACACCTCGTGCGGGAGGCGGGCGGCCCGGGCCGCCGGGTCCCGCTCGAGGGCGGCATCGGTGTCGGCACTCACCCGGACTCGTGGGGCCGCTCGACGGACCCCGGTACGGGTCGCGGACAACTCGGTCAGCCACCCCCGGTCGACCCAGTGGTGGACCTCCGCCGTCCGCCCGTACCCGGCGAAGAGGGCGGCGCAGCCGGTGTCGGCGACGCGGAGCGCCAGTACGTCGCGGGCATGCGGGTACGGTGCCCGCGGTTCGGAGAGCAAGTCATCGCCGTCGTCCCACAGCGCCACCAGCCCGAGGTCGCGTACCGGCGCGAACGCCGCGCCCCGGGTGCCGATCACGACCTGGACCTTGCCACGCAATGCCGCCAAGAACGCGCGATACCGGGCCGCCGGGCCCAGGTCGGCGGTGAGCACCACGAAAGCCGGCTCCCCCAACACCACCCGACAGGCCGCTGCCAGCCGCTCCACGTCACGCTGGTCCGGCACCACCAGCACCGAGCCGCGTCCGCTGCGCAGCGTTGCCAGCGCCGCGCCGGCCAGCCCGTGCGCCCAGTCGCCGGCGGGACCGGCCGTCGGGGTGACGTGCCAGGCCGCGCGCGGGCTTCGACCCTCGCGCAGCGCGGACACCAGCGCGGGACCGGTCGGGTAGGCCGACCAGGTGTCGTCGGCTGCCGGCGTTTGGGGCGTGCGTTCGACCGTCCGGTCGGCTCGGGCCGACGCCGACTTCTCGGTGGCCGCGTGTCGAGGTGGCACCGCGAGCCGGACCACATCGGCGAACGAGCCGGCGTAGTGGTCGGCCACTCGCCGGACCAGCCGGGCGATCTCGGGGGTGAGCACCGGCTCTGCGGATACGACCTTGGTCAGCGGTGCCAGGGTGCCCTCGTGATCGGACCCGACCACCCGCTCCAGGATGTACCCGTCCCGCTGCTTTCCGGCGAACCGCAGTCGGACCCGGGCGCCGGGCACCGCGAGGGTGTCCTGGTCGGCCTCTACCCGATAGTCGAACGGCCGGTCGAGGTGGCTCAGGGAGACGTCCACCGCCACCCGGGCGACCGGCAGGGCGATGGCTGGAGCTTGGAGCACACCAGATGATAGGCCGCAGCCACTGACATTTCTGGGGGCCGGGAACCTCGGGCGGTCAGCCGCGAACGGCGGCGGCGAGTGCGTCGGCCCGGTCCGTGGACTCCCAGGTGACACCGGGCAGCATCCGCCCGAAGTGACCGTAGGCCGCGGTCTGGGCGTAGATCGGCCGCTTCAGGTTGAGGTCCCGGATGATCGCGGCCGGGCGCAGGTCGAAGGTCTCCAGCACCGCCGCCTGGATCTGGCCGACCGGTACGGTCTCGCTACCGAACGTCTCCACGTAGAAGCCGACCGGGTGGGCCTTGCCGATCGCGTACGCGACCTGCACCTCACAGCGAGACGCCAGGCCGGCGGCCACGACGTTCTTCGCCACCCACCGCATCGCGTACGCGCCGGAGCGGTCCACCTTCGACGGGTCCTTGCCGGAGAAGGCGCCGCCACCGTGTCGGGCCATGCCGCCGTAGGTGTCGACGATGATCTTGCGCCCGGTCAACCCGGCGTCGCCCATCGGGCCGCCGATCTCGAACCGGCCGGTCGGGTTGACCAGCAGCCGGTAGTCGGAGCTGTCGATCGCGTAGCGCTCCAGCACCGGCTCCACCACGTGCTTGCGGACGTCGGGAGAGAGAAGATTGTCGAGGTCGATGTCCGCCGCGTGCTGGCTGGAGACCACGACGGTGTCCAGCCGGACCGGACGGTCGCCCTCGTAGGCGATCGTGACCTGGGTCTTGCCGTCGGGTCGCAGGTATGGCATCACACCCGACTTGCGGGCGTGGGACAGCTGCTCCGCCAACCGGTGCGCGAGGTCGATCGGGAGCGGCATCAAGGCGTCGGTCTCGTCGCAGGCGAAGCCGAACATCAGACCCTGGTCACCGGCGCCCTGCAGGTCGAGGGCGTCGGTGGAGTGCTCGGTACGCTGCTCGAACGCGGAGTCCACGCCCTGGGCGATGTCAGGAGACTGCTGGCCGATGGCGATCTGCACGCCGCAGGAGGCGCCGTCGAAGCCCTTGGTGGAGGAGTCGTAGCCGATGTCGAGGATGCGCTGCCGGACGATGCCGGGGATCTCGGCGTAGCCGTCGGTGGTCACCTCGCCGGCCACCACCACCAGACCTGTGGTGACCAGGGTCTCCACTGCCACCCGGCTCTGGGGGTCAACAGTCAGGATCGCGTCCAGGACGGAGTCGCTGATCTGGTCGGCGATCTTGTCGGGATGGCCTTCGGTCACCGACTCAGACGTGAACAGTCTTCCTGTCATGACACAATCTCCTCAGGGTAGATCTGGGCTGCGCTGCCGAAACACTAGCGGCGCGTGCGGAGGTCCAAGGCTGCGTCCCAGATGTCATGGGCGAGGGCGTCCTTGGTGCCGGCGAACGGTCCCCGTGTGCTATGGCCGTCGAGCAGCAGGATCTGGTTGTCCGGCTGACCGAACACCGAGCCGCCGCTGACGTCGTTGACAACCAGCAGGTCGCAGCCCTTTCGACGAAGCTTCGCCGTGCCGAGCTCGGCCAGGCTGTGCTCAGGGGTCGGCGTCTCGGCCGCGAACCCGATCAGCACCTGGTTGGGGTCCGTGCGGTTGGCGACCAGCCCCGCCAGCACGTCGGGGGTCTGAACCAGCTCGACGGTCAGCCCGGCGTCCTGCCGTTTCTTGATCTTGGTGGAGCTGTTCTGGGCCGGGGTGAAGTCAGCCAGCGCGGCGGCCATCACCACCAGGTCGGCGTCCTTGGCCGCTACCGCCATCGCCTCAGCCATCTCGCGGGTCGAGGTCACCTGCTGCACCTCAGTTCCGGCGGGGGCGGGCAGGCCGACGTTCGCCGCCACCAGCCGCACCCGGGCGCCGCGGAGGACCGCGGCGCGAGCCAGCGCCCAGCCCATCAGGCCGGAGGAGGAGTTGCCGAGAAACCGTACCGGATCCAGATGCTCTCGAGTACCACCCGCGCTGACCGCCACGGTGGATCCGGACAGGTCCCGGCCGGCCGCCCTGCTCGCGGTGCCCGGGTCCTCGAGGATGGCGGTCGCGATCGCGAACAGCTCGGCCGGATCCGGCAGCCTGCCCGGGCCGGTGTCCGGTCCGGTGAGCCGACCGGAGTCGGGATCGATCACCACGGTGCCCCGCTGACGCAGCAGGTCGACGTTCGCGCGGGTCGCCGGATGAAGCCACATCTCGGTGTGCATGGCGGGCGCGAGCACGACCGGCGCATGCGCGGTGAGCAGCACGTTGGTCAGCAGGTCGTCGGCTCGGCCACTGGCCGCTCGAGCCAGCAGGTCGGCGGTCGCCGGGGCGACCAGAACAAGATCGGTGTGCTGGCCCAGATGGACATGCGGCACCGTGTGGACGTCGTCCCAGACCTCCGTGTGGACCGGCTTACCCGACAGGGCCGCCCACGTGCTGGCGCCGACGAAGCTCAACGCGGCAGCGGTCGGCACGACCGTGACGTCGTGCCCGGCTCCGAGCAGTCGCCGAAGCAGGTCGCACGCCTTGTAGGCCGCGATCCCGCCTGCCACACCCAAGATGATGCGGCTCATATCGAAAGGTCAGGCCGGGCTGTCGAACGACGGCTCGGCCTGGTCGGCCCCGTCGGTGCCTGCCTCCGGCGCGTCGGGATCGATGTCGACGCAGGTCAGCACGCCGCCGTTGATCTCGCGCAGTGCGATGGAGAGCGGCTTCTCCTGCACGGTGGTCTCCACCAGCGGGCCGACGTTGTCGAGCAGGCCCTCGCCGAGCTGGGAGTAGTAGGCGTTGATCTGGCGGGCACGCTTGGCGGCGTAGAGCACCAGCTTGTACTTGGAGTCAGACTTGGTGAGCAACTCGTCGATGGGAGGATTGGTGATCCCCTCGGCGACGACGTGGTTTCCGGACAAAATGCCCCTTTTGACGAGTTCAGACACAGGCCAACACAGGCCTGCAGGACTACAGACCGAGCAAGCCTACCAACTCATTGACGGCTTGACCTACTTCGCGGTTCACGACCACGTGGTCGAACTCGGTGATCGCGGTCATCTCCTCGCGTGCGGTCAGCAGGCGTCGCTCGCGCTGGTCGGGCGTTTCGGTTCCGCGGCCGACCAGCCGCCGTTCCAGCTCCTCCCACGACGGCGGGGCCAAGAAGACGAATCGAGCCTCCGGGCAGCTGCTTCGTACCTGCCGGGCGCCCTGCAGATCGATCTCCAGGATGGCCTCGCGGCCGCTGGCCAGCGCGGCTCGTACCGGTGCCTGGGGTGTGCCGTATCGGGCGGTGCCGTGCACAGTGGCCCATTCCAGCAGCGCTCCGGTGTCGACCAGCTCGTCGAATTCCTGGTCGGACACGAACAGGTAGTGCACCCCGTCGATCTCGCCCGGTCGGGGCGCCCTGGTCGTGGCCGACACCGAGACGAAGATCTCCGGATGGGCGTGATGCAGGCTCGTGACGACGGTCCCCTTGCCGACGGCCGCCGGTCCGGACACTACCGTCAGCCGCGGCTGTCGGACAGCCTCCGCCGAGGCGCTCCGTGCAGCGTCGGCAGACTCTCGCTCAGGCCGTCGGTGGGACTCCTCGGTGGTCACGACGTGCGCGACCGGGCCGCCGAGCCGGTTCGGCTGAACTCCGCCACGAGCGCTGCGCTCTGGTGCTTGCCGAGACCGCGCAGGCGCCGGTTGGCGGCGATGTCGAGCCGTTCCATCACCCGATCCGCCCGGACCGCACCCACGCGCGGCAGGGACTTCAGCACGTCGACCACCTTGGCGTGCGCGATCACGTCGTCGGACTCGGCCAGCTCGAGTACCTCGGCAAGCGTGGTCTGTCCGGTGCGCAGCGCCTGCTTCATCTCGGCCCGGCGCCGACGCGCGCGGGTGGCGGCCGAGCGCGCCTGCTGTCGCTGTTCGTCGCTCAGCGGCGGTATCGTCACGACTCAATCCCCATTTGCCTGGCCCGCGGGCCTGCTGTGTGCTGTCGAGGTCGTCGCCGCGCGCTGGTCGCCCAGAGCGCGCACCACACCCCCCATCTGCCCGGTCGCAGACTCCAGAGAACTTACCCCACCGCGAGCGCGGCCTCCATCTCCCCTCGTACCCGCGCGAACGTCTGTCGCAACCGCACCGGCGACGGGCCCGCGGACAGCACCTCGCGGCTCATGCTGGGCAGCACCAGCCGCCGGGCAGAGCCGAAGACGTCCACCAGGTCGGCCGCGCCAGCGCCCTGCGCACCGAGCCCCGGCGCCAGGATCGAGCCGTTCAAGGCGGTGAAGTCTGCGCCAGTACGTCCGATAGTGGCACCCGCGACGATCCCGACGTGTCCCAGCCCGCGGGCATCACCGTTGATGGCGCTGGCGTCGTCGATGATCGCCTGCGCCACCATCCGATCGCCGCCCGTGCGGGCGTGCTGCACCTGAGCACCCTCGGGGTTGCTGGTCAGCGCCAGCACGTACACGCCCCGGCCGCTGCTGGCTGCGATGTCGATGGCGCCGGTCAGCGAGCCGAACCCCAGATACGGGCTGAGCGTGATCGCGTCCGCCGCCAGCGGGGAGCCATCGGTGAGGTAGGCCGCGGCGTAGGCGTCCATGGTGGAGCCGATGTCGCCGCGCTTCACATCCAGCAACGCCAGCGCCCCGCATCCGGCGATGTCGGCCAGCACCTGCTCAAGCACGCCGATCCCGGCTGATCCGTACGCCTCGAAGAACGCCGACTGCGGCTTGAACACCGCCACCCGGTCGCCCAGCGCTTCGATGACGGTCCGGCTGAACTGCTGCACACCGGTGGCGTCGGCACTCAGGCCCCACGCGCTCAGCAGCGCCGGATGCGGGTCGATGCCGACGCAGACCGGCCCGCGTGCCTGGACTGCCGCAGTGAGCCGGTCGCCGTAGCTCGACGTCACGACACGTCCTTCGCCGACGGCAGCTGGTTGAGCTGCGAGATCAGCGCCGGGCCGCGGAACACGAACCCGGTGTAGACCTGCAGCAGGCTCGCCCCCGCATCCAGCATCGCCTGCCCGTCGGTTGCGGTCACGATGCCTCCGACGCCCACCACCGGCAGGGAGGTGTGAGCTGTCAGATAGCGCACCACCTCCCGGGCGCGGTGGGTGAGCGGCGCACCGGACAGGCCGCCGGTCTCGATCGCGCGCGCCTGGTCGAGCGGTGAGATCCGGTCCCGACTCAGCGTGGTGTTGGTGGCGATCAGCCCCTGCACGCCGGCGACCTCGCAGACTGCGACGACCTCGTCGAGGGCGGGGAGGCTCAGATCCGGGGCGATCTTGACGAAGATCGGCACCGGATCGGTGTCGGTGGCCAGCCGGCGGGACTCCGCCATCAAGGCACCGACCAGGTGGCTCAGCGCGTCGCCGTCCTGAAGGCTCCGCAGCCCTGGCGTGTTCGGGCTGGAGACATTGATGGCGACGTAGTCGGCGTATGGGGCAAGCAGCCGGAGTGAGGTCAGGTAGTCCTCACCGGCCTCCTCCACCGGCGTCGTCTTGGTCTTGCCGATCGACACTCCGACCGGCATCCCGACCGCCCCGTTGCCGCGCTCGACGCCGGCGGCTCGGAGCCGCTGCGCCAGGGCTGCCGCGCCGTCGTTGTTGAATCCCATCCGATTGATCAAGGCCTGGCTGGCCGGCAGTCGGAACATCCGCGGCCGGTCGTTGCCTGGCTGGGGACCAGCCGTCACCGTGCCGAGCTCGGCATGGCCGAAGCCGAGCGCTGACCACGCCGAGACGGCGATGCCGTTCTTGTCCATCCCGGCGGCGAGTCCGACGAGCCCGGGGAACCGGATCCCGGCGACAGTGGTCGACTGCCGCAGGCTCCCACACACCGCGGCGGCTAGGCGGAGCGCGAGGTCGGAACGGGCCACGCCGCTGATCGCCCGCACGGTGGCCTCGTGCACCTTCTCGGCGTCACCGCCGAAGCTTCGAAACAGCGCCGGCCGGACTACCCGGCCGTAGCCCTGGTCGAGCATCCGGTCGCGGACGGCAGGTCGGTTGGTGCGGGTCAGTGCCACGTGGTGCCGTGCCACGACTGCAGCGACCGTACGCCGATGTTGCCGGCGCGAATCGACTCGATCCCTTGAACGGCGGCAGCCAGACCCTGCACCGTGGTGATGCATGGAATGTTGCGGAGCACTGCGGCGGTGCGGATCTCGTACCCGTCGAAACGGGGCCGACCACCGACGCTCAGGCCGTGCGGGGTGTTGAAGATCAGGTCGACCTCGCCGTCCAAGATCGCCTGTACGACGGTCTTCTCCCCCGCCGGGCCGGGACCCTGGCTGTACTTGCGGACGGTGGTCACCTCCACGCCGTGGCGGCGCATGATGGACGCGGTTCCCGACGTGGCCAGGAGCTGGAAGCCAAGGTCGGCCAGCCGCTTGATCGGGAAGATGACGCTCCGCTTGTCCCGATTGGCCACCGAGATGAAGACGGTGCCCTTAACCGGCAGCGGCCCGAACCCCGCCACCTGGCTCTTGGCGAAGGCGGTGCCGAACTCGTGGTCCAGTCCCATCACCTCGCCGGTGGACCTCATCTCCGGTCCCAGGATGGTGTCAACCGAGATCCCCTCTACCGTTCGGAACCGGTTGAACGGCATCACCGCTTCCTTCACCGCGATGGGTGCCCCCGGCATCTCGGTAGAGCCGTCACCCTCGGGCCGGAGCAGACCTTCGGCGCGTAGCTGGGCGACGGTACCGCCGAGCATGATCCGAGCTGCTGCCTTCGCCAGCGGGGTTGCCGTTGCCTTCGAGACGAACGGCACCGTACGGGAGGCACGGGGGTTCGCCTCCAGCACGTACAGGGTGTCGCCGGCCAGCGCGAACTGGATGTTCAGCAGTCCGCGGACGCCGACGCCACGGGCGATCGCCTCGGTGGACGTGCGGATCCGGTCCACCACCTCGGAGCCGAGGGTGATCGGCGGCAGCGCGCAGGCGGAGTCTCCGGAGTGGATGCCGGCTTCCTCGATGTGCTCCATCACGCCGCCGAGGTAGAGCTCAGTTCCGTCGTAGAGGGCGTCCACGTCGATCTCGATGGCGTCGTCGAGGAACCGGTCGACCAGCACCGGGTGCTCGGGCGACACCTCGGTGGCCCGCTGGATGTAGGAGCTCAGGCTGGTCTCGTCGTAGACGATCTCCATTCCTCGGCCGCCGAGCACGTACGAGGGCCGCACCAGCACCGGGTAGCCGATCTCGTCGGCGATCCGCTTGGCTTCCTCGAACGAGCGGGCCATGCCGTGCTTGGGAGCCGGCAGGCCCTCGGCGGCGAGCACCGCCCCGAAGGCGCCCCGCTCCTCGGCCAGGTGGATGGCCTCGGGGCTGGTGCCCACAATTGGCACGCCAGCATCCTTCAAGGCCTGCGCCAGTCGCAGCGGCGTCTGCCCGCCGAGTTGCACGATCACGCCAGCGATCGGACCGGCGAGGCTCTCGGCATGCACCACCTCGAGCACGTCCTCCAGCGTCAACGGCTCGAAGTACAGCCGGTCGGAGGTGTCGTAGTCGGTGGAGACGGTCTCGGGGTTGCAGTTGACCATGATGGTCTCGTAGCCCGCTCCGTCGTTGTCCGGGGACTCAGACAGCGCCATCGAGGCATGCACGCAGGAGTAGTCGAACTCGATCCCCTGCCCGATCCGGTTGGGCCCGCTGCCCAGGATCAGCACGGCAGGCCGCTCCCGCGGCGCCACCTCGGTCTCGGAGTCGTAGCTGCTGTAGTGGTATGGGGTGTTCGCGGCGAACTCGGCGGCGCAGGTGTCCACCGTCTTGTACACCGGCCGGATCCCCAGTGCCCAGCGCACGCCCCGGACGACGGCCTCGGGCAGGTTCCGCAGGGCCGCGATCTGGGCGTCGGAGAAGCCGTGCCGCTTGGCGGTACGCAGCAGCTCCGGGGTGAGATCGGGCGCGGAGGCCATCCGCTCGGCGACTTCGAGCAGCAGGCTGAGCTGGTCGAGGAACCACGGGTCGATGTTGGTGGCCTGATGTAGTTGCTCCGGCGTGGCGCCGGCGCGCAGGGCAGTGAACACCACCCCCAGCCGCCCGTCGTGCGGACGGGAGGCCAGCTCGAGCAGCTCCTCCACCGACGACGTGATCGGACCGGCGTAGTCGAACGGCGCCCGCGGGTCCTCCAGGCTACGCAGGGCCTTGCCGAGTGCCTCGGTGAAGTTGCGTCCGATCGCCATTGCCTCGCCGACGCTCTTCATGTGCGTGGTCAGAGTTGAGTCGGCGGATGGGAACTTCTCGAACGCGAACCGCGGCACCTTCACCACCACGTAGTCCAAGGTCGGCTCGAACGCAGCCGGCGTCCCGTTCGGACCCCAGGAGGCGGTTGGAGCGGTTCCAGGTCCTGTCCCTCCCGAGGTGGCTGTCCCCACGGACGTTCCGTCTTTGGGGGGAGTCCCGACACTTCCGTCTTTCGGGGGGGTCCCGGGGGGTGTCCCCCCGGGTGTCGGGGGTGGCCGTGAAGTGATGTCGTTGGGGATCTCGTCCAAGGTGTAGCCGATCGCCACCTTGGCGGCGATCTTGGCGATCGGGAACCCGGTGGCCTTGCTGGCAAGCGCACTGGAGCGAGAGACCCGCGGGTTCATCTCGATCACGATCATTCGGCCAGTGGCAGGGTCGATGGCGAACTGGATGTTGCAGCCGCCGGTGTCGACCCCGACAGCGCGGATCACGCCAATGGCCACGTCACGCATCCGCTGGAACTCGCGGTCCGTTAGCGTCATGGCTGGCGCGACAGTGATCGAGTCCCCGGTATGCACGCCCATCGGGTCCAGGTTCTCGATCGAGCAGACGATCACGACGTTGTCGGCCTTGTCGCGCATCACCTCCAGCTCGTACTCCTTCCAGCCGAGGATCGACTCTTCGATCAGTACCTCGGTGGTGGGGCTGGCGGAAAGGCCCGCGCCGGCGATCCGGCGTAGGTCATCTTCGGTGTGCGCGAATCCGGAGCCGACGCCACCCATGGTGAAGCTGGGCCGGACGACCAGCGGGTAGCCGAGTGTGTCGGCCGCGCTGAGGACGTCGTCCATGGTGTGGCAGATGATGCTCCGAGCCACCTCTGCCGGACCGCCCTCGATGCCCTGCAGACCTTCGACGATGGCCTTGAACTGCTCCCGGTTCTCCCCGCGCTGGATGGCCTCGATCGAGGCGCCGATCAGCTCGACGTCATATCTCGCCAGGATCCCCGCCGAGTCCAGGGCGACTGCCGCGTTCAGCGCCGTCTGGCCGCCGAGGGTTGCCAACAGGGCGTCTGGGCGCTCTTTGGCGATCACCTGCTCGATGAAGTCGGGCGTGATCGGCTCGACGTAGGTGGCGTGGGCAAACTCAGGGTCGGTCATGATGGTCGCCGGGTTGGAGTTGACCAGGATGACCCGGAAGCCCTCCTCCTTCAGCACCCGGCAGGCTTGGGTGCCTGAGTAGTCGAACTCGCAAGCTTGGCCGATGACGATCGGACCTGAGCCGATCACCAAGATGGAGGAGATGTCGTCGCGACGGGGCATTACACGCTCGCTTCGCTCGCGCCGGACCCGCTCGACCCGCGCGCTTCACTCGCGCCGGACCCGCTTGCGCCGGACCCGCTTGCGGGTGAAGGGCTTGGAGAACGCTTCGCGTTCGCGTCCTCTTGGCTTCGATGAAGCAAGCCCTCCTTCGTCGGGCGCTTCATCGACGACATCACCTGGATGAAGCGGTCGAAGAGGTAGCTCGCGTCATGGGGGCCGGCGGCGGCTTCGGGGTGGTACTGGACCGAGAAGGACAGCAGGTTGCCCTCCGCGTCGGTCAGTTGGAGGCCCTCGACCACCTGGTCGTTCAGTCCGAGGTGGCTGACCGAGGCCAGCCCGTACGGGGTCTCAATGACGGCTCCGATCGGCGCGTCCACCGCGAACCCGTGGTTGTGCGCGGTGATCTCGACCTTGCGGGTGCCCAGGTCCATCACCGGCTGGTTGATGCCGCGGTGTCCGTACCCGAGCTTGTAGGTCCCGAAGCCCAGCGCTCGACCGAACAGCTGGTTGCCGAAACAGATCCCGAAGTAGGGGATGCCAGCGGTGAGCACCTCGCGGAGCAGCTCAACCGGACCGTCGGCGGCGGCCGGGTCGCCCGGGCCGTTGGAGAAGAAGACGCCGTCCACTCCGATGGCCTGGATCTGGTCGAACGTCACGGTGGAGGGCACCACATGCACCTCGATGCCACGCTCGGCCATCCGGTACGGCGTCCGGGTCTTGATCCCGAGGTCGACCGCAGCAACAGTGAACTTCCGCTCCCCCTCGGCCGGGACGACGTAGGCCTGCTTCGTGGTCACCTCGTCGGCAAGGTGCGCGCCCTTCATCGACGGGGTGCTGAGGACCCGCTGCAGCAGCGCGTCGGCGTTGGTCTCGATGGTGGAGATGCCGACCCGCATGGCCCCGCGCTCACGCAGGTGCCGGGTAAGCGCCCGGGTGTCCACCTCGCTCATCCCCACGATTCCCTGCGCCTTCAGCTCGGCGTCCAGCGTGCGGCGGGACCGCCAGTTCGACGCGACCCTGGCGGCGTCGCGGACCACGTAGCCGGCGACCCAGATACGCCCAGACTCGTCGTCCTCGTCATTCCAGCCGGTGTTGCCGATGTGCGGGGCGGTGGCGACGACGATCTGACGGTGGTAACTCGGGTCGGTGAGCGTCTCCTGGTAACCCGACATCGCGGTCGCGAAGACGGCCTCGCCGAACGCCTCACCGGCCGCGCCGAAGGACCGTCCGGGAAAGGTACGGCCATCCTCCAGCACCAGCAGAGCGGTGGTGGCTGGGGTGGTCGGCGGCGTCGATGTCGCGGTCGGAGGCAGAGTTGTTTCGAGCATGACCGTCCTTTCCTGCCTCACAGGACAGGTCTTAAAGGGTGGTGGACCGAGGACGAGGTTATCAGCCGGACAGGCTGCCGCCGTACTCGTTCACTGCCCAGAGCCTCGGTCGGGACCCTCAGCTCTGGACGAGGGGGCCGGCGCCTGGCGGGCCGGCATGGGACTCCGCCGAGCCTACTTTGGTGCTGATGATCTTGCCGAGGAGCCCGTTGACGTAAGCCGGGGAGTCGTCGGTGGACAGGTCGGATACCAGCGCGATCGCCTCGGAAACGGCAACAGCGTCCGGGACGTCGAGATGATCGATCTCGAAGACCGCGATCCGGACCGCGTTCCGGTCCACCCGCGGCATCCGCTGCAGGCTCCAACCCTTGGCACCAGCCCCAGAGATCCGCTGGTCGATGGCCTCGGCGTGAGCACGCACACCCTCCACCAGGACCTTGGTGTACTCCCGAACGGGTGGGTCGGCGTCCTCGGTCCGGACGCCCAGAGTCACCAGTGGGTCCAGGCCGCGAAGCTCGGCTTCGAACAGGATGTCCAGCGCCCGCTTCCGGGCCTTGCCGCGAGCGGACACCTGACTCAGCTCGTGACGCGGCCGAGGTAGTCACCGGTTCGGGTGTCCACCTTGACCTTCTCACCGGTGACGATGAACAGCGGCACCTGGACCTGGAGACCGGTCTCCAGAGTGGCCGGCTTGGTACCGCCGGTACTCCGGTCGCCCTGCAGGCCCGGCTCGGTGTAGGTGATGACGAGCTCCACCGAAGCCGGCAGGTCGATGTAGAGCGGATTGCCCTCGTGGATCGCCACTGTGGCGATCTGCTCCTCGAGCAGGTAGTTCTTGGCGTCACCGACGGTGGCATCGCTGATCGTGAGCTGGTCGTAGGTCGATGTGTCCATGAAGACGAAGCCGGACCCGTCGTGGTACAGATACTGCATGTCACGTCGGTCGACGTTGGCGGTGTCGACCTTGGTGTCGGAGTTGAAGGTCTTGTCCACGACCTTGCCGGAGAGCACGTTCTTCAGCTTGGTCCGGACGACTGCGTTGCCCTTGCCTGGCTTGTGGTGCTGGAACCAGATCACCGACCACAGCTGGCCGTCAAGATCCAGCACCATTCCGTTTTTCAGATCGTTCGTCGATGCCACGCGGGGGTAACCCTTCTTCAAGTATCAGGTGATCTGCTGATCGAGCAGCGGCCCAGTTTAGCCGCAAACCGGTCAGTCCCCGAACGCCCGCCGAACGGTGTCGGGGCCGCCTCCACGCATACCCGCCACGGTGTCGCACACCTTGGGTGGTGTGCGGGAACGCCGAAGGTGTGCGGCTGCGGTCGCCGGGTCAGACGACGCTGAATCCGGGCGGTAGGGCTCGCCGACCGGTGAGGGCGGCGATGACCTCGTACGCCTGGCCGCGCTGGACGGCCACCCGTGCAGCCAGCGACGCCACCTCGCCGAGCACGTCGGTATTGAACTCGGGCAGCGCCAGGCCGACAGCCGTGGCGATGTCGTAGCTGTGCACGACCAGCTCGAAGGTTCGGGTCGGTAGGTACGCCGACAGCCGCATGCCGCCCGCAATCGTCTCGATTGCGGGATCGTCGGCGTTGCGTACCCGGGCAACCACCTGTTCTCTCAGCGCCCGCACCGCGCCGGCGGGATCATCGCCCAGCGCGGCTCCTGCCTGCCGTCCGCGCTCCTCGACGGCAGCCGGATCGGCGGCGGCGAGGGCGGCCGTGGCGGCGTAGTACGCCTCGGGTGAGGCCAAGCTGACCTCGGACGCCGGCTTGTCCAGGTAGCTGTCGACAAGTGATCAGTGACCGGCTGGCGTGGCCGACCAGTGCCCGAAGATCCCATACACCGAGCCCGGGCGACTCCCAACGGTCCCCGGGCAGCCGTTCGACCAGTTGGACGAAGCCGTCGGCTGCGTGCGCGAACGAATCCCGTACCTCCACGGAGCCGACTCTAGGGTGAGCCGACTCGTCGCGGCATCATGACGCACATCGCCCACGCAGCCGCACACCTTATGAGGTGTGCGGGTACGGCGGAGGTGTGCGGGCGGACGCCGGAGGTGTGCGGGCTGACGGCGTGGACGGCGAAGGTGTGCGGGTACGGCGGAGGTGTGCGGGTACGGCGGAGGTGTGCGGGAGTTGACGCCCGGGGCTGGCATGGGCGACGGTACGGCGGGTCAGCGGGACACGCGGTCGTACGCGGCCGCGATCAGCTCCGTTGACGGTCCCTCCAGGATCGAGGCCTGGGCGATGTCGTCCAGGACAACGAAGCGGAGCATCGAGCCGCGGGTCTTCTTGTCCAAAGCCATGGCGGCCATCAGGTCATCCAGCACTCCCGGCCGGTAGCGCACCGGCAACCCGACCGACGTCAGGACCCGCCGATGCCGGGCAACCACCTCGGCGTCCAGTCGGCCGGCTATGCAGGACAGCTCGGCTGCGAATACCATGCCGACGCTGATCGCCTCTCCGTGCCGCCAGCGGTACTGCTCCCGTCGTTCGATCGCATGACCGAGGGTGTGCCCGTAGTTGAGCAGCTCACGGCCGACCTGAGCGCCCTTCGACGTCGACTCGCGCAGGTCCGCCGAGACCACGGTCGCCTTGACCTGGACGGCGCGCTCAATCACGGTGCGCAGCACCGGTGAGCCGGCGTCGCGGAGCGCTCCCGGATCGTTGTCGACCAGTCGGAGGATCTCCGGGTCCGCGATGAAGCCGCACTTGAGGATTTCGGCGAGCCCGCCGACAAGGTCGGCGGCTGGCAGCGACCCGAGCGCGTCCAGGTCGCACAGCACGCCGGCTGGCTCGTAGAAGCAGCCGACAAGGTTCTTGCCCTCGGCAGTGTTGATGCCGGTCTTGCCGCCGACCGCCGCGTCCACCATGCCTAGCACGCTGGTCGGCACCGTGATCAGCCGGACGCCGCGCAACCACGTTGCTGCGACGAAGCCGGCCACGTCGGTGGTGGACCCGCCACCTAGACCGATGACCACGTCCGAGCGGGTGAAGCCGGCGTTGCCCAGCACCGACCAGCAATGCGCAGCCACCGATGCCGTCTTGGCGGCCTCGGCGTCGGGAACGTCGATGCGTAACGGCTGCAGACCGGCAACCGTCAGCACCTTGACCACCTTCTCGGCCAGGTTGATCAGCGTCGGTGGATGGATCACCGCCACCTGGCGGGCCCCGTCTCCGCAGAGGGCAGGCAGCCGGTCCAGCAGCCCGTGCCCGACCACCACCTGGTACGCACGCTCCGCCGTCACGTCGATCGCTGTCACGTCCACGACCTGCTTGCCCATCTCAGCTCCCCGCACCCAAGATCACGGCCACGACCGCGTCGGCGTCGCGGTCATCGGTGTCCACGGTCTCGGTTGCGACCGCCGCGTACAACGGGGTTCGAGCGGCCAGCAGCCTGACCAGCTGACCGCGGACGTTGCCGAGCAGCAATGGCCGGGCCTCGTTCAGCCCGACCCGGCGGGCCGCCTGCCCCACCGACACCTGCAGCCAGACCACCCGGCGCCCCCGCAGCGCTTCTCGAATGGGCTGGGAGGTGACCGCCCCACCGCCAAGTGACAGCACGCCGGGATGTTCGAGCAGCTCCAGCGTGGTGGCCACCTCCAACGCCCGGAAAGCCGGCTCGCCGTCGTCGGCGAAGATCTCGCTCACTGGCTTCCCGGCCCGCTGCTCGATCACCTGGTCCACATCGGTCCACGGCAGTCCCAGCCGACCGGCCACCAGCTCACCGACCGTCGACTTGCCTGAGCCCGGCGCCCCCACGATGACCAGGTACGCGCCGTCGCCCGGCCGACCTTCGGGTTGGATCGCCCCAGGCTCGGTCATCGCGGGGAGATGTGGAGGCCGCGTTCGGCTACCGCGCGAAGGTATCCCTCGAAGTTGCGCCGGCTCTCCCCCACCGAGTCGCCACCGAACTTCTCCAGGCAGGCGTTGGCTACCACCAGCGCGACCATGGCCTCGGCAACCACCCCAGCCGCCGGTACCGCGCACACATCGGAACGCTGATGGTGCGCAACCGCCGCCTCGCCGGTCGCGGTGTCAAGGGTACGGAGTGCGCGCGGGACCGTCGCGATCGGCTTCATCGCGGCCCGAACACGCAGCACCTCACCGGTGCTCATGCCGCCCTCGGTGCCGCCGGAGCGGTGTGATGCCCGGGCGATGCCGTCCGGGCCGGGCAAGATCTCATCATGGGCCGCGCTGCCCCGAGAACGCGCCAGCTCAAAGCCGTCTCCGACCTCGACCCCCTTTATCGCCTGAATGCCCATCAGAGCGCCGGCAAGCTGCGCGTCGAGTCGGCGGTCACTGTGCACGTGTGAGCCCAATCCGGGCGGCAGCCCCCAGGCGAGGACCTCCACCACGCCGCCGAGGGTGTCGCCGTCGCGCTGCGCGGCCTCCACCTCGGTCACCATGGCAGCGCTCGCCGCCGGATCGAAGCACCGGACCGGGTCGTTGTCGATCGCCGGCAGGTCGTCGATGCGAGGCAGCGAGCCGTACGGTGCCCGGGCAGTTCCGAGCTCGACCACATGGCTGAGCACCGTGATCTCGAAGGCTTGCCGCAAGAAGCTGGCCGCGATCAGACCGAGGGCGACCCGCGCGGCGGTCTCACGCGCGCTGGCGCGCTCCAGGACCGGGCGGGACTCGTCGAAGTCGTACTTCTGCATGCCGGCCAGGTCGGCGTGGCCTGGACGGGGCCGGGTCAGGGCTGCGTTGCGCGCCAGCCCGTCCAGCACCGCAGCGTCCACCGGGTCGGCCGACATCACCGTCTGCCACTTCGGCCACTCGGTGTTGCCGATCTGGATCGCGATCGGCCCGCCCTGGGTACGGCCGTGCCGTACCCCGCCGAGGATCGTCACCTGGTCTGCCTCGAACCTCATCCGGGCGCCGCGGCCGAAGCCCAGCCGGCGACGGGCCAGGGCGCCGGCGATATCACCCGTGGTCACCTGAACGTGGGCGGGAAGTCCCTCCAAGGTGGCGACCAGTGCGGGACCGTGAGATTCCCCGGCCGTGAGCCATCTGAGCATGAGGCTCAGTCTTTCACGCCTGGCCGGAGCGACTCAGCGCCGTTCGCCCGGCAGACATCAGCAGTTCCGGGCTCACCTGCAGCCCGGTCATCAGCTCCACCTGCAGCACCGCCTGCCCTACGAGCAGGTCCAAGCCGCTCAGCACCGTACGTCCGGCTGCCTGCGCCGCCTGCGCCAGCGGCGTCGGCCAGGGGTCGTAGATGGCGTCGAACACCACCGCCGCACTGGCGGCGATCTCCTCGGCCCGGTGGTCGGCAGCACCCGCCACCACAGTGGAGATCAGCAGGTCCGCGGCGGGCAGGGCCGTCCGCCAGCCGGCGACGTCCAACTCGACGCCAAGGGCATCGGCCAGCTCGGCCAGCCGCGCCGCTTTCTCCAGCGACCTGGCGACGACCACGACGTGCCGGGCCCCCAGCCGGCCCGCGGAGACGAGGGAGGCGCGGGCCGTGGCGCCGGCACCCAGGATGGTGACCTGGTCGACCCGTCGGGCACCGCCTCCCCGGACGGCCGACATCAGACCGCCCACGTCGGTGTTGTAGACCCGAGTCTGGTCGTCGTCGAAGATCACCGTGTTCGCGGCCCCGACCAGGGCAGCCAGTTCGTCAACCTCGCCAAGCTCGAGGGCGGCGGCCTTCAGCGGCATCGTGACACTGAGGCCTCGCCAGGACCCGTCCAGGCCGGCGACGAAACCGGGGAGCTCCTGCTCGGTCAGCTCGAACCGGTCATACGACCAGTCCTTCAGGCGTAGTGCCGCGTAGGCCGCGTGGTGCAGCACCGGCGACAGCGAGTGCTCAATCGGCGACCCGACGACGGCGCAGCGACGCCCACGCGGACGGCCGGCCGAGATCACGTGCAGCGGCCCTTGTTCGCCTGGCACCACGCCTGGAACGCGGCGACGTTCTTCTCGTGGTCCGCGAACGTCTCGGCGAACCTGGTCTCACCGGTGTCGAAGTTCACCGTCACGAAGTACAGCCACTTGCCGTTCTCCGGCGCGGCCGCCGCCTCGAGAGCGGCCCTGCCTGGGGCCGAGATCGGTCCGGGCGGGAGCCCAGGGTGCTTGTAGGTGTTGTACGGGGAGTTGCTCTGGCGGTCCTGAGGAGTGGTCGTGGTGGTGTTCAGATTCTTGGCGTAGATGACGGTGGAGTCCAGCTGCAGGGGCTGACCCTTCTTCAGCCGGTTGTACAGCACCCGGGCCACCTTGGCGCGGTAGGCGGGGTTGGCCACCTCCCGCTCGATGATGCTGGCCACGATCAGCACCTGGTACGGGGAGTAGCCGAGCCTCTTGGCCTGCGCATCCAAGCCGATGTCGGCTGCGACGTTCTTGTACTGATCAACCATCTGCCGCAACACCACCGTGGCGTTGGCGCCGGCGGTCAGCTCGTACGTCTCGGGGAACAGGAACCCCTCGGGTCGGTTGCGGGCATAGGCCGGCAGACCAAGGGACTGGGGTGCTGCCAAAGCCTTCTGGAAGTTGGCCTTCGGGATCTTGGTGCCCTTCACCAGCTCATCGATCTGGGCGCTCAGCCGCAGACCCTCCCGGACGGTGAACTGGGCCCGAACCCGGGACTCGCCCGGGTTGATCAGCAACTTCAGCGCCTCGAACGCCGGGATCTGGGTGCGCATCACGTACCGGCCAGCCTGGATGCTGGTCGAGCGCTCCTCCTGCCGGACCGCCTTGTCCCAGGCCTTGGTCGACTTGATCACGTCGTTCTCCACCAAGATGCCACCGATGTCGTCTACCGATGCGCCCTCCGGAACGGTGATGGTGATCCGGCCCTTCCCGGCGCCGGTGTAGTCCGGAATCTCGCCGAGGGTGGTGAGGTAGCCGCGGGCTCGGTCGTAGGCGAAGTAGCCACCTCCGACCAGCACTGCCAAGGCGATCAAGACGGCGAGGCAGCCCTTGCCTTTGTGTGCGAACTCGCGAGCGGGGCTCGGTTTGGTCTCCGGGTCCAGCATCGATGTCACAGGTTAGTCTCCTCGCGGTCCACGCAGCACGTGGCGAAGTCGGCACGGTCGTCCTCGCGAGCGCAAACCTTATTCCGCCTTTTCCGCAAGTGATACTAGCTCCCCGGGGGCCTCTCCCCGTGCACGCTCGAGGTCGAGCGCCTGCTCCAAGATGGCGACGGCCGCGGCAGCATCGATGAGCTGTCGCTGCTGCTTGAGCCGCTTGCCGCTGGCGGACAGGCGTCGGGACGCCGTCACCGTGGTGAGCCGCTCGTCGACCAGCCGGACGGGTACGGAGGCGCCGAGGACCCGGGCCAAGCCGGCCGCCTTGGCCCGGATCTTGGTCGCGGAGGGACCCTCGCCCCCAGACAGCGAACGCGGTAGACCGACGACCACCTCGAGCGGATCGTGCTCGGCGACCAGCGCCAGCAGGTCATTCAGCTCGGCGCTGCCGGCGCGCACGGTGTGCACCGGGAAGGCGAGCGTGCCGGTCGGGTCGCAGGCCGCGACTCCGATCCGGGCATCGCCCCAGTCCAGCGCCAGCCGGACCCCGGTACGCAGCGACGTCCCGCTCAGGACAGCACCCGATGGCCGATGGCGTGCTCGACGGCGGTCAGCGCCGCCGGAATCTGGCTGGCATCGTTGCCACCGCCTTGCGCCAGGTCGTCCTTGCCGCCACCGCGGCCGCCGAGGGACTGGCTGGCGATGGTCACCAGCTCACCAGCCCGGATGCCGCGGTTGCGGGCGCCCTCGGTGGTGGCCACCACGACGGCCGGCTTCTCCGAGGTGCCGCCGATCAGACAGATCACGGCGGCACGGTCGGCGACCCGGTTGCGGACCTCGATCGCGAGGGTCCGCAGGTCCCCCGCCGACACACCGGCCGCATGGTGAGCGAGATAGGCGACCCCCCACATGTCGTGGGACTTGGCCAGGATCGGGTCGATGGTCGTCAGCAGGTTCTTGCTGCGCAGCGCGGCGATCTCGCGTTCGGCGTCCTTGAGCTGGGTGACCATCTTCGCGACCCGGTCGGCAAGCTGGTCCGGCTGCACCTTCAAGGTGTCGGCGAGGCCCATCACCAGCGCCCGCTCCCTCGCCAGATGTTGGAAGGCATCCATCCCCACGAAGGCCTCCACCCGACGCAGGCCGGAGCCGACCGAGGACTCGCTGGTCACGGCCAGCAGGCCGACCTGGGACGACTGCGCCACGTGCGTGCCCGCGCACAGCTCGCGTGACCAGCCGTCGCCCATGTCGACGACCCGCACGATGTCGCCGTACACCTCACCGAAGAGGGCCATCGCGCCGAGCGCCTTCGCGTCGGCCAGCGGCATCAGGCTTGCGCTGACGCCGAGGTCGGCCCGGATGGCGGAATTGGAAAGCTCCTCGATCCGGCTCCGCTGCGCGTCGTTGACGGCGTGGTTCCAGGAGAAGTCCAGCCGCAGGTAACCCGGACGGTTGAACGACCCGGCCTGCAGCGCGGTCGGCCCGAGGATCTCATGCAGAGCCTCGTGGATGACGTGGGTGGCGGAGTGCGCCTGGCAGGCTCCGAGGCGCCAGTCCCGGTCGACGGCGGAGCGGACGCCCTGGCCGACCCGGACCGCGGCGTCGCCCACCTTCACCTTGTGCACGACCAGGCCCTTGACGGGTCGCTGCACGTCGTACACCGAGACGGTGGTGCCGTCCACGGTCAGGGTGCCGCGGTCGCCGGACTGGCCGCCCGACTCCGGATAGAACGGTGTCTCCTCCAGCACAAGCTCGATGTCTTGACCGGGAAGCGCGACGTCGCGGAGTTCGCCGTCGACCACGATGCCGCGGACCGCGCTCTCCCCTGTCAGCGTCTCGAACCCGGTGAACGGCGTCTCGCCGGCGGCCCGCAGCGTGGCGTACACCTCGGTGGTGATGCCGCTGCCCTTCTTCGACTTCGCGTCCGCCTTCGCGCGGTTGCGCTGCTCAGCCATCAACGCCCGGAAGCCGGCCTCGTCGACCGCCAGGCCCTGCTCGGCCGCCATCTCCAGGGTCAGGTCGATCGGGAATCCGTAGGTGTCATGCAGCTGGAAGGCGCGCTCGCCGGTCAGCGTGTCCTGCTGGCTGGCCTTGACCTTGGCGACCGCCAGGTCGAAGATCTGGGTGCCCGCCGTCAGGGTGCGACGGAACGCCTCCTCCTCGCCGTAGGCGATGTCACTGATCCGTGCCCAGTCGTTGCGCACCTCCGGGTAGGAGTGCGCCATCAGGTCCCGGCTGACGGGCAGCAGCTCTCCGAGCACCGGCTCGTCGACGCCCAGCAGCCGCATCGACCGGATGCTGCGACGCAGCAGCCGGCGGAGTACGTACCCGCGCGCCTCGTTGCCGGGGCTGACGCCATCCCCGATCAGCATCAGGCCGGAGCGGACGTGGTCGGCCACCACCCGCAGCCTGACGTCGTCGTCGTGGTTCACGCCATATCGCTTGCCGGCGAGCTCGGCCGCGCGCTGGATGACCGGGAAGACCTCGTCGATCTCATACAGGTTGTCCACGCCCTGCATCAGGTACGCGACCCGCTCCAAACCCATGCCGGTGTCGATGTTCTTGCGGGGCAGGTCACCGAGGGTGTCGAAGTCGTCTTTGCGGCGCACCGCCGACAGCTCCTCGGACATGAAGACCAGGTTCCAGATCTCCAGGAAGCGGTCCTCGTCCACGATCGGCCCGCCGTCCGGCCCGTAGGCGGCGCCACGGTCGATGTAGATCTCGCTGCACGGCCCGCCAGGCCCTGGCACGCCCATGTGCCAGTAGTTGTCCAGTACGCCGCGGCGCTGGATCCGCTCCTCGGGCAGGCCGGCGATGTTGGCCCACAGGCTCGCCGCCTCGTCGTCGGAGTGCAGCACCGTCACCCAGACCTTGTCCGGGTCGAAGCCGAGGCCGCCGGCCTCCTGGCTCTTGGTGATCAGCTCCCAGGCGTAGCTGATCGCCTCGGCTTTGAAGTAGTCACCGAAGGAGAAGTTGCCGTTCATCTGGAAGAAGGTGCCGTGCCGCGTGGTCTTGCCGACCTCCTCGATGTCCAGCGTCCGGACACACTTCTGCACCGAGGTCGCCCGGTCGTACGGGGCGGTCTCGGCCCCGGTGAAGTACTGCTTGAAGGGCACCATGCCGGCGTTGATGAACAGCAGGGTCGGGTCGTTGTACAGCAGCGGAGCAGACGGGACGACCTCGTGGCCACGGTTGGCGAAGAAGTCCAGGAAGCGGCGCCGGATCTCGGCGGTGAGCATGTGTGGTCCTTTGGAGTTCGAGGAGGTGCGAGTCAGTCGGACAGGCCGAGCGTGCCGCGAAGCTCGGCTTCGCGTTCGGCCGACGCGGCTCGTACCCGGGCGGCGAAGTCGCGGACGGAGCCGGTAATCCCTGCCGCCGTACCTGTTCCCCGACGTCCCAGCGCCTCCGGGTTCGATCGGTGCGCGTAGCCACGGGCCTTGACGACGGCGTAGGCGGTGGCGCCTGCACCGACGGTGAACCAGAAGAGGCGTCCCATTTTACTCCGCCTCCCTTCGGGCCAGTCGGCTCGATCGTGAGCGCCCGGTCAACGAGCGGTCGCGGAATGCCTTGCGGAGCCCGTAGCTCAAGGCGGCGGTCTTCACCAGCGGTCCCCCGAGGGTGGCGCTGAACAGAGCTGTCAGCTGAGCCGCGTTCTCGGTGACCACCGTGGCATGTCGGCTGACGGCGGCGACGTCGTCGGTCACCACGCCCAGCTTCTCGATCTCCTGGTTGGTTGCCCGCACAGTGCCGTGCAGCTCGGTCAGGATGGGCACGGACTCGTGCCCGATGTCGCGGACGGCGAGCCGGACCTCCTCCAGCACCCGCCCCAGCTTGAGCAGCGGCACGGCGGTGAGCGCGACCAGCACGATGAAGGCGATGGCGGCGATCAGGCCGGCAATCTCCCCTACGGACATATCCAGGTTCCCTAACGTTGATCTGGGTGCGCCTCGCCGGCGCAGCGGTCCCGCCGCTCCCGGCAGGGTCCGGCGGCTGTGCAGGGTCGACCTTACCGCGCCGGCCCGGCATCGGCCTCCGTCGTTGTCCGGTCCTCGGCTGGCCGGAGGATCTGCTCGATCCGGGCGAGCCGTTCGACGATGGCGGCCTCCGCGCCGCGGGCGACCGGCCGGTAGTACTGCGCTCCGAGCAGCTCGTCAGGCAGGTACTGCTGGGCCGCGATGCCGTGGGGTGCGTCGTGGGCATAGTGGTACCCGCGACCGTGGCCGTACTGCTTCGCACCCGGATAGTGCGCGTCGCGCAGCCACGGTGGTACCAACCCGATCTTGCCCGCCCGGACATCGGCCAGGGCGGCGTCGATCGCCAGAATGACTGCGTTCGACTTCGGCGCGACCGCCAGGGCGATCACCGCCTGGGCCAGGTTGATTCGGCCTTCCGGCATGCCGATGAACGCGACCGCGTCGGCCGCTGCGATCGCGGTGGTGAGAGCGCTCGGGTCGGCCAGCCCGATGTCCTCCGACGCCAAGATCACCAGCCGACGGGCGATGAACCGCGGATCCTCACCGGCCTCCAGCATCCGGGCCAGGTAGTGCAGTGAGGCCTGGACGTCAGACCCCCGGATGGACTTGATGAACGCGCTGATCACGTCGTAGTGCTGGTCGCCGTCGCGGTCGTACCGAACTGCGGCCCGGTCCACCGCCTGTTCGACGGTTGGCGTCTCGATCATGGTCGTGCCGACGGCCTCGGCGCCGGCGGCTGACTCCTCCAGGTAGGTCAGTGCCCGCCGAGCGTCGCCGCCGGCCATCCGCAGCAGGGTGGCGCGGGCGTCGTCGGTGAGGGTGAACGGATGGCCCGCCGGCAAGCCCGCGGCTCCGCTGGTGCGAACACCGCGGTCCTGCGTCAGCGCCCGGGTCAGCAGGCCGGAGATGTCGTCGTCGGTGAGCGGGCGCAACGTCAGCAGCAGCGACCTGGACAGCAGCGGTGAGATCACCGAGAAACTCGGGTTCTCGGTGGTGGCGGCGATCAATGTCACCAGCCGGTTCTCCACCGCGGGCAGCAAGACGTCCTGCTGGGTCTTGGAGAACCGGTGCACCTCGTCGACGAACAGCACTGTCTGACGGCCCTGACGCAACTCGCTGCGGGCCTGGTCCAGCACCGCCCGGACATCCTTCACGCCCGCGGTCACCGCGGAGATCTCCACGAACCGCCGGTCGGTCTGCCGAGAGACGACGTAGGCGATGGTGGTCTTGCCAACCCCGGGCGGCCCCCACAGGAAGATCGACATCGCCTCGCCCGCGGTCAGCCGCCGCAGCGGCGACCCGGGCGCCAGTAGATGGGCCTGCCCGACGATCTCGTCCAACGTCCGCGGCCGCATCCGTACCGCCAGCGGCAGCCCGCTCCGGTCGCTGTCGCCCAGGCTTCCCGCCGGTGCGAGGCCCGCCGGTCCCACCCGGTTGCCGAACAGATCCTCCGACATACCTGCCTTCCCTCCGCCGAACCGCCCCGCCAGGCTAGCCGTCGCCGTCGCCGTACCGACAGTCCCGCGTCGGGGCGGGAGGCCGCGCGTACGTTCCCCCGCGCCGCGCACGATATATCGTCCGCAACCCGGTGGAAGTGTCGCGCGGGCACTCGCCAGGACACCAACCGCGCCGGATCAGCCGCCCGATCAGCCGCGCAGGATCAGCCGGCCGATGCACCGGGGCGGGCGTCGACCCCGGCCTCCTTGCGCTGCTGGGCCGTAATCGGTGCCGGCGCATCGGTCAGCGGGTCCACTCCACCGCCAGACTTGGGGAACGCGATGACGTCCCGGATGGAGTCGCTGCCCGACAGCAGCGCGCAGATCCGGTCCCAGCCGAAGGCGATCCCGCCATGCGGCGGCGCACCGTAGCTGAAGGCGTCCAACAGGAACCCGAACTTCGCCTGGGCCTCCTCCGGGCCGAGCCCCATCACTGCGAAGACCCGCTCCTGGATGTCACGCCGGTGGATACGGATCGAGCCACCGCCGATCTCGTTGCCGTTGCAGACGATGTCGTACGCGTACGCCAGCGCGGAGCCCGGGTCGCTGTCGAAGCTCTCCATGGACTCCGGCTTGGGCGAGGTGAAGGCGTGGTGCACCGCAGTCCAGGCGCCTGAGCCGACGGCAACGTCACCGCTGGCAACCGCCTGGCCGGCCGGCTCGAACAGCGGAGCGTCGACGACCCAGACGAACGACCAGCCGGACTCGTCGATCAGCCCGACCCGGTGGCCGATCTCCAGCCGGGTCGCCCCCAGCAGGGCCTGCGCGCTCGCCCGTTCACCGGCGGCGAAGAAGACACAGTCTCCCGGTGCGGCGCCGATGTGCTCGGCCAGCCCGGCGCGCTCCGCCTCGGACAGGTTCTTCGCCACCGGTCCGCCGAGCTCACCGGCTTCCGCCACCAGGACGTACGCCAATCCCCTGTGGCCCCGCTGTCTGGCGAACTCCTGCCAGGCGTCCAGCTGCTTGCGGGGCTGACTGGCACCGCCCGGCATGACCACGGCGCCGACGTAGTCGGCCTGGAAAACCCGGAACGGGGTGTCGGCGAAGTAGGCGGTGACGTCGACGAGCTCGTTGCCGAAGCGGAGGTCCGGCTTGTCGGTGCCGTACCGGTCCATGGCGTCGCGATAGGTAATGCGCGGGATGGGCGTCGGCACCTGGTAGTCGATAAGCTGCCACAGCGCGGTGAGGATCGCCTCGGACAGCTCGATCACGTCGTCCTGGTCGACGAAGCTCATCTCGACGTCCAGTTGGGTGAACTCCGGCTGCCGATCGGCCCGGAAGTCCTCGTCGCGGTAGCATCGGGCGATCTGGTAGTACCGCTCCATCCCTGCGACCATCAGCAGCTGCTTGAACAGCTGCGGGCTCTGCGGCAGGGCGTACCACGATCCCGGCCGGAGCCGGGCGGGCACCAGGAAGTCACGGGCGCCCTCAGGCGTCGACCTCGTCAGCGTGGGGGTCTCGATCTCCACGAAGTCGCGCTCGTTCAGCACGGCACGCGCCGCCTGGTTCACCTGGCTGCGCAGCCGAAGAGCGGCTGCCGGCGCGGGGCGGCGGAGGTCCAGGTAGCGGTACTTCAGCCGTGCCTCCTCGCCGACACTCACCCGTTCGTCGATCTGGAACGGCAGCGGCACGGCGGCACTCAGCACCTCCAGTGAGTCGGTGACCACCTCTACGTCGCCGGTCGGCAGATCCGGGTTAGCGTTCCCGGCAGGTCGCTTGGATACCTCACCGGTGATCGCGATGCAGTACTCGTTGCGCAGGTCGTGGGCGCCGGACGCTGCCAGCATCTCGTCTCGCACCACCACCTGCGCCAGACCCGAGGCATCCCGCAGATCCACGAAGGCAACGCCCCCGTGGTCGCGGCGGCGGGCGACCCAGCCGGCCAGGGTGACGGTGGTTCCGGCGTGTTCGGCACGGAGCGTGCCTGCGCCGTGGGTGCGAATCACGTGCTCTTCCTCCAACATCGAGCTCCGGGCACTGTGCCCGGAAGTGTGGAGTTGATCCTATGGGTCGCTACCGGGACCGGACGACTCGATTTGCCTGACGGCTGCCCTTGCCCGGGCCGGGTCGCCGGGTGAGACTGGCACATGGCTAGCAAGCGGCGCCGGACCCCGGCTCGGGATGTGCTGCGGCGCGCCGGCCTGGCCGGCCTCGCCCTGCTGACCCTCTGCCTGAGCCTACTGATCAATCCGACGGCGGCGTACGCCTGTAGCTGCACCAGCAAGGACCTTCGCGATGCCCTGAATCGGGCCGATGTCGTCTTCCTCGGCAAGGTCGAGGAGCGGGAGTCGATCCGACGACCGGCACCTCGCCACACCCGGTTCACTTTTTCGGTGACCCGGGTCTACAAGGGATCGGCCTACACCGAGCAGCGCGTCGTCACCGCGCGCAGCGAGGCCGAGTGTGGGTTCACGGCCCGCCCGGGCGCAACCCTGGTGGTTTTTGCGACGCAGCAGGCGGCGGACGGGTCCGCCGGGATCGGCGAGCTGTCCACCGGGGTCTGCAGCGGGAACCTGGCGACCAGCCAGCCACCCTCACTGCTCGGCCGCGGCTATCCCCCGTTGACGGGCTCCTCTGAGGAGGTTGACAAGGCGGTACGCCTGGACCGCTCGCTGAGCAGGCTGCTCGCGCTGACCGGGATCACTGTGGTGGGCACGCTGGGCCTGGGCGCCATCGGGCTGGCTCTGCTCTGGCGGCGCGCCTCGGCTGGCAGCGACTGAGGGCTCAGCCGTTGAGGGACCTGGCCCGGCGGGCTGGACCGTCCGACCGGTGTCGTGGTCTGGTCAGGTCGGTCGGAAGGCCGATCCCACATGGTCGAGCGCGCCTTCGGTCACCGGCAGCAGCCCGCGCTGGACCGCATGGACGAGTTCGGCGTGGTCGGCCTCGGTCTGGTCGGCGTACAGCCGGGCGAACCGGCACAGCGCCAGGTCGAGCCGATCCGACGACCCTGCGTACCCGGCGATCATCGACGCGCCGCTGGTCCGGGCGTGGCCCTTGGCCAGCAGGTGTCCGACGATGCCCGCGTAGTCGGTCAGCGCCGCGGCCTCGATGGCGTCGAGCGGGATTGTGCCCTTCATGTTGCGGAACTGGCGGACGTAGTACTGGCGGCCGAAGATGCTGGTCCAGCCGAGCAGGGGGTCGCTGACGGTCTGCAGTGCCTGCTGGTACTCCACCACCCGCTGGCCCTGGTGGTCGTGCCAGGCCGAGTTGCCGTGCACGTACTTCGCCAGTACGGACCGCCGGGCCTGCTTGAGCTGGAGGAAGACCACATCGTCGGGACTGCTGCCCTCCAGCAGTGCGACATAGGCCCGGAGGCCGACGCTACCGACCCCGACGACCTTGTGCGCGATGTCTACCAGGGTGTAGCCGCCGAGGACCCGGCGCCAGTGCGGCGCCAGGGTCGTCAGGTAGCCGTCCAGGGCGGCACCGATCTCGTCTGCCTCCATCTCGGTGACGCCGGTGATCAGCGGCGGGTCCTCGATGATGCGCCGGCGTCCCTCGTGCTCGCGAGTGAAGCGCGGCAGGGCGCGGTCGCTGGTACGGGCCCGAGCACGCTTGGCGGACCGCTCGATCTCGTCGCGGAGCGACTTCTCGGTGGCGGTCTCATGCAGCCGGCCGACGTCCAGCCGGTTGTAGGAGCGCATCAGCAGCGGCTGCTCGGCGAGGAACTGCACCTCGGCCCGGTACGCCGCCACGCAGGCCGCGACCGAGGAATGACACTGCTCCTCGGTGGAGCCGTTCTGCCGACCGGCCACCCAGATGCTGGCGACCAGCCTGCGCAGATCCCACTCCCAGGCGCCGGGGTGCGCCTCGTCGAAGTCGTTCAGGTCGATCACCAGCTCGCCCTCGGGGGAGGCGTAGAAGCCGAAGTTGCCCAGGTGCGCATCGCCGCAGATCACCGGCCGGATGCCGGTCGCCGGCAGGTGCGCGACGTCCTCGGCCATCACGATGGCGGTCCCCCGGAGGAAGCCGTACGGTGAGGAGATCATCCGGCCGACCCGTACCGGAATCAGATGCTCCAGCCGGCCCTGATGGGATTCCATCACCTGCTGGACCGGATCCGGACGGCCGATCGGCGCCTTCCAGCTCCCCAGCGCCTTGCGCGGGACCTCCTTGCGGAGCCGCCGGCCCATCGCGTACCGCTCCTGGCGGGAGGTGGCCCGGCGACGCAGCGAGCCGAACACCTCGCTGTCGGCAGAGGCCAGCACTGTGTGACCCGACCGCACGTTCTCCACGACCAACCCCTTCGCTCGCCTCCGTGGTCACACTACCGATCGGGGTCAGTGGGTCGCATCGACCACCTGCAGCTCCAGCTGGAGGAACGCGGCCAGCTCCCGAACAGCCTCCTGGACCGCCTTCTCCTCCGCACGCGTGACGCTCGGGCTCAACGAGGTCTGCACCTGCACGAAGGAGCCGCGAACGGTCCGCCGCCAGGTGCCGACATTGCGCGGGCCCGTGTTTCGGGCGCCCATCGGCCCGTCCACGATGACCGAGCCGACGAACAGATCGTCGCGTGGGGCATGCGGATGCCGCGGGTCCCGCGGGAAGTTGAGGGCTCGGTAGCTTAGCAGCAGCTCGTCATACAGCGGCAGCAGCAGCGCCACCGGCCGGCTCGGTCCGCTCGGCGGCAAGGGGCGCTGGGGATCCCACCAGAGCGTCTGGCCCTCGGCTGTTGAGCTCTCGAGCCGGTCGCGGAGGCTCTCCACAGCCGCTTTGACCTCAGCGGTCGGCAGCGACGACCAGCGGACCAGCTCCGCCACGGATGCCGGACCGTGTCCGGAGAAGAACCGGAACACCAGCTCCGCCAGCGCGTCTTTCGGGTCGGTCTGCGGCGCCGGCGGCACCCGCTCGTCGAGCAGAGCGTAGGTGTGCTGCGGGCCCGCCATGGGTCCGCTGCAGATCAGCGCCTCCAGCTCCGCATACATCACCAGGTGCGCCAGCCGCTGGCCGGCTGTTGAGATGCCGCGTCGTTCCAGCTCCTGTCCGAGCTCTCGGCGGGTGCGGTAGTGGTTGCCGACGAGCGCGGCCGCGATCACCTCGACGGAACGGGACAGTGTGCCGGCGTCCAGGCCGAGCTCGCGGTATCGGCCGGCGTTGCGCCGATGCACCCGTGGCGAGGTGACGGCGAGCACCGCCCGGATGTCGGCCGGCGTGACGAAGTGCCACGTGGGCCGAAGGATGTGGGTACGCAGAAACTGGCCGTCGTCGAACTGCCGGCGGATCTCGGCGAACGTCGGCGCCAGGCATCTCAGCCCAAGGGACCAAAACGCGTGGGAGTACTCCTGCGACTGCACGCAGACCAGGTCGGCGACCACCTCGGCGGCGCTCGCGCACGGGTCCGTTCGCAGATGCTGGCCGACGATCCGCCGGCGGAGCACATCCTGGGTCTCCATCGAACAGTTGGCGAGCTGTCAGGTATCGGCCCACGTGCTGAGCACGCGTGGTCGCAAATCCTCCTCCGGCGGTCGCCAGCAGGCTGGGTCGGCCGGCACCTGGGTGCCGCTCCGAATGTCCTTCACCTCACCCGCGGCGGCCGTCTGGAACCACACGTACGGGATGTTGCGTCGGTCGGCGTACCGGATTTGACGACCGAACTTGTCGGCCTTCGGGGCCACCTCGGTGGCGATGCCGCGAGCCCGCAGCCGCTCGGCGATCGCGATGCTCTCCGGCCGGGTGTCCTCGGAGTCCACCGCAACCAGAACCGCAGTCGGGACGGGACGAGAAGCCCGAAGGTGACCCTTGGCGACCAGCGGTGCCAGCAGGCGGGTGACGCCGATGGAAAGACCGACACCGGGATAGGTGGTTTTTCCGTCACTGGCCAGGGAGTCGTACCGGCCGCCCGATGAGATGGAGCCGGCCGACTCGAAACCCTGCAGCTCGGTCTCGTAGACGGTGCCGGTGTAGTAGTCCAGGCCACGAGCGATCTTCAGATCCGCGACCAGCCGACCCGGTACGTGCGAGGCCGCGGTTCGGACGACCTCGGCGAGCAGTTCCAGTCCCTCGTCCAGCCGGTCGCTGCGGACGCCGAGGCGGCGGACCTCGTCGACGAACGACTCGTCGGCTGAGGAGATCGAGGCCAGCGAGACGCAGGCCCTGGCCTCCGGTTCGCTCAGCGCGGCATCGCTGACCAGCAGCCGGGTGACGGCGTCCGGGCCTATCTTGTCGATCTTGTCGACGATCCGAAGAACCGCACTCGAATCGGAGATCCCGAGACCGTCGTAGAAGCCCTGCGCCAGCCTGCGGTTGCTCACCCGCATCAGCACCGGCGGCAGGCCGAGGTCGACATGCAGCCGCTCCAGCGCTGTGAGGGTGACCAGAGGCAGCTCGACGTCGTGGTGCGCGGCCAGTGTGTCGACGTTCACGATGTCGATGTCGGCCTGGGTGAACTCGCGGTACCGCCCTTCCTGCGGGCGCTCGCCGCGCCAGACCTTCTGGATCTGGTACCGGCGGAACGGGAACTGCAAAGCGTGCGCGTTCTCCAGTACGTATCGGGCGAAGGGCACCGTCAGGTCGAAGTGCAGGCCGAGGTCGTCGGGGGTGCCGGGCTCGGCGTGCAGCCGTCGAGCGACGTAGACCTCCTTGTCGATCTCCCCCTGCTTGGCGAGCCGGTCCAGCGGCTCAACGGCGCGGGTCTCGATCGAGGCGAAGCCGTGCAGCTCGAAGCTCTGCCGTAGCCGGTCGAGCACGAACTGCTCGACGATCCGGCCTTCCGGGGTGAACTCCGGAAAGCCCGACAGCGGCTTGGGTCTCACGTCGTGCTCCTCGACAGGTACGCGTCGTCCAGGTAGGGATTGCTGGCGCGTTCTACGGCAATGGTGGTCTGCGGCCCGTGCCCGGGCAGCACCACAACCGAGTCCGGCAGGGTGCACACCTTGGTACGCAGACTTCTCAGCATGGCGTCGTGGTCACCCCCTGGCAAATCGGTCCGGCCGACGGAGCCGGCGAACACCACGTCGCCGGAGAACACGATCGAGCCGATCTCATCGCTCGGGTACGCGGTCCGAAACATCACCGATCCGGGCGTGTGGCCCGGCGCGTGGATGGCGCCGAACGACATCCCGGCGACCTCGACGCTGACTCCGTCGGCGAGCTCGCGTACCTCATCCGGTTCGGTGAACCTCGGGTCGGCGCCGGTCAGCTGCTGCAGCAGGTCAGCGGTGCCGGCGCTCATGCCCTTCAGCGGGTCGGACAGCAGCTGCCGATCCTCTGGGTGGACCCAGCAGGTGGATCGATACGACCTGCAGACCGGCGTGACCGAGAACATGTGGTCGAGGTGACCGTGGGTGACCAGCACCGCCACGGGCATCAGACCCTGCTCGCGAACGACGTCGCGGATCCCGGCCACCGCGTCCATTCCCGGGTCGACGATGACGCACTCGGTCCCCGGCTGGGTTGCGGCGATATAGCAGTTCGTCTGCCAGGGACCGGCCGGAAACGAGGCGATCAACACATCTCTGACACTATCGGGCAGGATTGACCTCATGAGCGACGACGTAGGTCCGGCATCCTTCGGTCGGGTGGACGCCGACGGCACCGTCTACGTACGAACCTCTGCCGGTGAGCGCTCGGTTGGGCAGGTCCCGGATATGAGCGCCGAGGAGGCTCTCGGGTTCTTCGTTCGCCGTTACCAGGCGCTCCAGCTGGAGGTGTCGCTGCTGGAAACCCGGCTCGCCTCCGGCGCGCTCTCCCCCGACGACGCCATCGCGGCCATTCAGACGGTCCGCGCGGCCGTCACTGATGCGCACGCCGTCGGCGACCTGGACGGACTGTTGGCCCGGCTGAACGCGTTGGCGCCGCTGGTCGCCGAGCAGCGTGCCGCGCGCAGAGCAGAGAGAGCCAAGCAGACCGAGGCGGCCCGGGCGGCCAAAGAGAAGTTCGTCGCTGAGGCCGAGAAGCTGGCAGCCGGTAACGACTGGCGCGGTGGGGTGAACCGGTTCCGGGCGCTGCTGGAGGAGTGGAAGGCGTTGCCCCGGCTTGACCGGAACACCGATGACGAGCTCTGGCACCGGTTCTCCACCGCTCGTACGACCTACACCCGACGCCGGAAAGCCCAGTTCGCGCAGCAGGCGGAGCAACGCGAGTCGGCCCGGAGCGTGAAGGAGCGGCTCGCCGCCGAAGCCGAGCGGCTGGCGGACTCGACCGACTGGGGTCCGACCACGGGCGCGTACCGGGATCTGATGGGCCAGTGGAAGGCGGCAGGTCCGGCTCCGCGCGGGATCGACGAGGCGCTGTGGAAACGCTTCCGCGGCGCTCAGGACACCTTCTTCGCGGCAAAGCAGGCGGCTTTCGAGGAGCAGGACAGCGAGTTCAGGGCCAATGCCGAGGCTAAGGAGGCATTGCTCGCCGAGGGCGAGAAGATCCTGCCGGTGCGCGACCTTGACCAGGCCAAGGCTGCCTATCGGGACCTGCTGGAGCGCTGGTCGGCCATCGGCAAGGTGCCGCGGGACTCGATCCGGCCACTCGACAATCGGCTGCATGCCATCGAGGCGGCGATCGAGAAGGCCGAGGACGACCGCTGGAAGCGCACGAATCCGGAGGCGCGTGCGCGCGCCGAGGACACCGCGGCGAAGCTCGTCGCGCAGATCGAGGCCCTGGAGGAGCGGGCGTCCCGGGCCCGACATCGCGGCGACGCCCGGGCCGAACGCGAGGCCACCACGTCGGCCGCTACCTACCGGGAGTGGCTGGAGCAGGCGCGGAAGGCAGCCAGCGACTTCGGGGGTTAGCTGTCCGACTCTTTTAGCTGGTCGCGCGACCGCGCTGAACCCGCCGCCTTCCTCCGCCCTCAGCGGAGGAAAACGTGTCCGCTGGTGACGTCGTCCAGGCGGTGGACGCGCGGTTCTGACGCTCCCCGCTTTGGTCTACTGGCTGACGCGGTAGACGTCGAAGACGGCCGGCACCTGGCGGACGGCTCGGAGGACGTGCTCGAGGTGGGCCGGCTCGGCGGTCTCGAAGGTGAACTTCGCCTTGCAGATCCGGTCCTTGGTGGTGCTCAGCGCCGCGGACAAGATATTGACGTGCTGATCCGACAGCGCCCGGGTGATGTCGGACAGCAGCCGGTTCCGGTCCAGGGCCTCGACCTGGATGGCGACCAGGTAGGAGCTCTTCGCAGTCGGCGCCCAGGAGACACGCACCAGCCGGTCCGGCTCGCCGCGCAGGTTGGCCGCGTTCACGCAGTCGGTCCGGTGCACCGACAGGCCGGCTCCGCGGGTGACGAACCCGAGGATCTCGTCGCCGGGGACCGGCGTGCAGCATCTGGCGAGCTTGACCCACAGATCGCTGGCACCGACCACCTCGATGCCGGAGTCACTGGTGCCGGTGGCGACCCGGCGCCGGCCGGTGACGACTCGGTCCTCGTTCGTCTCGTCGGCCGCGGCGTCGTCGCCACCCTCGATGCTGATCAGCCGGTTGACCACTGCCTGCGCGCCGACGGTGCCCTCGCCGACCGCGGCGTACAGAGCCGACACGTCCTGCAGCTTGAAGAAGCCGGCGACAGCTGTCAGGTGCTCGAGCGTCAGCAGCCGCTGCATGGGCAGGCCGGCCTTCCGCATCTGCTTGGCGAGCGCCTCCTTGCCCGTCTCGATCGACTCCTCCCGCCGTTCACGAGTGAAGTAGTGCCGAATCTTGTTCCGTGCGCGCGGACTCTGCACGAACGTCAGCCAGTCGCGGCTGGGACCGGCGCCTTCGGCCTTGGAGGTGAAGATCTCCACCACGTCACCGTTGGCCAGCACGGACTCCAGCGGCACCAGTCGTCCGTTCACTCGCGCTCCGATGGTCTTGTGGCCCACATCGGTGTGGATCGCGTACGCGAAGTCGATCGGCGTCGATCCTTGAGGCAGCGCCTTGACGTCACCCTTCGGGGTGAAGACGTACACCTCGTTGGAGTTGATCTCGAACCGCAGCGAGTCCAAGAACTCACCGGGATCGGCGGTATCGCGCTGCCAGTCCAGCAACTGGCGGACCCAGACCAGGTCGCCCCCGTCTCCCCCCTTCAGCGGAGCCGGTGCGCCGCCGTCGCCCTCCTTGTACTTCCAGTGGGCGGCGACACCGTACTCGGCCCTGCGGTGCATCTCGTCGGTACGGATCTGCAGCTCGACGGGCTTGCCCTCGGGACCCAGCACCGTCGTGTGCAGCGACTGGTACATGTTGAACTTCGGCATCGCGATGTAGTCCTTGAACCGCCCGGGCAGCGGGTTCCAGCGGACATGCATCACCCCGAGCGCGGCATAGCAGTCGCGGGGGTTCTCGACCAGGACCCGCAGCCCCACCAGGTCATAGATGTCCTGGAACTCCCGGCCGCGGACAACCATCTTCTGGTAGATCGAGTAGTAGTGCTTCGGCCGCCCGGTCACCGTCGCCTTGATCTTGGCGGCGCGCAGGTCCGCATCCACCTGCTCGATCACGCCGGCGAGGAAGTCGTCCCGGCTGGGTGCCGCTTCGGCCACCAGCCGGACGATCTCGTCGTACACCTTGGGGTGCAGGGTCGCAAACGCCAGGTCCTCCAGCTCCCACTTGATGGCATTCATGCCGAGCCGGTGCGCCAGCGGGGCGAAGATCTCCAGCGTCTCCGATGCGATTCGGGACTGCTTGTCGGGCCGCAGGTAGTGCAGGGTACGCATGTTGTGCAGTCGGTCGGCGAGCTTGATCACCAGCACCCGGATGTCGCGGCTCATCGCCACCACCATCTTGCGGATGGTCTCCGACTTCGCCGAGTCGCCGTACTTGACCTTGTCGAGCTTGGTGCACCCGTCGACCAGCAGCGCGACCTCCTCGTCGAAGTCGCGGCTGAGCTCGGCCAGCGTGTAGGAGGTGTCCTCGATGGTGTCGTGCAGCAGCGCAGCACACAGCGTTGGCTCGGTCATGCCGAGCTCGGCCAAGATGGTGGTGACCGCAAGCGGGTGGGTGATGTAGGCGTCGCCGCTCTTGCGGAGCTGGCCCGCGTGATACCGCTCGGCTGTCCGGTACGCGCGTTCCAGCAGCGCCAGGTCAGCCTTCGGATGGTTGGCGCGAACCACCGCGAACAGCGGGTCGAGCACCGGCGACTGCGGTCGGGTGGTTCCCAGCCGGGCGAGCCGCTGGCGCATCCGTACTCTCGGCTGCTCCGAGCCGGCCGACCCCCGGGCAGGGACGACCGCCCCCGACTCCTGGTGCTCGACCCGCGCGGACCGACCGGCGGCCGGTGTCAGTTGCGGTGGTGTCAGTTGCGGTGGTGTCAGCTGCGGTGGTGTCAGCTGCGGTGGCGCCGACTGGGGTGCGGGCTGTGAAGGGGTCGCGGTCAAGCCGGAGGCAGCCGTGCCGGAACGCTCCGCGTCATCTGGACGGGGGGCGATCGGACTCGTTACGGTCCCCGGCTCGTTCAAACTCGGTTCCTTACTGTGAGCTCAGGGTCCCAGTGTAAAGCTTGGGCCTGGATCGGCCATCCGTCACGGGAACGGGAGGCGTCAGCCCTCGTTGGCGTGCCGGACCACGACGACCTGGTCACCCGTTTCGAGCTTCGCCACGGTGGGATCGTAGAACCGACGTAGCGTCTTGTTCCGTACCACCGCCACCACGCGTTCACCACGAAGCTCGTCAGGGGCCAGCCCGACCTCATCGCGGGTGACCTGCCGCTCGCCGATCTCCAAGCCCTCCTTCGAGGACAGCAGGTCCTCGATCACCACGCCGAGGTTCGGGCTGACGGCAGACAGCCCGAGCAGCCGACCGACGGCTTCAGAGGAGGTCACGACGGCGTTCGCGCCGGACTGGCGCATCAGCGAGGAGTTGGCCTCCTCACGCACCGACACCACCACATGGGCGCTGGGGTTGAACTGGCGGACGGTGAGGGTGACCAGGATGGCGGAGTCGTCGCGGTCCAAAGTGATGATCACCTCGCGCGCTTTGAGGATCTCGGCGCGCCGAAGGATGTCGCGGCTGGTCGCATCACCCTGAATGGCGGCGTAGCCTCGCAGGTTGGCATCGGCGATCGCGCTCGACCGCGAGTCGATGACGACGATCTGCGCCGGGTTGGTGTTGTTGTCCTTCAGCGTCTCGACGGCACTCTTGCCTTTGGTCCCGTAGCCGACGACGACGACGTGGTTGCGCATATGTTTCCTCCAGCGTCCGTCTCGAAGAATCCGCCGGCCCTCGTTCGCCAGCACCTCGAGGGTGGTACCGACCAGCAGCACCAAGAACCCGATCCGCAGCGGCGTGACCAGGATGGAATTGAGCACACGTGAGTGCGGCTCGATCGGGGTGATATCGCCATAACCGGTGGTGGTGATCGTGACCGTGGCGTAGTAGATCGCGTCAATCAGGCTGACCGACTCGTCCAGGTTGTCGGTGTAGGCGTCACGGTCGAAGTAGACCAGCGAGACGGTGATCACCAACAGGCCCAGGGCCAGCAGTCCCCGCTTCCCCAGCTCGCGGGCCGGGGAGGACGTGCGGGCCGGCAGTGACACCAGCGCCTGGCTCGCCCATGACGTCACCGGCCGGTGATGACCGTGGCCGATGCCCTGCCCGGAGTCGCCCGAGTCGCTCATGGGGACCCGGAGAACGTCAGCACACTGTCGATCCGGTCCAGCCCCTGCGCGGCCAGGTGGCGGCGGCCGCTCAGGAACTCCAGCTCGATCAGCACCGTGATGCCCGCCAGCGTCCCACCGAGTCGCGAGACCAGGCCCGCTGCGGCTGCGGCGGTGCCGCCGGTCGCCAGCACGTCATCGACAATAAGCACGCTCGACCCCGCAGGGATCGCGTCATCATGGGCCATCAGCGTCTCGCTGCCGTACTCCAGCGCGTATGACTGCTCAACGGTACGGCTGGGCAGCTTGCCGGGCTTGCGTACGGGTATGAACCCGGCGCCCAGTGCGAGCGCCACCGGTGCGCCGAAGATGAAACCGCGGGCCTCCAGCCCGACGACCAGGTCGATGCCGCTCGGGGAGATCTGGCACATCGCATCGACGGCGTCGGCGAACGCCCGCGGCGAAGCCAGCAAGGGAGTGATGTCCTGGAAGACCACCCCGGGCTTGGGGAAGTCCGGCACGCTGCGGATCAGTTGGGCCAGTGGATGGGTCATCGTGGTGGCTTCGCTCTTACTTCTTGCGCTGGGAGCGGGGCTTGTGCTCGGGCTGGGGGCGTCGAGCGGCCCCTTCGGACACCCGTCGGACGGTTCCGGCGGGCGCCGTCGACACGGTGACCCGCGCTGGGCCTACCGGAGCCTCGGCCGCAGTGGAGCCGGCCGGCTCCCTTTCCTGAGCCGCCGAGCGGTGGCCGCCGGTGCGGCTCAGCTCCTTGGCGCGCCGGCTCGCCACCCGAGACGCCAGCTTCTGCATCTCCGGCTCACGCTCCCTGAGCTGCGCCAGCAGCGGTGTGGCGATGAAGATGGATGAGTAGGCACCGGAGATCATGCCGACGAACAACGCCAGGGCCAGGTCCTTCAGCGGGCCTTCACCTAGGATGACGGCGCCGGCGAACAGCAGCGCGGCCACCGGCAGGACACCGATGATGGTCGTGTTGATGGAGCGCACCAGCACCTGGTTTACGGCGAGGTTGGCTGCCTCGGAGTAGGAGCGGCTGCTGCTGGCGGCGATGTCGCGGACGTTCTCACGGACCTTGTCGAACACCACCACGGTGTCGTAGAGGGAGTAGCCCAAGATGGTCAGCACGCCGATGACCGTGGCAGGGGTAACGGTGAAGCCAACCAGGGCGTAGATGCCGACGGTGAGGATCAGGTCGTGCAACAGCGCCACCAGCGCCGCGGCGGCCATCTTCGAGTTGCGGAAGTAGGCCCAGATGACCAGCGACACCAGCACCAGGAAGACGCCGAGTGCCAGCAGCGCCTTCTCCGTGATCTGGCCCCCCCAGGAGGCGCCGATCAGACTGTAGGCCACCTGGTCGGTGTCAACGCCGACCTCTTCGGCGATCGCCGAGCGGACCCGCGGCACCTCCGTCTGAGCGTCCAGCGTCCGGGTCTGGACCCGGATCTGGTCGCTTCCGATGGTGTTGATGGTGGACTCGGCCAGGCCCGGCACGCCCGAGTCCTCCAAGGCGGCGCGCATGTCGTCGACCGTGGAGGAGGTGACGACGGCGTTGGCCTTGAAGTCAGCACCACCCTCGAACTCGATGCCGTAACTCAGCCCGCGCAGCGCGACAGCGCCCAGGGCGATCAGGATCAAGATGGTGGAGACGATGTACCAGATCCGGCGGCGGCCGATGAAGTCGTAGGAGACCTCGCCGGTGTAGAGCCGGTGTCCCAGCTTGGACATCTTCGACATCACGCCTCCTTGACGGTGTTCTCAACCGGAACAGGCCGCCTGCGGACCCGGGCGCCTGGCAGCGCCGTAACGCCCAGGTGGGCCGGGTCGAGTCCCGACAGCCGGTGGCCACCGCCGAAGAACGCCGTCCGGGCCAGCAGGGTCATCATCGGCTTGGTGAACCAGAAGACGACCAGGACGTCGATCAGCGTGGTCAGGCCAAGGGTGAACGCGAAGCCCTTGACCGATCCGATGGCCAGGATGAACAGGATCACCGCAGACAGCATGGACACCGCATCGGCGATCAGCACTGTCTGGCGGGCCCGCCGCCATCCCGTCTCGACCGCGGTTCGCAGGCTCCGACCGTCACGTACCTCGTCGCGGATGCGCTCGAAGTAGATCACAAAGCTGTCGGCGGTGACGCCGATGGCGACGATCGCACCTGCAATGCCGGGCAGGTTCAACGCGAATCCCACCGACCCGCCCAGCAGCACCATGGTGGCGTAGGTGATGGACCCGGCGACCGCGAGCGATGCCACCACGACAATGCCCAGGCCGCGGTAGTACAAGAAGCAGAAGGTGATCACCAGGGCGAGTCCGATGATGCCGGCGATGATGCCGGCCTGCAGCTGCTCGCCACCAAGTGTGGCCGACACGTTGGCCACCTCGGACACCTCGAAGGCGAGCGGCAGGGCGCCGTACTTCAAGATGTTCGCAAGCTCGGTGGCGCTCTTCTGGGTGAAGCTGCCGGAGATCTCGGCCCTGCCGCCGGGGATGGCCGAGCTGACCGACGGCGCGGAGATGGACTCGCCGTCGAGGACGATCGCAAACCTGTTCTGCGGGTCGGAACGCTGGGCGAGAGCCTGGGTGGCCTTGGTGAACGCTTCGGTGCCGGTCGCGTCGAACTCGAGGTTGACCACCCATTGAACGTTGTTCTGCGGGACGCCGGCGGTCGCGGACGTCAGCTGGTCACCCTCGATCAGGGTCGGACCGAGCAGGTACTTCTCGGTCTTCTCGCGGTTACAGGCAAACAGCGGCTGGTCGGAGACGTCGACCATCTTCTCGGCGTCACAGCTGAACTCGGCGAAGTCGGCCTGGTCGCGCTCGGTCGGCTGCCACTCGATCGCCTGCGCCGGCGGGGTGCCCTTGCCGGCCGCCGTGGGTCGCGGCGACCTTGGCGCCGGTGGCGCGGTCGGCAGCTGGGGCAGTGGTCGGCGGTCGCCGGTCGGACTCGCGCTCGGCGCACCGGCCGACGGCACTGAGGAGCCGGCGGCTCCCGGGCTCTGCTGTGACGTCGGGCTGGCCGACGAGGTGGGCGCGGTCGTCGGAGTCGGTACGACCGGTGGGGCGACTGGTTCGGCCGCGTAGACGGCGCGGAACCGCAGAACGGCGGTCTGACCCACCAGCCGGACCAGCTCGTCCTGCTGGACGTTCGGCACGCTGACGATGATCTGCCTCTCGCCAGCGGTGGTGACCTCGGACTCACCGACGCCCAGGCTGTCGACGCGGCTCTGGATGATGGTCTTCGCCAGCTGCAGGCTGTTGGGGTCGACCGCGCCGGAGCCGGAGGTGTTCGCGGCTGTCAAGGTGATCGTGGTGCCGCCCCGGAGGTCGAGGCCGAGCTTGGGGGTCCAGTTGTTGCTCAGCGCCATGCCGCCGAACAGGACGGCCACCAGAGCGAGCAGGACGATCAGTGTGCGGCCGGGTCGACCGCTCGCTGTTGCCACGGCTTACCGCCCGTTGGGCCGAGGGCTGCCCGAGTTCGGATCCTGCAGGGAGGTGTCAGTCGGCCCGGGCTCCGGGTCGGTGGGTGTGCCGGCCCCGGTGGCCGTGGCTACATCGGTGCTCGGCAACGGCTCGACGTCGTCCTCGATCTCGTCCGCGGACTCCCAGCCGGCTTCCTCGTCACGCTCGTGCACGACCCGAACGATGGCCTGCTTGAGCACAGTCACTTCCACGCCCGCAGACAGCTCGATCAGCGCCTGCTTCGCGCCGACGGCAACCACGGTGCCGAAGAGGCCGCTGCCAAGCAGCACGCGGGTGCCAGGGGTCAACGAGTTCATGGTCTGCTGCAGCGCCTCCTGGCGCTTCTTCTGCGGCCGCAGGATCAGCAGGTAGAACGCGACCACCATCAGCGCGATCAAGATCAATGACGAATAGTTACCCATAGCTCCAGCATCCACGTGAGTTCGCGTGCGTCTTTGGCGCACGCCAGACGGCGTCGACAAACGCCGACCGCCGTACTCTACCCAGTGTGGACCCGAAATCGGGACTCAGCCGAACAGGGCGGGTGGAGTGTCGAAACCGACCGCGGCGACGGGTGGGGTGAGCCCGAGGTGCCTCCACGCCGCCGAGGTGGCCACCCGGCCCCGCGGCGTCCGCATCAAGAAGCCCTCGCGGACCAGGAACGGCTCCGCCACCTCCTCGACGGTCTCCCGTTCCTCGCCCACCGAGATGGCCAGTGTGGACAACCCCACCGGCCCACCGCCAAACCGTCCACAGATGGCGCTCAGCACAGCGCGGTCCAGCCGGTCGAGGCCGATCTCGTCCACCTCGTACAGGTCCAACGCTGCCCGCGCAACCGTACGGTCGATGCGCCCGTTCGCCCGGACCTGGGCGAAGTCTCGGACCCGTCGGAGCAGCCGGTTCGCGATCCGAGGCGTGCCCCGGGCCCGGCGGGCGATCTCAGCGGTGGCCTCGCCGTCGATCCGGGCGCCGATCAGTGCGGCCGAGCGGGTGACGATGTGCTCGAGCGCGTCGGTGCCGTAGAAGTCGAGCTGGGCGGTGAAACCGAAGCGGTCCCGCAGCGGCCCGGGCAGCAGACCCGCGCGCGTGGTGGCCCCGACCATGGTGAACCTCGGAATTTCTAGCGGGATTGCGGTGGCGCCGGGGCCCTTCCCCACCACGACGTCGACGCGGAAGTCCTCCATGGCCAGATACAGCATCTCCTCGGCGGGCCGAGACATCCGGTGGATCTCGTCGAGGAAGAACACCTCGCCCTCCACCAGGCCGGACAAGATGGCGGCCAGGTCGCCCGCGTGCTGGATGGCCGGACCGCTGGAGACCCGCAATGGGGCCGACATCTCGGCCGCGATGATCATTGCCAGGGTGGTCTTTCCCAGTCCTGGAGGACCCGACAGCAGCACGTGGTCGGGTACGGCGTTGCGGTGTCGAGCCGCCTCCAGCACCAGCCCCAGCTGGTCACTGACCCGTGGCTGCCCTTCGAACTCGGCCAGGGTTGCCGGGCGGAGGGCGGACTCGGCGGCTCGCTCCTCGTCGTCGGCGCCGGGGTCGACGAGATCTGCTGGTTTCGCCACGACGACGAACCCTACTTCCTGGCCAGGGTCTGCAAGGCGGCCCGCATCACGACCGCGACGCTGACCATCGGATCGTCGTGCACGAGGTACTCCACCTCAGCGCACGCCGACTCGGCATCGCGGGAGGACCAGCCGAGGCCCTGCAGGCCCTGACTGACCTGATCGCGCCAGGCGCCGCCGGCGGACGGCATCGGTGCCGGCCGTTCGGCCCGGCCTACCGCGTTGACTTTGTCCTTCAGCTCGATGACGATCCGCTGGGCGCCCTTGCGGCCGATGCCGGGCACCTTGGTGAGCTGCACCAGGTTCTCGGTGGCGATCGCGCCTCGCAGCTCGTCGGGACTGAGGACTGCCAACGCGGCCTGCGCCAGCTTGGGCCCGACCCCGGTCGCGGTCAGCAGCAGCTCGAAGAACTCACGCTCGTCCGCACCGGCGAACCCGTAAAGGGTGAGCGAGTCTTCCCGGACAACCAGGGAGGTGTGCAAGGTGGCGGGCTGCCCGACCCGGAGCTGCGCGGTGGTGTGCGGGCCGCATTGGGTCAGCACACCGAAGCCGCCGACCTCGACCACGGCCGACGTGGCTGCCAGCCCGATGACGGTCCCGGTGAGCTGCGCGATCATGTCCTTCTCCTGAGCGGGGTTACGGCGGGTTGCTGCATCTGGGTGGCGTTTCGGGCCTCCGTGACCTTGGCGGCAAAAGCGGCGCGCTGCCGGCGCGACTGGGCGGCGGCCAGCTGCAGGGCGGAATCCACCCGGGCCGCCCCGCCGCCGCGCCAGACATGGCAGATCGCCAGCGCGAGGGCGTCGGCGGCGTCGGCCGGTCGGGGTGCCTCGGTCAGTTCGAGGATTCGGGTCACCATGGTTCCCACCTGGTCCTTGCCAGCCCGGCCGGAGCCGGTAATGGACGCCTTGACCTCGCTCGGCGTGTGCAGGGCGACCGGCAGCCCGCGTCGGGCGGCGGCCAGCATCGCGACTCCGGCGGCTTGAGCCGTGCCCATCACTGTCTGGACGTTGTGTTGGGCGAACACCCGCTCGACGGCGACTGCGTCGGGCCGGTGAAGCGCCAGCCACTCCTCGACCACCTGCTCGATCCGGACCAGCCTCATCGCCGTGTCCAGACTGGGGGGTGTCCGCACCAGACCGACGCCAACCAGCGTTGGCGGTCGCCCGGGGGCACCCTCGACGACGCCGAGCCCGCAGCGAGTCAGACCTGGATCGATACCCAGCACACGCATGCCGCGGCCCTCCGGTGAAAACGAACAGATGTTCGTCAATCTAGCGACTGGAAGGGTCCGGCGCCGGGAGGGCGCGCCGATTGTGGACGGCGGTCAGGCGTTTTCCAGCGCCTCTTCTGGAGCGTCGAAGTTGGCGTAGACGTTTTGGACGTCGTCGGAGTCCTCCAGGGCCTCGATCAGCCGGAAGACTCTGCCCGCGGTCTCCTCATCGACCTCGACGGTGACCGAGGGGACGAAGGAGACGTCTGCGGAGTCGTAGTCGTAGCCAGCCTGCTGGATGGCGCTACGGACGGCGACCAGGTCGTTGGGGTCGGAGATGACCTCGAACGACTCGCCGAGGTCGTTGACCTCCTCCGCGCCGGCGTCCAGGGTGGCCTCAAGAAGGTCGTCCTCGGTCACCGTCTTGCCGGCCTGCTCCTTGTCCAGCACCACCACGCCCTTACGGCCGAACATGTACGACACACTTCCGGCGTCGGCCATGGTGCCGCCGTTGCGGGTCATAGCGACTCGGACGTCGGATGCCGACCGATTCCGGTTGTCGGTGAGGCACTCCACCATCAGCGCGACCCCGGAGGGGCCGTACCCCTCGTACATCAGGGTCTGGTAGTCGGCGCCGCCGGCCTCGAGCCCGGCGCCGCGCTTGACCGCACGATCGATGTTGTCGTTGGGCACCGAGGTCTTCTTCGCCTTCTGAATGGCGTCGTAGAGCGTGGGGTTGCCGTTGACATCAGCACCGCCCAGCCGGGCCGCGACCTCGATGTTCTTGATCAGCTTGGCGAATGACTTGGCGCGTCGTGCGTCCACCACAGCCTTCTTGTGCTTGGTCGTCGCCCACTTGGAATGTCCCGACATGTCGCAAATCCTAACCGCAGCCGTGCGGATCATCGGTCGTGTGCCGCCGCGTGGATGGCCGGCACGGAGCCATTCGGCAGTGAAGGCTGCCAGGTCCACGCCACCACACCGGAAGCTGAATTGACATCTTCATCCGCAGATTGTGGCGTCAGGTATCGACAGGGCAGCCTGTGAGCCGCATACTCGAAGAGAGCAGTGACAACTCCACCTCCCCCGTGGCGTTTGTTGACACTCTCATGGCAGCCCTAGACCCGGTCGTCAGGACAGATAGCGTCCCCCGCCGGGTTCCCCTCCCCCCAGAGCCCGGCGGGAGGGCAAAAACGCCGGCGCTGGTTCGTCCGGCACCTGGGAGCGACCAAGAACGCCTAGCACAGTCGGCTGGCAGGAGCCGCGCCGATATTCCAAACAGTCCACCGGAGGTGGACGGCGGTTCCGAGCCTGGCTCGTGGGGGGATCTGACCGGCGGGTGTTGACGCAGCCCGGGTTGGCGGCGCATACTCGAACCAAAGGTTGTGAGCGGACCCTTCCCCCCGCGGGGTTCGACGACCTATGTGTGGCAGCCCCGGACCCGGCGGTCAATGGACAGAACGTCCCCGCTGAGGCTGAATCCCGGCGGGGACGCGTTCGTGCAGTTCTACCATCACAGGGATTGTCCTGGACTAACTGCTTTCGAAGCGGCCCCTCGCCGAGCACCTGAGTGCTATCGCGTCCTCCGGGTGAACGCAGAAACCGGAGCGGCGTCCCCCCTGCCCTAGGCCGAACTGCGTCGGCAGCACCACAGGTTCTACCCGGTCAACAAGGTGACTCCAGGCGCTCATCCGCGCTTCAGTCGGATCGGCGACTTCCGGTGGAGCTTGCTGGCATCGATGTCATCTCGCGGATGATGGTCGGTCGGGCGGCCGGTTCGGACATCAGTCGACGGGCAACGTCGGAGATGCGAGTGCCGGAGTGACGGGCGTAGCGGCGCAACAAGCTGAAGGCGTCGGAGACGGTGATGTCCAGGCGCTCGCGGAGGAAGCCTTTGGCTTGTTCGATGACCACCCGGCTGGCAAGGGCGCTGCGCAGCTGCGGCAAGACCGTCTCCCGGGTGGGTGGGTGTTCCTGCACGATGGCGACACTAGCAACGTGGGCCAGACTGTGTCCCACCAACAGGTCGGGGTCGTTCAGTGCGCCAATCTTGGTGCCGAACAGCCCCAATGCGCCGAGTACGGTGCCAGCCGCCCGCATCGGGACGGCGTGCACGGACGCAAACCCGGCGTCAAGGGCGGCTGGGACGAACTCCGGCCAGCGTTCCACGGCCGCGGTGAGATCGGCGACCGAGACCGGCTCACCGCTGGTGTAACAATCCAGACAGGGACCTTCGTCGGCCTGCAACTGCAACAGCTCGATCTCCTCGGTACGGTCGGACGTGGCGGCCATCAGGTGCAACTGCCCGCGCGGGTCGGCAAGCAGCAGGCCTGCGGAGGACACATCAAGCAGCGCGGCGCATTGTTCGGTGAGGTCGGTGAGCAACTCGACAACATCGAAGTCCTGCAGCAAGCTGTCGACCAACGAGACCACCGCGTAGAGCACGCGGGTTTCACGGTCACCGTCTCCCATCAGCCGCTCCTTCCTCATCGCTGGTGCTATCGGGTGGCGCTTTCCTTGAACTGATTCCGGTGTCTCGATCGTGGCTCCGGCGTCGGTTGAGTGAGGTCGGCGTCCTTAGTGGGGGTCCAGTCGTAGACGACGCTCGAGAATGTCGCGGGCCACCTCGGTGGCCGAGCGGCTGGTGGCGTAGGCGTGGGCGCGGAGCCGCACGAGCGCCTCCGCCGGTTCGACCTCGAGCTGAGCGACCAGCATGCCGGTGGCCTGAGCGACCTCAGCGCGGGTGATCTCGTTCAACTCGGTCCAGGCGGGTGTGTCCGGGTCGGCTGCCGTCGCCTGCAGATCCTCAGTGAGAAGGTCCAGCAGCGGCATCTCGGCCAGCTCGGCCGCGACCAGCGCGCCGGAGAGATCGTCGCCGTCCAACACGCTGCTGTGGGTGCGGAACAGATCTAATGCGCCGATGTACTCCCCGGCCACCAAGACCGGCATCGCGTAGACCCCGCCGATGCCGTTGGCCAAGAGGGCCGGCCCGTATGCGGGCCAGCGGCCGGCGCCGACGTCGGCGGCAAGATCGACCACCAGCACGGGTGCCCGCGAAACCACCGATTCCAGACAGGGACCTTCTCCGAGGGTGAATTGCAACTCGTCATAGCGCCGGGCCTGATCGCTGCTGGCGCCGAGCGTGCCCGTGTTCATGCCGTCGAACACCAACGAGATCGCAGCCGCAGTCACCGATAACTGCGCCACACACGCCTCACACAACCGGTCGGCCGCAGCGACTCCGCGCGAGGTACCGACCGCCGACACCAGCGCGCCCTCGATCGACATCAATTACCACCGCCGCCCAGACGGGCTGAGCGCCGGCCAGACGCCGTACGTCGATCCAGGCTCAACTGCCGCGCACGTCATCCAGTCAGTATGCTCGCTGATAGTGGTCGTCTGTTACAGGGCATCGTTGGACTCCCGGCGGGATTGTCGAGCGCGAGCTCGGCGGGCGGCTTCATCGACGATGTGGTGAGCCGGGGCGGTGAGCCCTCGGTGTTCGTGTTGACTCAACGTTCGCAGCCGTTGGCGGGCCTCCGCGGCTCTCGTGAGTGCGCTGGGCTTGGGTCATCGGCTGGTTCGGGCCGCCCGCTCAGATCGCCCGACGCCCGGCGACGAGCGGGCACAGGAACGGGTCTCGGCCCTTGAGCCCGACGGTATTGAGATAGCCGATCACGACCCGGTAGGACCGCAGCAGCGTTGTTTGGGTGTAGGGGACGCCCATAGCCGCGCAGTGTGCCTCAACCATCGGCTGCACGCGGCGCAGGTGGGGGCGTGCCATCGAAGGGAAGAGGTGGTGCTCGATCTGGTAGTTGAGCCCACCCATCAGTACTGACATGGGCCGGCCCCCGCTGACGTTGCGGCTCATCAGCACCTGGCGGCGGAGGAAGTCCAGTTTGAGCCGGGCCGGTACAAGAGGCATGCCGATGTGGTTCGGGGCGAAGGACCCGCCCATGTAGAGCCCGAAGACGGCCAGCTGCACTGCCATGAACGCAACGCCCTTCCCCGGTGGCAGCACCACAAAGACCAAAGTGACCAGCCCGCCGAGACGCAGCACCAGCATGGTCAGCTCGACCCAGCGACGCTTCAGCTTGCTGCGGCCTAGCACCCGGATCAGGCCGTCGGCGTGCAGCGAGATTCCCTCGAGCAGTAGCGTCGGGAAGAAGTACCAGCCCTGGCGAGCTACCAGCCAGCGCACCAGTCGGTGGTCGCGACGGTTCGCACGAGCTGGGGTGAAGGCGATGACGGCAAGGTCGATATCAGGGTCGGCACCCTCCTGGTTGGGCGCGGCGTGGTGCCGGGTGTGCTTGCTTTGCCACCACCCGTAGCTCAGGCCCACGAACAGGTTCGCCAGGACCAGGCTGGTCCAGTCGTTCCACTTGCCCGAGGCGAAAATCTGCCGGTGTGCGGCGTCGTGACCCAGGAAAGCGGTCTGGGTGAGCAGTACCGACAGCACCACGGCGCTGCCAAGCTGCCACCAGCTGTCACCGACGTAGACGAAGCCGACAGTCCACGCGGCCAGCAGTACTGCCGCTCCGATCAGCTTGGTCCAGTAGTAGCCATACCGACGACGCATCAGCCCGGCGTCCTGAACCGCCTTGGCGAGGGCGGTGAAGTCGCTGGTAGCCCGTTCAGCAGGTCGGCTGGAGGCGCGCCTGGCGGGCGCCTCGGGGAGTATCAGAGGTGGGGAAAGAAGAGTCACGGGGAGCCCATCTAGGCAAGTGCGCGGGAAGGTCGAAGTCGAGGCCTTCCAACAGAACGACACGTGCGCGGCTTCCTTGACCACGACCTCGCTCTATTGTAGATCTACAAAAGTAGTCTACAGCGTAGAACCGATAGGGCAAACAATTCGCCTCGGATGTGACCGATCCGGCACACCTGCGTCGGGCAGCAGTGTGGCCGGGCTACGGGCCTACCGACTCAAGCTCGGTCGCTAGGCCGGTGAAGAGGACGGTGAGGCCCTGGTCGAGCTCGGCGGCGCCGTCGTAGTGGGCAAGCTCGGTGGCGAGACTGCGTAGCAGCGGAAATTCCCGGGGCGGCAACCGGTGCAAGCCAAGGCGGAGCAGGTCACTGGTCTCTTCCGGGTCGGCGACAAGCTCCTGCAGCTCGGTCAGCATGTGGCCGTACAGGAAGCCCATATAGAGCCGGTACAGCCGGAGGGCCAACGGCGGCGGGAAGCCGGCGTCAGTCAGCACCCCTAGCAGCCGCTCCAGCGGCCGCAGCGTCCCCAACGGCCGCAACCCGAGCGGTGTCGACAGGGGTCGGGTGACGATCAGGCTGACCACGTGCGGGTGTGCCAGGCCGAGTCGGCGGAAGTCGTGCGCCGTGCGGGACAGCTGCGTCTGCCAGTCCTGTCCGTCGTCAGGGATGTCGAGCTCCTCCAGCACCAGCTCAACGATGCCATCCAGAAGAGCCGCCCGGTCCGGGGCGTGCCGGTACAAAGCCATCGCGTCCCGCCCCAGCTCCTGACCTAGCCGCCGCCGCGTCAGTGCCTCTAGACCTTCCTCGTCGACCAGCCGGAGTGCGGTCGTCAGGACCTGGTCACGGGTCAACGGAGTCCGCTGCCCGGGCTTACCGCCGTCCATGGTGTTCGTGGTGTCGGTGGGTGTGTTCACGGAGATAGTGCCCCTCTTGGGAGATCGTGCCGGGCCCATGACGGGTCTGGCACGAGTATTGCCACTCTACATGTGATCTCTAACTCATAGACCTACGACGTAGAGTCGGAGTTCAGTTCGGGCAATCCTTCAGGTTGGAGAAGCGCAGGCGCCCCGGCCCGCGGTTAGCGTTACCGTTCAGGAGACCGCCGAGGCGGCCCGGACAGATGGAGACCCGATGAGCCCCACCACGAGAACCGACACCGTCACGACAACCCACACCGCCACGAACACCGACACCCAGGCGCCTGCACGACACCTTGCCGACAGCCACGACCTGATCCGCGTGCAGGGCGCGCGCGTGAACAACCTCAAGGACATCAGTGTGGAGATCCCGAAGCGACGGGTGACCGTGTTCACCGGGGTGTCGGGCTCGGGCAAGAGCTCCCTGGTGTTCGGCGCGATCGCCGCCGAGTCGCAGCGGCTGATCAACGAGACCTACAGCGCCTTCGTGCAGGGGTTCATGCCGACGCTTGCGCGGCCAGACGTCGACGTACTCGACGGCCTGACAACGGCAATTCTCGTGGACCAGGAGCGGATGGGCGTCAACGCCCGCTCCACGGTTGGCACAGTGACGGACGCCAACGCGATGCTGCGCATCCTCTTCAGCCGGCTCGGGCAGCCGCACATCGGGTCGCCGCAGGCATTCTCCTTCAACGTCGCCTCGATCAGCGGAGCCGGAGCGGTCACGCTCGAGCGGGGTGGGGAGACCGTGAAGGAGCGACGCAGCTTCAGCATCACCGGCGGGATGTGTCCACGCTGCGAAGGCATGGGGTCGGTTACCGACTTCGACCTGTCCGCGCTGTACGACGCCAACCTGTCGCTCAACGAGGGCGCGCTGACCATCCCCGGCTACAGCATGGACGGCTGGTTCGGCCGGATCTTCCGCGGCTCGGGTTTCTTCGACCCGGACAAGCCGATCGGCAAGTACACCAAGAAGCAGTTACACGACTTGCTGTACAAGGAGCCGACCAAGATCAAGGTCGACGGGATCAACCTGACGTACGAGGGCCTGATCCCAAGAATCCAGAAGGCGTTCTTGTCCAAGGACGTCGACGCGCTGCAGCCGCACATCCGCGCCTTCGTGCAGCGGGCCGTCACATTCACCACCTGTCCGGAGTGTGGCGGTACCCGGCTCAGCGAGGCCGCCCGCTCATCGAAGATCCAGGGGAAGAACATCGCCGATGTGTGCGCGATGCAGATCAGCGACCTCGCCGGATGGGTACGCGACCTGGACGAGCCGTCGGTAGCCCCGCTGCTGGCGAAGCTGCACCACACTCTGGCCTCGTTCGTGCAGATCGGGCTGGGCTATCTCTCCCTCGACCGGCCCTCGGGCACGTTGTCGGGCGGCGAGTCGCAGCGCACCAAGATGATCCGGCACCTCGGCTCATCCCTCACCGACGTCACCTACGTCTTCGACGAGCCCACCATCGGGCTGCACCCACACGACATCCAGCGGATGAACGACCTGCTGCTACGACTGCGCGACAAGGGCAACACCGTGCTGGTCGTCGAACATAAGCCCGAGACGATCGCGATCGCCGACCACGCCGTCGACCTCGGTCCGCGGGCTGGTACCGAGGGCGGAGAGGTGATGTTCGAGGGCACCGTCGAGGGGCTGCGTGCCAGTGACACGATCACCGGCCGGCACCTGGACGACCGCGCCACCTTACGGGCGTCGGTGCGAACGCCGTCGGGTGTGCTGGAGGTACGCGGCGCCACCACCCACAACCTCCGAGACGTCGACGTCGATATCCCGCTCGGCGTGCTGGTCGTCGTCACCGGTGTGGCGGGGTCGGGCAAGAGTTCGCTGATCCACGGCTCGGTGGCCGGTCGCGACGGGGTTGTGTCGGTCGACCAGGGCGCGATCCGCGGCTCGCGCCGGAGCAACCCGGCCACGTACACGGGCCTGCTGGACCCGATCCGAAAGGCGTTCGCCAAGGCCAACGGGGTCAAACCGGCGCTGTTCAGTGCCAACTCCGAGGGCGCCTGCCCGACGTGCAACGGGGCCGGCGTCGTCTACACAGACCTCGCGATGATGGCAGGCGTCGCGACCATCTGCGAGGAGTGCGACGGCAAGCGGTTCGGCGCCTCAGTGCTGGAGTACCACCTCGGCGGCCGGGATATCAGCGAGGTGCTGGCGATGTCGGTGACCGAAGGCCAGGAGTTCTTCGGCGCCGGCGACTCCCGCACACCGGCCGCGCACGCCATCCTCAACCGGCTCGCCGACGTCGGGCTCGGCTACCTCAGCCTCGGACAGCCGCTCACCACGCTGTCCGGCGGCGAGCGACAGCGGCTGAAGCTGGCCACCCGGATGGCCGAGAAGGGCGGCGTCTACGTCCTCGACGAGCCCACCTCCGGACTGCACCTGGCCGACGTCGAGGCCCTGCTTGGGCTGCTCGACCGGCTTGTGGAGTCCGGCAAGTCGGTCATCGTCATCGAGCATCACCAGGCGGTGATGGCCCACGCCGACTGGATCATCGACCTCGGCCCGGGCGCCGGCCACGACGGCGGCCGGATCGTCTTCGAAGGCACGCCGGCGGCGTTGGTCGCTGCCCGCAGCACCCTCACCGGCGAACATCTCGCGACCTACGTCGGAAGCTGACAAGAGGCCGTGGCGGGCAGCGACCGGGCGGGCAGTGGCGTGCCTTCCTACCGCTCACTCGCTCGGGTTCTCACTCCAGGGCGAAGGTCCCGGTGACGATCTCGCCGGCCGGCTCGTAGGTCGCGATCACCACCCCAGTGGTGGAGACCTTGCTGTCCACCAGCTTGAGCGCGGCCGGGACCGTCCCGTCTGAGAACAGCCGCTTGCCGGACCCGACGACCAGCGGGAAGGTCCACAGCCGGTACTGGTCGATCAGGTTCTCGCGCACGAGCGTCTGAAGCAGGTCCCCGCTGCCGTGCACCTGCAGCTCGGGACCCTCTCCCCGCTTCAGCGCGGCGACACCTTCGGCCGCGTCGCCCTCGATCAGCACCGACCTGCTCCACTCCAGCACCGGATTGCTCCGTGAGGCGACGTACTTGGTGGCATCGTTCAAGGGTTTCGATCCCGCCTCCTCCGGGGCCTGCGGCCAGTAGGCGGCGAAGATGTCGTAGGTCTTGCGTCCAAGAACGAGGTCGAACGGCCTGCCCATGGCTTCATCCATGACCTGACCCATGAGGTCGTCCCAGTAGTTGACCGACCAGCCGCCGTAGGCGAAGCCGCCGCTGTCGTCCTCGCCCGGTCCGCCGGGTGCCTGCATGACCCCGTCCAGGGTCAAGAACGTGTTGACCGTCAGTTTTCTCATGCTGGTGTCCTTCAAACGTCGGATCGGGGGCCTGCCGTGCAGCCCACTGCAAGGTCAGACTGCGCGGCGGGGCGAAACTCATCGCACCCCAGCCACGCTACGCAGGGAGCAGCGAGCCGGACCCTCAGCTACGCCAGATCTGCGTTCGGGTTGGCCGGCCTCCGACCACCGGCTGCTCCGACTCCTGCCAGATCCGGCGCCAGCTTGCGGCCGGCTGGGACGAGGGCTCGACCGAGGACCGCTGGACCGCCCACCAGGAGGTGGCGTCTTCGGCGATCAGCCGCCGGACGGCGGCCTCCATCCGAGCGGCGAGCTGCGTCTCGGTCTCACCGCTTGTCGGCAACAGCGGTTCTCCGTACCGGACGCTCACCCGCGGCCGACCCGGCGTCGGCCAGCGTCGGCCCCGCGGCATCGCCGCGTACGTGCCGCGAATCCCCACCGGCAGGACCGGCACCTGCTCCTCGATGGCCAGCCGGGCCGCCCCGGTGCGGAAGCCGCCGACAGACCCGTCGGCGGAACGAGTGCCCTCGGGGTACACGATCAGGCTCCAGCCGGCAGTCAACAACTCTTTGGGCGTGCCGGCCATGGTGCCGTCGGGACGCTCGATCGGCAGCGAGTTGAAGACCACTGCGGCCGTGCCTGCCCGCCACCAGGCGTCGAAGAAGTAGTCGGCCACGGCCGCGACGGCGGTGGTTCGTCGGCGCTTGGGCGGCAGGCCGGCGAGCAGCACCGGAGTGTCCAGGTGCGAAGCGTGGTTGGACACCAGCAGCACAGGTCCGTGCAGGGACTCCAGGTCCTCGCGTCCGTGGATGTCGAGGTCAACTTCGCGCCGCAGCAGCGGGATCAGGGTCGAGGTCTGAGCCAGCTCACGCACGATCCGTAGCGGTCGGCTGCGCGCCCAGGAGGTCGCGTAGACGCGCGATTCGGCTCCCGTCTGCTGGCCCTCTGCGTTGCCAGGTACCAGACCCCGGCGGCCTAGCCGCCAGCCGCCGGCACGCAGATCGCCGGCCGCGGCACGCAGCGATGCGGCGAAGGATTGGTGCTTCGCCGCGTTCGCCGCCCGTCGGGCCATCTTCGGCACGGTCACCGGACGTCCGGCACGATCTGCGGCGGGTTGTGCAGGTAGCGGATCGTCGGGGAGCGACCAACAGAGGAGGAGACGATCTCCAGCGCGTCGGCGAGTGTGGAGGCGGCCCGGAACCCCAGTCGCTCCACGCTGCCACGGTCCGCACCCACCCAGACGATGTCGCTGCAGTGGCTTCGCGCCGCGGCGATCTGGTACCACAGGTGGAAGGGATGCACCCCGTGGAAGGCGTTCCCCACCCGGTACAGATGCCGGTACCACGGGTCGGTGGCGAACTTGGTCTCGAACTTCTCCTGGATCTGCAGCGGGTCGGTGGTCACCGGCAGCACATCGGCGAAGAAGTCGACGTAGGACGGATGGTGCAGCGCGGAGAAGTCCGCCGGCATCGGGTGATACAACACCAGCGCGCCGCCGTCCCGGACAAACGGCGCGCCGGTGTGAGAGCCGAATGCGCCGGCGAGCCCTTGCCAGGCCGCCAGGATCGGGTTGGTGACAGAGTCCACGCTGTACGGGCTCTGCTGCGGCACGCCGATGAGTCCGACGTCGGCTTGGCCCTGCACCTCCACCAGCTGCTGGTCCAGCAGCAGCGAGCGGGACCGGTCCGCGACCGCGTCGGGACGCCCGGCGGTGATCCCGACCAGCGAGTACCCGCCGGCCGCGGCGTTCAGGACGCGTCGCCGCGCCTTACCCGGGCTGAGCGACAGCCCTCGCCGCACCGCCAGCCAGGTGGCCTGCTCACGAAGGCTCCATTCCCACTCCCGCTTGCCGAGGAACTCCAGTGGCGGGCCGAACACCTCGTTGTCGAGCACGGCCTCGACACTGAAGATCGGCAGCGCCTCGGCGACCACCGCGCCGACGCGGGCTGCGGCATTCCCGGCAAGACCGGGCAGGCCGCGTACCTGCCTGATGGTGGCCGCAGAGCCGAGCCCGGTGACGACCCGGACCGCTCCCCCGTCGGCCGGACGCGTCGCCACGTGCACGAACACCAGCAGGTCCGACTCTGCCGCCCGGGAGCTGACCGCGAGGTCACCACTGTCATCGGTGCCGACCACTGCCAGCTGCTCGGGATCCTCGGCGTCGTGGTTGGTCAGCAGGCCGTCGGCGAAGAAGGATCGGAACACCCGTTCACCGAGAATCTGCTGCAGCTCCTGTTCGGTGTTGCGACGGTTCGTGCCGACGGCGCAGATCAGGGCGACGTCGTCGACGCCGACAGCAGCCGCCCGGGTCAGCACCGCCTGTACGATTCGGCTGCGAATGTCGGGACGCCGCATCTGCGGCACCGGGGCGGTGATGTCGTCAAAGGCGATGGTGAGCCTCATCCCCGGCCGCAGCAGCTCGCGGAGCGGCGCGGAGCCGGTGGGCTGGTCCAGCGCGGCGTCGATCGCCTCAGCCACGTCGTCAACCGGGGGAAGCGGGTCTGGGGCGTAGACCACCTGGGTTCCTAGCGGGAATCTCTCCCGCCGGAACCCGGCACCTTGGTGGACCACCAGCGGCGGCGTGCGGTCGTCGACTTCCAATACGAAACCGGGGCGAGCCATCTAGCGTTCTCCTGTCCGATCAAACGCAACCTTCACGGTTCCTGAGTTCCCGGCTGGCTGGGCGTCGAGAGCCTGTCGCCACTGACGACGGCCGTACCGGGTGGGAGGGCTGGTCACCGCGGCAGCATCCAGCGCGGGTTGCTGGGTCGGATCCGCCACTCCACCACCGACCACTGGTTCGCGCCGGCCGCCCGCATCAGCGGGACGTCGGGGCTGACTGCCACGGCGTGGCCAACACAGGACAGCATCGACAGGTCGGAGTGGGAGTCGGCGTAGGCGAAGCTCATGCCGAGGTCGATGCCGTGCTGGGTTGCGTAGTGCTGCAGCCACGCGGCGCGGGACTCCCCCACCATCGGCGGCCCGGTGAGGAAGCCGGTACAGCGGCCCTCCGCGTCGGTAGCCAGGTCGGAGGCGACGATCACGTCGAACAGCGGTCGCAGCGGCCGCGTCAGGGGTCTGAGCGCCCCGGTGATCAAGATGGTGAGGTGACCAGCGGCCCGGTGCTCTCGGATCCGCCGTACCGCCTCCGGCGACAGCCTGCTGAGCACGTGCGGTGCCAACGTGGTGTCGACCGCGTGCTCGAGCGCGGCCAGGTCGGCACCGGCGTACCGCCGGTACACGGCCCGCAGGAAGGTGCCGCGGTCGCGCCGCTCCGCCCGGATGTAGGACGGCAGCCGCCTCAGCACCTGGCCGATCTCGCCGACCTGCTGCGCGCGGGACAGCTCTGGCAGGCGAGCCCACAGGTACTGCTCGATCACGTTGGTCGACATGATGGTGCCGTCCAGGTCGAACACCGCCAGCGCCTGGTCGCCCGAGGTGTTCGTGGACAGATCCTTCATCGTGCTGGGCCGGTTGCCGCGTTTGCGCCGGATCGCGTCCAGCCGCCGGATCGGGGCGGTGATCGCCGGGCAGTGCACGCCCTCGATGTAGCTGGTCCAGTCGAACACCGCTGTGTCGAACGCAAAGATCGGCTGGTCGTCGGCGTGCAGCGATCGGGTCAACGCCAAGGTGTGGTCATCAACGAAGTGCAGCTCTGACTGGGCGTACTCGTTGTAGAGCGAGAGGTAGCGGCGCAGGAAGTCAAGCCGTCCGCGGGTGCGGTCCAGGTCCTTGGCGATCGAGCGTGCCCGGCTCGACCGCGGCGCCTTGCTCAGCAGCCGGTCGGCGAGGCCGTGGGCCCGTTCGGAGGTGGACAGCAGCCGTTCCACCGACGCCGCGCCGGGGAACTGCCAGTTCGGCAGCTGGGCGGCCCCCCGGGGACCTCCCTCGAAGGGGTGAGCTGTGAAGTAGGAGCGGATGTGGCCGTAGATCTCCTGGAACCTCAGCGGGTTCCGGGCCCCCGAGGAGACGTGGTAGTACTCGGCTTGGCCGACCGCCGGCTGGGTGGCGCAGACGGCCAGGATGGCGTTCACCACGTGGTCGCAGGGGACGATATCGATGACAGCCTCCGGCGAGGCCGGAAACTCGGGCAGCTCGCCGCGACCGAAAGCGAGGATGAGCGGGTCGGCCATCTTGAAGCCCTCGATCCATCCGGGGTACGGATGCAGCCAGGAGGACTCCACGATCGCCGGCCGGACGATGGACACCACGATCTCGGCGCCCAGGTCGGCCACTACCCGTTCGCCAAGCGCCTTGGTGAACGTGTAGACGTCGGTCCAGCCGAGCGACCGGGCTCGTTCGGTGCCGGCTTCCACCAGTTTCGCCTGCACCCACTCCCGTCGACGCCGCTCGGTATCGGCCGCCGTGGTGAGGTAACCGGCGGCACGGTGCTCCCGCTCCGCCTGCTTCCGCAACCGGGTGAGCTGCTCCGACGTCCGCGACTCGGCCTCGATCAGGTCCCGCATGGCCAGACCCGCAGCTGTCTCGGCCTCGTAGTCGATGCTGTGGGCGTGCGGTGCCTCCGGGATCACGCCACGCCGCCGACCGGCGGTGTAGGCGGTGGAGATGTGCACGTAGTGCGGCACCTTGACCAGCGAGCCGATGTCGTCGGTGCACGCCTCGATCATCCGTCGCATCAGCGCCTGGGTGCCAAGGACGTTGGTGGTGAAGGCCTGGTTGATCGGCGGGTCGAACGACACGTCCCCGGCGCAGTGCACCACCACGTCGAGGTCGGACGGCAGTTCGGGGACGTTCGGCAGGTCGCCCTGGATGACGTCGATCCGGCTGTCCACCAGCTGCTCGGCTCCGCCGGCGGCCTTCCGGACGTCGGCGAAGATCGGCTTCTTCACGACCCCGATCATCCGGGCCCGGGCCGTCGCGGAGCCCTTCTGCCGCACCAGCACGGCCGGCGTCGTCTCCGGCAGCTCGGTCAGAATCTTCCAGAGCAGCTGCTCCCCGATGAAGCCGGTGACGCCGGTCATCAGGATCTTCTTGCCGGCCAGCAGATCCCTCAGCCGACCGTCCAGCAGGGGCCGGTCGGTGCATTCGGCACCCGAGGTGTGCGCATGGAATGCGCCAGCTGGGGCGGTGCTCACAAGTGCCTACCCCTTCTCAGCTGCACCGCGTGCAGCTGCCAGAGCTTCTTCGATGGTGAAGTTGCCGACGTACAAGGCGGTGCCGATGATGGCACCCTCGACACCGTAGCGGACCATCTCGGTGAGAGTGGCGATGTCGGCCAGCGAGGAGATCCCGCCGCTGGCCACGACGGGCTTGTCGGTCCGTTCGCAGACCTGCCGCAGCAGCTCGGTGTTCGGGCCGGCAAGCATGCCGTCGGAGGCGACGTCGGTGACCACGAAACGCGCGCATCCAGCCCGGTCGAGGCGATCCAGGGTTTCCATCAGGTCCCCGCCCTCGCGGGTCCAGCCACGGGCGGCCAACTTGCTGCCACGCACATCCAGTCCGATCGCGATCTTGTCGCCGTAGCTGGCGATCACCTCGGCGCACCACTCGGGCTTCTCCAGCGCGGCGGTGCCGATGTTGACCCGCGCGCACCCGGTCGCCAGCGCCCGCTCCAGGCTGGCGTCGTCGCGAATGCCGCCGGAGAGCTCGACGTTCAGCTGCATCTGGCCGGTAACCTCAGCGATCACCTCGGCGTTGTCGCCTCTGCCGAAGGCAGCGTCTAAGTCGACGAGGTGAATCCACTCCGCACCCGCGTCCTGCCAGCGTTGCGCCGCCGCGCGGGGGTCGCCGAACCTCTTCTCCGAGCCGGCTCGCCCTTGTACGAGCTGGACGGCCTGCCCGTCCGCGACGTCGACGGCAGGCAGCAGAACCAAGGAATCCACCCCGAGACCCTATCCGAGTCGGCGAACAGCCTTCGGGTCGACGGCTCCCGGGGCCAGCCTGGCCACCCGGATCGCGCGGCAGTCGGGCCGGCCCGGGTGCTCCAGACCGCCTCTGAACCTGTGCACGCAGAGCGCTCAGTGACTGCTCTCGAGCGGCCAGCTGTGAACGCCGACCACCTCGGCAACCGGTAGCTCGCCGTACACATGCGGGTACGTCCCGACGCCGTCGAGGTCCTCCAGCACCACGGGCGGGGTGAGGGTCTCGGGGTCGAGCTCCAGCACGGCCAGTCGCTCCGGCGGCAGATCGGAGTACAACGACTGCGCGACGGCGTCCAGCTGGTGCCGGAACGAGCAGTGCAGGTAGCCCTGCTCGGTGTAGGGCAGGCCGCGGCTCGACCACCCGAACGTGCCCGCCAACCGCGCTGCCTGCCATACCTCGCGCTCGGTGAGATGGAAGATCGGCTCGCGGACCGGCTGTCGCGCGAACACCAGCCCGAGCCGCTCCAGCTCGCCCCGCAGCGTCGGTGCGTCCCGGAAGTGGATGCCCAGCAGCCCCGCCTTGGCGGCGCCTGCCACGTTGGCGGCCGAGTCGTCAACGAAGACGCACTCAGCCGGCGTGAGGTGATGCCGTCGACAGAGCAGCTCGAAGACCGCCGGGTCTGGCTTCGCCAGGCCAACCTCTCCCGAGACCAGGATGTGCTCGAAGCGGCGCAGGATCTGGAACCGGTTCCAGGCCACCGAGAAGGTCTCGGCCGACCAGTTGGTCAGCGCCAGCAGCCGTACCCCGGCTCGCTGGAGCTCGGCGAGAATGGCGCCGGTGCCCTCGACCAGTCCCGTCAGGGTGTGTGAGAAGTACTGGCGGTAGGCCCGGACGGCTGCGGCGTCGGCGGGAAACGCCTCAGCCAGCTCCTGCTCGCCCAGCTCGAAGCCCATGCCCGCGTCCCGGCGGCGGTTCCACTCGAAGAAGTCGATCCGCGACATGAACGCCGGCACGTGCTCTGACGGCAGCACCTGCTCGAACGCGCGCTCCGGTTCCCAGCGCAGCAGCACTCCACCGAGGTCGAAGACGACACTGGTGGGGGCGTTACCCCCCTCACCCGTCACAGCGCCACCAGGTCACAGCGGCCCGGATCACAGGCGGAGGCGGTCACAGGCTCACCAGGCATCAGCCGGCTCGCCGGTCACAAGACGGCGACCCAGTTGTGGATCAGCGCGGCTCCGGCGTCGCCGGACTTCTCCGGGTGGAACTGGGTGGACCAGACCGCACCCTCCTCGACTGCAGCAACGAACCGGTCGCCGCCGTGCTCGGCCCAGGTCACCAAGCGCTCCGGCTCCGCGGGAAGCTGCCGTACCGCGTAGGAATGCACGAAGTAGAAACGCTGGTCCTCGATCCCTGCGAACAGCTGGCTGCCGACGGCCGGCTGCACCGTGTTCCAGCCCATGTGCGGCAGCCGGTCGGCCTGCACCTGCTCGACCACACCAGGCCAGATGCCGCAGCCGTCGGCCCGCACGCCGTGCTCGACGCCGGAGGAGAAGAGCACCTGGTGGCCTACGCAGATCGCCAGCACGGGTCGCCCCCGGGCCACCCGCTGGGCGATGATCGACTGGCCGTCCACCGACCTGAGTCCGTCCATGCAGGCGGCGAACGCGCCGACGCCAGGCACCACGAGACCGTCGGCTTCCAGCGCCGCGTCCCGGTCGACGGTGACGGTCACGTCCACGCCAGCCCGGGCGATCGCGCGTTCGGCGGATCGGATGTTGCCCGATCCGTAGTCCAAGACGACAACTGACCTCTGAGCGACCACGGCGGTTACAGCGCTCCCTTGGTGCTCGGCACTCCGTCGACCCGTGGGTCCAGCGCCACGGCATCGCGGAGCGCACGGGCCAGCGCCTTGAACTGGGCCTCGACGATGTGGTGCGGGTCGCGACCGGCGATCACGGTCAGGTGGAGGCAGATGTGGGCGTGGAAGGCCAGCGTCTCCATCACGTGCCGGGTGAGGGACCCGACGTAGGGCACGCCGACATTCCCGCCACCGATCAGCGCATACTCCTGGCCGGCGGGCTCGCCGCCGTGAACGCAGTACGGCCGCCCGGACACGTCCACCACCGCCTGCGCCAGCGCCTCGTCCAACGGCACCATGGCGCTGGCGAAGCGGCGGATGCCGCGCTTGTCCCCGAGCGCTTGGCGGATGGCCTGGCCGATCACGATGGCGGTGTCCTCGACGGTGTGGTGAGCGTCGATGTGGATATCGCCGATGCTGGACACCTCGAGGTCGAACAGGGCGTGCTTGGCGAGCGCGTTCAGCATGTGGTCGTAGAACCCGACGCCGGTGACGATCTTCGCCTGACCGGTGCCGTCGAGGTTCAGGCTGACCGACACGGTGGACTCCGACGTGGCACGTTCCAGCCGCGCTGTCCGGGCCGGAGGGTTCTGGGTCATCAAGCGTCCTTTGCCGTGGGGAGCGGGAGTACAGCGGTCAGCGCCTCCTCGAAGGCGGTCATCTCGGCCCTAGTGCCGACCGAGACCCGGAGCCAGCCCTCGGGTCCGGTCTCGCGGATCAGCACACCGTGATCCAGCAGCCGCTGCCAGACCTGGTGCCGGTCGGGAAATCTGCCGAACAGAACGAAGTTGGCGTCGGACTCAGCAACCTCGAGGCCCTGCTCGAGCAACCAGGCGGCCAGCGCGTCGCGCCCGCATCGCAGCGCGTCCACGTGCGCCAGCATCTCGTCGGCGTGCGCCAGCGCCACCCGGGCGACCGCCTGGGTGACCGCGGACAGGTGGTACGGCAACCGGACGATCCGCAGCGCGTCCACGAACGCGGGCGCTGCGGCGAGGTAGCCGAGCCGACCGCCGGCGAAAGCAAACGCCTTGGACATGGTCCGGCTGACGGCGAGCCGCGGGTGGTCGGGGAGCAGCTCGAGCGCGCTTCGCGTGCCGGTCCGGGCGAACTCCGCGTACGCCTCGTCGACGACGACGACGCCGGGTGCCGCGGCGCAGATCGCCGAGACCGTGTCCAGCGCCACCGCCGTGCCGGTGGGGTTGTTGGGACTTGTCACGAACACCACGTCCGGCTGCTGCTCGGTGATCACGGCCACCGCAGCGTCGGCGTCGATGGTGAAGTCCGAGCGCCGCGGAGCGGTCAGCCACCGGGTGTGGGTGTCGCGGGCGTACTCGGGATACATCGAGTACGTCGGCGCGAACGACAGCACCGAGCGCCCGGGTCCACCAAAGGCCTGCAGCACGTGCAGCATCACCTCATTGCTGCCGTTGGCAGCCCAGATCTGTTCGGCAGCCAAGCCGTGTCCGAGGTAGCCGGCGAGGTCGGCACGCAGGGCGATGGCATCGCGCTCGGGATAGCGGTTGAGGGTTCGGGCGGCCTCGGCAACGGCTGCAGCGATCTCCGCCACCACCTGCTCGCTCGGCGGGTACGGATTCTCGTTGACGTTCAGGCAGACCGGCACATCCAGCTGCGGCGCTCCGTAGGGCAGCTCGCCGACGAGCTCGGGGCGCAGTGGCAGGTCGGCCAGCGACGGCGACGCGGTGGCGATGCTCATCTGGGGAACCGAAGGCTGACGGCGTTGCCGTGCGCCGGCAGGTCCTCGGCCTCGGCGAACACCTCGACCTGTCGGGCCACGTCGGCCAGCGCCTCCTCGGAGTAGCTGATCACGTGCACCGCCTTGAGGAAGCTCTTCACGTTCAGGCCCGAGGAGTGGCAGGCGCAACCTCCGGTGGGCAGGACGTGGGTGCTGCCCGCGCAGTAGTCGCCGAGTGAGACCGGTGACCACGTACCGACGAAGATGGCACCTGCATTGGTGACCCGGGCTGCCAGGTCCGCCGCGTCCAAGGTGTGAATCTCCAGGTGCTCGGCGGCATAGGCGTCCACCACGGCCAGCCCTTGCTCCAAGTCGTCCACCAGCACAACGCCGGACTGCCGGCCGGTCAGGGACGCGCGGATCCGGTCGGCATGCTTGCTCTGCAGGACCTGACGGACCAGCTCCTCGGCGACTGCGTTCGCCAGCTCCGGCGCGTCCGTCACCAGTACGGAAGCGGCCAGCGGGTCGTGCTCGGACTGGGAGACCAGGTCCGCCGCCACGTGCACCGGGTTGGCCGCGCCGTCGGCCAGCACAGCGATCTCGGTCGGCCCGGCCTCGGAATCGATGTTGATCTTGCCCTTCAGCAGCCGCTTGGCCGCGACCACGTAGATGTTGCCCGGCCCGGTCACCAGATCCACCTTCGGGCAGAGCTCAGGTACGCCGTGGGCGAACATGGCGATCGCCTGGGCACCGCCGACGGCGTACACCTCCTGCACGCCGAGCAGCCGGCAGACCGCCAGGATGCTCGGGTGCGGCAGCCCGCCGAACTCGCGCTGCGGCGGCGAGGCAATGGCGATCGAGGACACGCCCGCGAGCTGAGCGGGCACCACGTTCATGATCACGCTGGACGCCAGCGGCGCCAGCCCGCCGGGCACGTACAGCCCGACCCGGCGCACGGGGATCATCCGCTGGGTCACGATCGCGCCGGGTGCCACCTGAACCTCGACGGTCTGCTCCCCCACCTCGGCGGCGCTGACCAGCCGACGGCGACGGATCGACTCCTCGAAGGCGGCCCGGATGTCGGGGTCCAGATCGTCCAAGGCGGCCTGCAGGTCCTCGGCCGGTACCCGGAAGTGCCGGGGCACCACGTGGTCGAACTGCGCGCTGAACTTCTCCAGCGCCGGCAGCCCGCGGTCGGCCACGTCATCGCAGATCGGCCGGACGATCTCGACGGCAGCATTCACGTCGAAGGCGGCCCGGGGGACGATGGCGGTGTAGTCCAGCCGCTCGCCCGCCGCCTGGCGGCCACGGAGGTCGATGATGCGAAGCACATCGCGATTCTACGGAGGGCGTCCGGACCGACCGGAGATATCTCACCGCCGGGTATCGTGCGAGATCGCCGCGTCGGTGCGGCCGGCGCGGCGCTCGTCCGCTGCAGTCAGCCTCGCTGAGGCGTGCCGAATGTCTCCCGGCGGGGCCCTGCGATGCAGCGGTCACCGGCGTCACGGGTACGGTCCTTTGGTGAGCGCTGCCAGCGGGTCAGGCTCCGGGCGCATCCTGCGCGCGGCTGTCGGGATCGGCATCTACGCCGGCGCCTTCGGCATCTCGTTCGGAGCCGTGTCGGTGGGCGCCGGACTCACCGTGCCTCAGACCATGGTGCTCAGCCTGGTGCTGTTCTCCGGCGCCTCCCAATTTGCGTTCGTCGGCGTGGCGACCGCGGGTGGCTCGCCGTTCGCCGCGGTCCCCGCCACGCTGTTACTGGGAGTCCGGAACGCCTTCTACGGGGTGCCCGTATCGGAGATTCTCCAGCCGAGAGGGCTGGCCCGGCTCTGGACGGCCCACCTGGTCATCGACGAGACGACGGCGATGGCCGTCGCCCAGTCCGCACCGCCCTCGCGCCGGTACGCGTTCTGGGCGACCGGGGTCATCTTGTTTCTGCTCTGGCAGCTCGGCAGCCTGGTGGGTGCGCTGCTGGGTACGGTCATCGACCCGGCCGCGCTCGGCCTCGATGCGGCGGCGCCGGCAGTGTTCCTGGCGTTGCTCTGGCCGGCGCTGGCCCGCAGGCGGGCGCGCTGGGTGGCGTTGGCCGGAGCCGGTGTCGCGCTGGCCCTGGTGCCGGTCGCACCGCCCGGGGTGCCGGTGATCGCGGCGGCGGCGGTCGCGGCCGCGGCCGGACTGCGCGCACCCGAGGAGCCGGCGGTGGGCGAGGCCCCGGGCGCCTCGGACGAGCCGGGGACCGCATGAGTGACATGTGGCTGGCGCTGCTGGTGTCCTCGGCCGGCTGTTACCTGCTCAAGCTCGCCGGGGTGTCGCTGCCCAGCTCCATCCTGAACCGGCCGACGGTTCAGCGCATGGCGTTCTACCTGCCTGTGGCCATGTTGGCCGCCCTGGTGGCCACCCAGCTGTTCGACGCCGGCGGCCGGTACGCGGTGGACTGGCGTACCCTCGCCGGTGTCGCGGCCGCGGTGCTGGCGCTGCTTCTGGGGCGTGGCTTCCTGGTGGTCTTCGCCGTGGCCATCTCGGTGACCGCGGTACTCCGGCTGCTGACCGGCTGACAGGCTGGCTACCGACCTCGACGGGAGGCGAATGACTCAGAAGCGCACCGCTGCACCGGGCAGTGGAAAGAGCACCGCCGGTTCGACTCCAGCAACAGCTGTCGGCCATCGTCACCGGAGCGGCAACGGCGGCGATTGGATCGCCAGCCGATGACTCCGGCCGAGGAGGCCGGCACTGTCTCGGTGGACGGTCAGCTGCTCCGACTGACCAACCTGGAGAAGGTGCTCTACCCCCAGACGGGGACCACGAAGGCTGAGGTGCTCGCCTACTACGCCGAGATCGCCCCGCTGCTGATCCGCCAGTCCCGCGACCGGCCCGCGACCCGCAAGCGGTGGCCGGACGGGGTCAGCGCCGACGACCGGTTGGTCTTCTTCGTGAAGAACCTGGAGGCCGGCGCGCCGGAGTGGATCCGTCGCGTCGAGATCACCCATAAGGACCGGTCGATCCTTTATCCACTGGTCAACGATCTCGCCACCTTGACCTGGATGGCCCAGCTCGCCGCGCTGGAGATCCACGTCCCGCAGTGGCGGTTCGACCCGGCCGGCAGACCGCTGCCGGCAGACCGGCTGGTGCTGGACCTCGACCCCGGTGAGGGTGTCGGCCTGGATACCTGCGCGGAGGTGGCCCGCTGGGCCAGGTCCGTGCTGCACGATGTCGGCCTGGACGCCGTACCGGTGACCAGCGGCAGCAAAGGCATCCACCTGTACGCCAGCTTCTCCGACCCGATGCCCTCGGAGCAGGCATCGGGCCTGGCCCGGCACATCGCGCGAACTCTGGAGGCCGCCCACCGCGACCTGGTGACCAGCGTGATGCGCAGGGACCTCCGCGCCGGCAAGGTGTTCGTGGACTGGAGTCAGAACAACGCCGCCAAGACAACCATCGCGCCGTACTCGCTACGCGGCCGCCAGCAGCCGACGGTCGCAGCACCACGGACCTGGGACGAGCTGGACGACCCGGACCTGCGGCACCTGCTGTTCGAAGAGGTGCTGGAGCGCGCGCGCCAGCACGGTGACCTGTTCGACCCGCCCAAGCCGCCGGAGCCGTCTAAGCCTCCGGCCCGCTCCGCGCCGCCCGCGACGTCGGGGCCGGTCCAGGCTGCTGCTCCGGCTGACTCCGGCGTGGTGCCGGCGCGGGTGCCGCCGATGCTGGCCACCTTGTCGAACGAGAGGGAGTTCCCCGACGAGTCCGGCTGGGCGTTCGAGATGAAGTGGGACGGCGTCCGGGTCGTCTGCTGCCTGGGTGGTGGCGAGGTACGGCTGTACAGCCGGAGGGGCCGCGACGACACCGCCACCTACCCAGAGATCGCCGCAGCGCTCGGGCCGCTGGCCTCCCGTTCGATGGTGCTCGACGGGGAGGTGGTGGCGGTCGACGAGCAGGGCCGCCCACGGTTTGGACTCCTGCAGAGTCGGATCAACCTGACGAGGCCGGCCGACATCCGGCGGGCCCGCGCCGCCACCCCGGTACGGCTGATGCTGTTCGATCTGATGGAGCTGGATGGCCGCCCGACTGTGCAGCTGTCCTACGAGGAACGCCGCAGCCGACTGCTCGACCTCATCCCGGCCGAGGCGGCGCCGCTGGTGCAGGCGCCGCCGAGTTTCGAGAGCGACCTGAGGGCAGCATTGGAGGCAAGCATGCTGTTCGAGCTGGAGGGCGTGGTCGCGAAGCAGCGCGGCTCGACCTACCTGCCGGGAGCCCGTCCTGGGACCTGGCGGAAGATCAAGCGCCTGCAGACTCAGGAGGTGGTGGTCGGCGGATGGCGCGCCGGCGAGGGACGCCGGTCAGGCACCGTCGGCGCGCTCTATCTCGGGGTGCCAGACGGTAACGGCATCCGCTATGTCGGCCGGGTCGGCACCGGCTTCAGCGACCGGCAGCTGGATGACGCTCGCGACCTGATGGCCGGCATCAGCACGGCCACCTGTCCGTTCTCCGACGTACCCGCCGACGACGCCAAGGACGCGCACTGGGTGGAGCCGCTGCTGGTCGGTGAGGTGGAGCACGAGGGCTGGAGCAACCAGCGGCGGCTGTGGCACCCGTCGTGGCGTGGCTGGCGGCCGGACAAGGACCCGGTCGAGGTGCTGCCTGAATCCTGAACAACCCCCTTCGCCCGATGCCCCCGATACCAAGTGTCAGGGGACTCGGCGCCGAAACAGCGGCGACGGCTCCTGGGGATCCGGACCGAGCGAGGACGCCAGCAGGATCGGGATGGTGCTACCGAAGGGCCATACCAGCAGCGCTGCCCGCGCGCGGACCGTCAGCTCTATGGGTACCAGGTCACCAGCACCGGCTGCTGCCAGCCGCGGTGCGAACGGGCCAGGCCCGAGCTGGTAGCCGACAGCCCAGCACGCCAGCCCCGCCAGCGTCGCGGCGAGCACCGCCAGCAACACAACCGGCGAGCCCGCGGAAGCGAACAGCCGCCACGCCAACCAGCCCAGCAGCACCCCAACGACCAGACCGATCAACGTGAACCAGGCGTCAGCACTGGCGAACTGGGTCAGTCCAAGCTCGGTCGTGCGGGCACCGCCCGACTCGCCGACGAGATAGCCGGGACGGTCCGCCACCAGCCACCAGCCGACGCCGCAGGCTCCGCCGATCCCGGCGGACAGGATCAGGTAGCCCAGCATCGGTCCCAGCGTCGACCGCGAACCGGCGCGGCGGGCTAGGACGCCAGACACGAAGGTCCGAGGAGCGCCTTGAGGTCGGCCATCAGTGGGCCCGACGGCGTCACCCGTAACGTCTGGTCCAGCCTCATCACGGTGGTCTTGCCGGCTGACTGCAGCCGCAACCGCACCTCCGTCATACCCGGGTAGGAGGTCAGCACCTCCCGCAGCTGCTGGACCACCGGCGGCGTGCACCGGACCGCTGGCAGCGAGATGACCACCGGACCCGAGGGCGTGTCGGTGATGTCAGGCAGGGTCAGCTCCTGCCCGGTGATCGAGACTGACTCGTCGTCGACCTTGATCCGGCCCTTGACCCGGACCACGGTGTCCTCGGCGAGCACCGTGGAGACCAGGTCGTAGGCCTTCGGAAACAGCAGCACCTCGATGGACGCCTCGAGGTCCTCCACGGTCACCACCGCCCAGATGTCGCCGCGGCGGGTGGTCTTCCTGGTGACCGAGGTGATCATGCCGGCGATGGTCACCATGCCTTCCCGGGGTCCGTCGTCGGCCAGGATCTCGCTGATGCTGATGTCGCGCTCGGCCAGCAGGATGTGCTCCAATCCCTGCAGCGGGTGGTCACTGACGTAGAGCCCGAGCATCTCGCGCTCGAACGCCAGCTTGGTCCGCTTCTCCCAGTCCTCGATGTCGGGGACCGAGCCGGTGAGCACCGGGTCGGTCTCGGCGCCGTCGCCCTCGGTCCAGTCGCCGAACAGATCCGACTGCCCGTGCGCCTCGTTGCGCTTGAGGTCCAAGACACCGTCGACAGCGCTCTCGTAGACGGTCATCAGGGCCCGGCGGGTGTGGCCCATCGACTCGAACGCGCCCGCCTTGATCAAGGACTCGATCACCCGCTTGTTGCAGACCACCAGTGGCACCTGGTCCAGGAAACCGTGGAAGTTCACCGCCTTGCCCCGCTCGTTTCGCGCAGCGACGATTCCGTCCACGACGTTGGACCCGACGTTGCGGATCGCGGTCAGCCCGAACCGGATGTCGGTGCCCACCGGGGTGAAGTTGGCGGCGGACTCGTTCACATCGGGCGGCAGCACCTTGATCCCCATCCGGCGGCACTCGCCGAGGTAGATCGCCATCTTGTCCTTGTCGTCTCGGACCGACGTCAACAGCGCCGCCATGAACTCGGCCGTGTAGTTGGCCTTGAGGTAGGCGGTCCAGTAGGAGACCACGCCGTACGCCGCCGAATGCGCCTTGTTGAACGCATAGTCGGAGAACGGGAGCAGGATGTCCCAGAGCGTCTGAACGGCATTCGCGGAGTAGCCCCGCTCGGTCATCCCGGCGGAGAAGGCCTCGAACTGCTTGTCCAGCTCGGCCTTCTTCTTCTTGCCCATCGCGCGGCGCAGCAGATCGGCCTGACCCAGGGAGTACCCGGCCAGCTTCTGGGCGATCGCCATCACCTGCTCCTGGTAGACGATCAGCCCATACGTCTCACCCAGAATCTCCGCCAGCGGCTCGGCGAGCTCGGGGTGGATCGGCACCACCTCCTCGCGGGCGGTCTTCCGGCGGGCGTACTTGTTGTGCGAGTCCGCGCCCATCGGACCCGGGCGGTAGAGCGCGCCGACGGCGGAGATGTCGTCGAAGGTGTCCGGCCGCATGCTGCGCAGCAGCTGCCGCATCGGGCCGCCGTCCAGCTGGAAGACGCCGAGGGTGTCGCCGCGGGCCAGCAGCGCATAGGTCGTCGGGTCATCCAGCGGCAGCTCCTCCAGGACCACCTCCAGTCCGCGGTTGAGTCGGATGTTGTCGACAGCGTCGTCCAGCACCGTCAGGTTCCGCAGGCCGAGGAAGTCCATCTTGATCAGCCCCAGGGCCTCACAGGTGGGGTAGTCGAACTGGGTGATGATGGCGCCGTCCTGCTCGCGCTTCATGATCGGGATGATGTCCAGCAGCGGCGCGCTGGACATGATGACCCCGGCCGCGTGCACGCCCCACTGCCGTTTCAGACCTTCCAGTCCGACCGCGGTGTCGACGACCTTCTGCACCTCGGCGTCGGAGTTGTAGAGCTGGCGGAACTCACCACCTTCGTTGTAGCGCGGGTGGCTGTCGTCGAAAAGCTTCGACAGCGGCACGTCCTTTCCCATCACCGGGGCAGGCATCGCCTTGGTGATCCGCTCCCCCACGACGAACGGGTAGCCGAGCACCCGGGAAGCGTCCTTGACGGCCTGCTTGGCCTTGATGGTGCCGTAGGTGACGATCTGGGACACCCGGTCGTCGCCGTACTTCTCGGTGACATAGCGGATCACCTCGCCACGGCGGCGCTCGTCGAAATCGATGTCGAAGTCTGGCATCGAGACTCGGTCGGGGTTGAGGAACCGCTCGAACAGCAGACCGTGCCGCAGCGGGTCGAGGTCGGTGATCCGCATCGCGTACGCCGCGATCGACCCGGCGCCCGACCCGCGTCCGGGGCCGACCCGAATGCCGTGCGCCTTGGCCCAGTTGATGAAGTCCGCAACCACCAGGAAGTAGCCGGCGAACCCCATCGAGATGATCACCTTGGTCTCGAAGTCGGCGCGGGCCCGGACATCGGCGGAGATACCGCCGGGATAGCGGAACGCCAGCCCGGTCTCGACCTCGCGCAGGAACCAGGAGTCCTCGTTCTCACCTGGCGGGCACGGGTACCGCGGCATGAAGGTGCCGTTGCCCTCGGCGAAGGTGATGTCGCAGCGCTCCGCGATGGCGAGCGTGTTGTCACAGGCCTCCGGCAGCTCGCTGAACAGCATCCGCATCTCGGCCGGCGACTTCAGGTAGTAGCTGTCGCCGTCGAACTTGAACCGACTGGCGTCCGCCATGGTCGAACCGGACTGCACACACAGCAGCACCTCGTGGCTGGCGGCATCGTCGCGGTGGGCGTAGTGCAGGTCGTTGGTCGCCAGCAGCGGCAGCTGCAGGTCCCGGGCCAGCCTCAGCAGGTCCTGCCGTACCCGGGTCTCGATCGACAGCCCGTGGTCCATCAGTTCGACGAAGTAGTTCTCGGCGCCGAACAAGTCCTTGAACTCGGCGGCGCTCTGCACGGCCTGGTCGTACTGGCCTAGCCGGAGGTAGGTCTGCACCTCCCCGGACGGACACCCGGTGGTGGCGATCAGGCCGGAGGCGTACTCGGCGAGCAGTTCCCTGTCCATCCGCGGCTTGTAGAAGTACCCCTCCAGGGATGCCCGTGAGCCGAGCCGGAAGAGGTTGTGCATGCCTTCGGTGGTCTCCGACAGCAACGTCATGTGGGTGAACGCGCCGCCGCCGGATACGTCGTCGCCGCTGGAGGCGTTCGGGCCGCCCTCGCCCCAGCGCACCCGCTTGCGCTCCGACCGATGCGTCTTCGGGGTGACATAGGCCTCTAGGCCGACGATTGGTTTGACGCCGGTTCCCTTGGACTGCTTGTAGAACTCATACGCCCCGAACAGGTTGCCGTGGTCTGTCACGGCCAGGGCCGGCATGCCCATCTGCTGGCAGCCCGCGAACAGGTCGCCGACCCGCGCGGCGCCGTCGAGCATCGAGTACTCCGAGTGCACGTGCAGGTGCACGAAGGAGTCTGCACTTCCCCCAGCTGCGCTGCTTCCCGACATGAACGCGTCCAACCTCCAAGAAACTCTGACACTTGTGGTGCCGGCAACTACGGCACGTCGCGCTGCTCGGGGAAGTCAGCAGGCGTCCACAGTAGTCGCCGAAGCGTCGAACTCCATCCTCCGACGCGCCTCTGACAGTTTCCCTGCGGAATCCGCCCAGTCGTCCCTCGACCAACCCCGGACGTCACCGACATCGAAGCAATCTGACATCGGTCCACCGAAGACCTCACTGCCCGGCGTGGTCGCTGAGCTAGTACGCGGCAGCCCGGTCGAGCAGCTCGACCAGCTTGGCGACGGTACGGAGATTGCGGACTGTCGCGCTCACGCCGACGACCTTGCTGAAGCGCTGCGCCAGCACGCTGTCACCGAGTCCACGGGTGTAGTGGACGTAGATCGTCTGGCCGGCCAGAGTGAACGGCTCGTCCACCGCAACGGCGGCGATCCGCTCGGCGGCGTCGGCGGCCGGCGGGCCGGTCAAGAAAGCGATGGTCACCCGGCTCGGGTCACCATCGGGGTATGGGTTGTGGTCCACGGCGCTCTTCAGCTGCGCCCGACTCTGAACCACCACGTCGGTCGAACCGCCAAGCTGGCTCACCACTGCCGCCTCCAGCTCTGCGACCAGCGTGGGGGCGCGCTTACTGGACCGGAACAGCAGGTTTCCGCTGTTGATGTAGGTCGAGACGTCCTCATAGCCCAGCGACTCGGCCAGCGACCGCAGCTCGGCCATGGAGACCTTCTTGCCACCCACGTTGACTCCGCGGAGCAGCGCGGCGTACTGAGTCATCGCTCCGCCGGCGACGTTCAGACCATCATCTGACGAGCTGTCGGCGGGATCGGCTTGGGCAGCTTGGTGGAGCCCGACAGGAACTTGTCGACACCGGCCGCGCAGGCCCGGCCTTCGGCAATCGCCCAGACGATCAGCGACTGTCCCCGCCCCGCGTCGCCGCAGACGAACACCCCGTCCACATCGGTGGCGTAGTCGGCGTTCCGTGCGATGTTGCCGCGCTCATCCAGACTCACACCGAGCTGCTCCACCACCCCGGGCCGCTCGGGGCCGGTGAAGCCCATCGCCAGCAGCACCAGCTCGGCGGGGATCTCCTTCTCGGTGCCCTCGATCTTCTTCAGCTTCCCGCCATCGAAGACCACCTGGGAGATCTTCAGGCTGGCCACGTTACCGCCGGCGTCGCCGGTGAACTCGGAGGTGGAGACCGAGTACAGCCGCTCGCCGCCTTCCTCGTGCGCCGAGGCGACCCGATAGATCATCGGGTACGTCGGCCAGGGCTGGTGACCGGGCCGATCCTCCGGAGGTGTCGGCATGATCTCCAGCTGGGTGATGGACGCCGCGCCCTGACGGATGGCGGTGCCAAGACAGTCCGCACCGGTGTCGCCGCCACCGATGATCACCACGTGCTTGCCCTTCGCGGTGATCTGGTTCGGCACCTCGCGGCCACGAGCAACCCGGTTCGCCTGCGGCAGGTACTCCATCGCCTGGTGGATGCCACCCAGCTCACGACCCGGCACCGGCAGGTCACGCGCGACGGTGGACCCGATGGCCAGCACGACCACGTCGTAGCGAGCCTTGAGCTGCTGCCCGGTGACGTCCACGCCGACGTGCACGCCGTTGCGGAAGTTGGTCCCCTCGTCCCGCATCTGGCGGATCCGGCGGTCCAGCACGACCTTCTCCATCTTGAACTCGGGGATGCCGAAGCGCATCAGGCCGCCGGGCTCCTCGGCCCGCTCGAACACGGCCACGGTGTGGCCCGCCCGGGTGAGCTGCTGCGCCACGGCCAGACCGGCCGGGCCGGAGCCGACGACTGCCACCGTCTTCCCGGTGTGCCACTCCGGCGGCTGCGGCTTGACCCGGCGCTCGTCCCAGGCCTTGTCGATGATGGTGACCTCGACGTTCTTGATGGTCACCGGGTCGCGGTTGATGCCGACCACGCACGCGGTCTCGCACGGGGCCGGGCACAGCCTGCCGGTGAACTCGGGGAAGTTGTTGGTGGCGTGCAGCCGCTCCAACGCGTCCTCCCAGTCACTCCGCCAGACCAGGTCGTTCCACTCCGGGATCAGGTTGCCCAGCGGGCAGCCGGTGTGGCAGAACGGGATGCCGCAGTCCATGCAGCGGCCGGCTTGCTCGGAGATGATCGGCAGCAGGGCCCTCCCGGGGGTTCCCGGGTAGACCTCGTGCCAGTCGTGGATGCGCTCCTGCACGGGGCGGCGCTCAGCAACCCGCCTCGGCGTGGTGATGAAACCGCGTGGATCAGCCATGGGTTGTCCCCCAGTCAGGTTGGTCAGCCATGTGCGGCCTCCATCATTCTTGTTGTGGTGGCAGCGTCGTCCAGGCCTTCCGCCTCGGCCCGTACGCGGGCGGCCAGCACCCGGGCGTAGTCGCGCGGAAGGACCTTGGTGAAGCGGGTCTGCGCCGTCTCCCAGTCGGCCAGCAGCCGAGCCGCCACGGCCGAGTCGGTCTCCTCGTGATGTCGGGTGACCAGGTGCTTCAGCAGCTCCAGGTCCTCCGCATCGAGCCCGACCGGGTCCACCATCTCGGTGTTCAACAGCTTGGCGTCCAGGTCGAGGATGTAGCCGACCCCGCCGGACATGCCGGCCGCCACGTTGCGTCCGGTGCTGCCCAGGACGACCGCAACGCCGCCCGTCATGTACTCCAACCCGTGGTCGCCCAGCGCCTCCACGACCGCGATGGCGCCGGAGTTGCGGACGCAGAACCGCTCCCCGACCTGACCCCGGATGAAGATCTCCCCGCCGGTGGCGCCGTAGGCGATCACGTTGCCGGCGATGATGTGGTCCTCCGCGACGAAGGTGGCCGAGCGGTCGGGGCGTACGACGATCCGCCCGCCGGAGAGGCCCTTGCCGACGTAGTCGTTGCTGTCACCCTCCAGCCGCAAGGTGATGCCCGCCGGCAGGAACGCGCCGAAGCTCTGACCGGCCGACCCGTTGAAGGTGATGTCGATGGTGCCGTCGGGCAGCCCCTTGCCGCCGGTGGCCTTCGTCACCTCGTGGCCCAAGATGGTGCCGACCGTACGGTTGACGTTCCTGATCCGCAGCGCGGCCCGAACCGGCTCACCGTTGGACAGCGCCGGACGGCACAGGTCGATCAGCTTCTGGTCGAGCGCGAACTCGAGCGCGTGATCCTGCGGAATGGTCGACCGCAGCGGCGTGCCTTCCGGGAGGTCCGGCTTGTGCAGGATCGGCCGCAAGTCCAGCCCGTGTGCCTTCCAGTGGTCGAGCGCCTCACGGATGTCCAGCGCCTCGACGTGGCCGATCGCCTCCTCCAGCGAACGGAAGCCAAGCTCGGCGAGGTACTCGCGGACCTCCTCGGCGATGAACTGGAAGAAGTTCACCACGAACTCGGGCTTGCCGGAGAACTGGGAGCGCAGCTCCTCGTTCTGCGTCGCGACCCCAACGGGGCAGGTGTCCAGGTGGCAGACGCGCATCATGATGCAGCCACTGACAACCAGGGGTGCGGTGGCGAAGCCGAACTCCTCAGCACCCAGCAGGGCGCCGATCACGACATCGCGGCCGGTCTTCAGCTGGCCATCAACCTGCACCACGATCCGGTCGCGCAGTCCGTTCAGCAGCAGGGTCTGCTGGGTCTCGGCCAGGCCGAGCTCCCAGGGCCCACCGGCGTGCTTCAGCGAGGTCAGCGGGGCGGCGCCGGTACCACCGTCGTGGCCGGAGATCAGCACCACGTCGGCTTTGGCCTTCGACACCCCGGCCGCGACAGTGCCGACACCGACCTCGGCGACCAGCTTGACGTGCACCCGCGCCGACGGGTTGGCGCACTTCAGGTCGTGGATCAGCTGCTTGAGGTCCTCGATGGAGTAGATGTCGTGGTGGGGGGGCGGGCTGATCAGCCCCACACCGGGCGTGGAGTGACGGGTCTTCGCGACCCACGGGTAGACCTTCTGGCCGGGCAGCTGGCCGCCCTCACCGGGCTTGGCCCCTTGGGCCATCTTGATCTGGATGTCGTCGGCGTTGGTGAGGTAGTCGGCCGTCACGCCGAACCGCCCCGAGGCGACCTGCTTGATCGACGAGCGGCGCTCTGCGTCGTACAGGCGGTCGGGGTCCTCGCCGCCCTCGCCGGTGTTGGACTTGCCGCCGAGGCGGTTCATGGCGATGGCGAGGGTCTCGTGGGCCTCGCGGCTGATCGACCCGTAGGACATCGCGCCGGTGGAGAAGCGCTTCACGATCTCGCTGACGGGCTCGACCTCCTCCAGAGGCACCGGCTCGCGGACGCCCTCCTTGAAGCGGAACAGCCCGCGCAACGTCATCAGGCGCTCGGCCTGCTCGTCGACGCGCTGGGTGTACTGCTTGAAGACGTCGTAGCGGCCCTCGCGGGTGGAGTGCTGGAGCCGGAACACGGTCTCGGGGTCGAACAGGTGGGGCTCGCCCTCGCGGCGCCACTGGTACTCGCCGCCGATCGCGAGCTCGCGGTGGGCGGGCGCGATGCCGGCCGGCGGGTACGCGTCGGCGTGCCGGCGGGCGACCTCCTCCGCGATCGTCCCGAGCTCGATGCCGCCGAGCTTGGAGACGGTGCCGGTGAAGTACTTGTCGACCACGGCCTGGCTGAGGCCGACCGCCTCGAAGATCTGCGCCCCGGTGTAGGACGCGACGGTCGACACGCCCATCTTGGACATCACCTTGAGCACGCCCTTGCCGAGCGCCTTGATCAGGTTGGCGACGGCCTGCTCGGGCTCGGTCTTGACGTAGTAGCCGTCGCGGGCGAGGTCCTCGACGGACTCCATGGCGAGGTAGGGGTTGACCGCGGCGGCGCCGTACCCGATCAGGAGGGCGACGTGGTGGACCTCGCGCACGTCACCGGCCTCGATGAGGAGGCCGACCTGGGTGCGGGTCTTCTCCCGCACCAGGTGGTGGTGGACCGCGCCGGTGAGCAGCAGCGACGGGATCGGCGCCAGCTCGGCGGTCGAGTGCCGGTCGGACAGCACGATGATGCGCGCGCCGTCGGCGATCGCGGCCGAGACCTCCTGGCAGATCTCCTCGATACGCGCGGCCATCGCCTCCCCGCCGCCCTCGACGGCGTAGAGGCCGCGGGAGACGTGGGTGATGAAGCCCGGCATGTCACCGTCGCGGTTGATGTGCCGGATCTTGGCGAGGTCGTCGTTGGAGATCACCGGGAACGGCAGCACCACCTGGCGGCAGGACGCCGGTGCCGGGTCCAGCAGGTTGGCCTCGGGTCCGATGGTTCCCTGGAGCGAGGTGACCAGCTCCTCGCGGATCGCGTCGAGCGGCGGGTTGGTCACCTGGGCGAACAGCTGGCTGAAGTAGTCGAAGAGCAGCCGCGGCTTGTCGCTGAGCGAGGCGATCGGGGTGTCGGTGCCCATCGAGCCGATGGGCTCCGCGCCGGTGTTGGCCATCGGCGTGAGGAGGATCCGCAGCTCCTCCTCGGTGTAGCCGAAGATCTGCTGGCGGCGGGTGACCGACGCGTGGGTGTGGACGATGTGCTCGCGGTCGGGCAGGTCGCCGAGGCTGATCAGGCCGGCGTGCAGCCACTCGTCGTAGGGGTGCTCGGCGGCGAGCTCCGCCTTGATCTCCTCGTCCTCGATGATGCGGTGCTCGTCGGTGTCGACGAGGAACATCCGGCCGGGCTGGAGCCGGCCCTTGCGGGTGATGGTGGCGGGGTCGAGGTCGAGCACGCCGACCTCGGAGGCCAGCACGACCAGGCCGTCGTCGGTCACCCAGTAGCGCGAGGGCCGCAGGCCGTTGCGGTCGAGCACCGCGCCGATCTGCGTGCCGTCGGTGAACACGACGCAGGCCGGACCGTCCCAGGGCTCCATCATCGACGCGTGGAACTCGTAGAACGCGCGCCGGGCGGGGTCCATCTCGGTGTGGTTCTCCCACGCCTCGGGGATCATCATCAGCACGGAGTGCGGCAGCGTGCGGCC
>DASTIW010000019.1:0-2699 GCA_035717205.1 Propionibacteriaceae bacterium | reverse complement strand
GATCTGGCCGGTTGGGCCGGCGGGGCGTATCTGTGGTTGGCGTCTGTGAGGGCGCCGTGGCCTCGGCTTTGGCGACGGCAGCGTCGATGGCGTACGATCGTGCGTCGGTCGGTCAGCCGTCCGCGGGGCCATGGCGCAATTTGGTAGCGCACCTGCTTTGCAAGCAGGGGGTTAGGGGTTCGAGTCCCCTTGGCTCCACCCACCTACAACCCGCGCGGACAAGGGCAAACGGTCGAGCAGCCATGCCGACGGTACCAGCCAATCCGGACGCAACGGCGGAATCTGACCCCAACGTGACCCCAACCCTCGTCACTCGAACACCTCGCCGAGACGGTCGGCGGCTCCGCGATGCACCTTCTCCGAGCCGTCCACGTACAGCAGCTTGGTGATGACGGGAGTCGAGTGGCCCAGCACGTCCTGGATATTCTCGATCGACACCCCAAGTTCATACAGCAGCGTGGCGCAGGAATGCCGCAGGTCGTGGAACCGGATGCGCGGAACGCCAGCCTCTGCGATGAGGCTGGCGAATGCCTTGTTGACGTTCGCTGGGTCCAGCGGCCGCCCGGTGGTTGCGACGAAGACGAGGCCCGTTTCCACCCAGCGATCGCCAGCCTCGTGACGCTCCACCTCTTGGCGCTCTCGGTGCTCTGCCAGCGCTCGCACGCATGGCTGGGGGAGGGCCACCCACCGCATCGATCCACTGGTCTTGACCGGGCCGAGTCGCAGCCCGCCGCCCACCCGGTGCAGCGCCTGGCGAACATGGATCACACCCTGATCCAAGTCGACGTCCCGCCAGGAGAGACCGAGAACCTCACCTCGACGAAGCCCGGTCATCAGGGCTAGTGCAAAAAGCGCGGCCAGACGGTGATACCGCGATGCCGCCAAGAACTGGCGAGCCGCCACGGCAGACCACGGACGGAATCGTGGCTGGTACGGGTACACCAAACGCAGGTTCCGCGCGACATTGTCGGCGATCAGTCCGTCACTCACGGCGTCTTGCAAGGTAGTACGCAGCAGCCGATGCATCGCCTGGATGGTGCTGTCTGACAAGACATCCCGGCAGCACTCCGGTGGGGTCAGCGCGCAGCAGACCGCACCGCGGATCCTCCGCGCGTTCTTGCGCGGCTGCCGGCCGGCCCGTCGGGCCTCCTCTGCCTCTGCCCGTGCGAGGCGGGCGAGGTCGCGGCCTTGGCGACAGCACTGACACACGCCTTTCAACCGCTGAAGCCCACGTCGCACGTCAGCTGCCTGAAGCCGGCTGAGACGGTAGCGCCCGAACTCAGGTACCAAATAAATCCGGATGAGGTACTCGTACCCGTCATACGTCGTGTCGCGAACCCGGGCCTTCGCCACGTCCTCCAGCCATCTCGGTAGATACTCAGCCATCGTCTCCGCCGAGCCACCCACTCGGCGCCCCAACATCCGGTCTGCCTGGAGCCTTGTCAAAGCCGAGTGCACTTCATCCCAGGAACGGCCATACACACTGCGGCGAATCTCGCGACCATCCGACGTGATGACGTAGGTGCGCGCCTCCCAGCGGCCGTCGGCTCGCTGACGGATGTTTCCCTCGCCGTTCACGTTCCGCCGTGCCCTACCGCCGGCAGTACGGCCGGCCATCAGGCCACCTCAATCAGCGCTGCGATGTAGTCGCGTACTGCCTGTACCGGCACACGGCGGCTACTGCCAACCTTCACACTGACGAGCTCCCGCTCCTTGATCAGCCGGTACACCGTCCAACGCGAGACCTGAAGCATCGAAGCCACCTCGTCCACCTTCACCAAACCATCCATCAATCTCACTTCCGTTCTGCAGTTGAGTTCTCGGCCTCCCCCGATCCGGGATCTTGTGGTCTGCGAACCGCTCGTCAAGGGCCTCGCTGCGCTCGGTCCTGGCGGATTCGCTGCGCTCACCCTTGACCAGCAGGTTCTCCGACCAAGGCGGGCCGGTCATCGGGGGAGGCCGAGGAATGGTTGGCTGAGCCGCCTGATCGGTTGCGAAACTAGGGCGGTCCGGTTGCCGAAGCGCTATCCACAGGCGCCTTGGTCTGTTTGACGGCTTCGTACTGGGCGCGCCAGCGGTGCCGCTCGGCGATCGATGCGAGCAGTACACGCGCGTACGTCGCAGGATCGGGTCGGGTGTCTGTCCAGATGAACCGTGGTGTCCCATCTGCCAGGGTGACTGTCGCGGCGAGGCGTTCCGTTTCGGGTGCGACGATGCCGGCGGCGAAAAGCGCTTCGCGGACGACGGTGGCACGGTCGGCCTTGTGCTCGGTCAGCGTCTTCCCGGACCACTGACGCGACACCAGGACACGGCGACCGCCGAGACCGAGATGCTCGCGGTCGTGCGCCTTCGACGGACACCGGCCCGCCTCCAGGCCGGGGCCGGGCTGGTCGGGCTGGATGCCGTAGCGGAGCCAGTTCGCACACGCCGGCGAGCACGGCAGATACCGGACCTCAGCGTGCAACCGGTCTATGTGGGCCTCATACGCCGGGTCGACGCCCTCGCCGGCATAGGCGTCTGCCACGGACTTGGTCAGGTACTTGGTGAGGTAGCGGACTGCCCGGTCGGCGTCCGGTGAGGGGGCGATGATGCCAGCCAGGTCGGTCTGCCGCCCGAACCGCATCACATGCGCCGGTTTCGCGTCGGGGTCCTTCTCGACCTGGTCCAGCGCCTCCTGCCAGGTCGGCAGGACCATGCCG